>DATAMR010000011.1:0-68600 GCA_036260485.1 Solirubrobacterales bacterium | reverse complement strand
CTTCTACATCCTCGACGAGGTCGAGGCCGCCCTCGACGACGCCAACATCGACCGCTTCCTGCAGCTGATCCGGCGCTTCTCCGACCGCGCCCAGTTCGTCATCGTCACCCACCAGAAACGGACGATGGACGCCGCCGACGTGCTTTACGGGGTGTCGATGGGTGGGGATGGAGTGACGAAGGTGGTTTCTCGGAAGCTGCCTCGGGAAGTGGCCGAGGACGAAGAGGACGAGGGCGAAGCCCCGGGGCTTTCTGCTGTGGCTTAGTGGGGGAGGGGGCGGGTACCCCTCCCCAGACACATCTCGCCAATGGCTCGATGTTGAGTGTCTGGAGAGGGGTACCCGCCCCCTCCTGCGACAGAGCGCAGAAGGCCGGTAGCTTTCTCGCCCATGGCTACTAACTGGCAGGAGATCGTTGATCTGGGGGCGCGGAGCCCTTCGGCTGTCGCCACGGCTGAGGAAGAAGCTCCTGAGGCTCGGCGCGGGGTCTTCAAGCGGTTGCGGGAGAGTCTCTCGAAAAGCCGGCAGGCTCTTACTGAGGAGATCTCGGCCTCTCTGTTTGACCGGATCGACGATGAGACGTGGGAGTTGCTCGAGGAGGCGCTGATCCTCGCGGACGTCGGTGCTCCTACGACTGCGGCCGTGGTGGAGAAGCTGGAGCAGGAGGTGGAGTCCGGGGCGGTGCCGATGGACGGGGTCGCGGTCAGGGACAGGCTGATCGAGATCCTTGCCGAGGTCGCCTCGACCGGGCGGGCGCCGATCGATCTTTCGGCCGAGCCGGCGGTGCTGATGATGGTCGGCGTCAACGGCACCGGCAAGACGACGACGATCGGCAAGATCGCCTGGCACCTGAGCAAGGAGATGGGCCTCAGCGTGGTGATGGCCGCCGCCGACACCTACCGCGCCGCCGCCGCCGAGCAGCTCGAAACCTGGGCCGAGCGCGCCGGCGCGGAATTGGTCCGCGGCGAAGCGGACTCCGACCCCGGCGCCGTCGCCTACGACGCGATCAACGCCGCCCGCGCCCGCGGCGCCGACGTGGTCATCGTCGACACCGCCGGCCGGCTCCACACCCAGTCGAACCTGATGGAGGAGCTGGCGAAGGTCCGCCGGGTGATCCAGAAGCAGATCCCCGAGGCCCCGCACGAGACGCTGATCTCGATCGACGCCACCACCGGCCAGAACGGGTTGCGCCAGGCAAAAGTCTTCTCCGAGGCGGTCGAGGTCGACGGCGTCGTCCTGACCAAGCTCGACGGCACCGCCCGCGGCGGCATCGCCCTGGCGATCGCCTCCGACCTCGGCATCCCGGTCAAGCTGATCGGCGTCGGCGAGACGCTCGAGGACCTGCGCCCCTTCGACCCCGCCGAGTACGCCAACGCCCTCCTCGCGGAGTAGCCCATTCGTCTGTTCCTTTTCGTTGCCTGGGACCGATAAGGAACAGACGAACGTCACGTAAGCTGCTCGGACATGTTCGACCAGCTATCCGAACGCCTGCAGTCGACCCTCTCCGACGTCCGCTCGCGGGGCAAACTGAACGAGTCCGACGTCGACTCGGCGATGCGCGAGATCCGCCTCGCCCTGCTCGAGGCCGACGTCAACTTCAAAGTCGTCAAAACCTTCACCAAGACGCTGAAGGAGCGCTGCCTCGGCTCCGACGTGCTGGAGAGCCTCGATCCCGGCCAGCAGGTGGTGAAGATCGTCAATGAGGAGCTCGCCTCGCTGATGGGCGGCACCGGCTCGGAGCTGGCGATGGCCTCCAGCGGGCCGACCGTGATCCTGATGGCGGGCCTGCAGGGCTCGGGCAAGACGACCGCCTGCGCCAAGCTCGCCCATTTCTTCAAGAAGGAAGGCAAGGACGTCGCCCTCGCCGCCTGCGACGTCTACCGCCCGGCCGCGGTCGAGCAGCTGGTGACGATGGGCGGCCGCGCCGGCGCCCACGTCTACGAGCGCGGGACCGACGCCGACCCGGTCGAGATCGCCTCCTGGGCGCTGGAGCAGGCCCAGTCCGAGCGTCGCGACGTGCTGATCGTCGACACCGCCGGCCGCCTTCACATCGACCAGGACCTGATGGCCGAGCTGGCGCAGATCCGCAAGAAGACTCGCCCGCACGACGTCCTTCTCGTCGTCGACGCGATGACCGGCCAGGACGCCGTCGGGGTCGCCGAATCCTTCGCCGAGGTGGCCGAGTTCGACGGCGTGGTGATGACCAAGCTCGACGGCGACGCCCGCGGCGGCGCCGCGCTCTCGGTCAAAGCCGTGACCGGCAAGCCGATCCTCTTCGCCTCGACCGGGGAGAAGATCGAGGACTTCGACAAGTTCCACCCCGACCGCATGGCCCAGCGGATCCTCGGCATGGGCGACGTCCTCAGCCTGATCGAGAAAGCCGAGCAGCAGGTCGACGAGGACGAAGCCGAGGCGATGCAGGAGAAAATGCGCCGCGACCAGTTCACGCTGGACGACTTCCTCAAGCAGATGAAGCAGGTCCGCAAAATGGGGCCGCTGAGCGGGATCATCGGGATGCTCCCCGGGATGGGGGCGATGAAGCAGCTGAAGAACGCCGACGTCGACGAGCGCGAGCTCGACCGGGTGCAGGCGATCATCCTCTCGATGACGCCCCAGGAGCGGGCCAACCCGGGCCTGATCAACGGCTCCCGCCGCAAACGGATCGCCGCCGGCTCGGGGACCAAGGTGCAGAGCGTCAAACAGCTGGTCAAACAGTTCGACCAGATGCGGGTGCTGATGAAATCGATGGCCAACGGGCAGATGCCGACGCCGCAGCAGATGGCCAATCTGGCCGGCGGGGGACAGCGCGCACCGCGCCCAAAGGCCCGCAGACGCTAATCTGCCCGACCCTATGGCAGTCCGAATCAGACTTAGACGCGTGGGTTCGAAGAAGAACCCGATCTGGCGCATCGTCGTCGCCGACAAACGCTCGCCGCGTGACGGGCGCACGATCGAGACGATCGGCCAGTACAACCCGCAGACCGAGCCCTCGACGATCAACATCGACGAGGAGCGCGCAAAGCACTGGCTCGAGCACGGCGCCCAGCCGTCGGAGACGGTCGCGACCCTGCTGCGGACCAAGGGCATCAAAGCCACCGGCAGCTAAGTAGATGGTCTGCCCCGGTCGATGACCGAACTGCTCGAGTTTCTCGTCAAGGCCCTCGTCGAGGACCCGGCGGCCGTCGTCGTCGAGGAGCTCGAAGAGGACGGCGACCTGATCTACGAGATCACCGTCGCCGACGAGGACCTCGGCCGGGTGATCGGCAAGGGCGGGCGGATCGCCAACGCGATCCGGACGATCGCCAAGGCGGCCGCGGTGCGGATCGACCGCCGCGTGATCGTCGACATCCTCGACTGAGCGCGCTCGCCGCGTGCGCCTCGACGTCTTCACCCTCTTCCCGGAGGCCTTCGACTGGTTCCAGACGCAGCGCTCGGTTCAGAACGCCGTTCGCGAAGGCAACGAGTTTCGCCTCGTCAACTACCGCGACTCGACTCCGCTCAGCGCCGGCCAGGTCGACGACTCGCCCTACGGCGGCGGCGCCGGGATGGTGCTGCGGGTCGATGTCGTCGACGCGGCGCTGCAGGCCACCTACGGCGAAGGACCGCGGCCGCGGATCGTCCTGCTCTCGCCGACCGGGCCGCTGCTCGACGACCCGATCGCCGACGAGCTGGTCGCCGAGCCCCACGTCGCCCTGCTCTGCGGCCGCTACGAGGGCTTCGACGACCGCGTCCACCAGCACCTCGCCGACGACGAGCTCTCGATCGGCCGCTACGTCCTCGCCGGCGGCGAGCTGCCGGCGATGGTGGTCGCCGACGTGCTGATGCGCAAGCTTCCCGGCGCCCTCGGCCACGAGGACTCGGCCGTCGAGGAGTCCTTCTCCCACGCGCTCGAGGGGATGCCCGAGTACCCCCATTTCACCCGCCCACCGAGCTACCGCGGCTGGGGGGTGCCCGACGTCCTGCTCTCCGGCGACCACGGGAAGGTGCGCGAGTGGCGCCTGGAGCAGAGCCGCGCCCGAGCCGAGCAGTTCGAAAAAGACGCGGAATAGCTACCATTCCGCAACCGCGCGGTTCCCGCACTCGGGTCCCGGCGGTTTTTTCTCGCAACAACTCTTTCTATGAGCTCCGTAATCGACAGCATCGAGCGCGCCCAGCTTCGGCCCGGGTTGCCCAAATTCGCCCCTGGAGACCGTGTCCGCGTCCACTTCCAGGTGATCGAGGGAAACCGCAAACGGACCCAGGTCTTCGAGGGCGTCGTCCTCAAGCGCCAGGGCTCCGGCGTGCGCGAGACCTTCACCGTGCGCAAGCAGTCGTTCGGCGTCGGCGTCGAGCGGACGTTCCCGCTGCACTCGCCGAAGATCGAGAAACTCGAGGTCGCGGCGCGCGGGGATGTGCGACGGGCGAAGCTCTACTACCTGCGCGGCCGGATCGGCAAGGCGGCCCGCGTCGCCGAGCGGCGCTGGGGCATCGACGACGATGTCGTCGCGCTCGCCGGCCCGGATGCGGCTGCGGTGGACGCCGAGGGCGTCAGCCAGGAGGAGGTGGTTCCGGTCGAGGCCCCCGAGGAGGCAGCGGCGGAGCCCGAGGCCAGCGAGGAGGCGACCGAGGCACCCGAGGCCGAGGAGACGCCCGAGGCCGAGGCGTCGGCGGAGCCGGAGGCACAAGCCGATACTGAGACGGCGGCGGAGACGGACGCGGACGCGCCCGAGGCCGGGGAGACCGAGGACACTGCAGCGCCTGAGGATGCCGAGGACGAGGAGCCGACCAAAGACGGCGACTCCGACGAGGACTCTGCAGCCTGAACCCCAAGCTTCCGAAGCCGGAATCCAAAGCAGGCGGCCTGATCGAGCTGGTCGTCATCGTCGCGCTTGCCCTCGGGCTGGCGCTCGCGATCCAGGCCTGGATAGTGAAGCCGTACCAGATCCCCTCCGGCTCGATGGAACCGACCCTGGACATCGGCCAGCGCGTCCTCGTCAACCGCTTCGTCTACCACTTCAAGGACCCGAAGGCCGGCGACATCGTCGTCTTCCACCCGCCCGAGGGGGCAGAAGGCGGGCCGGGCGAACAGTGCGGCGTCAACCGCGGCCCCAACGAGCCGTGTCCCGAGCCGACCGAAAAGGAGGCGAGCGACAATTTCATCAAGCGGATCGTCGCCGGGCCCGGCGACACGATCGCGGTCAAGAACGGGCATCCGGTCGTCAACGGCGAGATCGTCTCCGACGAGCCCTACATCAACCAGTGTCCGACCTGCAATTTGCCGAAACCGATCACGGTCCCGGCCGACCACTACTTCATGATGGGCGACAATCGTGGGGCAAGCGATGACAGCCGGGAATGGGGACCCGTCCCGCGAGACTGGATCATCGGTGAGGCTTTTGCCACCTACTGGCCCCCAAACCGCATCGGCGGGCTCTAAGAGCCCTCCAGGGAAGACGCACCGGCGCCGCTTGGCGCGCAGCCGACGCCTGTTCGCCTTCGACCGCGGTTTGCAGAGCCGCTACGTCGCCGGCACCGACGAGGCGGGGCGCGGGTGCCTCGCCGGACCGCTGGTCGCCGCCGCAGTGCTGATCGACTACGAGCGCCTCTCTACCTCCGACCGCCGCGCGCTCAGCGGCCTGCACGACTCCAAGCAGATGACCGAGGAACGGCGGCTGGAGATGTACCCGTGCGTGTTGCGGGCGGCCGAGCGGGTCAGCGTCGTCGTCCGCTCCGCGGCCGGGATCGACCGCCGCGGCCTGCACGTGACCAACATCGAAGCGCTCTCGCTGGCGCTGGAGCGGCTGGCGCCGGGCACCGACGCGATCTGCCTCGTCGACGGCTTCCGGCTGCCGCGCTGCGAGGTCCCGCACCGCAGGGTGGTCAAGGGCGACGCGACCAGCGCCGCGATCGCCGCCGCCTCCGTCATCGCCAAGGTGACCCGCGACCGCTACATGCAAGAGGTCGCCCCGCGGCATCCGGGCTGGGGCTTCGAGGAGCACGTCGGCTACTCGACCCCCGAGCACCGCGCGGCGATCGAGGAGATCGGGATCTCGCCCCTGCACCGCCGCTCGTTCCAGTCGGTTGCCTACTCGCAACTAGAGCTGGGTTGAGCGCGCTCAGAACGCACCTTTGACGTAGTCGACGTCGACCGCGCGGCCGGCGCGGTCGAGGGTGACGCCGACGGCGTCGAAGCGGATCTCGTCGTAGCCGGGCTGGTCGCGGCGCTCGGACATCCAGGCGGTGGCGAGGCGGCGGACGCGGCGCTGCTTGCGGTGGTCGATCGCGAGGATCGGCTTCTCGGGGCCGAACGCGGTTCCCGCGCGGGCGCCCTTGACCTCGACGAAGACCAGCGCCCCGCCGTCGCGGGCGACGATGTCGATCTCGCCGTAGCGGGTGCGCGCGTTGCGCTCGACTATCTCCCAGCCGGCGGCGGCGAGGCGGTTGGCGACGAGGTCCTCGGCGATCGCGCCGGTGCGGCGGCGGGCGACGGTCATATGGGCCCAAGTCCGCAGGGGTCACGAACTCTCCCCCGAGGCGGCCCAAACAATTTGCTTTTTGCGCGCCACGCGTGAATCGAGGCCGCCTAGCGTCCCCTCCGTGCTCGCCACCGCCCGCACCTTCACCCTCGACGGCATCTCCGCCCGCCCCGTGCGGGTCGAGGTCGACGTCCACAAGGGGCTGCCGAACTTCACCATCGTCGGCCTCCCCGATCCCGCCGTGCGGGAGGCGAGGGAGCGGGTGCGGGCGGCGCTGGTCAACTGCGGCTTCGAGTTCCCCTTGCGCCGGATCGTCGTCAACCTGGCGCCGGCGAGCCTGCGCAAGGCCGGCCCCGCGATGGACCTGGCGATCGCCGCGGCCCTGCTCAGCGCCTCCGACCAACTGGAGTGGGCGGGGCTGGCGCGGGTCGCGCTGGTGGGAGAGCTGGCGCTCGACGGCTCTACCCGGGCGGTGCAGGGAGCGTTGGCGATGACCGAGGCGGCGCGGGAGAGCGGGGCGGAGGCGATCGTGCTGCCAACGGAGAACGGCCCCGAGGCGGCGCTGGTCGAGGGGATCGGGGTGATTGCCGTCGATGGGCTCGGCTGTCTCCCGGGGCTTGTCGAGGGCACCTGGCAGCCGGCGACGCCCGAGCCGCTGTCGTTGCGGCTGGAGGCGCCACCCGGTGCTCCGGACCTCGCGGACCTGCGCGGGCAGCCGCACCTGCGGCATGCGCTCGAGGTGGCGGCGGCCGGTGGGCACAGCATGCTGATGGTCGGACCGCCGGGCGCCGGCAAGTCGCTGGCGGCAAGCCGGCTGCCTTCGATCCTGCCGCCGCTGGCGCCGGTCGAGGCGCTCGAGGTGGCGCGGATCGCCAGCGCCTGCGGCCGGCTGGAAGCGCTCCCCGCCGGACGGCCGTTCCGCGCCCCGCACCACACGATCAGCGCCGTCGGCCTGGTCGGTGGCGGTACCGCGCCGATCCGGCCCGGCGAGGTGACGCTCGCGCACCGGGGAGTGCTCTTCCTCGACGAGCTCTGCGAGTTCAGGCGCGACGCGCTGGAGGCGCTGCGGGCGCCGCTGGAGGCCGGAGAGGTCTCGATCGCCCGCGCCGGGGCTCAGCGCAGCCTTCCCTGCCGGTTCATGCTGGTCGCCGCGGCCAACCCCTGTCCCTGCGGGAGGGGCGAGACCGACCCCGACTGCACCTGCGCCCCATACGCCGTGCAGCGCTACCAGGGCAAGCTGAGCGGCGCGCTCGCCGACCGCATCGACGTGCTGGCGGCGGTGCGGCAGCCGAGCGCGGTGGAGATCGGCGGCGCGCCCGGCGAGCCCTCGGCGGCGGTGCGGGAGCGGGTGCGGGCGGCGCGCGAGCGTCAGGAGCTGCGACTGGGATCGGGTCGCTGCAACGCCGAGATGACGCCGGCGGAGGCGCGCGAATGCCCCTTGAGCGGCGATGCAGCCGCCCTGCTCGCCGACCTCTACTCCCGCCAGCGGCTCAGCGGCCGCGCTCACGACCGGGCGCTGCGGCTGGCGCAGACCCTCGCCGACCTCGCAGGCGCCGAGGAGATCGGCGAGGAGCAGATGGCCCAAGCGCTGCAGATGCGGAGGCGCGAGCATGGTTGAGCCCCGCGCCTGCGTCGAGTGCCTGCGGCGCTCCTGGCTGCTGACCGATCTCGGCCCGTACATCGAACGGATTGCGACCGGCGAGGTCGGCTCGCGCACGCCGGAGCTGCTGCGGCTCTCGAATCATGATCTGATCGCGGTGGCGGCGCCGAACGTCGCCGAGCAACTGCTGGCGCGGGTGGCGGCGCTGCCGGAGAGCCGGCTGAACGAAGAACTCGTGCAGGCGGGCTGCTGGGCCTGCTGCCGCCATGGCGATCTCTACCCGGATCATCTGCGCGATGCCGACGACGCTCCCTGGGCGCTGATCGGCCGCGGCGACCCGCGGCTGCTCGCTGACCTGGAGCCGTTTCAGGCGGTGACGATCGTCGGCGCCCGGCGGGCCACCTCCTACGGGCGCGAGGTCGCCCGCGAGCTGGGACGGGAGCTGGCCGCGGCGGGGATGATCGTCGTCAGCGGGCTCGCCTTCGGGATCGACGGCTGCGCCCACCGCGGCGCCCTCGACGCGGGCAGGACGATCGCCGTCCTCGGCTGCGGCCCCGACGTCGCCTATCCCTCCAGCCACCGGACCCTCTGGCGTCGGATCTGCGAAACCGGCCTGGCGATCTCCGAGTTCCCCCCGGGGGCAACCCCCTGGCGCTGGACCTTCCCCGCCCGCAACCGGATCATGGCCGCGCTCTCGGGGATGACCGTGGTCGTCGAGGCCGCGACCCGCTCGGGCTCGCTGATAACGACCGACCTCGCCGCCGACCTCGGCCGCGACCTCGGCGCCGTGCCCGGCCCGGTCACCTCCCGCGCCTCCGCCGGCCCGAACTCCCTCCTCGCCAGCGGCGCCTACGTCATCCGCGACGCCCAGGACGTCCTCGACGCCATGCTCGGACCCGGCCGCAGGCCGCTCGCCCACAGCGGCCCGAGGCTCGAGCCCGATCTCGAAGCGGCGCTCGCCGCTGTCGAATCCGGAGAGTCGACCTGCGACGGAGTCGCGACGGCAACCGGAATCTCCGGCCCAGCCGCAGCGGCCGCCCTTTCCCGTCTGGAGTTGCTCGGCTACCTCACCTGCTCGAGCCTTGGCACCTACTCGCGGACGCTGGTTCCTTCAACCAACGAAGCGTCTCTTTAGGCTCCCCTTCGATGGCTCGCAATCAACCACCGACCGCCCTTTCGATCGCCGGTTCCGACTCCGGCGGCGGCGCCGGGATCCAGGCCGACCTGAAGGCGTTTGCGCGCTGCGGGGTGCATGGGATGACGGCGATCACCGCGATCACGGCGCAGAACACGGTTGGTGTCCACTTCGTCGAATTGGTCACCCCGCAGGCAGTCTTCGCTCAGATCCTGGCGAGCGCTGAAGACATTGGAGTCGACGCGGTCAAGATCGGGATGCTCGGCTCGGCGGAGACGATCGACGCGGTTGCTGTGGGTCTTTCCTACTTTGGGGTTCAGCATGCGCCGGTCGTGATCGATCCCGTGATGGTCGCCGAGAGCGGCGCTGTGCTCCTCGACGACAGGACCAGAGAGGCGCTCGTCGCGGTGCTGTTCCCCACCTGTGCCGTTGTCACCCCCAACATCCCCGAGGCGCGGGTGCTGACGGGGCTGGGGGAAGGTGCCGGGCAGGAGGAGCTGGCGCGGGCGGTGGCTGCCCTCGGTCCCAAAGCGGTGGTCGTCACCGGGGGGCACAGCGAGGAGTTGGTCGACCTCTTCTTCGACGGGGAGCGGGTGGTCGAGATCCCGGGTGAGCGGCATCCGGACGGGGCGGCGCACGGGTCGGGCTGCACTCACTCCTCGGCGCTGGCGGCTTACCTCGCCCGAGGCGAGGAGCCGCTGGAGGCGGCTCGCAAGGCTCGCGTAGTCGCTTCCGAGGCCGTGGGCGCGGGCCTCCGCGGCATCGGCAGGGGACCGGGCCCGGTCAACGCGCTCGGCTTGCGATGACCAGAATGGCCAATGCAGGCTCCAAACCGGGGCGGTCGCGGCTGCGGCGCCCTCAGTAGATTTGACCGCCATGAGCTCCAACGGCGACACCGCGACCAAGCTGCCCCGTCCCCGCTCGGCGACCGTCTTCGACGGTCCCGACCGCGCCCACTCGCGCGCCTACATGAAGGGGATCGGGTTCAGCGACGACGACCTCCGCAAGCCGACGATCGGGATCGCCAACACCTGGACCGAGGCGATGCCCTGCAACTTCCATCTGCGGGCGCTGGCCGAGCATGTGAAAGAGGGCGTCCGCGTCGCCGGCGGGACGCCGATGGAGTTCAACACCGTCGCCGTCTCCGACGGGGTGACGATGGGGACCCAGGGCATGAAGGCCTCGCTGATCAGCCGCGAGGTGATCGCCGACTCGATCGAGCTGATGGCCCGCGGCTACCAGTTCGACGCGATCGTCGCCCTCTGCGCCTGCGACAAGACGATCCCGGGATGCGCGATGGCGCTGGCCCGGCTCGACGTGCCCTCGGTGCTCCTGTACGGCGGCTCGATCGCCCCCGGCCACTGGCACGGCCGCGACGTCACCATCCTCGACATCTTCGAGGCGATCGGCGCCCACAACGCCGGCGACATGACCGACGAGGAACTGCATGAGCTGGAGGGGGTCGCCAGCCCCGGCGCCGGCGCCTGCGGCGGCCAGTTCACCGCCAACACGATGGCCTGCGCCTTCGAGGCGCTGGGGATCAGCGCCGGCGGCTCGGCGATGGTGCCCGCCGAAGACGACGACAAGAACACGGTCGCCGAGAAAATCGGCGAGCTGGTGATCAACGTCCTGGTCAACGACCTGCGGCCGAGCAGGATCATCACCCGCGACTCGCTGGAAAACGCGATCGCCTGCGTCTGCGCCTCGGGCGGATCGACCAACGGTGTCCTGCACCTGATCGCGCTCGCCCACGAGCTTGGGATCGAGCTGACGATGGACGACTTCGAGCGGATCTCCCGCAACACGCCGCTCTACGCCGACCTAAAGCCTGGCGGCCGCTTCGTCGCCACCGACCTCTACGCCGCCGGCGGCGTGCCGGTGATCCTCAAGCGGCTGGCCAAAGCCGGGATCCTGCACGCCGAGGCGATCACCGTCACCGGCAAGACGATCGGCGAGGAAGCCGCCGCCGCGACCGAGGCACCCGACCAGGAAGTCGTCCGCCATGTCGAGAACCCGCTGAAGCCCGAAGGCGGCCTGGCAATCCTGCGCGGCAACCTCGCGCCTGAAGGATCGGTGGTCAAGGTCGCCGGCACCGAGCGCCGCCAGCAGACGGGACCCGCCCGCGTCTTCGAGTGCGAAGAGGACTGCTTCCGCGCCGTCAAGGACCAGAAGATCAACGCCGGCGACATCGTCGTGATCCGCAACGAGGGCCCGGTCGGCGGTCCCGGGATGCGGGAGATGCTCCAGGTCACCGCCGCGATCGTCGGCGAGGGCCTCGGCGAGAGCGTGGCGATGGTCACCGACGGTCGCTTCTCCGGCGCCACCCGCGGCCTGATGATCGGCCACGTCGCCCCCGAGGCGGCCAGGGGAGGCCCGATCGCCGCGATCCGCGAGGGCGACGAGATCACCGTCGACATCGACGAGCGCAGCCTCAGTATCGCCCTCTCCGACGAGGAGATCGCAAAGCGCGTCGCCGAGTACGAGCAGCCCGAGCCGCTCTACACCCGCGGCGTCATGGCCAAGTACGCGGCGACGGTCTCCTCGGCTGCTCAGGGCGCCGTGACCAGCTGACCAGCGGCGTCGCGGCCAAGCAGATCAAGGACGCAGGGAGCGTGGCGTGCTATTGCACGCGAGCGACCGAGGACGCCGAGCTGCGCAGTGCCGCGACGCTGCTGGCGATGAACTGTTCGAGGAGTGGGTTGAAGCGCGCCGGGCGCTCCAGTTGCGGCAGGTGGCCGGTGCGCTCGAAGATCTCCAGCCGCGAGCTGGGGATCAGGCGGTGGTATCCGAGCGCTCCCTCGACCGGGACGATCTGGTCGTTCAGGCCCCAGACGACCATCGTCGGGATCTCGATCTCCGGCAGGCGCTCGCGGGTGTCGTAGCCGAAGATCGAGGCCAGGGCTTCGGAGAAGCCCGGCGCCTGTAGGCCGGGCCGCACCTGCTCGGCGAGCAGCTCGGGGCGCAGCTTGTTCGGGTTGCGGAAGATCCGGCCGAAGGCGAGCATGCGGCCGCGGGGCCGGGTCCAGTAGCTGCGCCGTTCGCCGCTCAGCATCGGAATCGCCGCTTTGAAGATGCGGCCGGCGGCGTCGACCGAGCGGCCCTGCCACTCGGCGAAGCTGACGCCGGCGGCGGAGATCAGGACGAGGCGCTCGAAGCGCTGCGGCTCCTCGATAACCGCCTCGGTGGCGATGAAGCCGCCCATCGAGTTGCCGACCAGCGCCGCGACGCGGTCGATCCCCAGGCGCTCGCAGAAGTCGTGGATCAGTCGCCCGTAGTTGGCCATCGTGATCTCCCACGAGGGCATCGGGCTGTCGCCAAACCCGGGCAGGTCGAGCGCGATCGCCCGGTAGCCGTTCGCGGCGAGGTACGGCAGGTTCTCGAGGAAGTTCCGCCAGCAGCCGGCGATCCCGTGGACGAAGAGGATCGGCTCGCCCTCGCCGACGTCGACGTAGTTGACCCCCTCGGCGCCCGGCAGGTCGACCCGGTGCAGGTGCTCGCGCCAGTCGATCCGCAGCCACTCAGGCGTCGGGTCGGGGTTGCCGTAGTCGGTGGGGAAGAGCGGCGCCTTGCCGTTTTCGGCGTGCTCAGGCATACCCCATCCTTTCCAGAACCGGGATCTCGCGGATCTGCGGCGGCTGCAGGTGGTCCCAGAGGATCCCCCGCGGCCGGTCGTACTGGCGGTCGATCTCGATCACCGCACGCGGGGTCGCGATCAGGTCGCAGGGAAGGTCGTGGTCGGTGACCATCAGATGCTGGCGGAGGATCTGGATCGGGTGGACGGTGGTCGCGACTGTGGTGTGGGCGTCGATCTTGCCGGCGTCGGTGAGGATCCCGTACTCGAGGTCGTGGTAGCCGCCGCCTTTGCCGACCCGGGCGCCGCTGAGGTTGACCGCGACCGAGCCGCAGAGGACGAAGTCGATCTCCGGCAGGTCGTCGAGGGCGACGACTCGGCCGTGCTTCAGCGCCCCCTTGATCGTCGCCGCCTCTTTCATCGCCGCTTTCGAGAGCTTCTTCGGCTCCAGCACCCGGAACGGGTGGGGGTCGCGCAGTCGCGGCACCGCCATGATCATCGTCTTGCCCTCTTCGAGGGCGATCCGCCGGGCGTGCGTCTGCGGCGAGTCCGGGTTGGCCTTGATCACCCGCGCCCGCTTCCAGAGCCGGTGGGCGGCGAGCTTCTCGGCCGCCAGCTTGGCCCCGGCGAAGTTGGGAATCCGGCCCTCGGCGCCGGGAAAGCGGGAAACGCCCTCGCGTTCCATCGCCTTCCAGACCTCCGCCCTGACTTCGTCCTTGGTGCGCACCAGGCGAAAGATATCCCGCCCGGCTGCCGATAAGACCGATGCACATGCGAAATTGCAGGGAAGGACGCCCTGCAAGGCGAACTTCGCGGGTGCTTAGACTTTCCATTACCGGCAAACGACGGCGTAAGGGTTGACCCCAGTCAGATGCGTACGAAGACTTCTATAGCGGTGCTGATCGCCGCACTGCTGCTGGTCGTCGTCGTCGGCGGCGCCTTCGCCTACGACAGCTCGCAGAAGGACAAGATCGCCGAGGGAGTGACGATCGGCGGCGTCGACGTCGGCGGCCTCGACGAAGCGCAAGCCGCCGCCAAGGTCCATCGCAAGCTGGTCGCGCCGCTGAAGACCTCGCTCGGGGTCAGCTTCGAAGGCAAGACCTGGAAGCTGACCGGCAAGCAGCTGAAGATCCGCGCCAACCTCGACGCCGCGGTCGAAAAGGCGGTCGAAGACAGCCAGGAGGGAGGGCTGCCGGGCCGCCTGGTCCGCTACGTCAGCGGCGGCGAAGTCGAGGAAAGCATCAGGCCCGAAGTCGCCTACTCCGAGCCGGCGGTCAACCGCTTCGTCCGCCACGTCGCCGAGGAAATCAATCGCGAACCGAAGAACGCCGACGTCGAACCGAGCGGCGACTCGCTCGAAGTCGTCGCCGGCCAGGACGGCCGCAAGCTGCGCGACAACCTGCTCGAGCGCGACCTGAAGGCCGCGGTGCTGAACGCCAACGCGCCTCACACGGTCAAGGCCCAGGTCCACTCGATCGCGCCGGAAGTGACCAAGCAGGAAGTCGCGGCCGAGTACCCGTCCTACCTGACGCTCGACCGCTCGACCTTCACCCTGCGCCTCTGGAAGCACCTGAAGCTTGCCAAGACCTACACCGTCGCGGTCGGCATGGAAGGGCTGGAAACGCCAGAAGGCCTCTACGCGATCCAGGAAAAGGAAGAAAACCCGGTCTGGCACGTGCCGCTGTCCGACTGGGCCGGCTCGCTCGCCGGGCAGACGATCCCGCCGGGGCCGTCGAACCCGATCAAGGCGCGCTGGATGGGCATCTTCGAAGGCGCCGGCATCCACGGCACCGAAGAGAC
The DNA here is from genome assembly GCA_036260485.1 of Solirubrobacterales bacterium. GTDB lineage: Bacteria > Actinomycetota > Thermoleophilia > Solirubrobacterales > 70-9 > VAYN01. The sequence goes on along the minus strand of DATAMR010000011.1, from coordinate 54,041 downwards.
CTACTCGCTGGGCAGCGCCGCCTCCCACGGTTGCATCCGGATGGCGATTCCCGATGTAGAAGAACTCTACGATCAGGTCGAAGTCGGCACCCCGATCTTCATCGGGTAGCACTCGCGCAAAGGACGACACGCGCGCGAGGCGAATGAAGCCTCGATGAACTGGGAGGACGCCCTCGCCGCATACGACCGCGACCTTCGGGCTCGCGGCTCCGCCGAGCGCACTCGCAAGGCATATGGCATCGATCTCGGTGGCTTTGCCGAGTGGGCGGGAGAGCAGGGACTCGGGCCCGGCGACGTCCGCTACCGCGACGTCCGACGTTTCGGCGCCGGGCTCTCCAACGCCGGCGCGGCTCCGGCGACGGTGGGACGCAAGCTGGCCGCCGTCCGCGGCCTCTACGGCTACCTCGTCCGCACCGAAAAGGTCGGCGCCAACCCGGCCGAGCTGGTCTCCAGCCCGAAACGCTCCGAGAAGCTTCCCCAGGTCCTCAGCACCGAGCAGATGCGGACGCTGCTGGAGCGGATCCCCGCGCACACTCCGCTGGAGCTGCGCGACCGGGCGATGTTGGAGCTCGCCTACTCCTGCGGCCTGCGCTGCGAGGAGATCGTCAACCTCGACGAGGGCTCGCTCGACTTCGAGACCGAGCAGCTGCGGGTGATGGGCAAGGGGTCGAAGGAGCGGCTGCTGCCGGTCGGTGAGCCCGCGCAGCGCGCCCTGCGCCGCTATCTCGACAAAGGTCGCCACGCGCTGACGGTCGACAAACGCGAGCCGGCGCTCTTCCTCTCCAAGAGCGGCCGCCGCCTCTCCAACTCCGACATCACCCGCCGGCTCGGCCTCTGGACCCGCGAAGCGGCGCTCGCCGCCGGGGTCTCGCCACATTCACTCAGGCATTCCTTTGCAACGCATCTGCTCGAGGGGGGCGCCGATCTGCGTACGATTCAGGAGTTACTAGGTCACGCGTCGATCTCGACCACCCAGGTTTACACCCGAGTCGACGCCGCCCGCCTGCGTGACACCTACGCTGCCAGCCACCCCCGCGCATGAACCAAATCCCCGCAAACGACCGTAGAATCGCCTGATGGAAACGGGTGTGAAAGAGGTCGAGCTCCGCGACTTGTGGCGGCGCTACAAGGACGCCGGCGACGAGGGCGCCCGCGAGCGGCTGGTCGTCGCCTACTCGCCGATGGTCAAGTTCGTCGCCGGCCGGCTCGGCGCCGGGCTGCCCTCGCACGTCGAAGACGCCGACCTGATCTCCTACGGCCTCGTCGGCCTGATCGGCGCGATCGAGCGCTTCGAGCCGGAGCGGGGGATCAAGTTCGAGACCTTCGCGATGACCCGCATCCGCGGCGCGATCATCGACGAACTGCGCTCGCTCGACTGGGTGCCGCGCTCGGTCCGCTCGCGTGCCCGCGAGATCGAAAGCGCGCAGACGAAACTCGAGCACGAACTGCAGCGGGCGCCGACCGAGGCCGAGCTGGCCGCGAAACTGAACATGACCGAAGAGGAACTGCAGAGCGCGCTGCTGGAGATCGCCAACTCCTCCGTCTACGCGCTCGACGAGCTCTGGACCGTCTCCGACTCCTCCGGCGATCAGGTTTCGCTGCTGGACACGATTGCCGACGACAGCGCCGCCGACCCGCAGGAGGCGCTCGCCTCGACCGAGGTCAAGGATCTGCTGACCGAGGCGATCAGTGGGCTGCCCGAGCGCGAGCAACTGGTCGTCGCGCTCTACTACTACGAGAACCTCACCCTGCGCGAGATCGGCGAGGTCCTCGGCGTCACCGAGTCGCGCGTCTCGCAGCTGCACACCAAGGCGGTCATGCGGCTGAAATCCTCCCTTCAGCAGGGATAGATGGTGGTCTCCACGACCAGGCACACCTGGATGACCCGCCTGGCACTGCGCATCTCTGCGTCCTCGGGCTTGCCTTTGCCACCAGCAAAGGCTGCGCCCTGCGTCCTTGATCTGCTTGGCCAGGCACGCCCCCAGTCGCACCTGGCCGTGGAGACCACCATCTAACGTGTCGGGTCGACGCCGACTCCGCGGTCTCCTGCGACATACGCCCCAGGTCGAGCTTGGCGGGTTGACACCTTTCCAGCGGGCGGTCGTCCGCTTCAACGCCAGCGACGCTGGCCGCTCGGTCGCCGTCCTCTCCCGCACCCTCGGCGTGCCGAGGGCCTCTGTGGGCGCCTCCGCCGGCGCCCCCGGCGAGGTGCGGGTGACGGTCGCCTGGGAGCTCTCCTGGTACCAGTGGGGAGTCGACGTCGGCGACGAGCTGCGGCCGGTCTTCGAGCTTTGCAAGGGGGGCGAGATCGACCAGCTCGACGCCGCGGCGCGGCAGTGGAACGCGGTCGTCGCCGAGGACGGCAGGCTGCGCCTGGCGGGGGAACCGGTGCCGAGCCGATGAGCCGCGTCACGGTCAACGTCGACGGGGGCGCCCGCGGCAACCCGGGACCCGCCGCGATCGGTGTCGTCGTCCGCGACGGCAGCGGCGTGCTCGAGGAAGTGGGGGAGACGATCGGCGAGGCGACCAACAACGTCGCCGAGTACAAGGCGCTGCTGCGCGGGATCCAGCTGGCCGCCGAGCGCGGGGCCACCGAGCTGGAGCTGGTGGGGGACTCCGAGCTGGTCGTGCGGCAGGTGGAAGGCCGCTACAAGGTCAAAAACGCCGGCATGAAGGAGCTGCACGAAGAGGCGAAGCGAGCCCTGCGGAACTTCGACTCCTGGACGATTCGCCACGTCCGCCGCGAGAACAACGCCGACGCCGACCGCCTCGTCAACGAGGCTTTAGATGCCTGACTCTGATGCCTGAGCCGATCGATCCCGGCGTCGACATCGGCCACGTCCACCTCAAGGTGGCCGACGTCGACCGCGCTCTGGACTTCTACTGCGGCATCCTCGGCTTCGAGCTGATGCAGCGCTGGGGCGCCGACGCCGCCTTCATCTCCGCCGGCGGCTACCACCACCACATCGGCCTCAACTCCTGGTCCTCGAAAGGCGGCTCGCCGCCAGCGCCGGGGACCACCGGCCTCTTCCACACGGCGATCCGCTACCCGACCCGCCGCGCCCTCGCCGACGCGCTGCGGCGGGTGAGCGAGGCGGGATGGCCGCTGGAGGGCGCCTCCGACCACGGCGTCAGCGAGGCTCTCTACGTCTCCGACCCCGACCGCAACGGCGTCGAGCTCTACTGGGACCGGCCGCGGGAGGAGTGGCCGCGCCCGGCCGAGGGCGAGGGCGTCGAAATGGGCACCACGCCGCTCGATCTCGACGGCTTGATCTCAGAGCTGCGCTAGGCGCCGGCGGGCGCCCAAGCCGACGCGAAGGCAGGGAGGAGCAACAGGGCAGCCGTGGCCAGGGAGAAAACAACGGCGCCGTACCTAGTGCTCTTCACGCTCCTCCTGCCTTGCGTCGGTGGGGGATGGATCTGGGGGTAACTATTTGGGGAACTATCCATGGGAACAGCCATGGGATACCCAATAATTGGTACCACAAACGACCAGTATTTGCCACCACATGTCACCCGGCGGCCTGGAAATTGCGACCGGGGCCTGATCTGCGAGCCTGTCGCGCCGCGTTTCGGCCTCGCGACCGCGGCGGCGATCGCCGTGCATGCAAAGGTATTTAACTCGCGTAAGAGGTATCTCTAAGTACTCAATGGATACTCTTCCCTCATGCGGCGACTCATGAGGGTTGCGTGGCCCCTTTGTCTCGTCCTCTCGATCTTGGTTCCCGCACCGTGGGAAGCGAAAGCGTCTGCCTTCTCCAAGGAGCGATCCGCGACCGATGTCGCCAGACCGGCGGAAGTCGAGGGAATCGTTCCACTGTCGGATGGAGGCGCGCGCATCGTGCTCGACGAGGACGCTGCGCAGCCCGAGGAGGGCGATCCGTTCGTCGTGCCGATCTCCGAGGACACCTCCGAGGGGGTCCTGGGAGTGGTGACGGCGGTCGATGACCTCGGCGGCTTGGGGGTGGTCGTAGACACCCGCCCGGCGCCGCTTCGCGCCGCCTACGCCAAGGTCGGCCTCGTCGGTGAAACCCTTGCCGATCTCGTTCCCGGTCACGCCGCCAAGCTCCTGGAGAGCCAGTTCCGATGCTCCAAGTCCAAACTCACGCAGGGTCCGACGTTTGAGCCGGACCTCGGCAGCATGACGCTGGATGTGTACATCGCTCCGCGTCGACGCGAATTCCAGGTCGTGTTGTTCGGTCGGCCTGAGATGGCCTTCGCTTTTACGGCCCGCGCGGCTGCACAGTGCGAATACGTCGGGAAGGCTGGTTTCCCCGTGGTTATCCCAGGCACCCCCGTGTTGATCAGGGTCCACCCGGCGGCGAGGATCGCGACCTCAGGAAAATTCAGCACTTCGTTCGTCTGGAAGCCCGAACTCGAAGTCGGCGCCTACAAGCGGTGGGGTCGCCCCCCACGCGCCCTCCACGCGCTGAAGACTCCTGCGATCGAGCCCACCGAACTCGACGGGAGCGGCGATGCCTCCTTGTTTCTCGGTGCGAGCGTCTCCCTTTCCGTGGCCGGACGCGTCGGCTTGAAGGGAACGGCAGGCCCCGAAGTAACATCCAGCTTCGTGGCCGACGGAGACGCGCCCGCCTGCTTCACGGGCGTTGCATCCGTCAACTACAACCTCACGGCATTCGTCGACTTTTGGATCAAGAGGCGGGAGTACCCCCTCATACGGGGGTCCTACGCCGAACACCAGTTATGGGAGCGAGGTAACTGCGGGACGACGGTGTCCCCGACCGATACCCGCCTACGAATCGCGGGTCATCGGCCCTGAGCGAGCCGCGCGGAGCCTTGCCGCCCTCCGACCGCGGGCGACCATATTGTGGCCGGCCCTTGTACGACGTCTCTCAGCACTCGATCGGCGGCAGCGCGCGTGCCCGCTCGCTTCCGGAATGGCCCGATGCCCGGCCCCTCCGCTCGTGGCAGGAGGAGGCGACTGCGGCTGTGCGGGCGCACTCGGGCGCCAGCTTCCTGGCCTCGGCGACGCCGGCGGCTGGCAAGACGACTTTCGGCCTCCACATCGCCCACCGGATGCTGAGCGCCGGCTTCGTCTCCCGCGTCGTCGTCGCCGGCCCGACCACCCACATCTGCCGCCAGTGGGCCGCCGACGCCGGCCGCTACGGCATCGACCTCGAGCCGAACCGGCCCAACGCCGACGGGCCGGAGTCGGCCGACTTCCATGGCGTCGCCGTCACCTACCAGACGATCGCCGCCGGGCCGGACACGCATCGGCAGGCCGCCGGCCGCCGGCCGACCCTGCTGATCGCCGACGAGCCGCACCACATGGGCGACCAGGCCGCCTGGGGACTGCAGGCCCGCCGGGCCTTCGACGGCGCCCGCTTCCGGCTGCTCCTCTCGGGCACGCCCTTCCGTTCCGACAACTCGGCCATTCCCTGGGTCAGCTACGACGAGGACGGCGTCAGCCGGGCCGACTACGTCTACGGCTATCCGCAGGCCCTGGTCGACCGGGTCTGCCGCCCGATCACCTTCCTGCCCTACGACGGCGAGATGGAGTGGCTCTCGGACGGCCGGCTGCGCAGCGCCGACTTCGACCTAGTCCTGCCGGCGGCGGAGTCGGCCCGGCGCCTGCGGACGGCGCTCAACCCGGAGGGGGAGTGGATGGGCGAGGTGCTGCGCGACGGCGACGCCAGGCTGAGCGAGGTGCGCGCCGACGGCCACCCCGACGCGGGCGGCCTGGTCATCGCCTCCGACCAGGATCATGCGCGGGCGATCGCGGCGCGGCTCGAGTCGGTCGCGGGCGAGTGGCCCGAGCTGGTGATGAGCGACGAGCCCGGCGCCAGCCGGCGCATTGCCGAGTTCGCCTCCTCGGGCCGTCGCTGGCTGGTCTCGGTCCTGATGGTCTCCGAGGGCGTCGACATCCCTCGTCTGAGGGTCGGTGTCTACGCGACGGCGGCCCGGACCGAGCTCTTCTTCCGCCAGGTGGTCGGTCGCTTCATCCGCACCACCCCGCAGCCGCGCCGCCAGATGAGCTACCTGCTGATGCCGGCCGACCCGCGGCTGAAGGCGCTGGCTCGCGAGATCGAGCTCGAGCGTCGCCACGCCCTCGACCTCTCGCCACTCGGCGAGGAGGAGGAGGAGATGGAGGAGCCCGACGCGGAGCGGCGCAAACCGGGCGAAGCCTTCGCCGCCCTCAGCTCGGGAGACGCCGAGCTCGACGAGGCGATCATGAGCGAAACCACGCTCCAGCTCTTCCCGACCGACGACCCCAAGCCGGCGACGAAGACCCTCACCAAGCCCAAAGACGCCCCAGAGAACCCCGAGCCCGAGCGAGAGTCGGCCTACGCGACCCGAGAGCGCCTCCGCGCCGAGCGCAGCCGCCTGGTAGGCGACGTAGCCCGTCGAACCAAGAAGTCACACCGCGAGGTCCAGGCCCGCATCAACCGAGCCACCCGTACCCGCTCGGTATCCAGCGCCACCATCGGCCAGCTCGAACGCGGTAACGAGATGCTGCGCCGCGAGCTCTGGCGGTAGTTCGAAAACTGGCCCGCGGGTCAGGGAACCGACTATGGTCGGTGTCCCAGGCCACATTGAGGAGGAAGTGTCATGTACGTACGAGCCGTCCGGTTCACCGACGTTTCTGCCCAGCGGATGCAAGAGCTTCTTGCCCGCATCGAGGAGTCCGACGGGCCACCGCCCGGCGTGTCTGCCAAGGGTCTCAAGATCCTGTTCGACGACTCGCAGGGAACGGCGCTGGTCCTTCAGTACTTCGACAGTGCCGAGGACATGGAGGCGGGAGCCCAGGTATTCAGCGCAATGGACCCCTCGGAGACGCCCGGCACCCGCGCATCGGTCGACATGTGCGAGGTAAAGCTCGAGCGAACGCTCAACTGAATCGTTTCGCGGCCCCGGCGCTGCCGGAGTCCGCTCAGGGACGACGGAAGATGGAGTGGGTGCCGATGCGCCGCCAGATGATGTGCGGCTGGCCGGAGTGGACTTCATCGCCGTACTGAAAGGTCGCGCGGCCATCGTAAGCCCAGGTCATCTCCCAGATTCCAGGGTGGCCTTGAACCCGCTTTACACGCAGACTTGGATGAAAGCCCTGCTTGTCCTCGGCGAGGTTTGCGATGAACTGGGCCACCGCGGCACGGAATTCTCGCTGCTGTTTCGGGCTCAGCCGATCCCAGTCGCGCCAGAACGACGCGAGAACTTCACGCGTCGGCATCGAGCGGCTTCGTGCGCTCGTCCAACTCCGCTAGGAAATCCTCGTCGCTCTCGAACCGCGTGACCTTGCCGGCGGCGAGGTCCTTGTCGGCTTCGCGCTCGCGCTGCTGCCATTCGCGCGTCCAGAACCATGCCTGCTCTGGATCGATCCGGCCGTCGGTCACCTCGCGGAGCAGGATCGCTGCGCCATCGACCGCCTTATCGGGGAGGCGGTCTACGAGGCTATGTAGATCGGCCTTGGTCACGGAAGCGGCTGAAGGGATTCGAACCCTCGACCTTCTGCATGGCAAGCAGACGCTCTAGCCAGCTGAGCTACAGCCGCACGGGGGGCATTCTAGCTGTGGCGGGGCGGTTGGCGCGGTAGCCTGATCGGCGAGGGAGAAGATGCTTTTCCGCCAGATCATTCACGAGGACCTCGGCTGCGCTTCCTATCTGGTCGCAGACCGGGAATCCGGCGTCGCCGCTGTGGTCGATCCGCAGTGGGACATCGATCCCTACCGGCGGCTCGCGAGCCTGCACGGGGTGCGGATCGGGCACGTGCTGGAGACGCACAACCACGCCGACCACGTCTCCGGTCACGGCCGGCTCTGCCGCAGCACCGGCGCCACCGTCCACGTCCACGAGCTGGCCGAGGCGGAGTACCCGCACGAGCCGTTCTCCCACGGCTGGAAGCTGGAGCTGGGCGACCTCGTGATCGAGGCGATCCACGCTCCCGGCCACCGGCCCGAGCACACCTGCTTCCTGCTCAGCGACAACGGGCGCGGCGGCGACCCCTGGGCGCTTTTGACCGGCGACTCGCTCTTCATCGGCGATGTCGCCCGGCCCGACCTCGCGGTCGAACCGCGCGAGGGCGCCGCCGACATGTTCCGCTCCCTGCACGAGCGGCTGCTGGTCCTGCCCGACGAAGTCGAGGTCTGGCCCGGCCACCTCGGCGGCTCGCTCTGCGGCGGCTCCGGCCTCGACCTCAAGTCCTCCTCGACGATCGGCTTCGAGCGGCGCCACAACCGCGCCCTGCAGATCGCCGACGAGGCGGAGTTCGTCGCCGACCAGGTCGGCTCGCTCGGCGACAAACCGCCGAACGTCGAGCGCATCGTCGGCCTCAACCGCGGCCCGCTGGTCGAGGACTTCGGCAACCCGGCGCCGCTCAGCACCCACGAGGTGGAAGAGCTGGTCGAGCGGGGCGCGGTCGTGATCGACGGCCGCACCAACGAGCAGTTCGACGAGGCCCACATCGAGGGCGCCCTCAGCGCCTCCTCCTACGACACCGGCTTCGCGACCAAGGTCTCGCGCGTGGCGCCGCCGGGCAGCGACATCGTCGTCGTCGCGGCCTCAAGCGGCGACGAGCGCCGCGCCGCGCAGATGCTGGCCGCGGTCGGGCTCGCCGTCCGCGGCTACCTCGAGGGGGGGATGACCGCCTGGCGCACGGAGGAGCGGCCGGTGCACCGGATCGAGCTGATCGACCCCGACGAGCTCGCCCGCCGGGTCGACGGCGACGACGGCCCGGTGATCCTCGACGTCCGCAACGCCTCCGAGTACGCCGGCGAGCACATCCCGGGCTCGCTTCACATCCCCTACGGCGACCTCGCCGGCCGGCTCGACGAGCTGCCGCGCGACCGCACCATCGCCACCATCTGCCGCGGCGGCAAGCGCAGCGGCCTCGCCGCCTCGATCCTGCAGCGGGCGGATTTCGACGTCGTCCACGTCGGCAAGGGCGTCGGCGTCTGGCGCGACGGCGGCCACCCGGTCTCGAGCGGCGATCCGGCGACGGCCCAAGCCTGACCGCGCCCGCGCACTTCACCTCGAGTTTGGCCTGACAAATCCCGGACGGCCCCGTTGAGCTTAAGCACGTGCAGCGGGCGTCGTGGTCGCTGACTGGTCGCCTGCGACGTCCGTTCCACGTGCGGGCACCAGGGCGCGCGCCCTGAGAGAATGCGGTCGATGGACGGATCCCGCCCCTACGACTTGGTCCTCTTCGGGGCCACCGGGTTCACGGGCGGGCTGACCGCCGAGTACCTGGCCGCGCATGGGCCGGCCGAGATGAAGTGGGCGCTGGTCGGCCGCAACCGCTCGAAGCTGGAGGCCGTCGTCGCCCGCCTCGCGGCGGCTTCGCCGCAGGCGCCGGCGCCCGAGATCGTCGTCGCCGAGGCCGGCGATTCGGAGGCGATGCGGAAGGTCGCCGAGTCCACCCGGGTCGTCGTCACCACCGTCGGCCCGTACATCCTCTACGGCGGGGCGCTGGTCGCCGCCTGCGCGGCGGCGGGGACCGACTACGTCGACCTCACCGGCGAGCCGGAGTTCGTCGACCGCACCTGGATCGAACACCACGCCGAGGCCGAGCGCAGCGGCGCCCGCATCGTCCACTGCTGCGGCTTCGACTCGATCCCGCACGACCTCGGCGCCTACTTCACCGTCAAGCAGCTGCCCGAGGGCGTGCCGCTGACCGTCAACGGCTATGTCCGCAGCAACGCCAGCTTCTCCGGCGGCACCTACCACTCGGCGATCAATGCCTTCGGCCGGGCGCGGCAGACGATGTCCGCCGCCAAGGAGCGGAAGGGGGCCGAGCAGCGCCCCGCCGGCCGCGCGATCCACTCGGCGCCGGCCCGCGTCCGCCGCATGCCCGAGCTCGGCGGCTGGGCGGTGCCGCTGCCGACTATCGACGGGCCGATCGTCCTGCGCTCTGCCGCGGGGCTCGACCGCTACGGCCCCGACTTCACCTACGGCCACAACCTGCTCGCCAAGCACCTGACCTCGGTCGGGGCGCTCGGCCTCGGCGTCGGCACCGGCTTCGCGCTGGCGCAGCTGCCGCCGACCCGCAAGCTGTTGCTGAAGATGAAATCCCCGGGCGAGGGCCCGAGCGAGGCCAAACGCGAGCAGAGCTGGTTCAAGGTCGTCTTCGTCGGCGAGGGCGGGGGAGAGCGGGTCGTCACCGAGGTCAAAGGCGGCGACCCCGGCTACGGCGAGACCTCGAAGATGCTCGCCGAGTCCGGCCTCTGCCTCGCCTTCGACGGGCTGCCCGAGCGCTCCGGCCAGATCACCACCGCGGTCGCGATGGGCGACGCCCTGCTCGAGCGGCTGCAGGCGGCCGGGATCGGCTTCAGCGTTGTCGAATCCACGAAAGGCGGGTAAGCAGCCGAGATGGACGATCAACAAGCACTCGAGCGCATCAACGAGCTGGTCCAGGAGGAGGAGAAGCTCCTCCATCGCCACGAGGGCGAGGGCCTCGACGACGACGAGCACGCCCGCCTGCAGGAGCTCGAACTCCAGCTCGACAAGACCTGGGACTACCTCCGCCAGCGCCGCTCCCTGCGCGAGGCGGGCGACAACCCCGACGACGCCAGCGTCCGCGACGGCGGCACCGTCGAGGGCTACGAGCAGTAGCGTCAGCGCCTCCGAACGAATCCGCCTGAGCGACGCTAGGCTTCACCGTTGTCCCGGCGCCTTGGCGGAGTGGCTACGCAGCGGCCTGCAAAGCCGTTTACACCAGTTCGATTCTGGTAGGCGCCTTGTTCATCTGAGCAGGGATTTTGGCTTAGCAGAGCGGTTTGCGGGCAATATCTGAGCCGCGCCGTTGTCCGGTTGTCTCCGGCTGAAACCGGCTGTTTTCGTGTCGCACTGGCGCACGACTGGCGCACGAGCATCCCCATCTGCGCGACCCAAGGACTCCAACTGGCGTCCCTAGAACCGGGATACAATCCAAGTCGTGACGACCCGCGAGAGAGCCCACGCCATGCTTGATCATCTGCCCGAGGATCGGGTGGAGGCAGCATTGGCCGCGCTTGAGGCGGTGGAGGGACGCGATACCTCTGTTGAGGCGATCCTCGCCCGTCACGGCGAGCAGCGGCTCGATCCCCAGGAGTTCGAGCGCCAGTTCGGGTCGCTGCCCACCGACGACGAGGGCTGAAAGTGGTCGAACCCCAATCGGAGCCGGTCTTCCCGGTCGGCTTTGACGACGACGCCCTGGAGGAAGACCTCGCGCATCTGCCGGCAAGCGCCGAGGAAACATTGCGCTTGTTCCACAAAGAGATTCGCCGTCTCGGCGGAATTCCGAAATCGCGCCTGATGACCTGTCAGGCCGAAGGCCGCGACGGCACCAGGCTCGGAGGTTGCGTCAAGACCTACATCCCCTGGCCGGACGGCCGCTTCGGCGCTGTCTTCATCGCCGTGACCCATCCGGACCGGCCATTGGCACTTCGAGCGGTTGCTTATGGAGTGCGCCACCACCCGCGCGGATCGACCGCCCGAACGGTCTATGAGATCGCCGATCATCGCTTGAACCGACAGCAACGACCCCTGCGTCACTAACCGGGCGCGGCGACACCGCTATTTGCGGTCCTTTGCAAGGCGGGTTTCCGCCGCTGGAGCCGCTTACCTCCGCTGCTGTACCGAAAGCAGACACCCGGGCGTAGGAGGGAGCGCTGCGGCCACCTCCCGGTTAGCCCCTCCATCTCAAGGCATGAAAAGCAATAGTCCAGTTAGAGGTATGACCCAGCGTGCACGGCTCGGGATTCTCGCCATAAGCCTGGCGGTCCTCGCCTGTGTGAGTGCGATTGTCGAGGGACAGCTGGTTCCGCACCCAGGCAGTGACTCGCTCTGGTTTTACTCGGCAGCCTTGACCTTAATGCTGTCCGACCTAGTACTTGAGCCGTGGTATACCCGGCCAGCTGACGCTTTCGCAAACGCCGTAGCAGTGCTTCTCGCGAGCCTTGCCGCTGGATCGGCGGGCCTAGAGATATCGCAACATGCCTTCGATGTAGGCCGCGCCTCCTGCATTGTGGCCTCGGCGCTGATCTTGCTGGCGAGCCTGCTCGCCATGCTGACGTTGAAGCCGCGCGATGAGACGCAGAGCTGGCTGCATCGCGCCTCTTTTGTCGTAGCGTCGACCTTCGGTCGAGCCCGTGTCATCTTCTCCGCATTTTTTGCTGCGACTGCAGCTGCGGCGTTTGCGGAGTCTCCCAGCGATCTGCTCATCCTCTATGTCCTGGGGGGACTGCTTCTTTGGACCACTCCCCTGCAGACGGCACTCGAACGTCTACTAGCGGTGCGGAAACCCAAGGACCAGCCTGCATTGACGGTCAGCGAGATTGCTCAACCACGGACCGCATTCCTGAGTTGCACTTCCGAGCGCACGATACAAATTGGACAGTCGCTCTTGCGCCAGGACGAAAAAGTAGGACTGGTCATAGACGTTTCGGAAGCCGAGGACCTACCAAAGGTCCAAGCTGTCCTTGAGGACGGAGTAGTTCTCAAGGCAGGCGATCACCTAACCACGGGTCCGGCAATGGGCTCAGATGAGCGTGTGATCGGTGCAATTGGCAAGCAGACGTCACTCGACCGCCTGGTTGTGCGCTCCGGCGGATCGCGCTTCGATGAGGTGGAGCTGCGTGAGGGCGGCCTTATCGAGGCCGACATTCGAGGGCATCGGATTCTCTTCCAGGTTGTGGACGCTGAGGTTGAGGCAGCAACTCCTGAGGGCACTGGTCGGTCCCAGCGGGTTCGGGTGATGGCCCGGAAGCTTGGTCGATGGGATGACGGAGACGAGAACTTCACCCACGCCGATTGGATTCCGATGCCAGGCTCTCCAGCCCGAATCGCCGCCGTAAACCGCACGAAGGCAGTTGACTCTGAGCTTGTGGGCCGTATTCCCGATGCGGATTACGGAGCCAAGTACGACCCCATCACGGGCACGACCCACAACACCGCCATTCTTGGAATTCTCGGAGTCGGAAAGACGACCCTCGCCTCAGAGTTGATTTGGCGGACTCTCGAGACGGGCGCGCGAGTCATAGTCATCGACATCACGAACGAGTACGCAAAACTCTTCAAGTCGATTTTCGGACCCGACCAGCAGACCCAAGCAGAGAAAGAAATCAACGAGAGCATCCATAAGCGGATTACGTCAACCGATTACGACGGGGATCACGCTGGCAACAAGACCCTTTGCGAGGAAGTCATCCGAGAGCGACTGGAGGCGTTCTTCGGCGGGGACGATCGTTTACTGATTTTGAACCCAGCCAACTTTGACGTGTCGCGAGACGACGGAGGATTTCCCGATAGCCGAAGCCACGCTAAGCGTCTCGTCAGTCTGAACCCCGCTGAAGTGACTGCCATCATCGCGAGGGAGGTTCTTCGGCAGGTCTCCGATGAGATAACCGAAGAGTTGAAGATCTGCCTAGTCCTTGAGGAGGCGCATTCCCTCGCGCCAGAGTGGAATTCCACCGCCAACGATGGAGAGAAACAAGCGGCAACCGCAACGGCCCGAGCCCTGATGCAGGGGCGGAAGTTTGGTTTCGGCTCCATTGTGGTTACCCAGCGGACGGCGACGGTGACGAAGAGCATCTTGAACCAGTGCAACACGGTCTTTGCTCTTCGCGTTTACGATCAGACCGGCACCGAGTTTCTGGGCAACTTCATTGGAGCCGACTACGCAAGGCTCCTTGCGAATCTTCCGGATCGCCATGCGATTGTGTTTGGGAAGGCGTCTTCTTGCCACAGCCCGTTGCTTGTAGAGCTGAACGACTCCACTCGACTAGAGGAGTGGAGGGAGGGCATAGGCACGAGAATTGCCGAGCAAGGCTCTGTGGTAGCGACCGCCGACGAGGGCAGAAACTAAGCTCCCCGAATGCCCGAGGACGCCAAGCGCGAAGCTGCTCTCAAGGCTGTCCGCGACGCCCAGTCGAGCTATGAGCGAGACGCCGAGGCTGTGCGCGAGGCAAGGCGAAAAGCATTCGCGGCTGGGCTTGCCGCCGGCCTCTCGCTGCGCGAGATCGCCGGGGAGACCGGGTTGCACCACAGCACCGTTGCTGAAATAGCTCGCGGCAAATAGGGTTTCTGTCGGGGTAGCCGCGACACCTCTGCTAACCTCGGCGCTCAAACATAAGTGGGGCCGCGCGCTGCAACGCCGGCCCCGTGGCGGCCGGCCAAGTTACCCAGGTCCGACCGCAGCGGGAACGGTAGCGAGCTACCGGCCTCAGAAAGCGGCCCCCGGCGGTGGGTAAACACCAACCGAGGGCCTGACCAAAAGGAGACGTAGCTCCTAATGGCTAATGACAACCCTATGGGCGCAGGGGATCAGCGCGCCACGACCACCACCGAGCAGGATCACCGCGACCAGGCGGCCGTCCTCAGGCACGTTCTCTCGATCTACCCGGAGGTCTTGACCGAGGACGAGTTGATCCGCGAAATGACCGGGGGCGCTTCTTCGCCGGGATTCGCGGAGCGGGATCTGATCGAGCGGGCAGTCCGCGATCTGATCGCGGGCGGCCTCCTCCATGAAGACGCGAAGCTCGTCCTGCCGACGAGGGCAGCCGTCCTTGCCCACTCCCTGCTCGACGCCTGATGGACGGCAGAAAGGTCGACAGAGAGGCCGCCGAGCAGTTCGGCAAGAACCTCTGGAGAGCCCGCCGTCGCGCGGGCCACTCCCAGGAAGCACTCGGCGTCTTGACCTCGCTTCACCGCACCGAGATCGGATTGCTGGAGAGGGGCAAGCGTTTGCCGCGAGTAGACACCCTGATGAAGCTCGCCGACGCGCTGGAAGTGCGGATGGAAAGCCTCTTGGAAGGGATCGAGTGGCTGCCGCCGGGTTCCTCGGTCGACGGGAGCTTCCTGGTCAGGAGGGAGGCATGAAGCACGAGGTCTCCAGCCTGCGGCTTCCCGAGCCGGTAGCAAGACAACTCCGATCGATCGCCCAAGCCAATGGGATCTCGGTTGCGGAGGTTCTCCGTCAAGCAATCGAGAGCCACATAACCGAGCAGGTCTCCGCAGGGGAGTTCAAGGAGCGCTTGAGGAAGCGCATGGAAGAAGACCGCGAGGTGCTGGATGCCCTCGGACCGAGGAATAGCTGGCTGGTTTCCGCCACCCCCTCACGCCGTGTTCAGCCCCCCGACCTCCGCAATCAAAGCACCGGCCCGCCGCCCGTCAACCCCTGCGGGGTCGGGCGCTGTCGCGCCCTTGACCGGCGGCGGGTCCGGCGCTGGGGGGCGGGGTAGGTCGGCGGGCTTCCTCTGTCGTGGCTTCCGTCGCAGGCGGGCTCTCCGGGCCGCTTCGGGCTACGGACAAACCTACGGATTTCGAGTCCGCAGCCCCTTCGCTTTCCAAAGGGAGATGAGCCCGCACGCGGCAGCTGACCACACACCCTCACGATGTGAGTGCGCATGGTCAGCTGCCGCGTGCGGGAAGGGGAAGGGAAGCGAAGGGGCTGCGGATCATGGGGCCAGAGAGGGGGCAAGTGACGGTGGCCTGAAGGTGAGCGTAGGTCAAGGGGGAGAGGAGACAGGGGCGCTCGGCCGGGGGTCGAAATGGCTGGCCGGAACGTCTTGGGGGCGTGAGATGTCTAAAGCGCGAATCGGGTCGAGGTGGATGAGCGTGGCTAGGAAGCTCGCTGTGTCGATCCCGCGATTCGCTCTGACGCCGTCGGAGGCTGCGGCGGCGATCGGGGTCGGCCCGGATTTCTTTGACGCCAACGTCGCGCCGCACCTTCGTCTGATCCGGCGCGGGCGCAAGCGCCTGGTGCCGGTTGCCGAGCTTGAGCGCTGGGTCGCCGAGAACGCCGAAATGCCGATGCTGGAGCAGCTGTCGTGACTCTGGCGGTGTCCGATTCGTTCCATAGATTTCATGGCAATACAAGACGGCCCCCGACTGCGCGCCAACGCCGGATCGAGGACCTGACCACGACGAGAAGTGAACTCCCAATGGCTGTGATCAACCCTATGAATCCGTCTGTTCTGCGACCGCTGATTCTCTGCCTGTGAGGAGCAACGATGGCTGAGGGGATCGTTAGGCGTCACTCCAACGGCTGCCCTGCCAGGGCTGGTTCGCGCTGTCGATGCCGCGCGGGATATGAGGCTTTCGTCTACTCGCCCCGCGACGGCAAGAAGGTCCGCAAGACCTTCCCGAGCTTGGCGGAAGCCAAGTCATGGAGGGCGGAGGCAAAGCGGGCCGTAGACCTTGGAACGCTTCGGACGCCCAGCCGGAAGACGCTTGCTCAGTCGGCGGCGACGTGGCTTTCCCAGGCCGAGGCGGGGGAGATCAGGAACCGCTCCGGCAATACCTACAAGCCGGCGACTCTTCGGGGGTACAGACAGGCGCTCGATACCTACGTCCTGCCGGCCCTTGGCGATCGAAAGCTCAATTCGGTCACCACGGCTGATCTTCAAGACCTCGTAGATCGGTGGATGGCAGAGGGGCAGGCAGCTTCAACGATTCGCAACTCGATCAAGCCGTTGCAAGCGATCTACCGGCGAGCGCGCTCGCGGGAAGGACTGCCGGTCAATCCGACCCACGATCTGGAACTTCCCGCCCCCAGGCCGCGAGAGGTGGAGATCGTTGCGCCCGAGGAGGCCGCGCGACTTCTTGCCGCAGCGCCCGCCCGGGATCGGGCTCTTTGGGCGACCGCCCTCTACGCCGGTCTGCGCTACGGCGAGCTTCGAGCGCTGCGGTGGAACGCCGTCGATCTAGCTGGCGGCACCATCCGGGTGCGTGAGTCTTGGGATCCAAAGGAGGGCTCCATTGCGCCCAAGACCAAGACCTCGCAGCGGACGACGCCGATGCCCGCCGTGCTCCGCGATCACTTAATGGACCTTCGCCTGTCGGCCCCGAATGCGAGCGACGAGGCGCTGGTTTTCGGCGTCACTGACAAGACGCCCTTTCAGGCGACGGTGGTCTATCGGCGAGCGGATAAGGCATGGCAGAAGGCGGGCCTTGGGCGGCTCCGCCTTCACCAGGCGCGACACACCTACGCCTCCTTCATGATCGCTGCCGGCATCAACGCGAAGGCTCTGTCGACGTTTATGGGGCATTCCTCGATCAAGGTGACGTTTGATCTCTACGGGCATTTGATGCCGGGAGCGGAGACTGAGGCAGCCGCCTTGCTTGATGTCTACCTTGCCGGTTCAATCGAAGCTGGTGAAAACACGGTGCGAGCTGCGGCATCTTTGATTGGCTCAGAAATCGACGCGCCTAAATGAACCTGCCGTGTCCACCTCGGGGGGCTCAAGGCAAAGGGGCTGGGCTATGAGTGATCGACATAAAGAGATCGCAGTTGCACTGGCTCGGCTAGTGGGGGATGGGGAAGCGATTCGTTTCGGAGTTGAGCTTCTGAGCCGACCCGATGGGGTTCAGAAAGAAGCGATAGAGACCCTGGAGAAAGCCGAGGCAAAGGGTAAGGACGCCAAAGGCAAGGGAGGCGCGAGCAAATCCGAAGCCGGACTGTCGCTACTGCAGCTATTGAAAGGCAAAGAGTTCCGGGGGGCTTATCAAGCTTGGTATTCAGAGGCCCTTCGGGTCGTTGAGCAGCTGCTGCCAGATCGGTACAACGAGTTCCGGGTGCTCTATCGGCTCGACAAACCGCCGAAAACGTTAGATGTGACCACGTATTCGATCAGCGACTTCATACATGGCACCGTAGTGCCCCGAGAGAACATCGACAGCTCAACCGCCAAAGGAATTGCTTTGAGCAAGATCAAGGATCAGATCGACATCTTGTCGTCGGCACAGGTTCATTTGGACTCCGTGCTGGCCAATATCAAGGGCGGCTTGGAGGCTCTCCTTCTGGACGATGAGCTGGAGGCGGCAGCCGGACTGCTGAAGGCGAAGCACATCCGTTCGGCTGGGGTTGTCGCCGGAGTGGTCTTGGAGCGCCATCTAAAAACCGTGGTCGACGGCCGCGAAGTCAAGCTGGGCCGCAAGAAGCCCCAGATCGGCAATCTCAACGACGCACTCAAGGAAGCCGGCGCTTTCGATAATCCCCGCTGGCGCGAAGTTCAGCGCCTAGGGGATATCCGCAATCTTTGCGCTCATGATGGGGAGCGCGAGCCGAAACTTGATGAGGTTCGCGAACTCATTGAGAGCACGGAACGGATCATCAAGACCGTCTTCTAGTTCCAGTTACGTCCTTCGAACGTTTGTTCGTCCGACACCCCGATCACCCTTAGCAGCATGAGTCAAGGAAATAGCAGGTTCGTCTCGCCGGATGGCGACGGCGGATGGAAGGTGCATGACCCCGATGCCTCTCGTGCGAGTTCATTGCATGGCACTCAGGGGGAAGCCATTGACGCCGCTCGCAGCTACCTCGAAAACGGTGGTGGCGGCGAGCTGGTCGTTCAGGGTAGCGGCGGTCAGATCCGACAGAAGGACACGATCCGCCCCGCTCACGATCCATTCCCGCCGCGAGGCTAAGGCGGACCAAACGAGCTGGAGGAGGCGGTCGCAAAAGCGGCCGTCTACCTTCGGCTGGCGTGGCAAGAATGTCGTCGCACTGGCGCACGGACTGGCGCACGAACCGCGATTTTGGCTCTAGAAAGCCAAATATGGCCGTCTATTGCTGGCCTGCAAAGCCGTTTACACCAGTTCGATTCTGGTAGGCGCCTCTGAGTCTTTTGCTGGAATGCAGGTCGCCAGGCTCGTCGTCCGGTCTCCCGATCGATAATGCTCGGATGTCACGCACGCAGGTTGATCGCGCAGGAGCCTTCGTCCGACGCTGGTGGGGATTGGATCCAGGCAGTGAGGAGGATGAAGCCGTCGACGACGATGAGCTGCTGCGGGCGGTCGACATCATCGACGAGTACCGCAGCAGCTTTCAGGGCCCTCTCAAAAAGACCACCGTCGGCCTTCGCCAGTTCGTTCAGCGGGAGTCTGAGACGGTTGTCGTAGGTCAGCGTCTCAAGCGCAGGCCCCAGATCCTCAACAAGCTGGAGCGGTTCTCCTCAATGCGCCTCACTCAGATGGAGGACATAGCCGGCTGTCGAGCGATTCTTGCAGGCGGCGCCCCGCAGGTTGCGGGCGTTTTGCGCCGGATTCGCCGGAATTGGGACATCGTCGGGATCGACGACTACGTGAAAAGTCCGAAGTCGACGGGGTATCGGGCGATTCACGTTGTCATCCGCCGCGATGGGCATGTGGTTGAGATCCAGTTGCGAACGCCTGGGCAGCATGACTGGGCGGAGGCCGTTGAGCGCGTGGCGGCACGCATCCGAAAGCCGTTGAAGGATGGCGTCGGGCCGCCTGACTTGCTGACCTATTTCGAGCTGGTTGCCTGGGTAATCGCTTCCGAAGAGAACGGCGAATCCATCGAGCCGCACTTGCTGGAAGTTCTCCGCCGCTTCCAGGTCCGGATGGAGCCCTACTTCACTGCCTCGCTACCCTAGACGCATGGCGCTTCAGCACTTTCTTCTCGTATATGACCTGAATGCTCAGCGTCTCATCGACCAGCGAGAATTTGACGACGGGGATGAGGCTGCACGTGCCTATGCCCGGCTCGAGCGGGAGTTCCAGGGTCGCCGGGACCTTGAGATCGTGCTAGTGGGTGCGGACTCGATAGAGACGATCCAACAAACGCACGCGCACTATTTCGATTCCGCCGGTACCGGCTCGCCCTTCCTGGCGAGTGCCTAGGTCAAGCTCCTCGTCATTTGCCCTGCGTGCGAGCCGCTGCGGCCGGGTGCATCGAAGGGCCACCCTCGTCATCGCAGTGGTACTTGCACTCGGTGCTCTCTTTGGTCATACGTCCTCCGCCGCCGAGTGGGAGGAACTGCCAGTTGTCCCGGCGCTCGGCCCCGTCGTCGCCGGCCACCTCGAGAAGATCGCGATCCGGGGCGAGGGCTTCGGCAACCGTCCCGGGGTCTTCGCCAAGATCGGCGACAGCATCACCGCCTCGCCGTCGTTCCTGCAGGCGCTCGCTTGCCGGCGGCCTCAGCTGGGGACCTGGAGCGAGCTGCGCGGGACGGTGGAATTCTTCGGCGCGACCTCGGTGCCGCGGGGCGCCGAGGAAGCCGGGTGTGCGGTCAGCGACAGCTACTCGCGGGTCGGTGTGGCCGCGGTGCCCGGGTGGAGGGCGGTCGATGCCCTCTCCCGGCTCGAAGCCTCGCCCGAGTGCCTGGACCTGCCCGCGGTCAGCTGCGAGCTGCAGCTGACCCGCCCCTCGGTCGCGCTGATCATGTTCGGGACCAACGACCTGACGGAATTCAGCGCGGTCCAGTTCCGCCGCGACCTCGCCCGCGTCGCCCGGCTGGTGGCCGTCGCGGGGACGATCCCGGTGATCAGCACGATCCCGCCCCGTGCGCAGTGGCCGTACTCGCGGCGGGTGGCGCGGTTCAACGCCGAGATCGCCGCCATGGCCGAGAACCGAGCGCTGCCGCTCTGGAACTACTGGCGGCAGATGGTCGAACCGGGGGTGCCGAACCGGGGTCTGGGCGAAGACGGCGTCCACCCGAGCGCGCTCTGCCCTCCCTGCACCGCAATCGACTTCCGGCCCGAAGGGCTTCGCCAGGGATACGCCCTGCGGAACCTCGGGGCGTTGCGGGTCCTCGATCGCCTGCGCCGCTCAGTTCCCCTCGGGGACGGGGGCTGAGGAACGCCGACTCCGGGGAACCCTGCGAACGCGGTGGGCAGTCACCTGCCTGCGCGTCTCGCGGATCAGGGCGTAGCTCCCGAGGGCCAGCGCAAGGGTTCCGCTGACGGCCAGCCCCCAGCGGACGGGAATCGCCAGTTCGGTGGTCGAGAGCGTGCTCTGCAGGGCGACGAGGAACGGGATGTGGACGAGGTAGATCCAGAAGCTCGCGTCGGCGAGGTAGCGCAGCACCCGCGACTCCTTGACCACGTATCGGGCCAGCACTCCCCAGATGCCGAAGAGGGTGAGCCAGCAGACGATGCCGACGGCGAACAGCCCGTAGATGCGCAGCGCGCCGATGTCGGCCAGGGTGCCGGGGGTGCCGGTGTTGCCGGTGAAGTCGGTGTTGTTGTAGAAGAGGAGGAAGGCGGGCGCGGCGATCGCCACCCCGGCGCCCAGTCGCAGCCAGGCGCCGCGCTTCAGCTCCTCGATCAGGTTGCTCTGGCCGCTGAGCAGCCAGCCGAAGCCGAAGAAGAAGCCGAAATAGACGAAGAGGGTGGGGGTGGGAATCAGCGAGTTGGACTCCGAGCCTCCCGCCACCCAGCCGGTCTTGGTGGCGAGGATCGCGGCGCTGATCGAGGCCAGGAGGGGGACCGCCCACCACGACTTCAGCACCTGGGCGAAGCTGCGGTTGATGGCCGCGCCCAGCCTCGGCGCCCGCTGAATCGCCAGCCAGAGCCCGATCGCGAGCAGGGAGACGATCAGCAGGTAGGAGATGAACCAGAGATGCCGTGGGGTGAGGTTGAACACGTTTGCGAGCTCCAGTTGCCGTTCCGGCGGAATCGCTCCCTTGCGCGGCCAGAGGGCCGCCGCCTCGATGACGAAGAAGTTGGCCAGCGGCACGACCGTCAGCATCCCGACGAACAGCGGCAGCCCGAGCCGGCGAAACCGCGCCCGCACCTGCAGGGCGGCGGTCGATCGCCGCAGCGCGCTGGCGGCCAGAAAGCCGGAGATGGCGAAGAACAGGGGCATGTGCCAGGTATGGACGAACCAGACGGCGGCGTCGACGATCCTGGGGTCGCCGTCGCCCTTCTGGACGTACCGGGCCGCGTGGTAGGGGATCAGGAGGAGGATCGCCGAGACGCGGATCGCGTCGAGGTGATGGCGACGCTGACTCCCGTTCTCGGACATAGGACAGGGTAGGGGCTGGGGAGGGCCGGCCCGGCCCGCGCCGTCCCCTACGCCGGTTCGATGCCGGTGGGCGCCTCCGGCTGCGCCTTGCCGGGTGCGGCTTTCCCGGTCGGAAAGGCGAGCAGGAACCGGGCGCCTCCGAGCTCCTTGGAGGACGCGGCAGTAACGGTGCCGCCGTGCGATTCGACTATCGCCTGCACCATCGCGAGGCCGAGGCCGGTGCCGTCGGTGGGGTTGGTGTCGGAGCCGCCGACGCCGCGGACGAAGCGCTCGAAGACCTTCTCGCGCATCGCATCCGGTATCCCCGGCCCGCTGTCGGCCACTTCGAGGACGACCGAACCCGATTGCTCGTCGCGCCTGGTTCGCATCAGGATGCGGGCGTCGTCCGGCGAGTAGCGGATCGCGTTGTCGAGCAGGTTGAGGACCGCCCGGTGGAGGTCGTCCTGGTTGCCGTGGATCGGGGCGGCGTCGCAGTGGACGTCGAGCCCTCGCCGCCCCAGGTTCGGGGCGATCTCCCTGGCGCTGTTCTCGGCGATCGCCGCGAGGTCGATGTCGGTCATCGGCCGGCGCTGGCCCGCGTCGCTGCGGGCGAGGACGAGCAGGTCGGCGACGAGGCGGCTCATCCGCTTCGAGGAGCGCACCGCCGAGGTGACGATTTCGCGCTCTTCGCTTGCGCCCAGGTTCGCGAACTGGGCCTCGAGGAGTTCGAGATTGGCGAGGATGCTGGTCAGCGGCGTGCGCAGCTCGTGCGAGGCGTCGGCGACGAACTCGCGCTGCTTCTGCATCGCCGCCTCGCGCTCGGCCTGCGAGGCCTCCAGCGCCGCCAGCATCCCCTGCAGGGTTTCGGTGAGTTCGGCGACCTCGTCTTCGGCGACCGGCGGCGGCAGGCGCTGGGAGGGGTCGCGCGTCGCCGTGATCTCCCGCGCCGTCGAGGTCAGCGCCGCGATCGGCCGCATCGCCCGGTTAGCGAGGGCGAGCCCGCCGAGGATCGCCAGCGCGGTGCCGCCGAGGATCCCGCCGACGATCAGCAGCCACAGCTTCGTGATCGTCTCTGAGACCCTCTCGTCGCTGCGCGCGTACTGGATGTAGCCGACGACGCTCGAGTCGGGGCCGAGGATCGGCTGGGTGGCGACGGACAGCGAGCCGACCGAGAAGACGCCGCTGGAAGGCGCGCCCCAGTGGAAGTGCCGTTCCGGGGCTTCGTCGAGCACTTGGCCGTCGATGCGCACGACCCGCGCGGTGGCTCCGGTTGGGAGCGAGACTTCGGCCAGGTTGGGGCCGAGGACTTCCGGTTCGGAGAACGGCCTTTCGACGATCCGCGTCCGCGCGACCAGGCGGGAGGCGCTGTTCTCGAGGTCGCGGTTGAAGTCGTCGCGGATCCGCTGCGTCGCCAACTGTCCCACGACCAGGCCGAAGGTCAGGAGGATCGCGAAAGTCAGCGAAGCGGAGACGGCGGTGAGCCGCCACCGGACTGGTAGTCGCTGAAATCGCTGCTTCGACGATGAGAAGGCGGCCATGACCATCAGTCGTCAGGTTAGCCGCGGATGCCGCTTTCTCAGCGGCTCTTAGGAACTTCTTAGGCGCGGTTTAGAGCGCACCGGCGATCCGGTCCAGCGGCTTAGAAAACCCGCTGGAACAGGTAGATCGCAAGCAGGACGAGGATGACGATGATCAGGATCGTGACGATGCTCATTGCTCTCCTTCGGTTGGGAATACGTGTACCGCCCGTCAATCCCCGCGACCGCAGAAGGTCAAACTTCTCGATCTAGGCTGCGCCGGGGCGGCCACGTCTCGGCGGCCCGCCCCGGCGCTGCCAGCGCTTGGCCTCAGGTGTGATTCGGGCCGTCGTCGGCGCCGCCACCACCGCCACCGGAGCCGCCACCGCCGCCGGTGCCGCCCTGCGGCTCGACCTGCTTGGCGACGAGGCCGCTGGACGTCGATTGCGCTTCGACCTCGACCTGCATCCCTTTGTGCAGGGCGCCGAAACCGGCGATGCGGTCGAACTTGGTGGTGCCGTTGACCTTGATGCGGACGGTGCCGCTCTGGGTCGAAAGCTTGAAGGTGCGGTTGTCGGAGTTCTTCGACACGACCGTGCCGTCGATGTGGCGCAGCGCGGCCTGTGCCGGCGCGGCGATGAGACCGACCGTCAGCGCACCGGCGAGCGCCACGGTGGCAAGTAGGGCTGCTCGTCGTCTGATCATCGTCCTGCCTTTCCTTGGGTTCCTTTCGTCGGGATACGGCTACCCGCGACGCGGAGTTCAGGCCCCGGGTGACAGATCGCGCAGCGCCGGCCGGCTAGGCGCGGCGTTTCCAGTTGGGCCGCAGGTAGGCCTCTTCGAAGCCGGCCTTGAGAATGTTGCGGTAGCTGGTGGAGGGGCGGTCCGGCACTCGCTCGCCGGTCTCGACCAGGAGGGTGTGGCAGCCGGCCGCGGTGGCGTCGACGATCCGCTGAAGTAGGAGGGCGGTCTGGCAGCCACGGCCGCGGGCGGCCTCGAGCGTGGCGCCGACCCCGAGCTCTGCCACTCCGTCTTCGATCACCATCGCCCCGCAGCCCTGCGCCTCGCCGTCGACGCGGGCGACGTAGCACCGCCAGCCGTCCCGTCCCGGCAGGTGGGCGAACAGCTCGGCACCCCAGGCCGGCATGCCGAAGCCGAGCGCGGCGATCGTCCCGAACGGCTCCTGGTCGGGCGTCGTCACCTCGACGACTTCGACTCCGTCGGGGGCGGGGAAGCGCGGCGGGTGCGGGTCGCGGACGAACTTCATCCAGGCGTAGGTCGGCTCGAATCCTTGGGCTTGGAGCCAGCCCTCCGCCGCGGCGCTGCCGGGGAGGCCGGGGGTGACCGAGACGTAGGGGGTGGATCGCTCCTCGGCCCAGGCGACCGCGGCCTCGAGATCCGACAGCCCCGGAGCCTCGGCGGCGCCGAGGACGAGGTTCAGCATCCCGACCTGGCCCAGCGCTTTGGCCACAGTCACCTGGATCGCGCCGAAATGGCGCGCCTCGACCCCGTGCTCGGCGGCGACCTCGGCCGGAACCGATTCCCAGATCTCGCGCCAGAAGCGGCGGTCGACCCGGTCCAGCGCGGCCGAGTCGTAGGCGACGCCGTTCTTCGTCTTGCCGGAGGCCATCGCTCGTCAGCATAGGCTGAAGGCGATGAGCGACGATCGAGGCGCAGAGGCGGTCCCCGGCGATCAGGTGATCGTCCTCTTCGGGGCGACCGGGGACCTGGCGAAGCGCAAGCTGTTGCCGGGGATGTTCCACCTCGCGCAGGTGGGGCTGATGCCGCAGCGGTTCCGGATCGTCGGTGCCGCGCGCAAGCAGCTCGGCGACGAGGAGTTCCGCGACCTGGCCCGCGATTCGATCTTCGGCTCGGGCCGCAAGCCCGAGGACCCGGCGGCCTGGGAGCGCTTCAGCGAATCGCTGCGCTTCGCCAGCGTCGGCGACGGCTTCGAGGCGCTCGGGGCGGAGATCGGGCAGGCGCGCGAGGAGCTGGGGGAGGGGGCCGGCCTCCTCATCTATCTCTCGCTTCCTCCGCAGGCGGCGGCGGGGACGGTCGCCGGCCTGGGCGAGCTCGGGCTCGGCGCCGGCGCCAAGGTGATCACCGAGAAGCCGTTCGGGACCGACCTCGACTCGGCCCGCAGGCTCAACCGGCAGCTGCACGAGGTCTTCGCCGAGCACTGCATCTTCCGCATCGACCATTACCTGGGCCGGGAGGCGGTCCAGAACCTGCTGGCGCTGCGCTTCGCCAACGGGATGTTCGAGCCGGTCTGGAACCGCAACCACATCGACCACATCCAGATCGACATCCCCGAGACGCTCTCGATCGAGATGCGCGGTTCCTTCTACGAGGAAACGGGCGCCTTCCGCGACATGATCGTCACCCATCTGTTCCAGGTCCTCGGCTTCGTCGCGATGGAGCCGCCGGTCTCCCTCGACGCCAAACCGCTGGGGATCGAGCGCGAGAAGGTCTTCGAAGCGATGCCGCCGCTGCGGCCCGAGGACGTCGTCCGCGGCCAGTACCGCGGCTACCGCGAGGAGGACGGCGTCGCCGCGGACTCCGACACCGAGACCTTCGTCGCGGTCCGGGCCTTCGTCGACAACTGGCGCTGGGAGGGGGTGCCGTTCTACCTGCGCTCGGGCAAGCGGCTGGCCGAGAGCCGGCACCTGCTGACGATCGCCTACGCCAAACCGCCGCGGCGGATGTTCCCGCTCGACTGCGACCAGATCGCCGAGTCCTTCGGCCACGACCACCTCACCTTCGAGCTCGGCGACCCCGGCAGCATCTCCGCCTCCTTCCTCGCCAAGGTGCCGGGGCCGCGGATCCAGCTCGGCGAGGCGCACATGCGCTTCAGCTACGCCGACACCTTCGGCGGCCCCGAGGAGGCGCTCGACCCCTACGAGCGGCTGATCCACGACGTGATGCTCGGCGACCGCACGCTGTTCACCAGCTCCGAGGCGATCGAGCGGCTCTGGGAGATCTCCGAGCCGGTGCTCTCCGAGCCGCCGCCGGCGATCCCCTACGTGACGGGCTCGTGGGGGCCCGAGGAGGCCGACGGGCTGATCGCGCCGCGCCACTGGCACCTGCCGAACGACCACGTCTAGCGCGCCGAGCCGAGAACGGAAAAGGGCCCCATGAGGGGCCCCTTGTTTCCGAAGGACGTACCACCAGAGGGTTCTAAGTCTCTAGCTCGTCGGTCCTCAAGCTTTTGAAGATGCCCCCAACAAACACCGGGGACAAAAGAAAGTTGCACCGGTTGCATCGGCTCTTGCAGCAGAACCTTTAGCCACCCACCGCCAATCTCCTGCCCATTGCTAGATTCCGCTCTCCCGGGCGTATAGCTCAGTTGGGAGAGCGCCGCCTCGACAAGGCGGAGGTCACTGGTTCGAGCCCAGTTACGCCCACTCGGGACTTAGGGGCTCTTGAAGCGCTTAGCTTCGCGTTGAGCTCGGTCGGCGCGGTCGACCAGAGTCCCGATGGTGTCGCCGGCCTCCATCGTTCCGAGGCCGAAGGTGAAGGTGACTTTGGGGTCCAGTTGCGTCAGGTCGCCTTGCGCTCTCTCGATGCGAGCTCGTGCGTCGTCCAGGGAGGCGCCGGCGACGGCGCAGACGAACTCGTCCCCGCCCCAGCGGACGATCGGGTCGTAGGGACGCAGCCTGGCCTCAAGCGCTCGGTAGACGCTCTGCAGCAGGGCGTCCCCGGCGGCATGCCCTTCACGGGTGTTGACTCCCTTGAGGCCGTCCGCGTCGACGAAGGCGAGGGTAAGCGGCTTCTTCACGCGAACCGCGCGGGACATCTCGTGGCGGAGGAGGATCTCGCCCATCCCCCGCCGGTAGGCGCCGGTGACCTCGTCGAGCTGGGCCCGTTCCATCTCGCCGCACAGGTACTCGCGGTCGCGCGCCGCGGCCTCGCGGTCCCTGGCCGCCCGCTCGCGATCGGACGCCGCCTTTTGCCGGGCCCCTGCCGCGACGGTGCGGGCGCTGGTGGCGGCATCGAGCGCCGCCTTGGCGGCCGAGCTGAGGTCCCCGGCCTCGCGGCTGAGCGATTCGGCCTCTCGATCCGCCTGGTCCGCGACTTCGTCGCGCTCACCGGCGACGCGGTCGCGGTCGCTCGCGAGATCGTCCCGACGTCCCGCCTGCTCGTCGCGCTCGACCGAGATCAGGTTGCGGGCAACGGACGTCGCCACCCGAGACATGGTCCCCTCGTCCCGCTCGGCATGGGCGCGTTCGTAGTCGCGCATGCGACCGGGGCGCTCCGTCGGCTCCACCGCTTCGAGCAGGCGGTCGGCTATCTCCTGTTCGATGTCGGAGGTCCTCTGGTCCGCGATCGCCGCCGCCTGGTCCCGGTCGGAAAGGCTCTGGTCGAAGTCGGAGCCGGTCTGGTCGGCTTCGGAGAGGGTTTGGTCCGTATCCGAGGCGGCCGCGTCGCGGCCACTCCAAAGCAAACGCAACCTACGGGGGAGCAGCGACATCGAATAAAGCTCCTTAGCCGGCCTGGCGGTATGGACCGATAGCGTCTCCAGGCCGGTACGCGAGGGTACCACGGCGTTCCCGAAGGGAATGCCGGGCGGATTAGGCGTGCTGCTGGCCGTTGCTAGCGCGGGCGACCAGGTCGGCCAGGGTGTCGCCGGGCTCGAGGGCGGTGAAGCCGAAGCTGACGATGGCGCGGGGGTCGAGCGGTTTCAGGCGGGCTCCGTTCCCATTCATCTGCGCCTCCGCCTCGGCCGGGGAAATGCCGGAGGCGACGCAGACGAGCCTGTCGCCGTCCCAGCGGACGATCGGGTCGAACGGCCGCAGCGCCGACTGCAACGCACTGAACACCGTTTGCAATGCGCCGTCGTGCCCGGAGTCGAAACCGGGCTCGGGCATGCCGTTGACCTCGACGGAAACCAGAGTCATCGGTCTCCTTGTTCGGGCTGCCCGTGACATCTCGTGGCGGAGGAGGATTTCGCCCATGCCCCGCTGGTAGGCGCCGGTAACTTCGTCGAGCTGGGATCGCTCCATCTCGCGGCGCAACTGCTCCCGATCCTTGGCGGCGGCTTCGCGGTCTTGGGCTGCTCGCTCGCGGTCGGACGCCGCTTTGATCCGAGCCCTCATCGCCAGATCACGGGCCGAGGCTGCGGCCGTCAGGGCCGCCTGTGCGGCCTGACTGGATTCGTCGGCGCGGCTGGCCAAATCGGCCGCCTCTTGGTCGGCCTGCTCGCAGGCCGCGTCGCGCTCGACGGAGATGCGGTCGCGCTCCTGTGCGTTCTCGTCGCGTTTCCTGGCCTGCTCGTCGCGCTCGGTCGAGGTCAGTTGCCGGACGACGGCGTTGGCCGTGCGGGAGATGGTCCCCTCGCTGCGCTCGACCTGGGCGCGCTCGTACTCGAGGAGCTGCGCGGTTCGTTCCGACGGCGGGGTCGCGCGGAGCCTGCGGTCCGCCGAGGCCTGTTCGCGATCGGAGATCTGCTGGTCGGTCAAGGCCGCCGCCTGATCGCGGTCGGAGAGGTCTTGGTCAACGTCAGAGCTGGTCTGGTCGGCTTCGGAGAGCGTCTGGTCGGCGTCCGAAGTCGCCTGTTCACGGGTCACCCATGATGACCGCCAACTACGAGGGTCCAGCGACATCGGCATGGCTCCTTCTGTCGATCAGGTCGCCGAATTCACTGATCGACCTAGGAAGCTCGAGCGTACCAGGGGGTCTTGAATACCACGCTTCTCTGAACCGGCAGGCCGGTCCCGCGTCATTCAGGACCGGCCTGCCGCGCCTCGATTCAGACGTTCGCCGGGAGCTTCACCTCGGTGAGGCGGATGCTGTTTCCTGACGGATCGCGGAAGCCGCAGTCGATGCCGTAGGGGCGCTCCTCGGGGGTTTCGGTGAACTCGACGCCCCGGTCCTTCAACTGCTCGTAATCGGAGCGGCAGTCGTCGGTGGTGAGGAAGACGGTGCCGGCGAAGCCCTTGGCCATCAGGGCCTCGACCTGCTGGGTCGTGTCCTCGTCCATCATCGGCGGGCCGGGGATCGCCATCAGGACGATCGCCACGTCCTCCTGGCCGGCGGGGCTGACGGTGAGCCAGCGGAAGTCGCCCATCTCCGGCAGGGTGACGTCGGAGCGGACCTCCATCCCGAGCTTCTCGGTGTAGAAGGCGAGAGCCTCGTCCTGGTCGTGAACCCAAAGCTGCGCGTTTGCGATCTTCATCGTGTTCTCCTCGTCTCGGAATTGACTTGGGGCGATGCTAGGTCCGCTCGGCGGGGCTGTCTTCTCGAAACGTGCGGTGTTGGGGCCGGGCGTAGGCGCGGACGATGCAGGCCGGGACGCGGGCCTGGTTGGTGGCCGGGGGGTAGGCGGCGCGGTACTGCGTCGGCGTCATCTCGAACATGCGCTTGAAGCTGGTGGTGAAGGAGCCGACGCCCTGGAGGCCGACCTCGAGGCAGATCTCGGCCACCGAGTAGTCGGTCGTGCGCAGCAGCGCAGCCGCCCGCTCCAGGCGCCTGGTCATCAGGTAGACGTAGGGGGACTCGCCGAAGGTGCGGCGGAACTCGCGGCTGAAGTGCGCCTTGGAGAGGCCGGCTGCGCGGGCCAGGTCGTCGACCTCGAGCGGCTCGGAGTAGCGCGCGTCGGCGAGGTCCTTGGCCCGCAGGAGATGACGAGCGGGAGGTGCGTAGGCCACCCGCTCAGTCTAGGCTCGCGGTCTCGTGATCGGGACCTATGCAGCGGTGGCGGCGATCTGCGTCTCGTCGCTGGCGATCGGGCAGGCGGCGGTGGGGCTCTGTGGCGGGCGCAGCTGGTCGTGGCTTTCGCCGGCGGTCGGCCTGGCGCTGCTCTGCGCGATCTGCTGGGGGACGGTGCGGATGCCGGGCGACGGGATGGTCTCGGCGCTCGTCGTCTTGGTGCTCACGGTTGCTTCCGGGGCGTGGTGTGTCGCTTTCCTCCCGCACGGCAGGGAAGAAAGCGACATCTCCCCAGGACAGGCCCTCCGCATCGGCGGCCCGGTGGCGCTCGGTGCCCTCCTCGCCGCCTCGCTGCCGTTCATCGTCGAAGGCCACTTCGGGATCCTCGGCACCAGCTTCAACCCCGACATGTCCCAGCACCTCCTGGCTGCCGACCGCCTGGCCGAAGGCCACTCCTCCCAACTCCTCAACCAGGGATATCCCCTAGGCCCGCACGCGATCGTCGTCGCCCTGAACAAGGGCCTCGGCATCGGCCTGGTCCAAGGCTTCAGCGGCCTGACGATCGCCGTCGCAGTCCTCGCTTCCCTTACCGCCCTCGCGGCTTTCCGCGAACTCCCGGCGCTTCCGCGTACGGCCGGAGCCCTCCTAGTAGGTCTCACCTACATAACCGCCTCCTATCTGGCCCAAGGCGCCTTCAAGGAGACGATGCAAGCGCTCTACCTACTCGCCTTCGTCCTGGCGCTTCGAGAGTCCGACAGAACCTGGAGCGACCTACAACTCCGCTACGTCCCCGCAGCCCTCATCGCCGTCGGCTCCATCTACACCTACAGCTTCCCGAGCCTCATCTGGCTAGGTCCCGCATTCGTCCTCTGGGCGGCAGCCCAATTCGTCTGCACCCGAGCCCAATCCGCATCTGCCGCGGGTGGCACGGTAGGGGGGACCCCCCCTGAGGAAGCTTTAGCTACCGGAAGGGGGGGTGGGTCCCCTGCCGTGACAGGACCCGCGGCCCGAGCGCTTGGTCCCTCGCCATTTCGAGCGCTCGGTCTCGCACTTGTTGTTTTTCTAGTCCTGTCATTACCCGAGCTAAGCAGAATGCTCGACTTCCACAGCTTCGAGACCTTCGACCCCAACGGCCCCGGCCTAGGCAACCTCTTCGGCCAGATCTCCCCCTTCGAGGTGCTCGGCATCTGGCCCTCGGGCGACTTCCGCCTGGCGCCCGGCGACGGCGCCGTGCCGGCCCTCGGCTATTACCTGGGAATCGCCTTCGGCCTCGTCCTCCTCGCCTACGGCGTGGTCCAACTCTGGCGACGCCGCGAGGCCGCGATCCTCGCCGGCCTCGGCGCGGCCGCCCTCGCCTACGCCGCCGCCCGCGTCGCCGGTACGCCCTACACGGCCGCCAAGGCGATCGAGATCGCCGCCCCACTCGTCGCCCTGACGATCCTCCGCCCGCTGCTTTTCGAACTGCATCAGATTCTCCACCCAGGAGGGAGAAAATCTGATGCAGTTCGGCCTGGCTCTCGGCGGCTTGGGGCTGCGATCGTGGCTTCGCTCTTCGCCGTCGGCGCTGGCGTCTGTTCGCTCCTCGCGCTCGCCAACGCCCCCGTCGGGCCGACCTCCTACTCCTCGAAGCTGAGCGAGTACCGCCGGCTCGTCGGCGCGGGGCCGACGCTGGTCTACGCCTCGCCGCAGCTGCTCGATGAGGAACACGGCGAACCTTTCCTCGCCTGGGAACTGCGCGGAGGTCAGGTTTGCATCCACTCCGCCGACGAACCGAAGCGCCTGCCCGGCGTGCGGTTCGTGATCGGGGACGAAGACGGCTGGACGCTCCAGCGCGTCCAGAATCCGCTCCCCGGCAAGAGCCCGTGCCCGCTGATCGCCGAACGGCAGGCGCGGCAGGGCCCCGCTCGGTGATTGCCGCCCTCTACCGGTGGAGGGGCATCTACCGGTAGACGGGTTCCCCGTACCATTGCCCCCGCATGGAGGCTGCGACCGAGAAGACCACCTTCACCCTGCCTGACGGCAAACCGCTGGAGCTGCCGGCGGGGGCGACGGGCGCCGACGCGGCGGCGGCGATCGGACCCGGCCTCGCCAAGGCCGCGCTGGCGATCAAGGTCGACGGCGAGCTGCGCGACCTCGCCGCGCCGCTGCCCGCCGGCGGGGGAGAGGTGGCGATCCTCACCGACCGCGACCCCGAGGCGCTGGAGCTGATCCGCCACGACGCCGCCCACGTGATGGCCGAGGCGGTGGTCGACCTCTATCCCGGCGCCAAGGTGACGATCGGCCCGCCGATCGAGAACGGCTTCTACTACGACTTCGAGTTCCCGCCCGGTACAAAGATCACCGAAGAGGACCTGCCGAAGATCGAGGCGGCGATGCTGGAGCACATCGGCGCCGACGAGGAGTTCTCCCGCCGCGACGTCCCCGCCGCCGAGGCGATCGAGCTCTTCCGCGGCCAGGACCAGGGCTTCAAGGTCGAGCTGATCGAGGACCTCGTCCGCGACGAGGGCGTCGAGACCGTCTCGCTCTACCGCAACGGCCCCTTCGAGGATCTCTGCCGCGGCCCGCACGGCCCCTCGACCGGCCGCATCAAGGCGATCAAGCTCAGCTCGGTCGCCGGCGCCTACTGGCGGGGCGACGAGAAGCGCGAGAGCCTGACCCGGATCTACGGCACCGCCTTCTTCTCGAAGAAGGACCTCGAGGCGCACCTCGAGCGGATCGAGCAGGCCAAAGAGCGCGACCACCGCCGCCTCGGCCCCCAGCTCGGCCTCTTCATGCTGCGCAAGGAGGCGCCGGGGATGCCGTTCTGGCTGCCGAACGGGACGACCCTGCTGCGGACGATCGAGACAGAGGTCCGCGACCAGCTGCGCAAGCGCGGCTACCAGGAGATCGCCACCCCGCAGGTGATGGACGAGGCGCTCTGGCACCGCTCCGGGCACTGGGACAACTACAAGGACGACATGTACTTCATGGAGGACGACGACCGCCGCTACGCGCTGCGGCCGATGAACTGTCCCGGCGCCTGCCTCGTCTACTCCGCCGACCGCCACTCCTACCGCGAGCTGCCGCTGCGGCTCGCCGAGTTCGGCCGGGTCAGCCGCAACGAGCGCGAGGGCGTCCTCCACGGCCTGCTCCGCGTCCGCGCCTTCACCCAGGACGACGCCCACGTCTACTGCACCGAGGAGCAGATCGGCGACGAGGTCGGCTCGATCTGCGAGGCGATCGACGAGCTCTACGGCCGCTTCGGGTTCACCGACGTCCACGTCGAGCTCTCGACCCGGCCTGAGAAGTCGATGGGCTCCGAGGAGCAGTGGGCAAAGGCCGAGGCGGCGCTGGCCGAGGCGCTCGACAGTCAGGGGCGCGAGTACACGCTGAACCCCGGCGACGGCGCCTTCTACGGGCCGAAGATCGACTTCCACGTCACCGATGCGCTCGGCCGCTCCTGGCAGTGCGGCACCTGCCAGCTCGACTTCCAGATGCCCGAGCGCTTCGAGCTCTATTACACGGGCGCCGACGACGCCGCCCACCGGCCGGTGATGATCCACCGCGCGCTGCTGGGCTCGAT
Source organism: Solirubrobacterales bacterium (assembly GCA_036260485.1). Lineage (GTDB taxonomy): Bacteria > Actinomycetota > Thermoleophilia > Solirubrobacterales > 70-9 > VAYN01. The sequence continues at coordinate 20,635 of DATAMR010000011.1, read as the reverse complement.
GGAGCGCTTCGCCGGGATCCTGATCGAGCACTACGCCGGCCGCTTCCCGACCTGGCTGGCGCCGGTGCAGGCGATCGTCCTGCCGATCTCCGACCGCCACAACGACTACGCCCGCAGCGCCTTCGAGCAGCTGCGCGAACTCGGCGTCCGCGTCGCCGTCGACGACCGCTCGGAGTCGGTCGGCAAGAAGATCCGCGACGCCGAGACGGTCGGCCGCTATCCCTACATGCTGGTCGTCGGCGACCGCGAGGCGGAGAACGGCGCCGTGTCCGTCCGCTCCCACGCCGACGGCGATCTGGGGGAGATGGTGCTGGCCGATTTCGCCGCCCGCGTCGAGGCCGAAGTCGAGCAGCGCTGAGCGGCTGGCTTTGCCAACCGCCGTTCTGTCTCTATACTGCGCCGAACTTGATCGCTGGCACGCAAAACCACCGCCGCTCCTGAGCACCCCGTGCCTGTCCACCGTCTCGTCCTCTTGAAGTCCCGCCTTCGATAGTGCCGGTCCCGCGTAGGTTCGATCGGCGCCCTCCGGAGCGCGACACGACTCGGATAAACGAGCGCATCCGCGTGCCGCAGGTTCGCCTGATCGGCGCCGACGGCGAGCAGCTCGGCATCGTCGAGATCAACGACGCGCTGAAACGCGCCCAGGAGGCCGACCTGGACCTGGTCGAGGTCGCCCCCGGCTCGAAGCCGCCGGTCACCCGCCTGCTCGACTACTCGAAGTACAAGTACGAGCAAGAGCAGAAGCAGAAGGCCGCGCGCAAGCACCAGCAGCAGGTCAACATCCGCGAAATCAAGCTGCGGCCGAAGATCGCGACCCACGACTACGAGACTAAGAAGGGCCACGTCGAACGCTTCCTCAAGCACCGCGACAAGGTCAAGGTGACGATCATGTTCCGCGGGCGCGAGCAGGCCCACCCCGAGCGCGGCCGGGCGCTGCTGCAGAAGCTCTTCGAGGACCTCGGCGGCCTCGCCGTGATCGAGTCGGCACCGCTGCAGGAAGGCCGCAACATGAGCATGCTCCTCGGCCCCAGCAAAGAGGTCGAGAAACTCACCGACACCGGTGAGGCCGGCGACGAGACTCCGGCGGCGACCGACGCCCCGGCCGAGGCCACCGCTGAGGCTCCGGCCGACGCGCCCGCCGAGACCGACGCGCCCGCAGCCGACGACGACGCTGCGGCCGACGCTAGCTGAGGATCACGTCGGCGATCCGCTCCGCGGCGCGGCCGTCCCAGAGGGGCGGCGGGCCTGGGGGCGTTTTGCGTCCCTCGGCGAGCACGCCCGGGACGCGGGCGATCGCGGCCGGGTCGAGGCCGAGCAGGGTGTTGGTCCCGGAGGTGACGGTCACCGGCCGCTCGGTGTTGTCGCGCAGGGTGAAGCAGGGGACGCCGAGGTAGGTCGTCTCCTCCTGGATGCCGCCCGAGTCGGTGAGGACGGCGCCGGCGTCGGCGACGAGCGAGAGGAAGTCGAGGTAGCCGAGCGGGTCGGTGAGAAGCAGGCCGGGATGGTCGGGCTCGAGGCCCTCCATCATCTTCTGAGTCCGCGGGTGGACTGGGAAGACGACCGGCATCTGCCGCGCCAGCGCCGCCAGCTGTGCGACGGTCTCGCCGAGCAGGGGGCCGTCGACGAGGGCCGGTCGGTGGAGGGTGACGAGCAGGTAGGAGCCGGGCTCGACGCTGAGGCGCGCGGCCGAGCCGGCGCCGCGGAAGCGCTCTTCCAGCGCGACCAGGGTGTCGATCATCGTGTTGCCGACCATGTGCATCCGCTCGGCGGGGATGCCTTCGGCCTCGAGGTTGGTGACCGCCTCGGGGCTGTGGAGGAAGAGCCACTCGGAGAAGCGGTCGGCGACGATCCGGTTGACCTCCTCGGGCATCGTCATGTCGAAGCTGCGCAGGCCGGACTCGATATGGGCGACGGGGATGCCCATCTTCACCGCGGTCAGCGCCGCCGCCAGGGTCGAGTTGACGTCGCCGGGGACCATCACCAGGTCAGGGCGCTCGTCGGCCAAGACCGGCTCCAGGCGCTCCATCGTCCGAGCGGTCATCGCCGCGTGGCTGCCGGAGCCGACCTCGAGCATGTAGTCGGGCGCCGGCACCCCGAGCTCGGAGAGGAAGACCTCGGACATCAGCCGGTCGTAGTGCTGGCCGGTGTGGACGATCGCGTGACGACCCCCGGGGTCGCGCCGCCGCAGGGCCCCGATCACCGGCGCCGTCTTGACGAAGTTAGGCCGCGTCCCGACCACGTAGAGGATCCGCATCGCGGCGCCAGCGTATCCGCGGGGGAGGATTACGTGGCAGGGGGTGCGACAGAAAGCCGCGCAGGCGTCCGCTCTGCTTCAATAGCGGACCGCATGCCGAAGATGAAAACCCATTCCGGCGCCAAGAAGCGCTTCAAGAAGACCGCCACGGGCAAACTGCGTGGCCGTCGCGCCTTCTCCAGCCACATCCTGGAGAAAAAGTCGCCGAAGCGGAAGCGGAAGATGGCCAAACCGGTCGACATCGCGCCCAGCGACCAGAAGAAAGTGCGGACCCTGCTCGGAGGCGGCAAGTGAGCCGCGTCAAGCGCTCCGTCCACGCGCGCAAGAAGCGCCGCAAGGTGCTGAAGGAAGCGAAGGGCTACTTCGGCCGCAAGCACTCCTCCTACCGCTTCGCCAAAGAGCAGGTGCAGCGGTCGGGGATGTACGCCTACCGCGACCGGCGCAACAAAAAGCGGACCTTTCGCCGCCTCTGGATCACCCGCATCAACGCCGCCGCGCGGCTCGAGGGCATGAGCTACTCGGAACTGATGCACGGCCTCGACAAAGCCGAGGTCGAGGTGAACCGCAAGATGCTGGCCGAGATCGCCGTCACCGACCGCGACGCCTTTCGCCGATTTGTGGAGCTAGCCCGGGAGGGTGCGGCCGCCTAGCGGCAACACCGACATTCCTCTCTCCCGGGCGGGCCGTGAAGACGGCCCGCTTTTTTGTGGTCCGGGCGTTCCAGGAGTTAAAACCGCCGAGCCGAAGAGACAGATCCAACCCAGTCAAAGCCAAGAGATGACGATCGAAAGCCCGCAAAACGAGAAGCTGAAGCTGGTCCGCAAGCTGCGCGAGCGCAAGCACCGCGAGCGCGAGGGGCTGTTCGCGACCGAGGGCGAGGACCTGCTCGAGGCGGGGCTTGCCGCTGGGGCCGAGCCGCGGTTCGTGCTGGTCGCCGCCGGTTCGGGCCTCGAGGGCGAGGAGGTCGAATCCAAGCTGCTGGCCGAGGTCTCGGCGCTCGGGTCGGGGACGCGGGCGATAGCTGTCTGGCCAATGCTGTGGACCGAGTCCCCAACGACTCCGTGTTTCTACCTCCACGGCGTTGGAGACCCCGGCAACGTCGGAACGATCATTCGGACCGTTGACGCCCTCGTCGGCCGCTCGGTGGCCCTAGGCGTCGATTGCGCCGACTCGTTCTCGCCCAAGGCGGTGCGGGCGAGCATGGGGTCGATCTTTTCTCGGCCGCCGACGAAGGTTGATTTCACCTCGACCCCAAAGCCCCGTGTCGCTTTTGTCCCCCACGGGGGGGAGGAACTCGACACGCTCGCCGGCGCTGCCACGGTGTGCCTCGGCGCCGAGCGCGAGGGGCTCCCCGACGAGGTGCTCGCTGCCTGCGAGCGGCGGGTGACGATCCCCCTTCGCGCCGGCGGTCCCGACTCGCTCAACGTCGCCGCGGCGGCGGCGATCGCCGCCCAGCGGATATCTTCGCTCGCCATGGAAGAGGCTCAGCCCGATGCTTGAGCGGATCGAGGGGATAAGGGCCGAGGCCGGCGCAGCGATCGAGGGCGCGAGCTCGAGCGCCGAGCTGGAGGATCTGCGGGTCCGCTACCTCGGCCGCAAAGCCGAGCTGACGGGCGTCCTGCGTGGGATCGCCGAGCTGCCGCCGGAGGAACGCGGCCCCGTCGGCGGCGCCGCCAACCGCGCCCGCAAGGAGCTCGAGGCGCTGCTCGAGGCGAGCGCCGAGCGGCTCGACGCCTCCGAGCTGGAGGCGCAGCTGGTCACCGACCGGATCGACGTCACCCTCCCCGGGGCGCCGCCACGGCCGGTCGGCCACCCGCACCTGATCGCCCGCACCACGCGGCTGATCGAGGACACGATGGTCGGCCTCGGCTACCACGTCGCCGAAGGGCCGGAGATCGAGCACGACTACTACAACTTCACCGCCCTCAACCACCCGCCTGGCCACCCGGCGCGGATGCTGCAGGACACCTTCTACGTGCAGTCGCACCCCGACGTGCTGCTGCGCACCCACACCTCTCCGATGCAGGTGCGTTCGATGGAGGCCAAGCCGCCGCCGATCTTCGTCGTCGTCCCCGGCAAGGTCTACCGGCGCGACTCCGACGCCACCCACAGCCCGATGTTCCACCAGGTCGAGGGGCTGGCGATCGCAGAGGGGCTGACCCTCGCCGATCTGCAGGGGACGCTGCTGGCGATGTGCCGGGCGCTGTTCGGCGCGGAGCGGCAGCTGCGCCTGCGGCCGCATTTCTTCCCCTTCACCGAGCCGAGCGTCGAGGTTGACGTCTCCTGCTTCCAGTGCGGCGGCAGCGGCGAGCTGGCCGGCGGCGAGCGCTGCAACCTCTGCAAGGGCCAGGGCTGGATCGAGATCCTCGGCGCCGGCATGGTCGACCCCAACGTCCTCGGCTTCGTCGAGGGCCACGGCTACGACGCCGAGCGGGTCCAGGGCTTCGCCTTCGGGATCGGGGTCGAGCGGGTGGCGATGCTGCGCCACGGCGTGCCGGACCTGCGGCGCTTCTTCGACAACGACGTGCGGATGCTGGAGCAGTTCTCATGAGAGTCCCGTACAGCTGGCTGCGCGAGTACTGCGACTCCGGGATGGACCCGGCCGCGCTCGCCGACCGCCTGGTGATGACCGGGACCGAGGTCGAGCGGGTGGAGACGATCGGGCCGGACTCGGGCGAGGGCTTCGTCGTCGGCAAGGTGCTCGAGCGCGAGCAGCACCCGAACGCGGACCGGCTCAGCGTCTGCAGGGTCGACACCGGCGACGGCGAGCGGACGATCGTCTGCGGCGCCCCCAACGTCGACGCCGGCCAGACCGTCGCCGTCGTCCTGCCCGGGGCGACGATGCCCGGCGGGATGAAGATCCGCAAGGCGAAGCTGCGGGGGGTCCCCTCCGAAGGGATGATCCTCTCCGCCGCCGAGCTCGAACTCGCCGAGGAGGCGGACGGGATCGTCGTCCTCGACGACGGCCCGGCGCCGGGCACGCCGCTGGCCGAGGTGCTGCCGTTGGGCGAGCCGGTGCTGGAGATCGAGGTGACCCCGAACCGCAGCGACTGCTTCGGCGTCCACGGCGTCGCCCGCGAGGTGCACGCGATCACCGGCGCGCCGCTGGCCGCCGACCCGTGGGCCGAGGACGCGCCGGCCGAGGGGGAGGGGCGGGCCGAGGACTACGCCTCGGTCACGGTCGAGGTTCCCGACCTCTGCCCGCGCTTCACCGCCCGCGTCTTCACCGACGTCACGATCGGACCGTCGCCGCTCTGGCTGCAGGCGCGGCTGGCGGCGGCGGGGCAGCGGCCGATCAACAACGTCGTCGACATCACCAACTACGTGATGCTGCTGACCGCGCAGCCGCTGCACGCCTTCGACCTCGACGAGGTCCCCGGCGGCGAGCTGATCGTCCGCACCGCCAGCGAGGGGGAGAAGATGACCACGCTCGACGACGTCGAGCGGACCTTCGACGCCGAGACGGTGCTGGTCTGCGACCGCGAGGGTCCCTCGGGGGTCGCCGGGGTCATGGGCGGCCAGCGCTCCGAGGTCTCCCAGTCGACGACCCGGGTCCTGCTCGAGGTCGCCAACTGGAACGGGACCAACATCCTCCGCACCTCGCGGCTGCTCGGCCTGCGCTCCGAGGCCTCGGCACGGTTCGAGAAGCAGCTCCACCCGGACCTCTGCATGCGGGCGCAGGCGATCGCCTCGCGGCTGCTGGTCGAGCTCTGCGGGGCGAAGCTGGTGCCGGGGACGATCGACGTCGCCGCCGAGCCGCCGGAGCCGCGGCGGCTGGCGCTGCGCGCCTCGCGGGTCCGCGGCCTGCTGGGGATGGAGATCTCCCAGGCCGAGCAGAAGACCTACCTGGAGAGGCTCGGCTTCGAGGCCGCGGCCGATGGCGAGGACCTCGAGGTCCTCGTCCCGCCCGAGCGCCACTACGACGTCACCCGCGAGGTCGACCTGATCGAGGAGGTGGCGCGGGTACACGGGATCGACGAGCACCTGCCGACCACTCTGCCCGCGACCGGCGAGGCCGTGGGCGGCCTCAGCCGCGAGCAGAAGCTGCGGCGGCGGGCCGAGGACGTGCTTCGCGATCTCGGCTTCGACCAGGTCGTCGGCTGGAGCTTCACCGACCCGGGCGAGGCCGGCCGGCTGCGGATCGGCGGCGACGACCCGCGCGCGAGCGCGGTGATGCTCGCCAACCCGCTCTCCGAGGAGCAGTCGGCGATGCGGACGACCCTGCTCGGCTCCCTGCTCGACGTCGCCGCCCGCAACGACGCCCGCGGCGCCGGCGACCTGTCTCTCTTCGAATCCGCCCGCGTCTACCTGCCGGGGGCGAGCCAGGGCGAGAAGGTCGATCCGCTGGCGGGACATTTCGCCGGCGATCAGCCGGCGCCGTTCTCCGAGCCGCACCGGTTCGCGGGGATCGCCGTCGGGGCGCACTCCCCGCGCTCGTGGCGCGGCGGCGGCGAGGCGGCCGACTTCTTCGCGCTGAAGGGCGTCCTTGAAGCGCTTGGGCGGCAGCTCGGGGTCGAGCTCTGGTTCGCGCCGGCCGAGGAGCCCTTCCTGCACCCGGGCCGCTCGGCCGCGGTCTCGATCGGCGGCGAGCCCGCCGGCTGGCTCGGCGAGGTCCATCCCCTCGTCTGCCGGACCTGGGACCTCGACGCAGCCGTCGCCTTCGAACTCGACGCCGCGCCGCTGATCGCCGCCGCGACCCTCGGCGAGGAGCGCTACGAGGACGTCACCACCTTCCCGGCCGTCTACCAGGACCTGGCCGTGGTCGTCCCCGCTGCCACCCCCGCCGACGAGGTCCGCGCGGCGATCCTGGCCGGCGGCGGCGAGCTGCTGGCCGCGGCCGGGGTCTTCGACCTCTACGAGGGCGAGCAGGTCGGCGCCGAGCGCAAGAGCCTGGCCTTGAGCCTCGAGTTCCGCGCCCCCGACCGGACCCTCACCGACGAGGAGGTCACCGGCCTGCGGGAGAAGATCAAGGCGAAGCTGGGCGAGATCGGGGGGTCCCTTCGTGAGTAAGAGAGTCCTCGTCGCCGGCGCCTCCGGCTTCACCGGGGCGCTGGCGGCGCAGATCGTCTGGGATCACCCGGACCTGGAGCTGGTCGCCGCCACCTCGCGCAGCGACGCCGGCAAGCGGCTGAGCGAGCTCTACCCGCGCTACCGGGCGCAGGTCGAGCTGACCGTGCTCGACCTCGACCGCCTGCCCGAGGTCGACGCCGCGATCGTCGCCTACCCGCACGGCGCCGCCGCCCCGACCGTCGCCGCGCTGCGGGCGGCCGGGATCCTCGTCGTCGACCTCTCCGCCGATTTCCGCCTCCGCGACCGCGAGACCTACGAGCGCTGGTACGGCGAGCACGGCGCCCCCGAGCTGTTCGGTACCGGCGTCTACGGCCTGACCGAGGTCTACCGCGAGGAGCTGCGCGAGGCGACGCTGGTCGCCACCCCCGGCTGCTACCCGACCGCCAGCGTCCTGGCGCTCGCACCGCTGGCCGAAAAGGGCCTCCTCGGCGAGGTCTTCGTCGCGGCCATGCAGGGCACCTCCGGCTACGGCCGCAGCAGCGACGACCTCGTCCACTTCTCGGCGATGACCGAGAACGCCTTCCCCTACAAGACCGAGGGCCACCGCCACCGGCCCGAGATCGAGCAGGAGCTGGCGGCGCTCGGCAGCCCGGCGCCGGTCACGTTCGTCCCACACCTGCTGCCGCTCGACCAGGGCGAGCTGGCGACGTGCTTCGCGACGCTCACCGATGCGACCTCGGTAGAGGCGATCCGCTCTCTCTACGAGACCCGCTACGCCGACGAGCCTTTCGTCCACCTCCTCGACGGCCCGCCGAACCTGCGGGCGGTGCGGGACACGAACGAGTGCCACGTCTACGTCACGGTCGAGGAGCGGGGGAGGGTGATGGCCTTCTCGGCGATCGACAACATCTGGAAGGGGGCATCCAGCCAGGGCGTGCAGAACCTCAACCTGATGCTGGGCCTCGACGAGACGGCGGGGCTCCAATGACCCCCGCCGGCCCATTCGTATGTTCCTTTTCGTTGCCAGGCACGGATAAGGAACAGGTGAAGCGATGAGTGGGTCATTTTTTCGCTCACGGTGGGTGGATGAGCCGGCTGGCGTCGAGGAGCTCGATCCCGCCCAGCTCGCGCCCGGATTCCGCGCCGGCGGCGCCCACTGCGGGCTGAAGGGCGGCGGGCGGACCGATGTCGGCATCGTCGTCTGCGATGTCGACGAGGTCGCCTCGGCGATGGTCCTCACCCGCAACGCCTCGGCGGCGGCGCCGATCCGGGTCTGCCGCGACGAGGTCGACGGCGGCGACGTGCGCGCCGCGGTCGTCAACTCCGGCAACGCCAACGCCGAGACCGGCGAGCAGGGGCTGGCCGACGCGCGGGCGATGTGCGAGCGGACGGCGGCCGCGCTCGGGCTCGCGCCGAATCAGGTCGCGGTCGCCGAGACCGGGACGATCGGCGTGCCGCTGCCGATCGAGGCGGTCCTCGGCGGCATCGCCGACGCCGCCACCACCCTCGCCCCCGATGGCGGCAGCGCCTTCTCCGACGCGATCCTCACCACCGACCGCTGGCCGAAGCGCTGCACCCTGCGCGCCGGCGGCGTGACGCTTTCCGCCCAGGCGAAGGGGGCGGGGATGATCGAGCCGAACATGGCGACGATGCTCTGCTTCGTCCAGACCGACGCCGTCGTCCCCGACGCCGACGAGCGCCTGCGCGCCGCGGTCGACGCTTCCTTCAACCGGATCACCGTCGACGGCCAGATGAGCACCAACGACATGGTCCTGCTGCAGGGCTCCGGCAAAGCCGGCCAGCCGCTGCCCGAGGGCCTGCTCGAGGCGATGCTGATGCAGCTGGCGATCGAGATCGTCCGCGACGGGGAGGGCGCCGCCCGCGCCGCCCGGATCGAGGTCACCGAGGCCGCCTCCCAGGCCGAGGCCGAGCGCGTCGCCCGCGCGATCGCCAACTCGCCCCTGGTAAAGACCGCGCTGTTCGGCCGCGACCCCAACTGGGGCCGGATCGCCCAGGCCGCCGGCGCCGCCCTGGCGGGCGAGGACCTCGACGAGCTCGGCGCCGAGAACATCGACGCCGCCGAGCTCGGCGGCGAGACCGAGGAGGCCGAGATCGGGCTGCGTCTTGGCCGCGGCGAGCACGCGGCCCACGTCTGGTTCTCCGACCTCGGCTACGAGTACATCCGGATCAACGCGGAGTACACGACGTGAGCTCTCCCACGGACAACAGCCGCTACGACAGCGGCAGCGTCGCAACCCTCCTCGAGGCGCTCCCCTACATCCGCGAGTTCCACGGCCGCACCGTGGTGATCAAGTACGGCGGGGCGGCGATGCTCGACGAGGACCTGCGCGAAGCTTTCGCCACCGACGTCGTCCTGCTCAAGTACGTCGGCCTCAATCCCGTGATCGTCCACGGCGGCGGCCCGGAGATCACCCGCTACATGGACCGGCTCGGGCTCGAGGTCCGCTTCCACGAGGGCCTGCGCGTCTCCGACTCGGAGACCGTCGAGGTGGCGAAGATGGTCCTGGTCGGCAAGCTCAACTCGGAAATCGTCCAGCGGCTGAACCGCCACGGCCAGGCCGCGGTCGGCCTCTCCGGCGAGGACGGGACCCTGTTCGAGGTCTCGCCGGTCGCCAACGCCGAGCAGGTCGGCTTCGTCGGCTCGATCGACCGGGTCGACGTCGACGTCCTCGCCCACATCGCCGCCGACTACATCCCAGTGATCGCCTCCTCGGCCTCCGATCGCAGCGGCCAGTCCTACAACGTCAACGCCGACGAGGCGGCGGGCAAGGTCGCCGCCGCGCTCGGCGCCCACAAGGCGATCTTCCTCACCGACGTCGAGGGTTGGCTCGACGATCCCGACGACGAGGGCTCGCTGATCTCCCGCGCCACCGTCGGCGAGGTCGACGCCAAGCTGCCGAGCCTGGCGGGGGGGATGCGGCCGAAGCTGCAGGCCTGCGCCGACGCGATCCGCGGCGGCGCCCAGTCGGCCCACATCATCGACGGCCGCGTCCCCCACAGCCTGCTGCTGGAGCTCTTCACCGACGCCGGCATCGGGACGATGGTGACTCCTTGACCGAGACGATCGGCCTCGAGCAGGCGCGCTCGCTCGAGGAGCGCTACCTGATGCGCACCTACAAGCGGGCGCCGGTCGACTTCGTCCGCGGCGAGGGCGCTCTGCTCTGGGACGCCGAGGGCAAGAAGTACCTCGACTTCCTCGCCGGGATCTCGGTCTGCTCGGTCGGCCACTGCCACCCCGAGGTGGTGAAGGCGGTCAGCGAGCAGTCCCACCGCCTGATCCACGTCTCCAACCTCTTCTACACCGAGCCGATGGCACGCCTGGCCGAGCGGCTGGCGGAGTCGAGCCTCGGCGGCCGCGTCTTCTTCTCCAACTCCGGCACCGAGGCCAACGAGTGCGCGATCAAGATCGCCCGCAAGCACGCCCACCGGCGCGGCGTCGCCGCGCCGGAGATAGTCAGCTTCGAGCACGACTTCCACGGCCGCACCTACGGCGCCCTCTCGGCCACCCCCGGCCTGGCGACCAACGAGGCGCTGGGGCCGATGCTGCCGGGATTCCGCTCGGTCCCCCGCAACGACGCCGCCGCCCTGCGCGAGGCTGTGGGGGATAACACCGCGGCGGTCCTGATCGAGCCGATCCAGGGCGAGTCCGGCGTCTTCCCGATCTCCGACGAGGCGCTGCTCGCCGCCCGCGAGGCCTGCGACGAGGCCGGGGCGCTCTTGATCTTCGACGAGATCCAGACCGGGATCGGCCGCACCGGCTCCCTCTGGGCCTACGAGCAGACCCCCGTGCGCCCGGACGTGATCACCAGCGCCAAGGCGCTCGGCGGCGGCTTCCCGATCGGCGCATGCATCACCGGCCCGGAGGCGGCCGACGTGCTCGAGCCCGGCGACCACGGCTCGACCTTCGCCGGCGGTCCGGTCGCCACGGCCGCCGCCCTGGCGGTGCTCGAGATCGTCGACGACCCGGTCCTCCTGCGCCGGGTGCGGGAGCTGGGCGCCTATCTGCGCGAGCAGCTGCAGGCGCTCGACGGCGTCGCCGCGACCCGCGGCCGCGGCCTGATGGTCGGCGTCGGCCTCGAAGAGGGGATCGATGCCGCCGCGGTCGGCGCCGACCTGCTCGACCGCGGCCTGGTCGTCAACGTGCCGCGCCCCGACACCCTGCGCCTGCTGCCGCCGCTGGTGATCGATTCCGACCACGTCGAGGAGGCGGTTCGCGCGATCGGGGAATCGCTTCTAGGCTTCCGGGCGCAATGAGCCGCTTTCGCAAGCCCACCGACATCTCGGAGAAGAAGCGAGACCTGCAGACCGACACCGCCGAGCGGCTGGAGGCGATCGTCGAGGCCGCCGAGCGCGCCGCCGAGAGCGTGATCGACGACGCCGAAACGCAGGCGCGCCGTTACCTGGCGCAGGCCCAGGCCGAAGCCGATCGCCAGTCCGAGGGCAGGATCGCCGAGGTCACCGACCTGATCGACCCGCTGCTGGCGCAGGCGACAGCGCTACGACACGACGCCGAACGCCTGCAGATCACCCTGGAAGCGGCGAAGGCCCGAATCGAAGGCGTCGATCCGCCGCCGCAGGCGCCGGCCGAGGAGTACGAGGCGCCGCGTCTGCACGCCGTCGAGACAGCCGAGGCGCCGGCGGCGGGGTTCGGGGCCGAGCCGGACCCCAGGCGCGCCGATGCCTCCGGCGCCCGCCTGCTGGCCACCCAGATGGCCGTTTCGGGCAGCAGCAGGGAGGAGATCGCCGAGCGGCTCCGAAACGGTTTCGAGATCGAGGACACCGACGCGATCCTCGACGCGATTCTCGGACCGGAGGCCTGAGCACCGATGCACGAGGACCCGACTCGCCTGATGGGACCCGAAGACCGCGGCCCCGGAGGCCAGGGACCGCAGGGCGGCCGCCCGCACGGCAACATGCGCCTGCTCGTCGCCGGCCTGATCGCGGTGATCGTCGGCCTCCTGATCGCGGTGATCGTGATCGCCAACGGCGACGACGGCGGCGAAACGACCAGCTCCAGCAGCATCGAAACTTCGACTACCGAACCGTCCTCGACGACGACCGAAAGCTCGACCACGACGACGACTGAATCGACGACGACGCCCGAGGAAGAAGAAGGCATCGAAGAAGACGAAGAAGCGCCGGAAGAAGAAGGCGAAGAAGTGACGCCGCCGGACGAAGAAGGCGGCAGCGGCGGCATCGAAGCGCCCTAGAAGCCTTCAGCACGGGCGGCGTGCGAGACTTCCCGCCCCGTGAGCGCTGAGAAGGCACATTTCCAGCCGACCGCCTCCTACGAGGCGGACCCGGCAAGCGTCCATCGTGTCCTGCTGCTCTACTCGGGCGGGCTCGACACCAGCGTGATGCTGAAGTGGATCCAGGACCACTACGAGGCCGAAGTCGTCTGCCTCACGGTCAATCTCGGCCAGCCCGGCGAGGACTACGGGGTGATCGAGCAAAAGGCGCTGCAGCTCGGCGCCGCCGAGTGCCATGTGGTCGACGCCCGCGAGCGCTTCGCCGCCGAGTTCGTCGCCCCGGCGATCAAGGCCAACGCCGTCTACGGCAACGGCTACCCGCTCTTCACCGCGCTCGGCCGGCCGCTGATCGCCCAGCTCGCGGTCGAGTACGCGCGCCAGAGCAAGTGCGACACGATCGCCCACGGCTGCACCGGCAAGGGCAACGACCAGGTCCGGATCGAGGCCACGGTCGCGACCCTCGCCCCAGAGCTGAGGACGATCGCCCCGGTCCGTTCCTGGGAGATGGGCCGCGAGGAGGAGATCGCCTACGCCCGCGAGAACGGGATCCCGGTCAAGGGCGGCACCGAGGTCGCGCCCTACTCGATCGACGACAACCTCTGGGGTCGCTCCTCGGAGGGCCGCTGGATCGAGGAGCTCGACCACGCGCCCGAGGACGACGTCTTCCAGCTGGTGACCCGCCCCGAGGAGGCACCCGACGAGGCGGAGACGGTGACCGTCGGCTTCGAGGCCGGCGTCCCGGTCTCGCTGAACGGCGAGCGCCTCGGCCTGGTCGAGCTGCTGGAAAGGGCGGCCGAGATCGGCTGCCGCCACGGGGTCGGGATCGTCGACCACATCGAGGACCGGATCGTCGGCCTCAAGGTGCGCGACATCTACGAGGTCCCGGCGGCGGCGATCTTGCTGACCGCCCACGAGGAGCTCGAGCGCCTGGTCGGCACGATCCACCAGAACCAGTTCAAGCCCGGGCTCGACCAGAAGTGGGGCTACCTCGTCTACGCCGGCCTCTGGTGGGAGCCGCTGCGCACCGACCTCGACGCCTACATGGACGCGGTCAACGCCCAGGTGAGCGGCGAGATCGGCCTCCGCCTCTACAAAGGCGGCGTCCGGGTCGTCACCCGCTCCTCGCCGAACGCCGTCTACGACGCCGAGCTGGCGACCTTCTCGGAGTCCGGCGGCCTCTTCGACCAGAACGCCTCGCCCGGCTTCATCGAGCTCTGGTCGCTGCAGTCGCGGATGGCGCACCGGCTCCGCCAGCGGGGGGAGGGCTGATGTACAACCGCACCGGCAAGGTCGCCGTCAAGTTCGCCTTCCGCTACCTGCGGCGCCGCTACCGGCGGGAGACCAGGATCGCGCTCGGCGTCTTCGGCGCCGGGATCGTCGCCCTGATCGCCTACGTCGCCACCCGCGACGTCCCCGAAGGCTGATCCGCAAGTTCGCTTGCGGGTTATCGTCGACTTGCAGGACTTTTGAGGCCGGCTCGCTAGCCTCGGCCGCTCGTGCGGTCGTTCGTCCTCAGAAGGGATCTCCTCGGGATCTGCGCCGCGGCGCTGCTCTGCGCGCTGCTCGTGGTCCTCGGCGCCGCCGTGGGCAGGGCCGGCGCGACCGAAGCCGAGAAGCTCGAAGCGAAGCTGGCCTCGGCGCGCGACGAGGCGAGCTCGCTCGCCTCGCAGCTGCAGGCGACGACCGCTGAACTCGGCTCCGCCGAAGCCGAAGCCAAGGACGCCGCGGCCGAAGAGGAAGAAATGACCGCGCTGCTGGCCGAAGGCCGCGAGCGGGCGGCGGAGCTCGCCGAAGAGCTGCAGCAGACCCAGCACCGGCTGGCGGTCGAGAAGGCCCGGCTGCAGCGCTCCCGCGCGGTTCTGGCCGAGCGGCTGGTCGCGATCTACGAGAGCGGCACCCCCAGCACCGCCGACCTCGTGTTCGGCGCCGGCGACTACCAGGACTTCGTCACCCAGAGCGACTACCTGCGGGCGATCTCCGAAGCCGACAGCGCCCTCGCCGATCGCGTCGCCGAAGTGCGCGCCGCCGTGCACCGCCAGGTGCTCGAGGTCTCCGACCTGAAGGCCGAAGCGATTGCCTACGACGAGCGGCTCGAAACCGCCCGCGCGGAAATCGCCGCCGTGCGCGAAGCCGCGCAGGCCTCCGCCGCTCGCCTGGAATTGCTGAAGGGAAGCCGCGAAGCCTCGATCGCGACGCTGAAGTCCGACATCGCCGAATGGGTCGACCAGATCCAGGAAGCGCGCCTGGCCGAATCGGAAGCCGAGGCAGAAGAAGAAGTGGGCCGCTGGCTCGGCGGCCCGTACTCGATCCCGACCTACATCGTGATGTGCGAGTCAGGCGGCAACTACAGCGCGCTGAACCCCTCCAGCGGGGCCGGCGGCGCCTACCAGATCCTGCCCTCGACCTGGGAACTCTACGGCGGTCAGGGCGAACCGCAGAACGCCCCGAAGGCCGAACAGGACCGGATCGCCGCCGAAATCTGGGCCGACTCGGGCGGCAGCGCCTGGGTCTGCGCGTAATCGCCACCGGATCAGCACGGAAGTAGCGCAAAAGGCTCGCCGAACCCGCCGGTTCCGACGGACCGATTTGCGATGCTCGACGCCGCCCTTGAGCACCGCCTCCGCCGTACACCTCCATGCCCACAGCGAGTACTCGCTGCTCGACGGCGCCTGCAAGATCGACGCGATGGCGGCGCGGGCGGCGGAGCTCGACCAGCCGGCCCTGGGGCTGACCGACCACGGCGTGATGAACGGCGCCGTCGACCTCTACAAGGCCTGCAAGAAGCACGGGATCAAGCCGATCGCCGGGCTCGAGGCCTACCTCGTCGAGGACCGCCACGCGATCAGGGAGCAGACCAAGTACGAGCGCAACCACCTCACCCTGCTGGCCGAGACCGACACCGGCTTCTCGAACCTGGTCAAGCTCACCTCTGCCGGCTTCCTCGAGGGCTTCCACCGCGGCAAGGCCAACGTCGACATGGATCTGCTGGCGACGCACTCCGAGGGGGTCATCGTCCTCACCGGCTGCCTGCAGTCGCGCTTCTGCCGCCGCCTGGTCGAAGAGCGCGCCGACGACGCCCGCGCCCACCTCGACGACCTGATCCAGGCATTCGGACCCGAGCAGGTCTACTTCGGGGTGCAGAAGAACGGGATCGCCGAGCAGGACAAGGCCAACGAGGGGATCGTCCGCTTTGCCCGCGAGCTGAACCGGCCGCTGGTCGGCACCGCCGACGTCCACTACCTGCGGCGCGAGGACTTCGACAACCACGCGGCGCTCCTCTGCGTGCAGACGAAATCGACCCTGCAGCTGCCGAAGATGAGCTTCGACACGAACGAGTTCTACATCAAGGACAACGCCGAAATGGCCGAGTCCTTCGCCGAGTGGCCGGAGGCGGTACCGACCTCGCTGGAGATCGCCGAGCGCTGCGACATCGAGATCGAGCTGGGCAAGCTGCTGCTGCCGCAGTACCCGACCGAGGACGGCGAGGAGCCCGAGGCGATGCTGCGGCGGATCGCGATGGACGGCCTCCGCGCCCGCTACGGCGACCCGGCCCCGGCCGAGGCGGTCGAGCGCCTCGAGTTCGAGCTCGGGGTGATCGAGGAGATGGGCTTCTCCTCCTACTTCCTGATCGTCTGGGACTTCGTCAGCTATGCGAAGCAGAACGGGATCGCGGTCGGCCCGGGCCGCGGCTCGGCCGCCGGCTCGATCGTCTCCTACGTGCTGCGGATCACCGACCTCGACCCGCTCGCCAACGAATTGATGTTCGAGCGCTTCCTCAACCCCGGCCGCAAATCGATGCCGGACATCGACATCGACTTCTCGGTCCGCGGCCGCGAGCGGATGATCCGCTACGTCGGCGAGAAGTACGGCCGCGAATCGGTCGCCCAGATCATCACCTTCGGCAAGATGGCCCCGCGCGCCGCCACCCGCGACGCGGCCCGCGTGCTCGGCTTCGACTACGCCACCGGCGACCGGCTGGCGAAGCAGATCCCGGAGCCGATCATGGGCCGCAGCCCATCCTTCGCGGAATGCCTCGAGGCCGGCCAGGAGCTGAAAAAAACCTACGACTCCGAGCCCGACGCGAAGAAGATCGTCGACGTCGCCCAGGGCCTCGAGGGGATCATCCGCAACAACTCGATCCACGCCGCCGCGGTCGTGATCGCCGACCGGCCGCTGCAGGAGATCGTCCCCCTGCAGCTGGCCGAGGACAAGAGCGCCCCGGCGCCGGCTCCCGCCAACGGCAACGGGAACGGAAACGGCTCCGGCAAGCCGGAGCGCCAGTACAAGATCGTCACCCAGTACTCGATGGGCCCGATCGAGGAGATGGGCCTGCTGAAGATGGACTTCCTCGGGCTGCGCAACCTCGACGTGATTGAGGACGCGATCGACATCATCGAGCGCTCGCGGGGCGAGCGGGTCGACATGGAACAGATCCCGATCGACGACGCCAAGACCTACGCGATGCTGGCCAAAGGCGACTCGACCGGCGTCTTCCAGTTCGAGTCGGAGGGCATGCGCGACGCCCTGCGCAAGGTCGGCCCGACCGAGTTCGCCGACCTCGTCGCGCTCGGCGCCCTCTACCGGCCCGGCGCCATGGCCTACATCCCCGCCTACGCGAAGGGCAAGAAAGACCCCTCCACGGTCCGCTATCCCGACCCGCGCCTGGAAGCGATCACCAAGGAGACCCACGGCTGCGTCGTCTACCAGGAGCAGTTGATGGCGATCGCGCGCGAGATGGCCGGCTTCTCGGGCGCCCAGGCGGACGACCTGCGCAAGGCGATCGGCAAGAAGAAGCGCGACCTGATGGCGACGATGAAGGACCAGTTCATGGAAGGGCTGGCGAAGTCCGGGACCGAACCGAGGGTCGCCGCCGACCTCTGGAAGCTGAACGAAGCCGCCGCCGACTACTCCTTCAACAAGTCCCACGCCGCCTGCTACGGGCTGATCTCCTACCGCACCGCCTACCTGAAGGCCAACTACCCGGCCGAGTACATGGCGGCGGTGATCTCCTCGGTGATGAACACCAAAGACAAGGTCCCCTTCTTCGTCAACCGCTGCGCGGAAATGGAGATCGACGTCCTGCCGCCCGACGTCAACTCCTCCGACCACAGCTTCGTCGTCTCGGAGAAGGCGATCCGCTTCGGCCTCGACGCGGTCAAGAACGTCGGCCACGCGGCGGTCGAGTCGATCCTCCGCGCCCGCGAGGAGAAACCGATCGAGTCGATCTGGGACTTCTGCGAGCGGGTCGACTCGCGCGCGGTCAACAAACGGGCGATCGAATGCCTCGTCAAGTGCGGCGCCCTCGACTCCACCGGCGACAGCCGCAAAGGCATGCTGGAAACGCTGCCGGCGGCGCAGTCGGCGGGGCAGAAGGCCCAGGAGGACGCGCAGATGGGCCAGGGCTCGATCTTCGACTTCGGCGGCGAAGAAGCCGAGGGGGCGGCCGCCCAGTCCCAAGCCCACCACCGGCCGCCGATTCCCGGCGCCGAGTTCGACCGCGCCGAGATGCTGGCGATGGAGAAGGAGACGCTCGGCACCTACCTCTCCTCGCATCCGCTGACCGAAGTCGGGCCGGCGCTGCGGGCGCGGGTCGACTGCAGCCTGGCGCAGCTGGCCGGCAAGCCCGACGGCGGCTGGGTGACGGTCGGCGGGATAGTCGTCGAGTGCAAGAAGATCCGGACCAAGAGCGGCAGCCAGATGATGTTCGCCACCCTCGACGACGTCGAGGGCCAGGTGGAGATGCTGGTCTTCAAGGCCGACGAGGCCGAGAGCGCGGCGGTGATCGCGCCCGACGCGATCGTCCTGGTGCGCGGCCGGATCGACCACAAGGACCGCGGCGAGACGAAGCTGGTCGTCCAGGAGGCGCAGCGCTTCGAACCCGACCGGGAGGAGATCGAGAAGGCCGGCAAGCTGGCCCCGGCGACGCCGGTGACCCCGGCGGGCCCCTTCGAGGTGCCGATCGACCTCGCCCGCTGGAGCGACGAGCTCTGCGAGGAACTGAAGGCGGTCTTCGAACACCACAAGGGCGAGCAGGAGGTCCACCTCGTCGTCGGCGACCGGCGCTACCGGATCGGCGAGCGTTATCGAGTCAAGCCCTCGGGCCTGCTGCGCTCCGACGTGGACGATGTATTGAGCGCGACGGCTCTGGCCGCGTGAACCGCTTGGTTCCGCGGTCTCGCATCCCTAAGCTTTTCGAATGACCGCCACGCGCACCCAGGTCGGCGAGTGCCGCCAGTGCCGCTCCTTCTGCGACAAGATGATCGAGCCGCGGGGGTGCGTCGAGCTCGGCTGCCGCTACCTCTACAGCTACGTCGACCGCCTCACCGGCGACCAGTACGTGGGCTGCATGCAGGAGGTCTATGCGGCCGAGGTCGAGCTCAGCGCGGTGCTCGAGAAGGGCGGCTTCGGCGGCGTCAAGATGACCGGCGAGCCGCTGCCGCACTGCCCGTTCTCGGTCGAGCGCGCCTACGAGGGCAGCGGCGAGTCCTACGGCTGCGTCAACAGGCGCTTCTTCGACTGCAGCGACGAGGGCGCCGAGGGCCTCCGCGCTTTCGATCTGCGCGACGTTCGAGACGGTCTGATTTAGGCACGTTTCGATCTCGTCGTGCTTTCGTGACGCGACACCGTTCCGTGTAGACTTTCCCGCCATGGCTGACTCCTCCGTCGCCGACGTCGACGCGCAAGCGCTGCTCGACGAGGCCAACAGCACGTCCACCGATTCGGCCGAGCCGAAGTTCTCGCTCGAGCTGAGTCAGGACCAGAAGGACATCCGCGACTGGGTCCACGGCTTCGCCGAGGGCGTCGTCCGGCCCGCCGCCTCCGAATGGGACGAGCGTGAGGAGACGCCGTGGCCGGTGATCGAGGAGGCCGCCAAGATCGGCCTCTACAGCTTCGAAGCGATGGGCCAGTTCTGGGCCGACGAGACCGGCCTGACGCTGCCGCTCGCCAACGAGGAGCTCTTCTGGGGCGACGCCGGCATCGGCATGGCGATCATGGGCACGACGCTCGCGGTCGCAGCGATCTTCGGGCAGGGAACTCCGGAGCAGATGGGGGAGTGGATCCCCCAGTGCTTCGGCACGCCGGACGACGTCAAGCTCGCGGCCTTCTGCGCTTCCGAGCCCGACGCCGGCTCCGACGTCTCCGGCATCCGCACCACCGCCAAGTACGACGAAGCCAAAGACGAATGGGTGATCAACGGCCAGAAGGCCTGGGCGACCAACGGCGGCATCGCCAACGTCCACGTGATCATCGCCTCGGTCGACCGCGAGCTTGGCTCGCGCGGCCACGCCGCCTTCGTCATCCCGCCGGGCACCAAGGGCTGCGAGCAGGGCGCCAAGGTGAAGAAGCACGGCCTCCGCGCCTCGCACACCGCCGACGTCCACCTCGACGACTGCCGCGTCCCGGGCTCCTGCCTGCTGGGCGGCAAAGAGAAGCTCGACGAACGCCTCGCCCGCGTCCGCGAAGGCAAAAAAGCCAAATCGCAGGCGGCGATGCAGACCTTCGAGGCGAGCCGGCCGACCGTCGGCGCCCAGGCGCTCGGCATCGCCCGCGCCGCTTACGAGTACGCCCTCGACTACGCCAAAGAGCGCGAACAGTTCGGCAAGAAGATCGTCGAGAACCAGTCGATCGCCTTCGACCTGGCGAACATGAAGCTCGAGATCGACGCCGCCCGCCTGCTCGTCTGGCGCGCCGCCTGGATGGGCCGCCAGGGCCACAAATTCGAAAACGCCGAGGGCTCGATGTCGAAGCTGAAGGCCGGGGAAGTCGCCGTCTGGGTAACCGAGCGCGCGATCCAGATCCTCGGCGGCAACGGCTACACCCGCGAGTTCCCGGTCGAGCGGATGCACCGCGACTCGAAGATCTACACGATCTTCGAGGGAACCTCCGAGATCCAGCAGCTGGTCATTTCCCGCGCGATCTCGGGCTTCCACATCAAATAAAGACTTACGGCGGGAGATAGCGAGGGCCGGGCAGGGGTGCGCGGCCCTCGTCGCCGTTCCTGAAACGGTTGGTGGGGGCCTGTCGGTGGGGGTCCCTGGGAGGCACCTCCGCCGAGTGGATCGGGGATGGGCTGACGCCTCGGGAGTGTTTGGCTCGGCTC
>DATAMR010000051.1:0-2519 GCA_036260485.1 Solirubrobacterales bacterium | reverse complement strand
CCCGCCTTCCTCGTCCACGGCTGGATGCCGGACGCCTACCGGACGGCGCCGTTGCCGGTGCTGGTGGTCTTCTCCGGGGTGCTGGCGAAGGTCGGCGCCTACGGGTTCCTGCGGGTCGTGCTGCCGCTCTTCCCGGCGGCGACGATCGAATTCCAGGAGGTGGTCCTGGTCATCGCCCTGGCCTCGATCCTCTACGGCTCGGTGATGGCCTTCACGCAGACCAACGTGCGGCTGATCGCCGGTTACTCCTCGGTCGCGCAGCTCGGCTTCATCACCGCCGGGATCTTCGCCCTGCGGGCCGACGGCTCGGACGGGGCGATCCTGCAGATGGTCAACCACGGGTTGGTCGTCGCGCCGCTCTTCATCATCGTCGCGATCCTGGTCGAGCGGACCGGCACCGAGGACCTGCGGTCGATGGGCGGGATGGCCATGCGGGCGCCGGTGCTCGCGGTCCTCTTCCTCGTCGTCGCCCTGGCGACCCTGGCGATGCCCGGGTCGGCCAACTTCATCGGCGAGTTCTACATCCTCAACGGCCTCTTCCAGGCAAAGATCGTCTTCGCCTTCATCGCGATCAGCGGCGTCGCGATGTCGGCCTACTACGCGCTGCGCCTCTACCAGCAGACGATGCACAACCGTAAGCCGGAGGGGTTGCTCTCGCGGGAGATCGGAGCCCGCGACGGCCTCGTCCTGGTGCCGCTGGTGCTCTGCATCGTCGGCCTCGCCCTCTACCCACAGCTGATCCTCGAACGCACCGCGCCGACCGCCCAGCAGACGGTGGCCAAGGTGACCGGCGGCGGAGCGCCGGCAGCGCGCCTGGCAGAGACCGAAAACCATTCCGGCTGGACCGGCTACGCCCCGATCGACACGCCATGAACTTCCACGAGCCGCACATCGACTACGCCGGCCTGGCGCCGATCATCGCCCTGACGGCCGGCATCTGCCTGGTCCTGCTGAGCGCCGTCTTCAAGCCGTTCCGCCGCAGTGCGCCGGCGATGACGACGACCACCCTGCTGGCCACGGCCGGCCTCCTGATCGGCCAGTGGGACGACCCGAAGAACCTCGTCACCGGCGCCCTGCGGCTCGACGACCTGGCGATAGCGATCTCGCTGATCGCGATCCTCACCGCCTTCGTCTGCGTCCTGCTCTCGATCCGCGAGAAGGCGACCGAGGAAACGGGTTCGGGGGAGTACCACGCGCTGCTGCTCGGCTCGGTGCTGGGGATGGTGCTGCTGGCGCAGGCCACGAACCTGGTCAGCTTCTTCGTCGCCCTGGAGACGCTCTCGATCCCGCTCTACATCCTCTGCGCCGCCAACATGCGCCGCGAGGGCTCGCTCGAGTCCGGGCTCAAGTACCTGATCGTCGGCTCGATCGGCTCGGCGACGCTGCTCTACGGGATGGCCTTCCTCTACGGCGGCACCGGGGCGACCAACTTCGCCGGCATCGCCGACGGGATCGCCCAGAACGGTCTCGACGGCGACCCGCTGATCCTGATCGGGATCGCGATGGCTACGGTCGGCCTCGCCTTCAAGACCTCGATCGCCCCCTTCCACCAGTGGACGCCCGACGTCTACCAGGGCGCGCCGACCCCGATCACCGCCTTCATGGCGGTGGCGACCAAGGCGGCGGCCTTCGCCGTCTTCCTGCGCTTCTTCGACGTCGCCCTCGGCTCGCAGGCCGATACCTGGCAGCCGGCGCTGGCGGCCCTGGCGGCGATCTCGATCGTCGTCGGCAACGTCGGCGCCCTCGGCCAGGACTCGCTGAAGCGGCTGCTCGGCTACTCCGGGATCGCCCAGGCCGGCTACATGCTCGGCGGGGTCGTCGTCCTCTCCAGCTCGGGGATCAGCTCGCTGGTCTTCTACCTCTCCGCCTACGCCTTCATGAACCTGGGCGCCTTCGCGGTGATCGTCGCCCGCGAGCGGGAAACCGTCTTCGGCGACGACATCCGCGCGGTGCGCGGGCTCGGGGCCGAGCGGCCGTTGCTCGCCTGGCCGCTGACGATCTCGATGCTGGCCCTGGCCGGGCTGCCGGCGACGGCGGGCTTCATCGGCAAGCTCTACCTGATCGAGGCGCTGGTCGAGGGCGACTACACCTGGCTGGCGGTCTTCATCGCGATCGGGACGATGATCTCGCTCGCCTACTACCTGCGGGTGGTGGCGGCGATGTGGATGCGCCCCGAGGGCGAGACCGCGGTCGGTGGGACCCCGGCGATCGCCGGCGCCTCCCCCGAGGCCGACCCGGTCGACCCCGACGCCGGCCGCCGCTGGTACCTGGTCGGCCCCGCGCTGCTGGCCGCCGCCGCAACCGTCTTCTTCGGCATCGTCCCGCAGCCCCTGGTCGAGTTCGCCGAACACGCCGGCGCCTCCCTATTCAGCTGACCCCGGCAAACTGCATCAAATTCCCCGCCCGCTGGACCGGAAATTTGATGCAGTTCGATTGAGGCACTCGCTATCGGCGTCCTCCTAACCACGCTCGCGATCGTGATCGCGGTGGGCGTCGGCGTCTGGTCGGAGCGGCGCTGG
>DATAMR010000039.1:0-191915 GCA_036260485.1 Solirubrobacterales bacterium | reverse complement strand
GGACGAACGCCGATGAGGTTTCGGCGCTCTTTGCGGAATTAGTGGCGGGGCGGGTCGTGTCGCCCGCCGAGATGACGCCGGCGCCGGCGTCGACCGTTACGACTTCGCCGTCGCGGAGCGCCGTGGTCGCTTCGCTGGTGCCGACGACGCAGGGGATGCCGAGCTCACGCGAGACGATCGCGGCGTGGCAGGTCATGCCGCCGGAGTCGGTGACGATCGCCGCGGCGCGGCGCATCAGCGGCACCCAGTCCGGGGCGGTCATGTGGGTGACGAGGATCTCGCCCTCCCGCAGCTCGACCGCGTGCTCGCGCTCGGAGACGACCCGGACCGCGCCGCTGGCTTCGCCCGGGGCGGCGCCGAGCCCGCGGAGAAGCTCCTCGCCGCGCTCCCCGGCGGCGCCGCCGCGCGACTCGCCGCCGGCGGTCGTCACCGGCCGCGATTGCAGCATCCAGACCTCGCCCTCGGGGTCGAAGGCCCACTCGGTGTCCTGCGGCGAGCCGTAATGGCTCTCGATCCGCACCCCAAGCCCCGCCACCTGTCGCACCTCCTCGTCGCTCAAGACCTGCTTCGAGCCCTCCGCCTCGTCGAGCTCGCGCGTCTCGGTCCCGCCGTCGGGCAGCGAGACGATCTCCAGCTCCTTGCGCCGCACTTCGCGCAGCTCGATCTTCAGCCCGTCCTTGCGGACCAGGTAGCGATCGGGCGAGACCGAGCCGGAGACGACCGCCTCGCCGAGCCCGAAGGCGCCCTCGATCACCAGCCGCTCGCGGTCCCCGCTGGCCGGGTCGATCGTGAACATCACCCCGGAGCGGGAGGACTGGACCTGGCGCTGGACGACGACGGCGATGTCCATCTCGGCCTGGCCGAAGCCTCGCTTGGCGCGGTAGTAGATCGTGCGGGCGCCGAACAGCGAGGCCCAGCATGCGCGCACAGCGACAAGCAGGGACTCGCCGCCATGCACGTTCAGAAGCGTCTCGTTCATTCCGGCGAAGGAGGCGGACTCGCCGTCCTCGGCGGTGGCCGACGAGCGGACCGCGACTGGGGTCCGCGGGCTCTCGCCGGCCAGCTTGTCGTAGGCCGAGCGGATCCGCTCGGCCAACCAGTCGGGAATCGGCTCGGCTTCGACTTCGGCCCGAACCTCGTCGGAGGCGCGGCCGAGCGCGTCGGTGTCGTCGACGTCGAGATCGGCGAGGCGGGCGGCGATCCGCTGGCGCAGACCGGTGTCCTCGCAGAAGGCGGCGTAGGCGGGCGCGCCGACCACGAACCCGGGCGGGACCGGCAGCCCCGCCGCGACCAGCTCGCCGAGGTTGGCGCCCTTGCCGCCGGCGAAGTCGACGTCGCCGTGGCCGAGCCGCTCGAACGGCAGCACCGACTCGATCGCCGTGGTCATGGCCACGGCACGACCGACGGAAGAGGCTGGTGCTCCATGCCACCCAACCTAGGCACCACCATCCGCCCGCCTATCCGCAGAACACCACAGCCTTCCCCTCGGCATCCCCAGGTTGCGGGCAACCCGCACCGGATCGCGTGGTTTTCCACGGATGGTGCACCGGCCCCCTGCCTCAACACTTTCCCAGCATGAATGCGGCGGGCACTCCCAAGGTCTTGATCGTCGGCGGTGGCGTCGGCGCGCTGGAGGCCGCGATCGCCCTCCGCGACCTCGCCGGCGACAGAGCGCGGGTCGAGATCTGCGCCGGCCGCGGCGATTTCGTCTACCGCCCCTTCGCGGTCGGCGAGCCCTACGGTGCCTCGCGGGTCCTGCGCTACGACCTCGAGCGGCTGGCCGAGCTCTGCGGAGCCGAGTTCCGGCTCGAGAACGTCGCCGCGATCGACCCGGAGCTGCGCCTCGCGACCAGCCACGACGGCAGCGAGATCCCATACGACTACCTGGTCGTCGCCTGCGGCTCACGCCTGCTCCGGTCGGTTCCCGGCGCCACCACCTTCTGGGGGGTCGCCGACGAAGGCGAGGTGCAGGAGATCGTCGGTCGCCTGCGCGGAGGCCGGCTGCGACGGGTGGTGTTCACGATGCCCGGCGGGCATGGCTGGGCGCTGCCCGCCTACGAGCTCGCCCTGCTCGCCGCGACCGAGCTGGAACGACACGGGATCGCCGACACCAAAGTCACCGTCGTCACCCCCGAAGAAGGACCGCTGAAGATCTTCGGCCGCCGCGCCTCCGAGCAGGTCGCCGAGCTGCTCGCCGACCGCGGCGTCGAGGTCCTCGCCAACACCCACCCGGTTGCCTACGAGAACGGGGCGCTGGCGATCGTGCCGGGCGAGCCGATCGAAGCCGACGCCGTCGTCAGCCTGCCGCGGCTCGAGGGCCGCCATCTCGCCGGCCTCCCCTATGACACCGACGGCTTCGTCCCGGTCGACGACCACGGGCGGATCGCCGGCCTCTCGCACGCCTTCGCCGTCGGCGACGTCACCAACTTCCCCGTCAAGCAGGGCGGCATCGCCACCCAGCAGGCCGACGCCGCCGCCGAAGCGATCGCCGCCGGCCTCGGTTGCGACCTCGAGGCCCATCCGCTCGACCCGGTTCTGCGCGGGATCCTCTGGACCGGCTCCCAACCGCGCTACCTGTTCGGCTGGCTCGGCGGCGGCCACGGCGAAACCTCGGTCGCCAGCGACCGCCCGCCCTGGCCGATCGACAACCCGAGCAAGCTGATCGGGCGCTACCTGACCCCGTTCCTCGCCGAGATCCAGGGGGCCGGACGTACGGCGCCCTCCTCGGCGGCGGGCTGAAGCCGCGGTTGTGCGGCAAACCACGGATGCCCGCCGGCGGGCGAGCGCAGAGGGTGGGAAAGGAACTTCCTACCTGGAGAGTGAGATGAGCCAATCCCTCGAATGCCCCCGCTGCCACCTGCGCTGTGAGACCCGTGGCAGCGGCTGGCAGAGCCGCTCCTGCAAGAACTGCGGCGCCCCCCTGGTCCTCGCGGCCGTACCGGCCGAGCGTCTGGTGCGCAAGTACCTCTACGGCGACCGCTTGGCGGCGCTGGGGTCCCTGCCCCCCGGCGCTACGGGCGGGCCGCGTTCAGCCTGACCCGGCGGCACTTCCGGTTTCTGAGCCTGGGGCGGCACTTCCGGTGCCGCCCCGTGGGGAGGGTTTTCGGGCGGACCTTCCGGCGGCGACCCGGAACTGCCGGGAGCCGACGAGCTCGGGGATTCCTCTGGCGACGCCTTTTCCGTCCCTCCCCCCTTCGTCCCGCCTCCGGTTTCGCTCGACGGTGCCTTGTGTTCGGCGGCGGTTTCCTGCCCATGGGAGGCGGCGCTGGGCGGCGTCCCCTGCGCACCACCGGCGCTGTCGGGCATGGCGCCCTGGGTCTTGGGGTCGCCGTGGGGGGTCGCGTGGGCGGCTGGCTGGCCGTGCGATTCGCCGCTTGGCGCCGCATTCGCGGGGGCGGGGACGTGATGGCCGGCGTGGCGCTGCTGGCTGCCCTCCGACCGGCGCCCTCCCCCGCTGCCGCCGTCTTCGCTTGGCTCGAGACCGCCAGGGGCGGCGCCGTGGCGGGAATCGCTCCCCGCACCCGGTACCGCCGGCCCGGACTTGGCGCTCTCCTCGCCCGGCAGGCCGAGGTGGATGGCGCCGGTGCGATCGGCCGCGGTGACGCCGACCGCCGCGACGACCGCCACCGTGGCGACGCCTTTGACCGCGGCCGAGGTGGCGATCGTTTTCGCCGCGCCGCCGCCGAGCGCCGCCGCGAGGCCGCCGCCGGCCGCCTGGGAGCCGCCGCCGACGAGGCCCTGCAGCATCGCCGCCGCGGCAGCGGCGGGCAGCGGCGCCAGCGCGGCCAGGTCCTGCTGGCGGCCCTTGATTTCGTCGCGGAACTCGCGACAGCTGGCGCAGGAGCGCAGGTGGGCGCGGACGTCGCGGCGACGGGCAACCCGGCCGTCGCCGTCGGAAAGCGCTCGGCTCACCGCATCGCAGTCCAACTCACGCCCCTCCTCCATCTGCCGCAGGCTCTGCCGCGCCTCGTAGAGGGTCTGCCTGACGACCGCCGCCGAGGTCTCCAGGGCGGCGCCGATCTCCTCGAACTCGAGCCCGGACATCTCGCGCATCACCAGCACCTCGCGCTGGCGGTCGGGCAGCTCCCTCAGGTCGGCGAGCAGGCCGCGCAGCCGTTCGCGCGTCGCCACGTCCTCGGAGAGCCCGTGCCCCGGCGCCACCGCCTCGACGTCCAGCTGCGCGGTCTCGCGACGACGGCGCAGCAGGTCGATCGACTCGTTGTGGGCGATCCGGTAGAGCCAGGGCTTCAGCTCGATCTCGCGCTCCTCGCCGGGCAACGCCCGCATCACCTTGATCATCGTGTTCTGCAGCGCGTCCTGAGCGTCCTCGGGGTTGCCGACGATCGCCAGGCAGAAGCGGTAGAGGCTCTGGTGGTAGCGGCTGAAGATCGCCGCGAAGGCGCGCTCGTCCCCCCCGACCGCGCGACGGGTGAGGCGCTCGTCCGAGAGCAAGCGGCTGATTCCCACCGCGGCTGCTGCTTCGCTCATTCGAAGATCTTCGCACTGCGGGCCATCCGATCAAAGGGGCTGATGATGTGCCGACGTTTCAGTAAACGGGCCGTGCTCCCGGGTTGTCAGCGCTTTCTTCGCATCTCGCAAGCCCGAATCCACGCGACATTCCAAGGTCCCCGGATAGAAAAATTGATGCAGTTGGGTAGGGAGGGGCCATGAGCGAGCTGATTCTGGGCCCCCTGGTCCGCTACGTGTCCGAAACCGAGGCGACGGTCTGGGTCGAAACCAGCGGGCCCTGCGAGGTCGAGATCCTCGGCCACCGCGAGCCGACCTTCCGGGTCGACGGCCACCACTACGCGCTGGTCTGCATCGAGGGGCTCGAGCCTGCCTCGCACAACGAGTACGAGGTCAGGCTCGACGGCGAGGTCCACTGGCCGCAGCCGGGCTCCGAGCTGCCGCCGAGCGCGATCCGCACCGTCGACCCCGAGAAGGACCTCGACATCTGCTTCGGCTCCTGCCGGGTCGCGGTGCCGCACGAGGCGCCGTTCACCGAACCCAAAGACGAGACCGAAATCGGCCACGAGGTCGACGCCCTCTGGGTCCTGGCCCGGCAGATGTGCGCCGGCGAGCGCGACGACTGGCCCGAGCAGCTCTTCCTGCTCGGCGATCAGGTCTACGTCGACGAGGGCTCTCCGAAGACGCGCAAGAAGATCAAGGAACGGCGCGGCACCGACACCCCGCCCTTCGACGAGGTCACCGACTTCGAGGAGTACACCTGGCTCTACCGCGAGAGCTGGGAGGAGCCGCTGATCCGCTGGCTCTTCTCCTGCGTCTCGGTCTCGATGCTCTGGGACGACCACGACATGAGCGACGACTGGAACATCTCCCGCGACTGGCTGCTGGAGATGCAGCAGAAGTCCTGGTGGCACCGGCGCGTGGTCGGCTGCCTCGGCAGCTACTGGATCTACCAGCACATCGGCAACCTCTCCCCCCGCGAGCTCGCCGAGAACGACCTCTACCAAAGGGTGCGCGGCAACCAGAAGGCCGAGGAGGAGCTCTTTCCCTGGGCGCACGACATCCAGGCGATGGGCGACGGGACCCGCTGGAGCTTCTACCGCGACTTCGGCCGCACCCGGGCGATCTTCGTCGACGCCCGCGCGGCGCGGGTGCTGGAGGACGATCGCCGCGCGATCGTCGACGACGACGAGTGGGAATGGATCGTCGCGCACTGCAAGGGAGACTTCGACCACCTGCTGATCTGCACCACGATCCCCTGGCTCCTCTCCCCCGCCTTCGAGCGGATCGAGGCCTGGAACGAGCAGCTCTGCAACGGCGCCTGGGGCCAGCCGGTGGCCTGGGCGAGCGAGAAGCTGCGCCGCGAAGTCGACTTCGACCACTGGCCCGCCTTCGGCGAGTCCTTCGCCAAGCTCCGCGACCTCCTGCACGAGGTCGCCACCGGCAAGCACGGCACTGTGCCGGCCTCGGTGGTCGTCCTCTCCGGCGACGTCCACCACGCCTACCTCGCCGAGGTCGCCTTTCCGGCCTCGAACGGCGACTCGGGCGACCGCGCCCCGGTCTACCAGGCGGTCTGCTCGCCCTACCGCAACCCGCTCGACGAAAAAGAGCGGCGCGTGGTGCGGACCGGGTTCGGCAAGCCGTTCACCGCCGTCGCCCGGCTCATGGCGAAGCTGGCCGGCGCCCCCGACCCGGGGATCCGCTGGCGCACCCTCGACGGCCCCCACTTCGACAACCAGGTGGCGACCCTAGAAATCGACGGCCGCCGGATCCTCATGCGCCTCGACAAGACCGTCCCCGGCGAAGACGGCACCGACGCCCTCGAAGAAACCTTCTCCCGCCGCCTCGACTGAGGGGCCGGTCTACGCCAGTGATCCATCCGCGACCATCCACCTGTGCTGGATGTCGGTGACGGTCGCCACGCGTTCGTAGTCGCGGTCGTAGTGAACGAGCGGGACACCAGCCTCCTCCGCTGCGGCGGCGAGCAGCAGGTCGGCGGGCGGGACACGGCGATGACCACCTTCGGGAGCCAGAAGGAGCTGGACTTCGCGGGCGCGACTCCACAGCTTGCTCGGCATCGGCACCGACTGGAAGACGTCCAAGCGCTCGGCGACTCCACGCGCCCGCCCCTCATTTGGGGCAAGTCGCGTCAGCTCGAGTACCACCAGGTCGCAGACCAGCACCCGCCCTGCCTCGACCTCGGCGTTGAACCACTCTGCAAGATGAGGAAAGCGACGGTCCCGCGACCACGTCCAGACGCCGGTGTCGAAGAGCGCCGGGCCGTCCAGCTCGACCGGCCTTGCAACCTCGTCTGGGCTCAGAGCCGCTCCCGTCCCTCCCGAACCTCGTCGGGAGTCCCATATATGTCCCGACGCACATCGAAGCCCTGGAGGACCCGCCGCCGCGTGGCCTCGCGCAGGGCGGCGTTGACCGTCTCACTCAAGCCCTTCGTCCCCAGCTCTCGACGCGCGGCATTGAGAGCCTGGTCATCGACATCAACCGTGGTGCGAGTCATATGCATCATCGTAGCGCATCAGATCCCCGAATCTCAGGCGCTTGGCGATTCAGCCCTCAGGGCGAGTGCTGCATCGCTCGCCGGCAGCTTCGCCTCCTGGCGCCACTCCCACCAGGACCAGGCGCCCATCACCGCGCCGGCGTAGATCCAGCCGAGGAGGACGTCGAAGAAGTAGTGCTCGCCGGTTGCCATCAGGGTCAGGCCCATCAGCAGCGGATAGAGCAGGAGCAGCGGCCGCAGCCAGCGCCGCCGCACCCGGCTCCAGAGGAAGAGCGCGACGAGGGTGACCATCGCGGTGTGCAGCGAGGGGACGGCGGCGACGAGGTTGCTGCCCGCCTGGCCCTTGGAGAAGAGCGAGGCGGTCCCGACGCTGACCACTTCCCAGCCCTTGCCGGTGGTGCGGTGGACTTCGTCGATCAGGCCCATTTCCCCCGCCATCCAGGGCGGCGCCGCGGGGAAGAGGATGTAGGTCGCAAGACCGGCCAGCGCCAGGGTCACCAGCCGCCGGGTGAAGCGGTGGAAGGCGCGGCGGTCGCGCGCCCAAAACCAGCCGGCCACGGCGAAGGGGACGATGAAGTAGGAGGTGTAGACGAAGGTGAAGAGGACGTCGTACCAGTGGACGACGCCGGGCTCGTAGAGCCGGTCCTGCAGCCACTCGGTCGGGGTTTCGCCGCCGAAGACGAAGCTGTCGAAGTCGATCATCGTGTGGACGTGGACGCCGATTCCCCACGAGTCGGCCGCCCCGCGGGTCAGGTCATAGGCCCAGAGCACCGCCACGATCGGCAGCCAGTCGACGACCAGCTGCAGGATTTCCCGCGGCGGCCGGCCGATCGAGACGCAGGCGAGCGCCCCGCAGGTCCAGAGGATGACCAGCTCGCGCTGGACCGGAATCCCGTAAGTGGCGGTCCAGAGCACCAGGGCGATGAAGTAGAGCCCGAGCGCATAGGGCCGCAGCACCGCCCAGGAGGCAAAGCGAAATTCAGGCGCCTGCTCAGCCCTGATCTCCGAAAATTCACCCGTCGGCATAGGCGCACATGCTATGGCCGACGCTGGACTCCCCTCGCCTCAACAGGTAGCGTCGCCGCATGGAGCGTTTCTCCGGCGGCAGTCGCCGTGCCGTCGTCCTCGCCGTCTCGGCAGTGCTCGCCCTGGCGCTTGCGTTGCCCGCCACCGCCGCCGCGACCGCCGCCGGCAGCAACGGCAAGGTTTTCTACCAGGGTCCGCAGAGCGGGACGAGCGGCCCGGCGGACATCTTCAGCGTCGACCCGCTGGGCGGCGAACCGCTCGACCTGACCAAGGAAAACGGGTTCTCCGAGGAGCGCCCGGGGGCGTCGGGCAACGGTCGCGTCGTATTCATGAGCTTCCGCGACGCAGGCTGGAACATCTTCCTCATGAATGCCGACGGCTCCGGCATCGTCAACCTGACGAAAACCGAAAACCCGATCATCAACTTCGAGCCGGCGATCTCGCCCGACGGCAGCGAAGTCGTCTACATGCGACAGGACAGCGGCGGCGAGGATCTCTGGCGGGTCGGCGCCGACGGCAGCAGCCCGGAAAACCTGACCGAAGCGGTCGGCGAGGAGACCTCGCCCGAGTTCTCCGCGGACGGGGCCAGGATCGCCTACGTCGGCACCGGCCCCAAACTTTGCTGCGACCCCGAATACAACAACGACATCTGGGTCATGGACGCCGACGGCACGAACCAGACGCAACTGACCAAAACCAACTTCCCACGGCAGAATCTGAGCCCGACCTGGTCGCCGGACGGCACCAAGATCGCCTACACGACGACCGAAGCCGGCGGCGAAAACGGGTTTCACGTGATGAACGCCGGTGGCGGCGGGGACAGCGGGCCGCTGCCGAGCGGCTCGCCGATCTCGGCCCTCAACCTCTCCTGGTCCCCCGACGGCACCAAGATCGCCTACCAGCCGACGTTCGGTGGCATCTGGACCATGAATCCCGACGGGACGGGTGCTGCACCCCTGGTCGGCAACACCGGCGCCGCCTATCCCAGCTGGGCCTCGGCCGGGTCATCGGGTGGCGGCGGCGGGACCGGCGGCGGAGGCGGCAGCACGCCAGGCCCGACGCCCCCCGGATCCACTCCACCAAGCAACGAATTTTCCTTCGGCAAAGTGACGCTGAACGAGAAAAGGGGGACGGCGTCGCTTGCGGTGACCGTGCCGGGACCCGGCAAGCTCGTCCTTGGCGGCAAAGGGGTGAAGGGGGCAACCAAGTCCGTCGCGGCGGCGGGCAAAGCGACCCTCTCGATCAAGGCGACGGGGAAAGCGCTGAAAAAGCTGAACAACACCGGCTCCGCCTCGCTCGTGGCCAAGGTCACCTTCACCCCGACCGGCGGCAGCCCCCGCACCAAGACCAAATCGCTGACGCTGAAGAAGCAGCCCTAACTAGCGGGCGGGCACCTTCAGCAGGCGGCGGAGGCGCGGGCGCGTGCCCGGCGCAGAGCTGCCTGACGCTTGTGCATCGCGGTCACCAGCCGACGCTTGGCCTGGGTGTTCGCCGCCAACTCGAGCTTCGACCGCACCCTGCGCAGCCGGGCGGCCGCGGCGTCGCGCGCGGCCATTGCCGTCAGGCAGCCCTGGGACGGCCCGGGCGGCGGACTCGTCGTGACCGGCGGCGCCGGAGGATCGGCGGCTTTAGTCCCGCCTCCCTGAGCGCTTCCGCCGTCCCCGGGTTCTGCTTCGGGTTCGGGATCCGGTTTGGGTTTGGGTTTTTCTTTCCCGCCTCCCGGTTCCATCGGTTTTTCCCGAATCGTGATCGACTGCGCGGTGACGCTTCGGTAGCCGAGCTCCTCTGCCCCGGCGACCTTCAGCAGGTAGGTGCCCGGTTCGTCGTAGACGTGGCTCGCTCCGATGGCGGCCACTTCGGCGCCGTCGCCGAACTCGATCTGCGGCGAGAAGAGCCCTTCGGTCGGCGTAGAGACTTTGATCTGTTCATCGACTTTCCCTTCCGCGGGCGCTTCGATTTCGATTTCGGGCAGGCCGTCGGGGTCATAGCCGGCGGCCTGGACCACATATGAGTGGCACGGGCCTTCTTCTTTTTCGCTGGGGCATTCGATCGGGGCGGCGCTGATCCAGACCGCGGTCGCGTCGCCATCGGCGACTTCGGCGCTGCCGGGGGCGTCGAGGACGACCACCGCGTCCATCCCCTGCTTGCCTTCTTCGGAGAGATCGATGGGTTCCTCCCATTCTCCGCCGGCCGGCCGGTAGGCGGCCTGGACCAAGTTGGTCACCCCGTCCCAGCGCTCCCAGACGATCGCCGCGTTGCCGCTCTGATCGAAGACGACGTCGGAGGGAAAGCCGTTTCCGCCTTCGTCCGAGAGGTCGACCGGCGCTTCCCACGTACCGCCCGCCGGCCTGTAGGCGGCGCGGACGGTGTCGTGTTCCCCTGCTTCACCAAGGTTGCCCGACCAGGCGACGATCGCGTTGCCCTCGGGATCGACCGCCGCCTGCAGGGACTCGACCTCTTCGCCTGCGGCCGAGACATCGACCGGTTCGCTCCAGACCCCTTCCGCCGGCCGATAGGAAGCGCGGACGAACTCGACGCCTTCGTCCTCGCCGCGCCAGACGACCAGGGAGTCGCCATTGCCGTCGATCGCAACCTGGGGGTTGCCGCCTTCTTCCCCGGGCTGGGAGACGAGCGTCGGGCTTTCCCATTCGCCCTGTTCGGGGCGGTAGGCGCTTTCGACCACGTAGTCGCTGCCGTCGTGGTGCATCCAGACGGCGGTCGCGTCGCCACGCGCGTCCATCGCCGCCTGCGGCACGAAGCTTTCCCCTTCGGAAAGGGGGATCGGTTCTCCCCAGCTCGCCAGGAAGGTCCGGAAGGAGCTCATCACGATTTCGCCCTGCTTCCAGACGATCGTGTTGTTGCCTTCCCAATCGACCGCGAGCCATGGTTCGGGGCTGGCGCCCTGTGCGAATTCGGAGACTTCGACCGGGGCAGTCCAGCTCTGGCCCGGCATCCGGCTGACCGATTCGATCGCGACCATGTTGACCCCGGTCCGCCGTTCCCAGGCTGCGGTCAAAACCCCGTTGCGGTCAACCACGACCTGGGCTGACTGCGAGTCCGGCGGCGAGAGCACTTCGGGTTCCCCCCACGACGCCCCGGCGGGGCGGAAGGCGGTTTCGACCTCGGTCGCGGTCCCGTCCCAGCGGTCCCAGACCGCCGTCGCGTTACCTTCGGAGTCGAGCGCGACGCTCGGCACCCCGGCGTGTTCGCCCGTTTCGGAGATGTCGACCGGCGGCAGCCATTCGGCCCGGGCGAGCGGCGCGAGCAGCATCACCGCGCAGGTCACGAGCGCGAAGAGCGCAGCCAGCCTCCCCAGACGCGTGTTCATGGTCGTTGAATATAGAGGCAGGTCTCGATCAAGGCGGTTTCCTGGCTTGGGCGCGGCGGCCCCCCCGACCTCTCAACTCCGTCTATCAACATGTGATCTTGACTTTGTTCCCTCCCGAGTAGGTGAGGGTGCCTGTTCCCGTCGCCGAGGCTGTGACGTAGGCCCCACCTGCGTCATTGTTCTCGGTCAGGTCGTAAACAGTCCCTGTCCCTGTCACCTGCTTGTAGGTCTGGTGGCCCTCACTGGCTTGGGTGAATTCGATCTTGTGGCTGCTCGCAAACGATCCGCAGCTTGGTTCCTCGAACTTTCCCATGAGGTTGCCTGTGACTGTCCGCTTCGAGGGGCCACTATCGCATTGAATTGTCGTGTTCACGCCTGTCAACAGGACACCGGGAACCGTTGCAGCCTCTTCGAGGTTGACCAGATGACTTATCAGCGTGTTGGTGACGAGTTTGCCTTTCGCTTCCCCCGGGCTGTAGCAAGAGAATTCGAAGCCGGTAACTTTCTCCTTGCATCCGGTGAAGGTCAGTTTGGTCGTGCCTGTCGAGGAGCCCGAAGTCTGGGTCACGGTGCCGCTCGTCGCGGTGCAACTGATTGTCTCATTGCTTGTGCTCGAGAGAACAGCTGAGCCGCCGGACACCGCCGCAGAGCATTCGGCGCCGATTTCGCAGTCCGCGATGTATTCGTTTGCACAGGCCCCAGCGGGGAGTGCCGCGGCTGCAACGGCAGTGAGTGCCACAATCACCAGCAGCATCAGGTTCCTGTTCATGATCTCCCTTTCCAAGTGGCTGGTACCTAGCCTGGCTAGCTGTACCCGATGAGCGCCCTTTCAGTCAACAAAATTCGATGTAAAGGGCCACGCAGAAATGCAGGCGCTTACGCTGCTCGCGTATCGAGCGCAAGGAATGGTGGTACCCGTACCGGGAGTACGGGGCCGGATAGCTCGCTCTACTTGAGCACGAAGCTGGCCAGGTCCTGGCCGTAGATCGGGCTGACGACGAGTTCGTCGAGGTCGACCGAGTCGGAGACGAAGGTGCCGAGCGTCAGGGTTCCGAACGGTGCCCACGGCGCCTGCTCCATCACCCGGTGGTCGAGCGCCGCGTATTCGGCTTCCTGCTTCGGTCCCAGCTGTTCCCGCGCCAGCTGCCGGATCTCGGCGTCGATGCCGGGATCGCTGAAGCGCGCCCAGTTGGTGTTGCCGACCGGGAGGATGCTTTCGCTCGCCAGCTGCGGCTGGAAGTAGTCGCTCGGGTGCGGGTAGTCGAGGAACCAGTTCGCCCAGCCGGTGTCGAGGTCGGGAGTGCTGGCGTTGCCGATCACGGTGAAGTAGTTGGTGCCGTCGACCGTCTTCAGCTTGGCGTCGAAGCCGATCTCGTTCAGCACCTGCTGGTAGTACTCGCCGACTTCGTCGTTGGGCGGAAGGTTGTTGGTCCAGACGGTGATCTTGCGGTCGCTCGGGTTGGCGCGTTCGACCAGGCGCTTGGCCCGTTCGATGTCGTGCGGGTAGAGCTCGAACTTGCGGTAGCCCGGCATCTGCGACGGCAGCACCTGCTGCGTCCGCTTCATCGTCCCGGCGTAGATCCGTTCCAGCGCCGCCGGGTCGATCGCGTAGTTGACCGCACGCCGCACCCGCACGTCGTCGAAGGGCGGCTGCTGCGTGTTCATCCAGAAGTAGTAGAGGCTGATCGTCGGCTCCTCGGTGAACTGGGTGCCCTCGAAGCGCCGCTTCACCTCCGGGTAGCGATCGACCGGCGGCGGGTTCTTCATCCAGTCGACCTTGCCGCGTTCGACCTCCTCCAGCTGGGTGATCGGGTTGCTGCGAACTTCGAAGCTGATCTTGTCGACGTGGCCGTCGGGAAGCTGCGGCATCGCCGGGCCGTTGTCGGAGGCCCAGTACGGGTTGCGCGCGTATTCCCAGCTGCGGCCGGGCTTGACCGCGGTGATCATGTAGGGGCCGGTCGCCGGCGGCGGGTGGGCGGTCTGGTCCTCGGCTGGCGTGTCCGGCGGCAGCAGGGCCGCGAACGTCAGCGCCAGCACGAAGCTGAAGGTGCCGCTCGGTTCGGTCAGGTGGATGACGATCTTCCCCGTGCGGTCGTCGGTTTCGATCCCGGCGATCCCGCCTTTCTTCGTCTGCGCGAACCGTTCGGCGCCGACGATCCCGGTGTAGAAGGTCGAGCCGAGCGAGTTGACGCGGAAGAGGCGTTCGATCGAGAAGCGGAAGTCCGAAGCGCGGACCGGCCTGCCGTCCGAGTACCGCAGGCCCGGCCGCAGCTGCAGCGTGTAGCGCCGCCCGCCGCGGTCGATCTTCGGCAGCGCCTTCGCCAGGCCGGGAATCAGCTCGGTGCCGGCTCTGCCGCTGGCCGGCGCGTAGGTGAGCAGCGGGTAGTAGGTGTCGTGCAGGGCGGTCGCGGCTTCGAGGCTGAAGGCCAGCGACGGGTCGAGGTAATCCGGGAACGAGAGATAGGTGCCGCGCAGGGTCCCGCCCTCGCCCGTCGACTCGTCAGCCGACCCGCAGCCCGCAAGGGCCACGCAGACCAACAAGACCATCCCCAGGCAACCGGCCGATTGCCGCAGTTTCTTCACGAAAGCGTTACTCCCCGTTGAGCGTGGCCCAGAACATAGACGGAGGCGCCCCCAAGCGCCACCCTCCCGGAGGCTACTCGACGCCGGCACGGTCAGCCCTCGGTGCGATGGCGGCGGCGTGGACGACCGCTGCGAGCTCGCTGCCGATCCGGTCCCAGGAGTAGTGCTCGAGCGCGCGCTCCCGGCTGCGCTCGCCCCGGGCTCGCCGTCCGGAGCCGTCCTCGACGGCGGCGACGATCCGGTCGGCGAAGGCGTCGACGTCGTCGGGCTCGACCAGCCAGCCGGTCTGCGGGTCTTCGACGATCCTCGCCGGGCCGCCGCGGTCGACGGCGATCACCGGCAGGCCGCAGGCCATCGCCTCGACCAGGACCTGGCCGAACGCCTCCTTGACCGAAGCGTGGACGAGGAGGTCGGCGGCGCGGAGGGAAGCCACCAGCTCGTCGTGGCGGTGCCAGCCGGCGAGGAAGACGTCGCGGGCGCCGGTGCGCTCGATCGCCTCGCAGGGATGCTCCCCCTCCCACTCGCCGGGGTGACCGCCGACGAGGACCAGCGCCACCTGATGATCGAGCCGATCCTGCGCACGGGCGAAGGCCTCGATCAGCAGCGGCAGCCGCTTGACCGCGGTGAAGCGCCCGATCGCGAGCAGCACCGTCCCCTCCAGCGCCTCGAGATCCCGCTCCCCGTAGGAGACGCTTCCCGGCGCCTCTCCCGGGCGCCAACCCCGCGGCTCCTCGACGAGCGCCCGGTGCCAGTGGGCGCGGCGATCGACCGGGCCCGGACCGAAGACGGGATCGAAGCCGTTCGGGATGCAGGCGAAACGCCTCTCCTCGAGCCCGAGCAGGGAAGCGGCGCGTTCCAGGCCGCCCCGGTCGTTGACGACGATCCGCTCGCAGTCCGCCGCCCAGCGGCGGATCCGCTCCGCCCACTCCTCGGCGTGCGCCCAGCTCGCCGGCGCCCCGGCATCGATCTCTTCCAACATCAGCAGCTCGGTGCCGTGGACGTGGCCGACCACCGGGACATCCGGCAGGACCCGCGAGGCCGCCTCGTTCAGCGGGGTGAGGTGGTGCAGGTAGAGGACGTCGACCCCCGGCTCGACCGCCGCGGCAATCGCCCCCGCCCAGGCCTCGACCTGCAACTCGAAGGCCTCCTCGTCGAAGCTGGCGAGAACGCGGTCCGGCACTCCCGGCCGATCCTCGTATGAGCCGTGGATCGGCGCGGTTCCCGCCGGGCCGCGATATCGCAGCGGGTCAGGCGAGGAGACTGCGGGGGCAAAGTCCAGCGCGCGCAGATCGGCGCCGGAGTAGAAGTCCTCCGCCAGCGCCTCGTCGCCGAGGTCCGAGCGCGAACCCGAGATCAGGGTGACGTCGAATTCCCTCGCCCCCAGCTCGCGGACGATCGAGCGGGTGGAGTGGGCCGAGCCGCCGCGAGGGTAGAAGTAGATCCCCATCAACACCCTCTTCACGGAAGCGGCCACGACCGCCGAGGCTAGCGGGGCGGTGTCGTCAGGCCCGGCGGCGCGGCGCGAAGTGCAGGGCGGTGGCGACCTCGCGGCCGCCCACCAGCTCGTGCCCGTGCTCCTCGCGGGGGGTGTTGACCAGCGCGCCGCCGACGACCAGCGAGGCGGAGCCGCCGCCGTCGAGGTTGATCGCCGTCTCCGCCCCCAGCCCGACCATCGCCGCCGCCAGCTCCGCCATCGTCAGGCCGGCCTCGTCGTCGGCGCGGCCGTCGCAGACGACGGCGATCAGCTCGCCGGCGGAGAGCCCGAGGGCGGCACGCGGGTAACGGCCGGCGGTGATGTCGGAGTCGAACTGCCGCGAGCCGGCCGAGAACCCCTCGGCGTCGACGCCGGCGCGGATCAGCGAGCGGCCGTCGCCAACCAGCATCGGGCCGGCGTGCAAGAGGTCTCCGTGGGGGACCGCGCCGAGCTCCCGCCGCGCCGCCAGCCTCACCTCGCCGCCGGCGACGTGGACGCAGGCGCGCTGGCGGTGCCAGGGTGCGTCGAAGGGCTCCGTCGACATCGCCCGGCCGTCGATCCAGAGGTCGCCGAGAGCCGGGCCGCCGGGCCGCATGTAGAAGCCGCCGACGATCGCGTGCTCGGCTCCGGTGCGCCGGCACCAACCGTGCAGCGTCGCGCAGGGCTGCAGCGCGACGACACGCAATCCCCACTCGGCTCGGGAGAAGCGGGTGACGTGGAGGGAGGTGACGGCGGCGTCGTCGAGGCGAATCCGGCGCCGTTCGAGCGTCGGTCGCGAGGCTACGGTCGCCGCGGATGGGGAAGCGGATCGCATTCCGATGGACCTAAACCAGATCCCCCGGGATGGAACAGCACCGCGTGGACGGAGATGTTGCCCTGGCGCTAACACCAGGCGCTGTCGGGGGGCGCGACCGGTACCCCCCGGGTCTCCTCGATCGCCTCCTCGGCAACCGCGGTCCTCCTCGCCCACGTCGCCGCCCACACCGAGACGATCCGGCTCGGCGCCGGCGGGGTGATGCTGCCCAACCACTCGCCGCTGGTGGTCGCCGAGCAGTTCGGGACCCTGGAGACGCTGCACCCGGGGCGGATCGACCTCGGCCTGGGACGGGCGCCCGGCACCGACCAGCGGACCTGGATGGCGCTGCGGCGCGACCCGGCCGCCAGCGACCGCTTCCCCCAGGACGTCGTTGAGCTGCAGCGGTTCCTCGCCGACGAGGAACCGCTGCCGGGGCTGCGGGCGATCCCCGGCCAGGGGACCAAGGTCCCCCTCTACATCCTCGGCTCCTCCCTCTTCGGCGCCGAACTGGCGGCCCAGCTGGGCCTGCCCTACGCCTTCGCCTCCCACTTCGCGCCGCGCTACCTGCACGAGGCGCTCGAGGCATACCGCAAGCAGTTCAAGCCCTCGGCGCAGCTGTCCGAGCCCTACGCGATCGCCGGCCTCGGCGTGATCGCCGCCGACACCGAGGAGAATGTAGCCGCCTACCTGGAGAGCTTCGCCGCCGACACCGGCGCCGACGAGCTGATCGCCGCCCACTACTCCGACTCGGTGGCAAACCGGCTGCGGTCGGTGGAGCTGACGGCCCCCTAGCTCTTCGCTTTCATCCGCTCGTCCCAGGCTCGCTCCATCTGCCGCATCATCGGCGGGTACACGACCCAATGTCGAAACGGTTTGATCAGCGCCATGTAGGCCCGGCCGAAGGCACCCCGCGGCTTCACGTAAACGGCCATCTGGCCCTGGTAGCGACCGTCGCCGACCTCGACCCAAGCCATATGGGCGACGCCGTGGACGGTCTTGTTCGAGACCTCGGCGGCCGCCTCGCGATCGGTTCGGTAAAGGGGGACGAAGGGAAGCCGGTCGAAGGAGACGCCCGCCCCCGTGCCGCGCAGGTCGGGTGGGAGGCGGTCCCGCAACGAGGTCTCGGAGCTGTCGGGAATCGACATCTCCCCCGGTCCATCTCCGTCGACCGGGGCTGAGACCTCGCCGAGGCCGAACCAGGCGCCGAGGCGATCGCGCAGATCCCAGAGGAAGCGGGCCGCGCGGGATTCCACCTGGGAGGGGTCAAAGGATGCGGTCAGGTCGAGTAGGACCTCGAAGTCCTCAGGCCCTCCCTGCACCGGCAGGGCCCATACGTCTTCCAGGGTGAAGTCCGGGACGAGGTCTTGGATGCGCATCGGGCGGCATTCGTGCTCGGCTTTCAGGAGATTCATCGCGTTCCGGTCCATACGCTGTCGTATGGACTGTAGGAGGTTGGCTTGCGTCTGTCAATACGGTGCCGTATAGATGTAGTCGATGGCCAAGGTCCGAACCCCTCGCGAGGCATGGGTCGATGCGGCCTTGGAAGCGCTGGCGGCCGGGGGGCCGGAGGCGATCCGGATCGAGGCGCTGGCGGCGCAGCTTGGGGTCTCCAAGGGCGGCTTCTACTGGCACTTCAAAGACCGCGCGGCGCTGCTCGAGGAGATGCTCGACGGCTGGGAGCAGCGCGTGGTCGGCGACGTCATCGCCCAGGTCGAGGGCGAGCCGGAGGAGCCGCGGGCCAAACTGCGGCGCCTCTTCGAGCTGGCCGCCTCAGCGCCGGACCTGCTGCCGATCGAGCTGGCGCTGCGAGACTGGTCCCGGCGCGACGGCGAGGTCGCGGCCCGCCTCCACCGGGTCGACAACCGGCGCATGGAGTACCTGCGCTCGCTGTTCGGCCCGATCTGCGTCGACGAGGACGATGTCGAGGCGCGCAGCATCCTCGCCTTCTCCCTCTTCATCGGCAGCAACTTCATCCTCGCCGAGCACCGGGGCCGGAGCCGACTCCAGGTCCTGCAACTCGCCCTCGACCGCCTGCTCGCCGAGTCGTGGGGCTAACGCGGCC
This sequence comes from Solirubrobacterales bacterium, assembly GCA_036260485.1. Classification (GTDB taxonomy): domain Bacteria; phylum Actinomycetota; class Thermoleophilia; order Solirubrobacterales; family 70-9; genus VAYN01. Next base: position 173,664 of record DATAMR010000039.1, on the reverse strand, counting down.
CGTAGGGAGCTTGGGTCGCGCGGGCTGCGCCGCGCACCTCGGCCAGTCGGCGCGAGACGAGCGTTCGCAGGCGCGCGCTCCCGATCCGCTCGGTCCACCTCTCCAACTCGCGGTCGTCGAAGCCGGCCGGCAGCGAAAGCTCGGGGAAGTAGGCGCGGCCCCCGGACACGGCTCGAACGTAGACCGTGTCGAAGAGCGCCTTCTCGGGCGTCGCCACGTAGCCGCTCCGTTCGGAGCCCGTGAAACCACCGAAGACCTCCGGGGCGAGATGGTGGATCTCGAATCTGCCGACGGTGGTGACCACGACTCTCGCTCGATCGAGCGAGGCGACGGATACCTGTCGCGGGATCTGCTCGATCATCTGGTGGCGGGCGAACGCCGACCAGAACGAGACGTAGGCCGGGAAGGGCGCGGTCAGGAAGGGGGCGACGGCGAACGGGGGTATCTCTGGATCGAGCGCCCAGACACCCCGACGCAGCCGGCGCGCCAGCCCGCCCGCGTCCATCGCCTCCAGGCGCCTGCCGGCGGTGCGCCCGCTGGTCCCCCAGACCGCCGCCGCCTCGCCGGTCGTGACCACGGGGCGGTCGAGTCGCCGCAACCGGCCGAAGTCGCCGACCGGCGTCATCGCGCCCCCTCGAGCTGTTCGGCGACGAAGGTCTGCATCTGCTCCCAGGAAGACTCGCCCTCGTAGAGCTCGACCGCGTCGGCCTCGAGGAAGGGCAGGACCTGATCCCGGAATGCGGCATAGGGCAGCTGCATCGCCAGATCGGCGGCCGCGGTGAGCACCTCGGGGTCGAGAGCGCCGGGCTTCAGGGGGCGGCGGCGCAGCAGCAGGTCGAGATCGAAGACGTCGCGTGCCTGCGTCTCGGAGCGCCGGGCGAGGGCGAGCACCTTCTGCTCGGTCGGGGCGCCGTCGACGTAGTGGGGAACCAGCGGCGAGCGCAGCGCATAGGGCTCGACGATGCGGCGGGGTATCGGCTCGATCCTGTGGGCGCCCTTGCTGTCGCGGTAGCTGAACTCGATCTTGGTTCGGATCAGATCCCCATGCCCGGGGGCGGAGAGGCCGATCTTCCAGCGCTGGTTGGTGTCGGTTCGCTTCGGGTTGGAGCGCTCGGCCACTTCGAGCTCAGCGTTGCGCAGCAGGAGAACGATCTGAGGCGAAGAGAGCAGGGCTTCGATCTTCTCGTTGAGCCGCCAGGCGGGCACTCCTTCCACGTCGAGATCGATGTCCTGCGAATACCGCAAGCTGTCGAAGAAGTAGCGCAGGTTCGCGCCCCCCTCAATTTATGTCCCTTACTTGCACTCTTGATTCGGATCGCCTATCCGGGTAGAGGAGCCTTGGAACCCCCGACCGAAGGAGGAGCGAGATGGGAAAGCTGATCGCGAGCACGCAGGCCACCCTCGACGGGGTCATCGACCCGGTCGGCGAGTGGGTGCAGCCCGACGGAGACCACGGCGACTACTCGTTCGAGCGCCAGGCGAGATCCGCCGGCATGGTGCTGGGCCGCAAGACCTACGAGGGGCTGGCGGGTTACTGGCCGAACCAGTCGGGTCAATGGGCCGACATGGTCAACTCGATGGCGAAGTACGTCGGCTCCAACTCCCTCTCCGGCGAGCTTCCCTGGAACGCAACCCTGCTCGAGGGCGACCTTGAGGACTCGATCCCGAAGCTGAAGGACGAAGTCGACGGCGAGCTCTTCATGCACGGCAGCGGCGAGTTCGCCTACGCCCTCGCCGAGAAGGGTCTGGTCGACGAGTTCGAGATCTACCTCAACCCGCTCGTCTGGGGCAAGGCCAACCTCCACGTGCTCGGCGACCGGGGAACCGTGCGGATGCAACTGGAGGACGTGAAGCGGTTCGACTCCGGAGTCGTCCTGCTCACCTACTCGCCGGCGCCCTGATCAGAACGGCTTGGGACTCGCGCGAGCCGAACCCTGTAGCATCTAGTGCTACGGTTGTGCACATGGGAAAAGACGTCTCGATCCGCGAGCTCCGCAACTCCACTTCGAGGGTCGTCGCAGAGCTCGAAGCCGGCGAGCGCCTCACGCTTACCGTCAACCGTCGGCCGGTCGCCGACATCCTCCCGCATGTCGAGCGGCGGGACCCCTGGGTCCCCTCGTCCGAACTGCGCCGGATCGTGCGCGAGGCGTCAGCCGATCCCGGCCTGCTCGACGACCTCGCCGACGTCCGCGGCGCGGAGCTCGACGATTGAGCAAAGCAGTCGCCGACACCTCGATCTTCATCGCCCAGGAGACGGGCCGCGAACTCGGAGACCTCCCAGAAAAAATCGCCGTCTCGGTGATCACCGTGGCCGAGCTGGAGTTGGGGGTGCTTCGCGCAAGCGATCCAGACACCCGCGCCCGCCGTCTCTCCACTCTCTCCCGAGTCCAGTCGACCTACCCCTTGCTCCCGGTCGGACCGGAGGTCGCCAGCTGCTTCGCCCGCATCGCCGCAGCCGAGCGCGCCCGCGGCCGCCGCCTCCGCCGTCACGACACCTGGATCGCGGCGACCGCGATGAAACACGGGGCCGCGGTCCTCACCCAGGATTCCGACTTTTCTTCCTTTGCGGAAGTGACAGTGCTTACCGTGTAGCTCGACCGGAGACGGATCGACCGATCAGGTGTGCCGTAGGATCGCGCCGTGCCGTTCACCCGCAAGAACATGAAGCAGGATCTGGAGGATGTCGGGTCCAACTTCGACGGTGCGCCGGACCTGGAGTTCCGCCTCGCGACCAAGGCACTCGAGCTCGAGCAGTCCGGCCTGGGCTACCAGCGCATCCCGCCCAACTATCGCTTCCCGTACGGCCACACGCACAAGCAACAGGAGGAGATCTACCTGGTCCTGCGCGGGAGCGGGCGGATGAAGCTCGACGACGAGATCGTCGAGCTGAAGGAGTGGGACGCGGTGCGCGTCGCGCCCGGTACCTGGCGGGGCTACGAGGCCGGACCGGAGGGCCTCGAGATCTTCGTCATCGGCGCGCCCAACCTCGGCGAGAACCCGCGCGACGATGTGGAGGGCGAGCGGGACTGGTGGGACTGACCAGCCCTGCCCCGCCCGCCCTCCGGGCGTAACTCGGCTTCGTCAGCTGCTGACCGGCATCCGCGCGATTGCGGCCCCCTTGATTCCATGTCGAGAAACGTCAGCCGGCTCCGCTCACAAGGTGAAGGGCCACGACAGACGGGCCCACGAGACGAGGAGACCACCATGCCGAAGTACCTGCTGCTCAAGCACTACAAAGGCGGCCCGGAGCCGCACCATCCCTTCCCGCCGCTGGACCAGTGGGACCCCGAGGACGTGGAGGCGCACTTCGCCTTCCTGCGCCAGGTCAAAGAGCTGCTGCAGGAGAACGGCGAGTACGTCGACGGGCAGGCGCTGACGCAGGAGCAGACCTGGGTCCGCTACGGCGGGCCGGACGCCGCGCCGGTCACCACCGACGGCCCGCTGCCGGAGACCAGCGACCTCGTCGCGGGCTGGTACATGGTCGACGTCGAGTCGCGCGAGCGCGCGATCGAGATCGCGGCCTACATCTCCTCCGAGCCCGGGCCGGGCGGCGGGCCGCTGCACGAGTGGATCGACGTGCGCGAGGTGATGTCCGGGAAATCGTCGTCCGAGGACTGACCGGCATCGTGGTCGGCGAGCCGACGTCGGCGTGGGACGAGGGCGAGCTGCGCGCCCTCGTCCCCCGGGTGCTCGCGGGGCTGGTGCGGCGAGGCGAGGACTTCGACGCCGCCGAGGACGCGCTGCAGGAGGCGCTGATCGAGGCGCTCCGGGTCTGGCCCGAGCACCCGCCGCGCGATCCCCAGGCGTGGCTGGCGACGGTCGCGACCCGCCGGCTCGTCGATGCCCGCCGCAGCGAAGCCGCCCGCCACCGCCGCGAAGAGGAGGCGGAAGCCGAGCCGCGGCCCGAGGCTGCGGCGGAGGAGATCGGCGACGACACCCTCTTCCTGCTCTTCCGCTGCTGCCACCCGGCGCTGGCGCCGACCTCCCAGGTGGCGCTCACCCTGCGCGCCGTCGGCGGCCTCACGACGCGTGAGATCGCCGACGCCTTCTACGTCCCGGAGGCAACGATGGCGCAGCGGATCAGCCGGGCCAAGCGCACTCTCCGGGGGCGCCCCCTGGACGAGCCCGGCGACCTCGCCGTCGTGCTGCGCGTCCTCTACCTCGTCTACACCGCCGGACACGCGGGCCGCGTGGACCTGGCCGGCGAGGCGATCCGTCTCACCCGCCAGCTCAACCTCGCCACCGAGGAGCCGGAGGCCCGCGGGCTGCTCGCCCTGATGCTCCTCAACCACGCCCGCCTGCCGGCGCGACTCGACGCCGAGGGCCGAATCGTCACCCTCGACCGCCAGGACCGCACCCTCTGGGACACCGGCGAGATCGCCGAGGGCGTGCGCGTCCTGCACTCGGCGCTGGCGCTGCAGACCGAGGCGCGGCCGCCGGGCCGCTACCAGCTCGAGGCGGCGATCGCCGCCCTGCACGACGACGCGCCGAGCGCCGAGGAGACCGACTGGACGCAGATCCTCTCCTGGTACGACGATCTCGTCGACCTCACCGACGACCCGGCCCGCCAGGACCCCGCCGCCGTCCTCGGCCGCGCCGTCGCGGTCGGCCACGTCCACGGCCCCGCCGCCGGCCTGCGCGAGACCGAGCAACTCCACGAGCTGCTCGCCGACCGTCACCGCTGGCACGCCGTCCGCGGCCACCTGCACGAGCTGAACGACGACCTCCCGGCTGCCGCGGAGGCCTACGCCGAAGCCGCCCGCCGGGCCACGAACCTCGCCGAGCGCGACCACCTCGTCCGCCAAGCCGCCCGCGCCAGAGCCGGCTAGGTCAAGGCGCGGGCGATGGAGCGCGCGTCGAAGCGCATCAGGCGCATCTGGCCGGAGAGCTCGGTGCGGTAGCCGGTGAAGAAGAGGCCGGGGGCCGAAGGGTGGTGGCGCCCGCCGCTGACCAGCGGCGTCCCCCTCTCGTCGAGAACACCGAGGTGGCCGACCAGCGGCTCCAGGCCTCGGCGGTAGCCGGTCGCCGCGATCACGGCGTCGGGCCGGATCCGCGTGCCGTCGGCGAGCAGCACCTCGTCTCCGTCGAAGCCCTCCACGGCGGCGACGATCTCGATCCGCCCCGCCTTGACCGAGTCGACGAAGCCGTCGTCGAAGAGCGGCGACTGGTGCCGCTCGGCCAATGCCGTCGCCGGTCCCACCCGGGGGCGCGGCAGTCCATAGCGCGAGAGGTTCCCGGCGATCGTCCGTTCAGTCATTGCGCCGAGCCTGTCGGCGACGCGCAGCGGCATGTGGTGGAGGGCCGTACCGGGGATCTGGATCGGGACGCCGAGCCATTTGCGCCGGACGATGTGCGGAGGGGTTCGGACCGCCACCCTGACGCGAGCCGCGCCGCCGGCGGCGATCAGGTGGGCCACCTCCGAGCCGGTCACCCCCGGGCCGACGACGAGCACGTCCTTGCCCCGGTAGGGCTCCGGGTCGCGGTAGTCGGAGGCGTGGATCAGCTCACCGCCGAAGCCCTCCAGCCCCGGCCACTTGGGCACGTAAGGGTCGTGGTCGAAGCCGATCGCGATCACGACCGCGTCGGCCTCGACGGCGCCGCCGTTCGTCTCGATGAGCCAGCTCCCGTCGGCGCGGTCCACCCGCCAAACCTCGGCGCCGAAGCGGACCTCCAACCCGTGATGGGTCGAGTAGTCCTCGAGGTAGCGGATCCAATCGTCGCGGGAGGGAAACTCTCCGTAGCGGCGCACCGACGCGCGGTACCCGGGCATCGTCGACATCCAGCCGGGCGTGTTCAGCCGCAGCGCCGGGTAACGCGATCGCCAGCTCGCCCCGACCCGGTCGGAGCGCTCCAGGATCACGGCGTCGAGACCGGCGCCGCGCAGGCACGCCGCGGCGCTCAGCCCAGCCGCCCCGGCCCCGCAGACCACCACCTTCATGGGCACACGACGAGCGCGAACCGCTTTCGGGAAGGGAGCTTTGGGCCGCGCTTGCCTCGTCAACGTCTCATCCGATGAAAAAATGGAAAGGCCATGACGCCGATCTTGACCGTCAAGGCCAGGGGAAGGCCATTGATGGCCTTCCCCTGGTGAACCTCAATCAGTATGTTCCGTGGCTTAGGAAATGCCGAATTTCTTTCCTTCGTAGGCGGTTTCTTCGGCCATCTTCCATCCACCCGGGGAGATGGAAGTCCCGACAGCCAGGTCGACTTCGAATGGCTGGCCACTCGCGAGGGTAGATCCATAAAGTGAGAAATTCTTCTGTTCGACAGCTTCCGTGCCGCCGATTTCTGGGGTCAGGCCGCCTTCGGTCAGATTGATTATCTGACCCACGGGGCATTCTTCCGTGCTGGTAATTTTGGCGGGTTCGTTCTGCGCCATAAACGCATTCATGCTGAGCCTGACAGAACCTTTAGAATTGCAGTTGGGGTTTTTAACTCCGTTGAGCTGCATGAAGCAATTGTTGAATACGAAGACAGGGCCGCTCACGTTGAGAATGCCGCTCGCGCTGGCGCTCTGATGGCAATAGACCCTGGTCCAAATGCCGAGGATTTTCCCCCTGAGTTCGAGGTAGCCGCCTTCGCCGGCTTTGCCTGCGAAGGTGTCCTTGAAATTGGCGAGGCTAGTGAGGTCTTCGACTCGCGTGCCTTCGACTTTCCAGGAAAGCAGGGTTTCGAAAATACCGGTGGCTTCGGAGGTGCCGAATTCGTTCGTCGCCGTGATCTTGTATTGGTACGTGGTCCTCGGCTCTAGACCGAACACACGAGCTTCTATCGGCAGGGCGCCGGTTCCTTTCACGGAGCCTCCAGTGACGCGCCCGTAAAATTTCAATTTCCCATATTGAATACTGTAGGTAGCCGAAGGTGCTCCATTGGGATCCACGGTCCCCCTGATAAAGCCGGCGTTGAGACCAAGTTCTTGCGTCGGATTGATGCTGATGATCGGAGCTCCAGACGCGAATGCGGCCGGACTGAAAATTGCGAGTGCGCCGAGCACGCTGGCGAGAGCCAGCGTGGCTCGTTGAATGGTACGTCGTGACATCGTGAGAAACATCCTCTCGGTAGGAATGCAGGTTCAGAGACAGCAATCGTCTCCGGGATGAGTCCGCGATGACTGGCCAATTTGGCCGATATCGGGAAAGAGACGCGCCATGATGTCCGGTCCAGCGAAGAACCAAACTCAAAAGACCTGACGTACGCTCTCGTCCAGATCGTGCAGGCGCAGGGCCGCTTCGATCTCGGCGGCCGACGAGGCCAGGGAGCGGCCGACCTTTTCTTCGATGATGCGGAGGCGGTTGGTGACCGTGTGGCGATTGACGCCGAGTCGGGCCGCCGCCGAGGTGACGTTTCGATCCGACGAGAAGAATGCGCGCAGTGTCTCCCTCAGAGTTGCACCCCCGTCACGATCCGATGCGAGCGGAGCCAGATAGCGCTCCCGCAACGAGGTCGTCAGCAGGTCGTCCTGAAGCAGGGAGGCGAGCAGGCCTGCCTCGGCGTAATGCACGCAGCCGCCTCCCACCCGCTTCGCGATCGGTAGGACGGCTTGGGCCTGACGGTGTGTTAGTCGCCAGCCTGTGAGGCCATGGGCAGGCTCACCGAAGGCGAGGCACATCGTCCCGGCCCTGAGCGAAGCGAACGCGTCGTTGAGAGCATCGGGATCGAAGAGTTCTCGCCCACCAAGCCAGGCCCAGACGGTGCCTTCATCCGACTGGATCGACAACAGCCGCCGGTCCAGGGACTTCGCCAGCTGCCGCATGACATTGAGACCGTCGCTTCCCGTCGCGAGCGCGCCGAGGTGCCAGGCGTCGAACTCGTAGTCGATGTCCGTGGCATCCAGCAGCTCGCCTTTCAGCAGCGCTCGAACCCGCGCCGCCATCCGCTCATCGGGGGACGAGATCAGTCCGCGCACCTCGCGCTGGTACTCCTCGGCGATCGTCGAGATCAGGCGATCGAAGACGGTAGCGGTGTCGCGCATGATGAACTGCAGCGTCGCCCCGTTCAGCGAGCTTTGATCCGCTTCCCGCATGAGGAAATCGCCGAGGAGCACGTACCCGGCGAAGTAGCGCCGCATCATCATGTCCAGCGATACGGCGCTGCGCGCGGTCAGCCGAGCTTGGGCGTGAAAGATGGCAGGAACCTCGCGGCACCGGGCCTCTCCGAACTCGATGGCTTCGATCCCGTAGTCGACAGCCGCGGCGACCGCTTCCCGTTGCCCCTCCATGAACTCTGGATCAAGGCCCCGCACCGACTCCAGCAGGGCTGCCGAGCGCTCCCGAACCGCCTGCACGATCTCAGGGCGGCACTCGCGCATCCGCGCCGCTACCGCCGCTCGCTGATCGGCGGTCGAGCCCGCCGAGTCCACTCTCGGAGTCATCCGCTCCCGTCCTCCGGCCCCGGGCTATTGGCTGTCGAGGCTGGGCCGCGGTCGACGTGCAACCTCGGCCGCCTGCTCACGGCCGAGGTAGGGAGTGAGGGTGAGCTCGACCAGCTGAGGCGCAACCGCCGGCAGGTGCTTCGTTTCTCCGGCTCGCAATTGGGCCGCGATCACCCCGGCGATCCCGGCGACCATGACTGCCTCGGTGATCCCGGGAAGTTCAGCCCCCTGAGGGGTCTCGGTCCGCCCGCCGATGAGAAGCCGGCCGAGTCGATCGCGCGAGTCGAGTACCTGCTGGAGAAACTCATCGCTGACGGCCATTGTCTCGACGACAAGGAACTGCGCGTCGACGGGCGAGGCTGCAGCCATGTCCAGGGTGACGCCGATTCCGACCTTGACCTTCAACGGCCACTCCGACTGCGCTTCGCAAGCCCGCAGCACGCGGCTGAGATATTGCTCGAAGCGGCACTCGTATGCGGCTTCGAGCGCCGCCTGCTTGTCGGCGAAATGGGCGTCGAACAAAGCGCGGGAGCTGTCGGCCCGGCGGATGATTCCCTCGACCGAAACCGCGCCGTATCCGACCTCGACCGTCTCCGCGACCGCCGCGTCGATAAGGCTGTCCCTGGCCTCTGTTGTCTTCGTTGTGGGGATTGGTTGATTCATCGAACTTCTCAGGACACCCGCCTGGATCGATCCGAATGGGCGAGCGCCGATATCGGGGAACACCGGCGCCCGCCTGCGGTGCTTGCCCCGCAGGGAACACGGGGCTCGCTCGCCGATTCAGGGGAGTCGGCGGTTTCGCAAAGATAGACAGGTTTACATACCCTGTCAATTTAGATTCTTATAGCAAAATCCTGGCTGTAGAGCCAGAAATGGCGATTTGGCCTAGGTTAACGGCCGGAGAGTTAAGCGCAAATGCCTACTTGAAGATGTGCCGCGCCTCAGTGGCTGACGCTGCAGCGTTTGATGAAGGTGCCGCTGAGGAAGGTCCCGTCCTTGAAGCCCACCTTCACGTTGGCCTGCAGGTGACCGGTTTCGCAGCGGGCGTTGACGTAGCTGTACCTGTGGCCCTTGAAAGTCCATTTCCGGTCGACGGTGACGTTGCCCGAGATCGGGTGCCCGGCGCCGCCGGCGATCTTCGGAATTTTGGCTTTGGTCCGGTAGCCGTAGACGCCGTTGCTGATCTTTTCGATCACTACCGGGATGATGAACGTGGTCGCGATCGGCACGGTGGTGAAGGCGTGGGCGATGATCGTGTCGTTGCCGCCCTGCTTCGGTCCGTTGAAGAGCGTGATCGGCGAGGAGATCGGGATCGGATTCTGTTCGGGGAACTGGACGATGGCGCTGCCCGTGCCCTTGCCGACGATCGCGTTCGGGCAGGCTCGGCGGGCCTGCGGCACGGTGGTCGACTGCAGCTTGCCCGAGGTGCAGACTTCCAGGCCCTTGGTCTCGACGTGTCCGTGGCGGTCGAATTCGATCTCCAGCGTTTCGACGATCGGCGGCAGTTCGCCGGACTTGGTCGACGCCTTGCCGCCGCCGTAGATCTTGATCGGCGCGTCTTTGCTCTTGGGCAACTTGGTCGGCGCGAAACCGCCCTTCGCAATGAGGACCAGGTCGCCGCCTTCGAGAACCAGCGCCGAGGCTGCGGCCGCCGCGATCAGCGTCGTCACCGTCGCCAGCGCGATCATCTTCCACTTCATCTCGATTTACCTCCCAGGGTTTATCCGCGTGCCTTGCACATGCGGATCAGGGTCGAATCGACTTTCCGATTGCCAGCGAAGGAAAAGGCGACGTGGGCGAACGGGAAGGAGCCGCTGCTCAAACCGGCCGGGGCCGGACAACCGGCGGTCACGTAGCCGCGCGCCTTCGCCCCTTGCCCGAAGCTGAGCGAGAGGCCGGTGATGTAGCCGGAGTTGCCGGTTATCTCCGGCAGCGAGGCGCGCAGCAGGGTGCCGTAGGTGCCTCGTCGCGGCAGCAGTTCGAAAGGAAGGGTGTAAGAGACCGGAATCGGTCGGGTGCCGTAGACGTGGGCGAGCACAGCCGGGTGGCCGTGCCAGCGGCCGTTGAAGGCGTAGACCTTGCCGGACGATGGGAACGGCGCCTGCTCGGGTAGCAGGACCTTTGCGGAAAACGTGCCTTCGCCGACCAGCGATTGCCGGCAGGCGGCGAGCGCCGACGCGGTCGTCGCCGGCTGGATCTGCTCGACTCGACATAGGGGGATCCTTTGCGGGGCGAAATGGCCGTTGCGGTTGATCGCGATTTCGATTTTCCGCAGCTGCGGCTGCGTACGTCCGCTCAGAGGAATGATCTTCGCCCCGACAGAGGCCCTCACAGGTCTGGTGCCGTGCCGCGGCAGCGACCGTGGCGCCAGCGAACCGTCGAAGGAGACGCGGACCCCCCCGCTCTGGCTCACCTCCGAGGCGGAGGCGGAAGAAGTCCTGGAAGGCTTGCGATTCGCCCGGTGCTTGGGGCACTGCGGATGGAGCCGAGGATGGCTGATGAGGCCATGGTTGTTCTGCCCGATCAGCCGGGCGGTTGCCGCCTGGGGCTTGGCACAGAGGTTGGCGGCGTTGATCAGGATGCCGTGCTTACCACCGTCCATAGTCAGCTTGAAGGCAGAGATCGGTGCGTCGGGGATCGTTTCGAAGCTGCCGCGGATCCCTCCGTTTACCGAGTCGATCCGCCCGGCGAGGTCGATCTCGATTCCCTGTCCTTTGAGGACGAAGACGAGGTCGGGAAGGGTGTGATGAGAGGAGCGCAGGTAGACAGGGCCTTCCAGGGGGACGCCGAGGAGCGGGGTGACCGCCCGGACGTGCCCGTAGACGGAGCGCGGCGGACAGTTGTGCGCAGCGAACTGCACTCCGGTGCAGATCGTCTCGATCTGGGACTGATCGAGGAACAGCGAGGGCGGCAGGGTCACCTGCGCCGAGCCGATGTTGGCGTCGCCGGGCCGGGGCTTCACCGTCACTCGCAAAGACGGATGTCGTCCGCGCCGACTCCCCCCGGTCGTCTTCAGGGCGATCTTCGGCCTGAAGTCAAGGGATCCGCAGTCGAAGGCCTGGAATGGAACGGTCGCCGTCGCAAGCGAGTCGTCGCCGGGATCGGAGAAGCGCGCTCCCGAGCCGTTCAATGCCGAGGTCAGGGTCGAGGCAGCGCAGCTCGTCGGGTTGAGGATGAAGTCGGGCCGGTCGATGTAGACGCGGACGTCGCGTAGGTGGATCGGGATGCCGTCGATGATGTGCGGGATCGGGTCGGTGCCGGTGGCGTCGATCGAAGCCTGAGCGGTGGTCGGATTGATCCGGATCGCCGAGCGCACGACGATCACGCCGAGGTCGAAGGGGCCGACAAGGGCGGAATCGATCGCCACCACCGAGAAGGAGGAGCCACGGTAGGGACCGGCGAGGTAAAGGTTGCCGGGGGCGTAGGTGAGAACCCCGCCGACCCCGTACCCGGCCGACGTGTGGCCGATCAGGCTGGCCCGCGGACAGGAGGGGCCTTCGCGCTCGGCGATGCCGGAGCGTTGCGCGGCCGCGGCGATCGCGGCGTCGGAGCAGTAGGGGATGGCCGAGATGTTCCCCAGCAATCCCTGCGGCAGGGTGGCGGAGTAGGAGGTGATCTCCTGCTCGGTGTCGCTGCGCGTCAGGTGCAGGTAGAAGGGACTGTAGGCGCCGGCCTTCGGGTTCACGGTCCCCCCCTCGGCTCCGGGAGCAAAGGGGGCCGGGCCCGAAGGGCAAGGCCCTCCCCCAGCGCCGGAAGTGATCGGGACCGCGCCGGAGCCGCGGCTGACCAGGCCAGGTTCACGCCACGCCAGGAATTCGGTTTCGGTCGGGAAGGACCCGCAGGAAGGCGGGGTCGCCAGCGGGCTGCGCTGGCCTTCGCGGAAGTGGACGCGAAGATCCGAGTAGGGCAGCTGCGGCAGGTTGTTGAAGGTCGCCGTCAGCCGGCCGCTGAGCGGGTCGGCTTGGAGTCGTCCCGAGACCTTGATCAGGATCCCGCGTTCGGGGTGCTTGGCGACCAGGTAGACCGCGATCAGCGATCCGAACGGGTTTTCGTGGGGCGCCGCGAGGAACAGCGCGCCGTCGACGGGCTGGGCGAACAGCGGGCTTTCGACGGTGAAGTCGCCGATCTTCGAATCGTTCGGGCAGCCGGCCCCGGGCGGTGAGGACACCGTCTCGGCGCCGTACTCGGCGGCCGTGCAGACTCCCAGGCCGGCGCCGACCGAGGGGTTGATCGTCACCCCTTCGGGCAGCGTGACCGTCGCCCGTTTTGGAGGAGAAGGAGCGCGGACTTTCGGCAGCAGCCGCCCCGCGGGGGTGTAGTTCGCCAGCAGGCGCAACTGGTCGATCAGCAGGCTGAAGGTGAGACCGCTTGGCGAGGAGGCGCGTTCGGTGTTCAGCTGGACCAGCGGTGCCGGTTCGAAGGGAGAGAGCCCGCAGCCCTGCAGGGCCGGGGTTTCGAACCCGCGGGCGATCGTCCCCGGCTGCTGCCAGGAGGTGGCGGTGAGGCCGAACGCCATCGGCGTGCAGACGGGCGGCAGGGTCAGGTAGGCGCTCGGGGGCAGCGATTTCGGGTCGCCGATCGAGCAGGTGCCGGGCACATAGGGGTGAGCGGGACTCGGCGGTTCGGACTCGAGCTGGGCCTCGGTCCCGAAGTGGGCGGCCGGATCGGCCTCGTTGAGGCAGTTGCCGCGTTCGTCATCATGAGTGACCAGCCAGGGGTTCCCCCAGAGCGTCAGGGTGAGGCCGTAGAGATCGAACTGCTGGGTGAGCTCTTCGGCGTCGAGCGAGAGGTTGTACTCGCCTTCGGAGCCGTGGATGCGGGAGGTGAGGACGATCGGCCGGCCGAAGGGGCTGAAGCCGAGCTGCGCCACGGCACCAGGCGTCGGGACCAGGTTGAAGACGCCGAAGGTGCGGGTGGCGCCCAGTGAGGAGCGGACCTGGACGACGCCGACCTGGCTCTCGATCGGACAGCTCTCCCCGGAGGCGCTTTCTTCGAAGGGGGAGATCCGCGGCCGCGCGAACTGTCCGGCGCTGCAGCGCCCGGCCACCGCCGGGTTGAGGAGGAGGCCCTGAGGTAGGTCGAGGTGAAGGCCGCGGACGTCACCGTCGGTATAGGGCCCCGATCCGTCCTGGGCGAAGTTGACCCGCGCAGTCAACGTGTAGGGATGTTCGCCGGCCTGGCCGGCGACCCCGCCTGCTTCGGTGCGCGCTTCGACGCTGAAGCCTTCGGAGCCAGGGAGCAGGGAGAGCGCCTGCGCCGCGCCGGGCGAACAGACGACCGCGAGGGCCGCTACGACGACCGCCAGCGAGACTCGCGCTCTCACCGGCCGCCCGCCTGCTTCTGTCGGTGGGCCCGCGAGCCGTGCGGTTGGTGGCGGCGATGATGGTGCCTGTGGTGGGCACGCTTCCTGCGATGCCGCGCCTTTTCGCGTTCGATCCGCAGCGGCGGGTTGCCGGCGTTCGGGACGAGACTGCCGGGCCGGGGATCTTCAGGGGCCGACGGCAGGGCCTGACAGGCGTCGGCGATGCAGGGGATCGGCGCCGGCGCTTCGGGGAAGCCGCCACCGACGCGGGCGTCGTAGAGGTCGGCCGAGCCGGGGTCCGCTCCGACCAGGGACTCATCGGTGAGGAAGTAGACGTCGGCGCCATCGGCGGAGGCGTCGATGAAGCGGGCGCCTTCGATCGCCCGACCGCTCGAGATCAGGCCGATGCAGCCCGGCGCGGTCTCGCAGCTGCCTTCCCCCTCTTCCTCCCACTGGTAGACGTCGGGTTGACCGTCGGTGTCGGCGGGAAGGAGGCTGTCGCCGGAGTCGAAGAAGAGCCGGCGGCCGTTGTCGGAGAGGGCCCGGGGCCGGTAGGCGCTGGTCGAGCCGTTCGCCGGCGCGCCGGGGATCGAGGCCGGACCGTCGGCCCGTTCCCCGCTCGGGTTGCAGGAGGCGCACACGAGCCGCGGAGGGCCACCCCCGATGGGGCCGTAGAGATAGACCTCCGTGCGCCCACCGCTGTCATAGCCGGTGAGTTCGGCAGCGGAGAGGAAGGCGAGGCGCGAACCGTCGGCGGTGATCCGCGAGGTGCCGGTCGAGGGCGGGTAGTCGCTCGGGGAGGCCGCATCGGGTCCCGCCGCGACCTGAGTCGCGCTCCCCCCCGCCCAGCGCTCGATCCCCGCCGCGTCCTGGTAGTAGACGACGCCGCCGTCGCGGGAGGCCGCCAGGACGCCGACCACCCCGCCGGCCGGCGTCAGGTCGGTCGTCGACCCCGATGGCGCCAAATAGCGGAAGAGGTGCCCGGCTTCGGTGTAGAAGACGACCGAGCCGTCCGCGGAGGCGGCCTGGAAGGCGCCGTGGGTGGCGACCGGCTTCGTCTGGGAGCCTTCGCGCAGGTAGAGATGGCCGTCTTCGGTCGCGGTGAAATAGGCGCGCGTCCCGTCTTCGGACAGCGCCCCGATCGGCGCCGCGAGGGCGATCGGGCCGAGGCCCGGGGTCGTGTGGGTTTCCCCGGGCAGGAGGCTGAGCGCCGCCAGCGTGCCCCCCGACCACTCGTAAAGGTTCTGGGCGGATGCTTCGCAGCCGCCCGCACCGTCGGCAACCTCGGTCGCGTTGGCGGTGAGCGCGGCGCAGCTCGAGAGGACGATGTGGGAGAGCTCGGGCGAAGCAGCGGCAAAGGAGACCGAGAAGGCCGGGGGTTCTACGGCGCTGTGGGCGAGCTCGCCGGCGCTGAGGAGGGAGGAGAAGCTGCCGCCGGATGCGCGCAGGTAATAGGCCATGTAGCCGGGAGGCGCGCCGCTCCCCGGCAGGACCGGGGTCGGCGCCGGGCAGCCCGGGAGCGCGCCGCGGCAAGGCAGGCCGCCGAAGAGCAGCCCGGCCGAGAGATCGGTCGAGAAGAGGCGATAGGGGGAGCCGTCGGGTTCGGGGCCGTAGGCGCCCGAGGCGGTCGGGGCCGAAACGTCCTGGGTTACCCACCCGGCAGGGGTCCTGCGGGAGAGGTACTGGCTCTCAGGCGGCGCCCCCTGGCCGCCGCCGAAGGAGCTCGCAGATCCATAGGTGACGGCGGCGCCCGCCGGTTGGCTCGTCGGCGCGGCCTGGAAGTCGCCGCCGCCGAAGACCGCTTCCGGCGCGGCGACCCCGCCGCCGTTTTTCGCGATCGGCGAGACGAGCTCATAGCCGCGACCGTCGGGCAGCCCGAAGGAGAGCTGGGTCGCCTGGGTGACCAGCAGGTGTTCGAGCGGAACCGAGCTGCCTTCCTGGTTGGACGCGACGATCCGGTAGCGATAGGCGGTGGCCGGAGCCATCGGCGTCAGCGGCGGCCCGACCTGCTGGGAGACGAAGAGCGGGGTGGTCCCGGAACCGAGCGGCGCTTTGCCAGAGGGAGGAACGAGTAGCGCCGTCGCATACCCACTCTGCTCGAAGGCCGCCTGGCTGACGATTTCGAAGCGGTAGCTGGAAGGAAGGCCGTTGGGGTTGACAGCCGCCCTCAGGCGAACCGATTCGGCCTTCACTTCTTCGACCCAGCTTTCGCTCACCACCGGTGCCCCGGCAGCCGAAGCCGCCGGGGCAGTCAGCAGGAGTGCGCCGACGACCAGGGCCGAGGTGAACCCGGCTCTCACCTCGTGCGCTTTCCAGCCCCTTGCCCAGCGCCCTTCTTGCCGCCGCAGGAATTCGCGATCCGCGGTGAGAGCTTCAGCTTCTTCCCGTTCTGCGCGGTGAAGAAGGCAAGCGCGTGCTGGGGCTTCCTGCAGATGTTTTCGCTGTTGACCAGCAGGCCCTTCTTGCCGCCCTTCATTTCCAGGACGAACTTCGATACCGGGGCATCGGGGACCAGCTGGAAGGTGTTGCGGATGCCGTTGTTCTTGCCGGAGTCGACTTTGCCCCGCAACGTGACCTCGATCTGTCCCTTCAGGTCGGCAACCAGATCGGGGAGTTCGTGCCCCGGGGTGCGCAGGTACACCGGGCCTTCGAGCGGCTGATCCAGAAGCGGCGTCCAGGCTTTGGCGAAGCCGTAGACCGACCCCGGAGGACAGGCGCCGGCGGCGAACTGCGGATTGGTGCAGACGGTATTGATGTGGCCCTGGTCGAGGAATGCCGAGTGCGGCAGGGTGACCTGGGCGTTTGCGATGTTGGCGTAGCTGCCCGGCGGGTAGGTGACGACCGCCTTCAGGGCGGGGTTCTTGCCGCGCGTGGTCCCGCCCTTGAGGCTGATCCCGAGCTTCGGCTTGAAGCCGAGCGCGGAGCAGTTGCCAACCTGGAAGGGGCTCGTGAGAGCCGCCGCGGTCCCCTCCACCGAGGTCAGCGCACCCGTGATCGAAAGGGGTTCGCATGAGGTGGGGTTGAGGGTGAACTGGGACCGGTTCAGTTCGATCGTGATTCCCCTGATGTCCAGCGGAATGCCCTCGAGAATCCGGGGCAGCGGATCGGAGACCGCCGTCACCTGGGCGGTCACGGGGTTCACCTGCAGCGCCGTCCGCAGGACCACCGCGCCGAGGTCGAAGGGCCCGGCGATCGCCGGGGTGATCACGACCAGGCTCAGCGGCGCGCCCTTGTAGGGGCCCGCGAGGTAGGCGTGGCCGCTGGTGTGAAGCGGGGTCGGGCCCGCTCCGGCGGCAACGTCGACCGCGCCCAGCAGCGAGGACGCCGGGCAGGACGGATCCGCCTTCTCGAGAGCGCCCTGGTTGACGTGTTCGCGTGAGCGCGCCTGGGCGATCTGCGCCTCCGAGCAGTAGGAAACGCCGGCGAGCTTGGCCACCAGGCCCGGGGCCAGGGTGGTTTCGATCCGCTGCGGTTCCTGGGTACCGTCGGGACGGTTGAGGTGCAGGACGAAGGGCGAGTAGGCCCCTGCCTGCGGGGAGAGCGTCCCCGCCGTGAATGCGGCGCTGTTCGGCACCGCCGCGGCCGAGCTCGGGCAGCTGCCCCCGAGGGGCGTGGCCCCGATCGCGAAGGAATCAGACGGATGGGCGTCGGCCGTCTGCGGGGCACTCCAGGCGCTGATGTCCGCGGTGGAGGAATAGCTGCCACAGGTCGACGGCGTCCGCAGCGCGGCCCGCGGCCCGGTGAAGAGGTGAGCCTTGATGTCTTCGATCGGCAACTGGGGGTTTTCTTTGAAGATCGTGGTCACCTGACCGGTATCGGGGTTCAGCAGGGCCCGGCCCGCGAGGTTCGCCACCGTCCCGGTCGAGGGATCGTCGACCCCCAGATACAGGGCGACCAGGGAGTCCGACGGATTGTCGAACGGCTTGGCCAGGTAGAGGGCTCCCGGCAGCGGATGGTTCAGCAACGGCGTCCGCACTTCGACGGAGCCGAGCTTCGAATCGGCGGGACAGGAACTCGCCTCGAGGGTGTGGACGTTCGCCTCCGCTTCGGTACAAGCGCCGAGGCCGTCGGCCGAGGAGGGGTTGACCGAGAGCCCGGCGGGAAGCGTCAAGCTCAGGTCCTTCATGATCGCCGTCGAGTTGCCGCCCGGGTTCTCGTTCTGGGGCTGGTGGACGGTGACGTCGAGGCCCGAGGGCGAGTCGGCGAGGTTGGTCGTCGGCCGGGCTTCGATCGTCGGCTCGAACTGCAGCTGATTGCAGCCGTCGATCGCGACCGGGGTGCCGGCCAGGTCGGCGCTTTCGTAGGTCGCTTCCTTGAAGACGCCCGATTCCTCCCAGTCGTCGGTCAGCCCGCGGGTGACCGTGGGCTGACCGGTGCATTGGACCGGCGCGGTCAGGAGCGAGGTCGTGGTTTCCTCTTCGGCCGGGCAGAAATCCACCTCAGGGCTGTTGACGCATTTTCCACGGCGGGCATCGTGGCTGGAGCTCGAGGGGTCGCCCCAGAATTCGAGCCGGAATCCCAGCACCGGACCGATGCCGGTGGCGAGGATGTCCTTGGAGGTACCGGTGAGGCCGTAGTCGCCATCGCTGCGAAGCGAACCGATGATGTGGACGTAGATGCCGAGTTCGGCGGCATTGAAGCCGAAGGTCGAGGGCGTCCCGGGAGCCGGGACCATGTTGTAGAGCGGCGAAGGACCGATCGGCACCGAGGTTTCGAGCGCCGCGGTGGTCAGGGTCGTCATCCCGATCTGTGACCCGACAGGACATTTGTTGGTCGTCAGCTGTGCCTCGGTGCAGAGCGCCGAGGTCGAGTTCGGATTCAGGATCTCTCCGGGAGGGAGGTCGGTGACGACGTCACGGACGGCCCCCGCCGGGGCGACCTGGCTCGGCTTTTCAGAAGGCCAGCCGAGCTCGACGGTCATCTGGTAGGGGTGGGAGCCGGCCTGCGTCGCAGCCGAGCCGTCGGCGTTGGTCAGGAGCGCCCCAAACCCGGCAGCTCCCGGAAGGAAGCCAAAGGTGGCGATCGAGGGGCTGATGACGATCGGCGTGGTGGTCGCCGCCGGTAAGGCCCCTCCCCCTTCGATCACGGCTTCGTTCAGCAGGGTTCCGCTCGCCGTCAGGTCGGCTTCCATCGCGATCTGGACGACCATGAGTTCGCCGGGGGGAAGGGATTCGGTGACCGTGCAGGTGACCGTCCTCCCCACGATCGGGCAGGTGGAGATTTTGAGGGCGCGGACTTCAGCTCTCGTCGGGGTGAGCCCTTCGGGCAGAGTGTCGGTGATCGTGATTGGGTCATGACTGGCTGAACCGCCGACGTTGACGGCGGTGAGGACGCTTTCGCCGTTTTTGGAGCCGGCTTTGATGTTCGTCGGAAGGGCGATCCCGACAAGCTTCCAGGCAGGCTGGCCGACCGCGGTCCTCAGGCTCGCCTTGGCGAAGGCGCCGCCGCCTTCGATGCTTGCTTCGTTTCGCAGGCTCTCACCCGAAGCGCCGGAGGCGACGTCGACCGGGATGATGACTTCCACCTTTTTGCCCGGCTTCACCGCTTCTGATCCCGTGCAGGTGACCTGCTGACCCGTGGCTTCGCAGCTGAGCGGTTTGGGTTCGAAGTTGCCGGGGCTGGTTTCGACTTCGGCGGTACCCGAGATTCCGGCACTCGGGGAGAGATCCGTGGGCAATTTGTCTTTTACGGTGTAAGGGCCGGCGATCGCGGTGTCGCCGCTGTTAATTGCCACGATCCGATAGCCGGGCCCTTCGACCGGATCGCCGCTGCTCCCGGCGGTGAAACTGGAAGGAAAGGCATCGATCGAGATCGACCAGGACGGAGCCGCGGCGCCGGCCCCAACGGGGAACGCCAGCCAGACTCCGAGGCACAGGAGTGCGCCGGCAAGTGAGAAGCGCAGCTTGTTGGTCTTGTCCCGGCTCATCAGTGAGTCCTCCCGTGCTTGTTGGTCTTGTTGTGCTTCTTAGGCTTTTTCGTGTTCTTCACACACACGGTCCTGCCGTGCCTCTTCACCTTGCGCTTCCCCTTTCCGCACTTGACGGGCCCGGGCTTCTGGTTCCCCGACTCCGAGACGTTGGTCGTCGCGGGCGAGGTGAGCGTCGGCGAGGCCGCAGCGGCGCCCTTGCAGGCTTCCCCTTCGCAGGGGACCGGTGGCGGTGGCTGGTTCTGCGATGGCAGCCCCCCTTCCACCCGGACGCCATAGACGTCCTGCAAAGAGTCCTGGTCCTGGGGGGCCAGGCGCGAGCGGGTGAAGATGAAGGCGCTGTCGCCGTTCACCGAGGCGTCGGCGAAGATCGAAGCGTCCGAACTGTTGCCCGAGGAGAGGAGGTAGAGGCAGCCGCCGTTCTGCGCTTCGGATTCACAGGAGCCGCTTCCCTTCGCCTCCCACTCGTAGACATCCTGGCATGTGGGTACTCCACTTTTCGTCGGACAGCCTTCGCGTCCGTTGGTGTCCGCGGGAACGAGCGATTCGGGCGTGTTGAAGAAAACACGGTTTCCATCGGCGGAGAGGTTGCGGGAGAGGGCCGAAGCGGCACCGTCCGTTCCGAACCCTTCTCCGAGGACGATATTTCCGAGATTCGGCTCACCTTCTACATCTGCCAGCGGCTGAACCCCGGTCGGGTTGCAGGTCACACAGAGGATCGACCCAGGGTTCCCGTAGGTGTAGCGGTAGAACTCGGGGACGCCTGCGTTTTCATAGGAGGTCAGCTTTTCGGTCGAGCGGAAGAGGAGGGTTCGTCCGTCCGGTGAGACACGGGAGGTGCGAACCGCAAGCTGACCCGCGTCGTTTGTCAGGGGCCACCAATTTTCCGGGTCGTCAGCCGCACCGGCATCGATACGAGCGATGGAGGCGACCTGTCCGTCGTGGTCTACGTAGAGGTTGCAAGTCCCGCTGTAATTCCCACTCGATAGCAAGCGGCAACTTCCAGCCGACGACGCAGAACCGAAAGCACCATTGGCAACGAAATAGAGGAACGAGCCGTCATCGGAACTCCCCAGGATCCCCTGCACTTCGGCGCCGTTGCCGCTCGGATCCGGCGTCAGGTCCGTCAGCGACCCGGACGCGGAGTCGAAGCGGTAAAGGTCCTTGCCCGGGTTCGTGGCTGCTTCGCCGTTTGCCGACCAGTAGAGGCGGTCGCCGCCGGTGGCGAGGCCGACCAGCGTTCCCCCTGGTTTGACGAATTCCATCTCACATTCAGCCGCGGTCTCGCAGGATCCGATACTTGGAAAAGCGCTGAGCGGGATGCGTCCAATCGACCCTCTGCTTGCTTCGACCCAATAGAGGCCAGTGGAATCCACGGCGATTCCGCCGACCGTCACCTTGCCGATACCGACATATTCCGGCGATCCTCCTTCTATCTGGACGCGACCGACATATCCGTTTTCATTGTCAGGTTCTTCAAAGCTGTAGTAAATGTAATTGGGACTCAGTGCCAAGCCTTGAGGATGAGAGCCCGGTTCAAGCTCGACAAAGCTTTGATTTACGAAGGCCGGAGCGCCATCGATCGCCGCTCGGCCAATGGTTTTTTTACCGTTGGTTTTTGGAGAATTGGCCCAGTAGACATTTTCCGTGTTCACCTCTACCCCCTGCGGATTGGATGCTCCCCGGATGAAGGCAGGATCATTTGTCTCCGGAAGGCCATTCGAGTCGAGCCTGGCCCGGCCAATCGTTCCGGCCTGGCCTTCAGGGAATCCAGTTTCCGGTGCGATCCGACCCGTATTGGTCCAATAGACGCATTCGCCGCCCTCCGCGCAGGGGCCGACGGCGACGTAGCGGGGGGTGCTCGGGACCGATTCCGTCACCCCGGGTTCGACTTCGTATTCGACCGGCCCCGGGACGATGAATTCGTCTTCGATCGTTTTTTCCGGTTCAGGGGCTTCGAGGTCGGCCCTGGCGATCGTCCCCTTGGTGGGGTCGACCCAGTAGAGGTAGTGGCCATCGGACGAGGTGGCGAGGCCGAGGGCATGGCGGGGCAGGAAGCCGGGCTGCACCTCTTCGGCTTCGTCTTCGCCGATCTTCGCCCGACCGATCTGCGCCGGCGGCTGTTCGGGGCCGGTGTTGGCGTCGTTGGTCAGCTTCTCCGAGCTCATGAAGTAGGCCTGCGAGCCATCGGGGGTGGCACCGAGGAAGGCGGCGGGGGCAGGGCCGGCGGAGTCGGTGCCGTCCGGGCCCTCGCCGTTGGTCTTCTGGGAGGCCGAGACGTGGATCGTGCAGGCGAGCTCGGGGTCGGTGCACTCTTCGTCCGGTTCGCCTTCGTTGATGACGGGGCTCTGTTCAGCGGTCGGGTTGAGGCGCAGGTAGAGCTGGCCGGTCTTGGCGGCGGTGAAGTAGACGCTGGAGCCGTCGGGGGCGATCGCGTGCTGGTCGCGGGTGTCGTACTTGGCGCGGCTGGCGCCGGTGGCGCCGCCGTCGTTGAGGTTGCCAGTGAGCCAGGCATAGGAGCCGGCGAAGGAGCCCGCGGGCGGGGCTTTGCCGTCGTTCATCACCCCGGCCAGCTGGTAGACGCCGGTGTCGCGGTCCCAGACGTAGAGGTTGGGGCGTTCCTTCGGCGCATCCGGGGTCAGCGGTCCGGGGCGTCCGATGAATTCGAAGAAGACGACCGAGCCGTCTTCGCTGGTGCCCGGCACGGTCGGGGTGCTGAAGCCCCGGGTGTGGGGGACGATGGTCTGCAGCGGGCCGCCGTCGCTGGAGCGGGCGAGCAGGGCCGTCTCGAAGGGTTCCGTGTTCCCCGTTTGTTCGACCACCCTGCGCGCCCAGGAGTAGGTGGTCGCGAAGTCAGGCGTCCAGCTGTCGACGAAGGCGTATTGGCCTTCACGCTGGGGCGGGAAGAGGCCCTGGGTGCTCCATCCACCGGCGCCGCGCGTCGCCAGGTAGGGCGGGAAGAATTCCGCCGCCCCTTCGGCACCGGGGATCGGCGAGGTGGCGAGGAAGCTGACCCGGTTGCCGTTTGGTGAGGTTTTGGTGAAGCTGACCATACCGGTGACGTCGCCGCCGTTCTTGTCGACCGGCGATGCCTGCTCATAGGCGCGGCAGTCGGGCAGGGCGGCGGAGGGCTGCCCGGCGCGGAGGGCGTCGTTGGGGCAGGGACCGAAGGGCTGCGGGGAGCTGAAGGTGGTGAAGAGGGTGTCGGGGCCGAAGCTCTCGCCTTTGCTGTTCTTGGCGTAGGCGCGGAAGTGGTAGGTGGTGTGGGGGGCGAGGCCGGTGACCTGGGCGGAGACCGGGACGCCGAGTTTGCCATTGGCGATGGTGGCTTCGGGGGTCCTCGAGGCGCTCTGGTAGCCGTCTTCTTCAAAGCCCGCCTGGGAGACGTATTCGAAGAAATAGGGTTTGACCGGTCGTTCGCCGGGGTTGATCGTCGCTTCGAGGCGGGCCGAGGTCGGGGTCAGGGGGGTGACCGCGGTGCCGCTGATGATCGGCGCGGTGATCGCCGCCGAGGCCGGGGTGGCCCAGAGCAGGGCGAGGCCCAGGGTGAGGACTATGAGTCCAGTCGTTTTTCTGTCGCGATTCATCCTCGGGTCCTCCCCTGCTTTCTGGTCTTGGTGTGTTTTTTCGTCTTCTTCACACACACGGTCTCGCCGTGCCGCTTCACCTTGTGCCTCCCCCTGCCGCACTTGCGGGGCCGGGGCTTCTGGTTCCCCGACCCCGAGACGTTGGTCGTCGCGGGCGAGGCGGGCGCCGGCGAGGCCACGGCGGCGCCCTTGCAGGCTTCCCCTTCGCAGGGGACCGGCGGCGGGGGCTGGTTCTGCAACGGAAGTCCTCCTCCCACCCTGACGCCATAGACGTCCTGGAGGGAGTCTTCGTCCTGTGGGACCAAACGTGAGCGGGTGAAGATGAAGGCGCTGTCGCCGTTCACCGAGGCGTCGGCGAAGAAGGAGGGGTCGGGGCTCGTTCCCGACGAGAGGAGGTAGAGGCAGCCACCGTTCTGTTCGGTGGACTCGCAAGAGCCGGAGCCCTCGGCCTCCCACTCGTAGACGTCCTGACAGGAACCAACGCGCGTATTGGTGCCCACTTCGGGGCAGCCTTCGCGGCCGTTGATATCGGCGGGAACCAGCGCTTCGGACGTCTCGAAGAAGACCCGGTCGCCGTCGGCGGAAAGGTTGCGGGAAAGCGCCGAGGCGGCGGCGGACTGCCCGACACCCGTTCCTAGGTTGATGCTGCTCAGCGTCGGTCCTTCGAGCGGCGACACCGCCCCGGTCGGGTTACAGGTAACGCACTGAATTGAGCCTGGGTCGCCGTAGCGGTAGCGGTAGAACTCGGGCGTGCCAGCGCTTTCGTAGGAGGTTAGCTTTTCGGCGGAACGGAATAGGAGGGTGCGGCCGTCCGGAGATACGCGGGCGATCCGGGATTCTTTACCGCGTTCGGTGTCCGATGCCGCAAACCAGTTGCGCTGGTCGCCCGCTGCGCCGGCGCTGAGGCGCGAGATGAAGCTGACCCGGCCTTCGTGATCCACGTAGAGGTTGCAGGCCCCTTCAAAATTTGCCCCTGACTTCAACCGGCAATTTCCGACTTCCGAAGCCGATCCGAATACCCCGTTGGCGACGAAGTAGAGGTAGGAGCCGTCGTCGGAGCTACCAAGAATCCCTTGGACATCGCCGCCGTCGCCGTTGGGGTCGGGGGTGAGGTCCGTCAAGGTCCGGGAGGCAGCTTCGAAGCGATAGAGGTCATTACCGGGGTTGGCGCTGGCTTCACCGTTCACGGACCAGTAGAGGCGATTGTCCCCCGTGGAGAGGCCGAACGGCACGCCGCCGGCTTCGATGAACCGCTGGTCGCAGAATTCGTTGTCTTCCAAGCAGACCCTGGGTTCAAGATGGTTTACCGACAGTCGGCCAATAGTTTCTTCATCCCCCCACGTCCAGTAGATGTTGTTGGCGTCGATAGCTATGCCTGGATCGCCCGACTCACCCACAAACGTTTGGTCCGCCTCGCCGCCTTCCAGAGGGATCCGCCCAAGAAAGCTATCTTCAACAACGGAAAGACTGACTAGAGTGAAATAAACGTGAGTCGGACCTAGCACTACTCCGAGCGGCCTGCCGGAACCGGTCCTAGAGAATGTTTGTTCGACCGTACTTATTTCGCCGCTGATGGCTGCTCGGGCGATTGCTCTAGTTCCCGTTCCGGTTCGAGGTGCGTTGGCCCAATAGATATGGTTGGGGTTGACAGCAATTCCTTCTGGGGTAGAGGCGCCGCGGATGAAATCCGGCTCGACCGGAAGCTCGGGTAGCCCACCCGTATCGAGCTTGGCACGCCCGATCGTGCCGGTTTCGTCTTCGGCCAGACCCGTCGACACTTCGATCCGACCCGTATTGGTCCAGTAGACGCATTCGCCACCCTCGGCGCAGGGACCGACGGCGACGTAGCGGGGGGTGCTCGGGACCGATTCCATCACCCCCGGTTCGACTTCGTATTCGACCGGACCCGGGACGATGAATTCGTCTTCGATCGTTTTTTCGGGTTCGGCGGCTTCCAAATCGGCCCGGGCGATCGTCCCCTTGGTCGGGTCGACCCAGTAGAGGTAGTGGCTGTCGGACGAGGTGGCGAGGCCGAGGGCGTGGCGGGGCAGGAAGCCGGGCTGCACTTCTTCGGCTTCGGTTTCGCCGATCTTCGCCCGGCCGATCTGCGCCGGCGGCTGTTCGGGGCCGGTGTTGGCGTCGTTGGTCAGCTTCTCCGAGCTCATGAAGAAGGCCTGGGAGCCGTCGGGGGTGGCGCCGAGGAAGGCGGCGGGTTGGGGGCCGGCGGAGTCGGTGCCGTTCGGGCCTTCGCCGTTGGTCTTCCGGGAGGCGGAGACGTGGATCGTGCAGGCGAGCTCGGGGTCGGTGCACTCTTCGTCCGGTTCGCCTTCGTTGATGACCGGGCTCTGTTCTTTGGTCGGGTTGAGGCGCAGGTAGAGCTGGCCGGTCTTCGCGGCGGTGAAGTAGACGCTGGAGCCGTCGGGGGCGATCGCGTGCTGGTCGCGGGTGTCGTAGCGGCGGTTGGCGCCGCCGAGGTTGAGGTTGCCTTCCAGCCAGGCGTAGGAGCCGGCGAAGGAGCCGGCCGGCGGAGCTTTGCCGTCGTTCATCACCCCGGCCAGCTGGTAGACGCCGGTGTCGCGGTCCCAGACGTAGAGGTTGGGGCGTTCCTTGGGCGCGTCGGTGGTCAAGGGGCCGGGGTTGCCGATGAATTCAAAAAAGACGACCGAGCCGTCCTCGCTGGTGCCGGGAACGGTCGGGGTGCTGAAGCCCCGGGTGTGGGGGACGATGGTTTCGAGTGGGTCGCCGTCGCTGGAGCGGGCGAGCAGGGCGGTCTCGAAGGGTTCGGTGTTGCCCGTGCGTTCGACCACCCTCCTGGCCCAGGAGTAAGTGGTGGAGAAGTCAGGCGTCCAGCTGTCGAGGGCGGCGTATTGGCCTTCGCGCTGGGGCGGGAAGAGGCCTTGGGTACTCCATCCACCGGCGCCGCGCGTCGCCAGGTAGGGCGGGAAGAGTTCCGCCGCCCCTTCGGCCCCGGGCAGCGGCGAGGTGGCGAGGAAGCTGACCCGGTTGCCGTCGGGGGAGGTTTTGGCGTAGGTGACGGTGCCGGTGACGTCGCCGCCGTTCTTGTCGACCGGCGATGCCTGCTCATAGGCGCGGCAGTCGGGCAGGGCGGCGGAGGGCTCGCCGTTGCGGAAGGCGTCGTTGGGGCAGGGACCGAAGGGGTGGGGAGAAGAGAAGGTGGTGAAGAGGGTGTCGGGGCCGAAGCTCTCGCCTTTGCTGTTCTTGGCGTAGGCGCGGAAGTGGTAGGTGGTGCGGGGGGCGAGGCCGGTGACCTGGGCGGAGACCGGCACGCCTGCTTTCCCGTTGGCGATCGTGGCCTCGGGGGTCCTCGAGGCGCTCTGGTAGCCGTCTTCTTCAAAGCCCGCCTGGGAGACGTATTCGAAGAAATAGGGTTTGACCGGTCGTTCGCCGGGGTTGATCGTCGCTTCCAGCCGGGCCGAGGTCGGGGTCATCGGGGTGACCGCGGTGCCGCTGATGATCGGCGCGGTGATTGCGGCCGGGGCCGGGGCGGCCCAGAGCAGGGCGAGGCCCAGGGCGAGGGCGATGAGTCCGGTGGCTTGACCCCGAGAGGTACGGATGCTCATTCGGGGCACTTCATCGGGCCTTCTTCGAGGCTGCAGCCCTTGACCGCGAAGCTGCCGATTGCCCGGCCTGGTTCTTCACCGAAGCTGAACCGGAGGAAACCACCGCCGATGGTGGTACCCATGGTGCCCGCGGTGCGAAAGAGACCTTCGAACGTGGCGTTTCCTGACGTGCCGACTGCGCGGTATATGCAGACGTCGCCCGGATTTTTCACCGCCGGGAAGGTTGCGTTTTTGGCCGGGCAATGTTCGGTGAATTCCGCTGGGTCTTCTTCTGAGCCGGTGCCTTTGCCATAGAAGACGTGTGCGTGCGGGGGTTCGGCGCTGTCTTCGGCGATCAATGGGGCTACCAGCGGGACGGGGAAGGAAATCGAGGCAAACCCGAGTTCTTCTCCGACGAAAACGTCTTCCCTTTTGACTTCTTCTTCACCCGGTTCGCCGACGGTGTATTCCGTCGTCACCTTTTGGACGCCGCCCTTGACCGAGTAGGTGCCCGTCTCTACCGCCCCGGGCGGCAGCGTGCCGACGGTCCAGGGGGAGCCGTCTTTGCCCTGGTGGCCGTTGCAGATCACGGTCGGTTCTTCGGATTCTTCGATTTCGTATTCGGCGCCGCCTTCGCCACCGCAGGTTTCTTCGGCGGGTTCGGCCGGGATTTCGGCGGCGACGACGCTCTTGCCGGGTTCGCCGGCGGTGCCAGGGGTGCCCGAGGCGTTCTTGCCGTCGGCACCAGGGACGCCGGGATCGCCCTTGGACCCGGCGGGCCCGGCCGGACCGCTGCCCTGGAACCTCATGGCGATCTTTTCCACTTCTTTCTTCTGCTTGCCGGTGAGGGCACCCTTGGCGGCGAGGGCGGTACCGCCCAAGGCAGCTACAAGCGCCACCATGGCGACGATCAGCCCGGCGGTGCCGAACGGTTCGCGGATGGCTCGGATCGGATGGCGTAGGCGACTCACGTCTCACTCTCCTCCTGGCCGGCATCCCGGCCGGACCTTCGTAGGTGGCCAGGGAGCCGGCTCAGTGAGGCCGAGGTTCCCGGGCGGGTGGTTCGAAGCTGATCCCTCAACGTCCTGTCCTCCGTCGTGGCCCCTACCGATCGCTGCTGCGATCCCCATGAGGCGACATTTCCCTTGTCGATGCTCTTGCGTCCCTTTGTCCCGTGTCCCGGAGCCGGCGATCTCTGTCCCTAGAGAGCGCCGTTTTGCGCTACAGAACGTGACGGAAGATATACGGGTTTGCTTATCCGTGTCAAGAGAACAATGGGATATCCTCATCCAGGGCAGGGTCTGGGGCAAAGCTTTTTCGCATCAGGCCAAGGAAATCAGCCGATTTCGCCGCGACAGACAGAAGAGTCCCCGTACCCGCTCAAGGGTTCTAAACTGTTGCCTATCGATCGGGCTAGGGTCCGGACCGCGATGGTCGTAACCCCGTGGGGAGAGTCGGATCAACTGCGGGCCCGGCGGCTTCCGCCGGGCCCCGGGACGCCGCGCGACGAGGTTCTCGCCAACCAGCGCGAGCGGCTCTTCGGGGCGATGGTCGCGAGCGTCTCGACCCGGGGATACCGGGCGACGACGGTCGCCAACCTGGCGGAGATATCGGGGGTCTCGACCGGCACCTTCTACGACCACTTCCCCGACAAGCAGGGGTGCTTCCTGGCGACGCTGGAAGCGATCATCGAGGCGGCGATCGGCTACGCCGCGCGGCGGGCCGGTGAGCGGGTCGAGGACCCGGCGCCGGGCGGGGTGGCCCTGCCCAGCGAGGGCGGCGGAGGCGGCAGCTGGGAGGAGCGCGCCGGCCAGGGGCTGCGGGCGTTTGCGGAGATGATCGTCGCCCAGCCCGCGGCGGCCCGCCTCGCTCTGGTCGAGGCCTACACCGCCGGCCCCGAGGCGCTGGTGCCGCTGGAACAGGCGATGGCCGGGTTCGAATGGCTGACCCGGCAGGTGCTCGAGCAATCGCCGCAGCGGGCAGGAATGCCGGAGGAGATGGTGATGGCGCTGATGGGCTCCCAACAGGAGATTGCACGCAACCGGCTGCGCGAACGACGTGAGGGCGAGCTGCCGGGGCTGACGGAGGAACTCTGGGACCTGTTGCTCTCCTACCAGCCGCCGCCCGAACCGCTGCGGCGGACGGGGCGCCCCCAGCGGGGACGACCCGAGAGGCCCGAGCCCCACGACCACGCCGAGCGGGCGCTGCAGGCGCTGGCTGAGGTAGTGGCCGAGAAGGGCTACGCGAACGCGGGCGTCGACGCGGTGCTGAGGCGGGCGCAGATGTCGGCCACCACCTTCTACGCCAACTTCCACGGCAAGGATGACGCGACCCTGGCGGCGATCGACAGCGCCTGCTCGCAGATCATGGCCGCGGTCCTCCCCGCCTTCCGCCGCGCGCCGGACTGGCCACACGGGATCCGGGCCGCCTTCGGGGCGCTGTTCAACTTCCTCGCCTCGCGGCCGGCGCTGGCGAACCTGGTAATGGTCGAGGTCTATGCCGTCGGCCTGGAGGCGATGCAGCGACGGATGGAGGGACTACGCCCGCTGCAGGAGCTGATCGAACGCGGCTACGAGCTGGGTCCGGAGGTTCCGCGGATCACCGCGGAGGGGATCGTCGGCGGCGTCCAAACGCTTGCCTACCGCCGGCTCCGCGACGGCGATGCCGACGCCCTCCCCGCCCTGGCCCCGGTCTGCTCCTACATCACCCTCTCGCCCTTCGTCGGAGCGGACGAGGCGTGCCGGGTTGCCAACGGTGGCGACGGCGGGCGGCGCTGAGCGGCACACGTTGGCCTATCGCAAAGCGCGCCCGATTATTGCGCCAAGCGGGGAAGCGCGATAGCGGTACCCTTATTTCCCATGTTTATGGGAAATCTCGCGAGATTGGCATCACCGATAAACGGAGTGGCCTATCCAAATTCCCCGGTTTCTACCCATGCACAAATCGGTGTCTAGTCTCTCGGGTGGGATGGTCGCCACGCCTTGGGGTCAATCGGGTGAACTGCGGGATCGGCGCCTGCGCCCGGGCCCGGGAACGCCCCGCGAGAGCGTCCTCGCCAACCAGCGCCAGCGGCTCTTCGGAGCGATGGTCGCGAGCGTCGCCGAGCGGGGCTACGTCGCCACCACCGTCAACGACCTGGCGGAGATCTCGGGGGTCTCCAGCCGCACCTTCTACGACTTTTTCCCCGACAAGAAATCTTGCTTCCTGGCGACCCTGGAAGCGATGATCGAAGCAGCCGTCGCCTACGCCGGCCAGGGCGCCGCGGAGGGGAACGGCGGCGATGGCGACTGGGAGCGGCAGGCGCGGCGGGGGTTCGATGCCTTCGCGGAGATGGTGGCGCTGCAGCCGGCCGCGGCGCGGTTGGCGTTTCTGGAGTCCTACTGCGCCGGCCATGAGGCCGTGGTCCTGATCGAGAACGCTGTCGCCGGCTTCGAATGGCTGGCGGGTCAGATGCTCGAGCAGTCGCCGGAGCGGGCCGGAATGCCGGCGGAGATGATCAGCGCCCACATCGGCGCCCAGCAGGAAATCGCCCGTGCCCGCCTGCGCCGCGGAGAGGAGGCGGAGCTACCGGGGCTGATGGACGACCTCTGGGACTTCCTGCTCTCCTACCGCCCGCCGCCCGAGCCGCTGCGGCTGGTGGGGCAGGTGCCGAAGTTCGGACCGGAAACGATTGACGCCCATGACCATGCCGAGCGGGCGCTGCGCGCCTTCGCGGTCGTCGTCGCCGAGCAGGGCTACGTCAACACGACCGTGGAGATGGTGCTGAAGCGGGGGCAGATGTCGGCCAGCACCTTCTACGCCAACTTCCACGGCAAGGACGACGCGATGATGGCGGCGATCGACAGCGCCTGCTCGCAGATCATGGCCGCGGTCCTCCCCGCCTTCCGCCGCGCGCCGGACTGGCCGACGGGGGTCCGCGCCGGGCACGGAGCGCTCTGCAACTTCCTCGCCTCGCGGCCGGCGCTGGCCCAGCTGATCGCGGTTGAGATCTACGCGGCAGGACCGGCGGCGGTGGAACGCCGCAGCGAAATCCTGCAACCGCTGCAGGAGCTGATAGCCGAGGGCTTCGAGCGCCGGCCCGAGGTGCCCGCCCTGGCCGGCGAGGCGATCGCCGGCGCGATCTTCACCCTCGCCTACAAGCGCCTGCGGAACAAAGGCCCGGCATCGCTGCCGAGCCTGGCCCCCCTGCTGAGCTACATCACCCTCTCGCCCTTCCTCGGCGCCGAGGAGGCCTGCCGAATTGCGAACAGCGGCGGCCGGGCGCGCGCCGCGGTTAATGCCCGATGAGAGGCGTTACGGAAACCAGCTCAGCTCCGCTCTAGGTGAGCGACGATTTTCGCCAGGCGCTCCGAGGAGCGCCTGCCTCACGCCGCGCGAGGTGCCTCAACGCCGCGGCGCTCCTTCGGCGGCTGGAGAGTGGGGATCGACAGCGGCGGGGCTTCCTCCAGGCGGGCCCGCACCAGGGTTGCCCGGTCATCGGTGCTGGTGCTGGAGCGCCCGCCGCTTTGGCTGCGGCGATGCCGAACGGGCTGTCCTCGATGACCACACACCGCTCCGGCGGGGTCGACATGCGCGAGGCGGCGTACAGGAAAAGGTCCGGAGCGGGCTCGCCTCGCCGCACTTCGTCAGCGGAGAAGATGCTCCCGGCGAACCGGTCCCACAAGCCCGTCAGGCCGAGGGTCAAGCGCATCTTCTCGTGGCTGCCGCTGGAAGCGACACACGACGGCAGCTCGATTTCCTCTAGCGCCTCCTCAATACGATGCGCAACGTTGCCGGCATGCCCAGGCCGAGGAAGTCTCGGACGCAGTCCTCATAGCTCATCTCCAGGCCCAGCGCGGATATCCGCTCCGCTTGGATGCGCAATGAGACCCGGTCACTGTCAACCAGGACCCCATCGCAGTCGAAGATCACGAGGGCAGCCACGGCAGAACTGTACGTTTCGGCGATGCAGGGAAAGCCCGCGGACGATCACCAAGCCTCGGCACCGATCATCGGGCTGGACCACGTGCAGGTAGCCGCGCCGGGCGGCAGCGAGGGCGAGGCTCGAGCCTTCTACGGACAGTTGCTGGGCCTTCTGGAGATCGAGAAGCCCGAGGCCCTCCGTGCTCGCGGGGGCGTTTGGTTCACCTGCGGCGCGCAGCAGCTCCACGTTGGAGTCGCCGACGACTTCTCACCTGCAACCAAGGCACATCCCGCCCTACTTGCTCGGCGGCGAGACCTCGACTCCGTTGCCGAGCGACTTGCTGCGGCGGGAAGGATCGTGCAATGGGACGATGCGATCCCCGGCATGCGCCGCTTCTACACCGCCGACCCCTGGGGCAACCGGATCGAGCTGCTCGCCACCGACTGAACCCTCACTGCTCGCTGAGTAGCCTCATGGGCCCCGATGAACGAGACCGCCTACGACCGGATCGGCCGCGGTTACGCCACGACGAGGCGGGCCGATCCCCGCATCGCCGCCCGCATCGACCGCGCTCTCGGAGATACCGAGCGTGTCGTCAACGTCGGCGCCGGGGCAGGTTCCTACGAGCCCGTGGACCGCGAAGTCATTGCGGTCGAGCCGTCGCGGGAGATGATCGCCCAGCGGAGGCCCGGTGAAGCGCAGGCGATCTGCGGCTCCGCCGAAAGACTGCCGCTGCCGGACGATGCCGTGGATGCGGCCATGACTGTCCTATCGATCTATCATTGGACGGATCCTGCGGGCGG
Organism: Solirubrobacterales bacterium; assembly: GCA_036260485.1. Classification (GTDB taxonomy): domain Bacteria; phylum Actinomycetota; class Thermoleophilia; order Solirubrobacterales; family 70-9; genus VAYN01. The sequence goes on along the minus strand of DATAMR010000039.1, from coordinate 141,212 downwards.
CATAGCTGAGATGCGCCGCGTCGCCCGCCGGCGCATCGTCGTGCTGACCTATGACCCCGATTGGCTTCCGCGCATGTGGCTCAGTGAATATTTTCCCCAGATCGCCGCCGATGATGCCGAGCGCTTCCCATCGCTCGACAGCTTGCTCGGCTGGCTCGGCGGCGGATCAGTGGAGACGGTCGAGGTTCCTAGGGACTGCACCGATCTCTTCCTCGGGGCGCTGTGGGCTCGACCTGAGCTGGTCCTCGCGGACGAGATTCGGGCTTCGACTTCGGGCTTTGCGCGGATGGACGCTGCACAGGAGCGAGCAGCGATCGCCAGGTTGGGGAGCGACCTCGAGAGCGGCGCCTGGGACGAGCGGTATGGACACCTTCGCGAAGTAGAGGCGCTCGATGTCGGGTTGCGGCTGGTCATCTCCGAACTCGACCGACCAGGCTGAAGATGACCTATCGAGGCTCCTACCTTTGGCGCCTTCGACAGGCGATCGGCCACGAGCTCGTCCTGATGCCCGGCGCGATGGTCGCGCTGGAAGAGGAGGACGGCAGCATTCTCTTGACCAAGCGTGCTGACGACGGCACCTGGTGCCTGCCGGCCGGCGCGGCTGAGCCGGGTGGCAGCTTTGCTCGGACGGCGATCGACGAGTTGGCCGAGGAGACCGGGATCGAGGTGGAGAAGGGCGACCTCGTGCCGTTCGGCTGCCTCTCGGAGTCCGAGGCGCACACCATCCACTATCCCAACGGCGACGTCACCCATTGCTTCGCGCTGCTCTTCCTCGCCAAGCGCTGGCGGGGCGAGCCCGACCCAAACCGCGATGAGGCGACCGAGGCGGCTTTCTTCGGCTTGGCCGGGCTTCCGGAGCCAATCCACGCTCCGACCTACCAGGCGCTGGACCTCTTGTCTTCCTATCGCAAATCGGGCACTTTCCAAGTGCGGTGATTCTGTGAGCCCTGCGTCCCGTTCGCTGCCTGGCCGCCTACCGAGCGCGGTCACGCCTTCTTAAGAATCGAGCGGCGAGCCCCCACAGCGCGTAGACGATCGCGATGCCGATCAGGAGAAACTTGAAGCTCGCGCAGGTCGTGGCGAAGGGTGGGCCGAAATCCCCACCGTGGCCGCCGAGGACGAGGAGCCACACGATGTTTTCGGCGGCATCGAAGACTGCTGCGGCTATCGCGCAATAAGGCGCCGCCATCCCAGCCAGGGCGAGTGCCCGGTGACCGCGCTCTCTGGCGAAGTCGCGAGTGGCGAACCCGGCCAGCGCGAAGAAGGTCCCGTAGCTCAGCATGAAGCCGAAGTCGATCCAGAGCGAGAGCCGGGCCAGGTAGCGGCCATGATCTCCCCATTCGGCCATGATCTGGTGGGCGCGGGTGGCGCTGGCGGCGAACTCAAGCCCCAGGATCGAGGGTCCGCCCGTCGCTTCAAGGCGCTGATCGATCAAGAGGAGGACGATGTCGAACACGACGACAGCGATGCCGAACCCGATGAGCAGTCGCTTCCGACTGATGGGGTACTGGTCGCGTCGAGGGCTTTGAGCGGGGGATCGAGTGACTGCCACGAAGGGCCGAAGGTATCTGCTCATCTTCGATTGCGACGGCGTTCTCGTCGACAGCGAAACGACCTCCAACCGCGTCCTGGCAGCCGCCATCTCCGGGGTTGGCCTTCCGATGAGCGCCGAGCAGGTAGCCGAGTCCTTCGAAGGGATGCGGCTCGCTGACATCCAATTGGGCGTAGAAGCAAAGCTCGGGAGGAAGCTGCCTGCGGGATGGCTGGCTGATTTCGAAGCCGATCGTGCGGCGGCTTTCAAGAGAGACCTGACCCCCATTTCAGGCATAGACGGGGTGCTGGAGGAGGCGGTAGCCGCCGGAATCCCGATGTGCGTCGCCTCGCAGGCCCGACGCAAGAAGACGGCCCTGACCCTGGGCCTCACCGGGCTTAGCCGCTTCTTCCCCGAAGGCGTCCTCTTCTCGTCAACGATGGTGGAGCACGGGAAGCCGCATCCGGGGCTCTTTCTGCTTGCTGCCGAGACGATGGGATTCAATCCGACCGACTGCGTTGTTGTCGAGGATGGGGTCCTGGGGGTCGAAGCCGGACGAGCCGCCGGGATGAGAGTGCTCGGGTATGCGCCCGCCGGATGCGACCCGGATCGGTTGTCGAAAAGGGGAGCCGAGGTCTTCAGGTCGATGGTCGACCTTCCGGCTCTGCTTGATTTCTGACGCTTCGGCCCCAAACGGGTGGACAGGCTTCGGGCTCTACGGCATCCCCAGGCCAATTTCCGAGGGCGGGCACATAGGACTCGGATTTGGAATCGCGGGCCTTGGGGAGCGTGATTCGCTATCCACGAGCCGGAGGATTCACGTCGACTGCCGAACTTAGTACCCGCCGGGGATCTGGAAAGAGGTTCCAGACACGAAAAGGCCCCGTTTCCGGGGCCTTTTCCTATAGCGGGGGCAGGATTCGAACCTGCGACCTTCGGGTTATGAGCCCGACGAGCTACCTGGCTGCTCCACCCCGCGGCGGACTAGCGATGGTAGCAATGTGGAGGCGCAGCCGGGCGCTCTGTCGAGGCTGGAGGGGCGATTGCGCAGGGGTCTTCCGGGGGTCTTCGGGCTCTAGAGTGGCCGGGTGACTGATCGGGGCAAACGGGTCGCGGTGATCGACGTCGGGACGAACTCGACGCGATTGCTGGTTGCCGACGTGGACGTGGGGCGGGTCTCGCCGCTGGAGCGGCGCAGCACAGTTACGCGGCTGGGCCGGGGAGTGGACCTCTCCGCCCGACTGTCGGGCGAGGCGATCGAGGACGTCTGCGCGGCGATCGGGGGCTACCTCGGCACCATCGAGGAGCTCGGGGCCGAGACGGTCGATGCGATCGCGACCAGCGCCGTGCGCGACGCCGACAACGGCAGCGCCTTCATCGCCGAGCTGCGGGAGCGGTTCGCACTCTCGGCCCGGGTCCTCGACGGCGAGGAGGAGGCGCGGCTCACCTACCTCGGCGCCACCTCGGAGTCGCCGCCGAGCGAGCCGACGCTGGTGGTCGACATCGGCGGCGGCTCGACCGAGCTGATCGTCGGCAGCGGCGCCGAGATCGCCTTCCACGACTCCCTCCAGGCCGGCGTCGTCCGCCACAGCGAGCGCTGCATCTCCAGCGACCCCCCCACCGCCCTCGAGCTGGAAGCGCTGGCGACCGACATCCGCGGCCTGATCGAGGACTCGGTCGGCGCCGGGGTCGAAGCGCGGGCGGGGATCGCCGTCGCCGGCACCCCCACCTCCCTGGCCTCGGTCGAGATGGGCCTCGAGCCCTACGACCCATCCCGCGTGCACGGCCACGTCCTCGCCCTCCCCTCGATCCAGCGGATGCTCTCGCAGCTGGCCTCGCTGCCCCTCGCCGAGCGGGTCGAGGTCCCCGGCCTCCATCCCGACCGGGCGCCGACGATCCCCGCCGGCGTCGTGATCCTGGTCGAGACGATGCGCGCCTTCGGCCTCGACGAGATCACCGTCTCCGAGCACGACATCCTCTACGGAACTGCCCTCGCCGCCGCTCAAGACCCCTCGACGTACTAGTTGGACAGTCTGTCTTGTCCAGAGCGGACAGAATGGTCAGTCGAAGTTCAGAAGCACTATAAGTAGGTAGTCCGAAATACTCGGTTCTTGGTAATTCCGTCGAAGCGGGCTAGATCTAGGGGACAACCGGGTACATACTGGATGAACCGGGGACGAGCTGGGGCTGTGCTCCATCTTGCACTCGGCATATAGGGCTTAGGCGACTGCCGCATCATGGCGCCTCCCGCCGTCTGGGCCCACCTAAATAAAGGTCCCTGAAGACGTACCCCTGCCCGTCCTGAGGGGCCACCTGAATCGGCCGTCAGAAATGACGGCCGATTCTCGTTTAACCCGCCTTTCAAGCCGGTTCGGCGAGCTTCTAAGCCAGGTTCGATTTGCGCGGGTAGACGACCTCGGGATCGGTGAGCACGTTGACCAGGGTCGGTCGGCCGGAACCGAAGGCGCGCTCCAGCGCCGGCTTCAGCTCCCCCGGCTCGCGCACCAGGATCCCGTCGCAGCCGAGCGATTCGACCAGTTCGTCGTAGCGCGTCTCCGGCCGCAGCTCGGCGGCGACCGAGTAGCCGTAGAGGAACTTCATCGGGTGGTGCTCGAGCGCCCAGATCCCGTTATTGCCCATCACCCCGACGACGCCCAAACCGTGACGCGACATGGTGTCAAACTCCATGCCCGCGAAGCCGAAGGCGCCGTCGCCCAGCAGGAGGCAGACCTGGCGGTCGGGATGGGCGACCTTGGCGCCGATCGCCTGACCCGGGCCGGCGCCAAGGCAGCCGAAGGGACCCGGGTCCATCCAGCAGCCCGGCTCGAAGGTCTCGACGAAGCGGCCCGCGTAGGAGACGAAGTCGCCGCCGTCGCCGACGACGATCGCGTCGCGGTCGAGGACTTCGCCCAGCTCCTTGTAGACGCGCACCGGGTGCAGCGGCGAGCGGGCGTCGTTCAGCTCCGCCTCCTCGGCCGCCCGCTTCTCGCTCTCGACGTTACGCAGCTGCTCGAGCCAGGGCCGCGTCCGCTGCTCCTCCCCCGCCGCCTCGCGCAGCGCCGCCAGCGTCGCCCTGACGTCGCCGACCAGGTCGACCTGCGGCGCCCGGTTGGCAACCAGCGCGTTGGGCGCGACGTCGAGGCGGACGATCTTCGTCTCCTCGCCGAAGCTGCCGCCGAAGCCGAGCCGGAAGTCCATCGGCACCCCCACCACCAGGGCGACGTCGGCGCCCTGCAGGGCCGTCCCCCGCGCCCGGCTGAAGGCCAGCTCGTGGTCGGCGGGCAGGCAGCCCCGGCCCAGCCCGTTGAGGAAGACCGGGATGCCGAGCGCCTCGGCCAGCGCCCGCAGCTCGCCCTCGCCATGACCCCAATACAGGCCGGTGCCGGCCATGATCGCCGGCCGCTCGGCCGCGGCCAGCAGCGCCGCCGCCTCCTCGACCCCCGCGGCGGGCTGCGCCGCAGACGCCTCGGGCAGCGCCGGGACATCGTCCTCGGCCTCGGTGAAGACGACGTCGAGGGGATAGTCGACGAAGGTCGGTCCGCTCGGCGCCGCGGCGGCGCGGTCGAGCGCCGCGGCGGTCACCGCCGCGATCAGGGCCGGGTCCTTGACCGTCTCGGCCGATTTGACCAGTGGCGAGACGAAGGGCAGGTGGTCGATCTCCTGCAGCGAGCCCGAGCCCCAGCGCATCTCCGGCGCCCGCCCGCCGAGGACGGTGACCGGCGAGAAGTTGGCCTGGGCGCCGGCGATCGCGCTCAGCCCGTTGGTGACGCCGGGCCCAGCGGTCAGCGCCGCCACCCCAACCCTCCGGGTCGCCTTCGCGATCCCCTCGGCGGCGAAGGCCGCGGTCTGCTCGTGGCGAACGTCGACGAGGGCGATGCCCTCCTCTTTGCAGCCGTCGTAGATCGAGAACAGGTGCCCGCCCGAGAGCGTGAAGAGGTGCTCCACCCCGCGGGACTTCAAAGCCTTCGCGACCAGCCTGCCGCCGTGCTCAGCCATGGGCGCAGCCTATTGGACCGAACGCAGTTGTCCCCGCATACCGGGGACAACTGCGTTCACACCCCCAGAGCACCTCGGGTTACCATCGCCTGGCCCGGGTGGCGAAACTGGCAAAAGCAGCGGCCTTAAAAGCCGCCGCCCCCTTGGGGGCTTGCGGGTTCGAGTCCCGCCCCGGGCATTCTCCAGAGCCGAAAACCTGCTTTCCCTGCAATTTCCGGGTTTCCCCGCTTCCTAAACGGGCAATAAAAACTTTGCAGGGGCGCAACTTCACCCCTGTTACCGTGTCCTTAGTCCCTGGAACCGTCCTTCCACCGGGAGATCTCCTTGGAGGCATCAGCCCTAACTCACGCCAGTCGCCGCGGGCTTCTGGCCCGCCGTTCGCCCCTGATGAAGCTGCAGGGCGACGAGAAGCTGATCGCGATGGCGCGCAGCGGCAACCCGGGCGCCTTCGAGACGATCGTCGACCGCTACCAGGGCCGCCTGCTCGGCTTCTGCCGCCAGATGCTGGGCTCCACCGAGGACGCCGAAGACGTCCTGCAGGAGGTCTTCGTCAACGCTTACAAGGCGATGCTGGCCGACGAGCGTGAGATCAACCTCCGCCCCTGGCTCTACCGGATCGCCCGCAACCGCTGCCTCAACTACCTGCGCAAGCCGAAGGCCGACGCGCAGGAATCGATGGACATGGTCCCCGAGGTCGACGCCGCATCGACCGCCGAGAAGGTCCACAACCGCGAGGAGTTCCGCCAGATCCTCAGCGACGTCAACAAACTTCCCGAGACCCAGCGCGCCGCCCTTCTGCTGCGCGAGATGGACGCCCTCAGCTACGAGGAAATCGCCGCCGCGATGGACACCACGGTGCCGTCGGTCAAGTCGCTGCTGGTGCGGGCGCGGATCTCCCTGACCGAGGCGAGCCAGGCCCGCCTGCTGACCTGCGGCGAGGTCCGGATCGAGCTCTCCGAAGCCGCCGAGGGCCTTCGCAAGGCCTCCGCCCCGGTCCGCCGCCACGTCCGCGAGTGCGACGAATGCGCCGACTTCCGCTCCCAGCTCCGCTCCAACGAGAAGGCGCTGGCGGCGCTCTTCCCGGTCGGGCCGCTGATCGCCTTCAAGGGCTTCGTCCTCTCCAAGCTCGGTCTCAGCGGCGCTGGAGCCGGCGGCGCGGGCGCCTCCGCGGGCGGCGCCGGCGCGGCTGGCGCGGGCGCCGGTGCGATGGGAGTCGGCGGCGCCGCGGCCGCACTCGGCGGCGGCTCCGCGGCCAGCGGACTGAGCGCGCTCGGCGGTGCGATCGGCACCAAAGCCGTCGCCGGCGTCGTCACCGCCGCCGTCCTCACCGCCGGCGCGGTCGAGGTGAAGCAGAACACGAACCCGGCGCCGGTCAATCCTTCGGCCACCTCCCGGGCGCATGTCCGCGAACAGCCTCCGACCACCTACCTCTCCAGCGCCCAGACCGCCCCGGTCGCCGAGGCCAAACCGGCTGCGGTCGAGCCGGTCGAAGCCGTGGAAGCGCCGCCGGTCCCGGCCCCCGCCGAAGAGGCGACCGAATCCACCCCGCCCGCGGCCACCGCCGAGGAAGAAGCCGCAGGCGAGTCCGCCGCCGGCGAAGAGGTGACGATCGGCGACTCCGAGGACGAAGGCATCACCACGGCGAAACCGTCCGAAGAAGTCGCCGGCGCCCACGGCGGCACCGGGACCGTCGTCGTCACCACCACCCCGCCGCCCCCGCCGAGCGCACCGGCTCCTCCGCCGAGCGAATCCAGCCCGCCGCCGCCGAGCGAACCGGCGGCGCCGCTGGTCGAAGTCACGCCGCCGGTGGTCGAATCGCCCCCGCCCGTCGAGTAGGCCCGCGGCCTAGCTGAGGCCGATGACTTTGAGTCGGCGCATCAGCGCGGTGCCGGCGAACTCACGGGTTTCCGCCAGCGAGTAGCCGAAGAGCTCGAAGTCCTCGCCCGCGTTCTCCGCCCAGGGCGGCTGCAGGACGCCGTCGGCGACCGGCAGCGCCTGCTCGAGGGTGCGCTGGATCGCCCGCTTGTACCGCTCGCTCTCGTGCGCCTTCTCGCGCAGGAAGACCGAGCCGAAGGCGACGTGGCGGTGCTCGTCGCGGGCGACGTTGGAGAAGCCCTCGACGAAGGCCGGCAGCGTCCCTTCGCGTTCGTTGAAGTCCATGATGAAGTGCTGGCCGGTGAGGGCCAGCATCCCCTCGATCACCATGTGGTAGAGCGTCACCGCCTCGACCAGCGCTTCGACGTCCTCCGGCTCGCTGGACAGCCGGTCGGTCCGCTCCTTCAGCATCCCGTCGAAGAGGCGGCCGAAGTTCTCGTTCAGGTGCGCGGAGGTCTCCACGAGCATCTCGCTCAGCTGGTCGGACTCCAGCACGCCGACCTCGCGGTAGAAGCGCTCGAAGAAGCGCACGTGGCGCGCCTCGTCGGCGATCTGCGTGCAGAGGAAGACTTTCTGGTCCTCGGTCGGCGCCGCCCGCATGATCGGGCCAAGCTCCTCTGCGACTTTCTGCTCGCCGATGAAGAACGAGGAGAGCCCGTACATGCGCTGGAAGCGCTCCTCCTCGCTGATCCGCTCGTGCCAGTCCTCGCGGTCGCGGCTGAAGTCGAGCTCCTGGGTCTGCCACTGCTGGCGCTCCCAGAGGTCGTAGAGCTCGGCGTAGCTGAGCAGCTTGATCTCCGAGGTGCGGTCGGCCGCCTCGTTCAGCGCCGGGTCCGCCGTCGCCTGGAAGTCGGAGCGCTCGGTACGCGACTGAGTCGCCATCGGGCGAGCCTAACAGCGACTTGGCTGCCTGGCCAGTTTGCCGAGACCGCAAAAATCCTCCTTGAGGGAGGGTTTTTGCGGTCTCGGCGCGCTCAGACGGTGTGCGTCTGACCCGGGTCGAGCACGACTACCTGAGACGACGTCTGCGACTCGACCTCGGCCTTGAAGGCGTCGGTGTCGGTCTCGATCGCCGGGAAGGTGTTGAAGTGGATCGGGATCACGGTCCCGGCACCGACGAACTCGCAGGCGACCACCCCGTCGTGGCGGTCCATCGTGTAGTGGCCGCCGATCGGCAGCAGGGCGACGTCGACCGGGTTGCGTTCGGCGATCAGCTTCATGTCGCTGAACAGGCAGGTGTCGCCGGCGTGGTAGACGGTCACCCCGCCGAGGTTGATCAGCAGACCGGTGGCGGTCCCGATCGCGGTCCCGTGCTCGGCGCTGAACAGCGCCTCTTTGTCGCCGGGCAGGGTGCTGGTGTGCCAGGCGGGGACGAGCTTGATCCAGCCCCAGTCGAAGCTGACGGTGCCGCCGAGATTGGGGTCGCTGAGCTCCTCGATCCCGCGGGCTTTCAGCCATTCCGCCAGCTCGACGATCGCGACGCAGTGGGCGCCGGTGCGCCGGGCGACCGGGACCGCGTCGGCCATGTGGTCGGCGTGGCCGTGGGTGATCGCGATGACGGTCGGCTCGACCTCCTCGGCGGTCGCCACCGCGGCCGGGTTGTTCGGCTTCAGGAACGGGTCGACGAGGACGGTCGTCTCCCCCTCGCTCAGCTCGAAGCAGGAATGCCCGTGGTACTTGATCTCCATCAGCTCTCTCCTCCCGGCTCGCCGGTCGTGGGTCCGTTGATGCTGCCCAGCTCTTCCTTCAATGCCCAGCCGACCGCGACTCCAACCATCATCCCCATCCGCGCCTCCTCGGCGAGCAGGGAGCGGACGGCGGCGACGCGCTCGTCGGGGTCGGGAGCGGTCGCGGCCTTGAGGGTCTCGTTCTCGTGCGGCTCGCCGAACCAGCCGCCCTCGGCCATCGCCGCCGCCAGGACCTTCTGCAGCTGCGGTGCCGCCTTGGCGACGATCCGCTCGGCCTCGGAGAAACGCTCCGGGTCGAGCAGCCGCTCGATCGCGGCTTCGAACTCCTGCTCGTCGGGCTCGCCGGGCACCGCCAGAGCCTAGCCGCGGTCAGTGCTCGGCGCGGTGGAAGGCGGTTGCGGCGAAACCCGCCAAGGCGCCGACGGCTCCGCCGGCGAGGCCGGCGACCCAGTCGGCGGTCGGGGCGAAGAGCGGCAGGAGGATGACGACGACGGCGCAGACGGCGACCCCGACGACGTCGAAGTCCTCGCCGATCTCACCGCGCACCTCGGCGCGGCGGATCACGAACCAGGCGGCGATCGCGCCGAGGGCCATCCCGTTGCCGCCGGCGATGAAGGCGATCGTCCCCGGATCGGCCACGGCGCCGGCCGCGAGCATGCCGAGGGCGCCGCAGGCGATCAGCAGCACCGCGGTCCGCGCCGTGCCCAGCCGGCGCTCGACCCCGGTCGAGAAGATCGCCAGCGCCAGGGAGACGACGAAGAGGAAGCCGACGTCGACGTAGGCGAAGGGGGCGCTGAAGTAGCGCCACCAGTCTTCCTCGAAGGGGATGACGAGGCCGCCGAAGCTGCCGAGCGCGTAGCCGGTCGCCTTCTGGACGAGCAGCAGGATCGCCGAGCCGAGGATCACCGCGAGCGTCGCGTAGGGCCGGTCGGTGGAGACCGCGAAGCCGCCGCCGCCCAGCCGCGGGACCCGCCGCCGGCGCCGGCGCGGCTCCTGCGCCTCGAGGGCGTCGCCGCGCCGCTCCAGCTTCGGTGCCCGCTTGCGCAACCGCGCCCCGCAGTAGGGGCACTCGGTTACGTAGGGACTGACCTCCGAGCCGCAGTTCTTGCAGATGACGCTGAGCTCAGTCTCGCTCATCTTTCGAGGATACCCGCCGCGGCTCGATTCCCAATTGGAATGCGATACTGCCAGGGCAACCATCTTCGAGGAGGAACTGACGTGGAGCTGAAGAGTCTGACCGAGCAGAAATCGCTGCTGGAGGTCCTGCCGCCCGGAAAACGGGCCCGCCTGCACCGCCTTCTGTTCGAGTTCGGCCCGGGCAACGGCACCCTGATGCTGCTGCCGATCGACCAGGGCATCGAGCACGGCCCGCGCGATTTCTTCCCCAACCCGGCCTCCAAGGACCCCGATTACCAGTTTCGGCTCGCCGCCGAGGCGGGCTACTCGGCGCTCGCCTGCCAGATCGGGATGGCCGAGAAGTACTACCCCGACTACGCCGGCCGGGTGCCGCTGATCCTCAAGGTCAACGGGAAGACCGACATACCCTCCTCGGCGAAGTCCTTCTCCTCCTGCAACTCCAGCGTCGAGGACGGCGTCCGGCTCGGCGCCGACGCGATCGGCTACACGCTCTACGTCGGCTCCCCGCGCCAGGACGAGGACCTCGCCCAGCTGCGCCGCGTCCGCGAGGAATGCGACCGCTTCGGGATGCCGCTGGTCGTCTGGTCCTACCCGCGCGGCGAAGCGGTCGACGGCAAGGGCACGGCCAACTCCTTCTACGCGATCGACTACGCCGCCCGGATGGCGATGGAGATGGGCGCCGACGTGGTCAAGCTCAACATGCCGAAGATCGACCCCGCCAAGGACAAGGACGCCCCGGCGCCTTACAACGAGATGGAAGTGGACCAGGCCGAGGCGATCCGCCAGTGCGTCGAATCGGCCGGCCGCGCCCTCGTCGTCCTCTCCGGCGGCTCCAAGACCGACGACGAGACGGTCCTGACCAACACCCGCGAGGTGATGGAGGCCGGCGGCTCCGGCGTCATCTTCGGCCGCAACGTCTGGCAACGCGAGTGGAACGAGGCGATCGAGATCGTCTCCCAGATCAAAGAGACGCTGCTCGCCAACGTGCGCCGCACCCCGTAGCCGCACACCCTCCGAACTGCATCAGATTTTCTCTCTGCCAGACGGAAAATCTGATGCAGTTCCCTCTTGGGGGGGAGAATTGAGGGGGTCCCGCACCTTTAGATGGGATGCGGCGGGATATCGGCAGCCTCTTTCTCTTGGCGCTCGTCGCCGCGGTGCTGCTGCGGCCGTGGGAGTCGTGGGACGAGCTGTGGCAGGACGAGCCGCCTCGTAGCGCCACGGTCTACGTGACGCGGGTGGTGGACGGCGACACGATCGAAGTGGACCTCGACGGCCACGAGGAGGATGTCCGCTACATCGGCGTCGACACGCCGGAGACGGTCAAGCCCGACACGCCGGTGCAGTGCTTCGGCCCGCAGGCGTCGCGCTTCAACCATGGGCTGGTCGAGCATCGGAGAGTGCGGCTCCTCTTCGGGGTTGAGCGCCGCGACGTCTACGGCCGCCTTCTCGCCTACGTCTACCTCGGCGACCGCTTCGTCAACGCCACGCTGGTCCGGCGCGGTCTGGCCCGGACGCTGACGATCCCTCCCAACGACCGCTTCGCGGGGCGGCTGAAACGGCTCGAGATGGCGGCTGCACGGGCCGGACGGGGGCTCTGGGGCGCCTGCTGATTTGTGAGCGAATTGCAAGCCCTGCAAGATCTTTTGCTACGGTGCCGCCTGGCTCCCCGGAGCCTTCCTTATGAGAATGCGACAGAGCATCTCCCAGTTCGAGACGGCGTTCGAGCAGGAGACCTACCTCGAGCGCCGCCGGCGCGAGCAGCTGCGCCGCCGCGCGGCGAACCGCTCCCGTGCGCGGAAAATCACCCGCGTCGAGCAGGAGGGCAAGGTCCGCTTCAGCGTTCTCGCCGTCTGCCTCACCGTCACCGTCGTCGTCGTGGTGGTAGCGATGTTCGAGGCGCTCGCCTTCCTGATGGCGTAGAGCCACCTTGCCTCTCTGCGAACGAATGCCCTCCTTCAATAGACTCGCGCGCCGATGGCTCGACGCTCACTGAAGCCGCAGCTAAATCAGATCCGCGCCTGGGTGCAACAGGGGCGGACCGATGCCTGGATCGCCCACCAGCTGGAGATCAGCGCGACCGAGCTGCGCGAGTTCCGCAAGCAGTACGACCTCTCGGCCGACGCCGAGAGTGCCGGCTCGGCCGATGTCGACCTGCGCGACGAGATCGAAGCGGAGATCGAAGCGGCGACCGAGGCCGAGGAGGCCGAAAAGGCCGAGCGCGCCGAGGACGAGGACGAGACCGATTCCGAGGGCGACGAGGACGAGGACCGCGAGGAGCAAGGCGAGGGTGGCACCGGTGCCAGCCGTCGCCGCCGGCGTCGTCGCGGCCGTCGCGGCGGGCGCAGTCGCCGCAAAGAGCTCGAGGCGACCTTCGACCACGGCGAGACCGACGGCTACGGCCTCTGGCTCGATGCGGCAGTCAAGGACAACCCCGTCTACAAAGAGCACTGGGCCGGCAAGAGCGACGTCACCGTCCGCATCGACGCCGACCAGATCGTCATCCGCCGCGCCGGCGAGAACGCCGAGAGCAACGGATCCGACGAGTCAGACGACTAGTTGTTCGTCTGACCAAGCAGTGCAAGGAACTCGCGCTGCGCGCTCACACCCCGCCTGCGGCGGGGGTCGCGTGACGTGCCCCCATCCGCACGCGAGCGACCGAGGACGCCGCAATGCGCCGGTCAGACGGGCAACTGGCGGCCGCCGGCGAAGTCGGTGGCGCCACGCAGGTAAAGCCAGAAGGCTGCGTCTGCCAGCGCTTGCGAGTCGCCGTCGATCGATGGGGCGACGTCGAGCGCGACCTGCTGGGCCCAGTCGGTGCCCTGGCCGTAGAGCTCGGCTAGCTCCGCAGCGCTGAAGGTCGGGCCGATCCGGCGGCGCAGTTCTTCGCGCAGCGCATCGACGACCCGGTCGGCCAGTCGGCGCTGGCGCGGGTCCTCGATCGACTGCAGTGTGCGGCGACCCTCCTCCCACTGGAAGAGCGCGTTCTCGAGTGGATAGCTCACCGGGCCGAGATTACCCGGGCGCCTTGAGCGGCAATCAAGAGGCCGGGGTTTGCGGGATCTCGCGCAGTGGCGCGTTGGCGGGGCCGCAGGCGTCCGGAGACAGCTGACCTTCGACCTTCCAGACGGTGACCGGGCCGCTGCGCTGGATCGGGCGCACGGCGGGCTCTCCGCGCAGCCAGCGGGCCTCCGGGGATTCGATCGGGTCGCCAGGGTGGAGGAAGTTGAGGAAAGGCGAGGTGACGAGGTAATCGACTTCGGCGTCGTTGACCGCGCTGCGGAAGGCGGCGCAGGTCGGGATCGCGTTGAAGGCGCCGTGGGGGCCGTCTTCGCCGAGGTAGCGGACGCGGTTGCCGAGGTCGGTGCCGTAGAAGCCGTAGCCGGCGAAGCCGGCGGTGGTGCCGGCGAGTCCGATGCGGGCGTCCTCCTGGTCGCGCGCCCAGCGGTAGGCGGCGTCGAGGTGCATCCCGGGGATCCGTTCGTCGGCCGCCCCGTCGTTGGCGAAGCGGTTCTCGAGGTAGTGGCGCTGCAGCGGGTAGCCGATCGCAACCAGGGCGACGACGAGGCCGGCGGCGGCCCCGAGGACCAGCCCCGCGCCGGCCCCCCGCGAGCGCAGATGCAGCAGCAGCGCCGGCAGCAGGACGACGAGCGCGACCAGGAGGAAGGCGAAGACGCGAGCCCCGTCATGAAGCGCCTCATCAGGCCGATCCGTAACGAGAAACACCAGCGTCAGCACCACCATCAACCCCCACAACCGAACTGCATCAGATTTTCCCTCTGGCGGGTGGAGAATCTGATGCGGTTCGGGGGGGTCGAACCAGCGGTCGAGTGGGAGGAGGACGATGCCGGCGAGCAGAGCCGGGATGACGTAGCGGATGTTGATCCCGAAACCGACCGGTTCTCCCTCGGCCCCGGCGGCGCTGAGCGGGGTGAAGAGGTAGGCGAAGGCACCGAAGAGCGCCACCGCGCCGACCCAACGCACGATCCGGTCGCGGCCGCGCAGCAGAGCGAGCAGCGCCGCCGCGACGGCGCCGAAGACGACCAGAGGCCAGAGCACGCCAAACGCCTCATGCAGCCCAGGCGAGAAGTACTCCCGCCAGACGCCGGTATCGGTCGCGTAATGGACGATGCTGAAGTCCGGCCGCCCCTCCTGCAGGCGCTCGGGGTGCGGCAGCGAGATCGGCCCTAGCTTCTCGACCTCCGGGATCGGGTTGCCGGCGACGACCAGGTTCCGCAGGTACCAGAACCCCCCACCCAAGAGAGCCGGCACGAACCACCACCCCGCCGCCAACCAGCGCCGCCCAGGCCCCGCCAGCACCACCACAGCCACCGTCAGCGCCCCCGCCATGGCAAGCCCGGTAACCCGCGTCCCAGCAGCCAACCCCGCCGCGAGCCCCGCCGCCGCAATGGCCCACCCCTCCATCCCGCGGTTCCTTTGTCCTCTCTGGGCGGACAAAGGAACCGCGGAACGGTGAGCCTGTGCCCACGCCTCGACCAGGATCGCAATGGCGGCCAAAAGCAGCGCGGCAGCCATCAAGTCGTTCTTCGCGGCTCCGGGATCGCGCACCACGAGCGTGTGGCACTCGAGCAAGATCGCCGCGGCAATCGCCGTAACCGCCCCGCGCCCGTAAGGCCGCCCCACGCAATAGGCCGCCAAGAACGCCACGGCCAACCAACCGAGGTTCAAGAACAGCGAAAGCGTGTCCCGCCCGGTGAGCAAGATGCCCACCCCATGCAGCAGCTCCGAGTTCTGCGGATAGAACCAATTCGTGAACACCGTCTCGACGTGATGCATCCCGACCACGCTGTGCGTCTGCACCATGTCGACAGCGAACGGCAGGTGGTACCAGAGGCTGTCGAAGTTGAAGACACCTCTGTCCAAGGCGTGCTTGGTCGTCACCGCATAGCTGAACACGGTCGCGCTGATCACCAGCACCATCACGAGCAGCGACGCAAGCGAATCCGGGCCGGCGGGTCCTGTCACCGCAGGGGACCCACCACCCCTTCCGGTAGCTAAAGCTTCCTCAGGGGTGGTACCCCCTACGGCGCCACCCCCCGGCAGGAACCAGATCAGCAGACCGAGTAGCACCGACGTCCCGACCAGAGCGCCGGCGTAGAAGAAGCCGAAGGCTCCGAGGACCTCCGAGAGCCAGATGACAAGCGCAACCCCGGCTATCGACTCAACGAGGCGAGCGGGGGCGCCGCTCCAGGTGGGCAGTAGACGCTCTCTCAGCTTGTAAGCGCTGAAGCTGATCGAGGCGACGACCAAGAGCAACTGGACGACCCCCCAGAGGTAGCCGCCAAGATCAACCATGAGAAGGCCTGAGAGCGGTCGTCAGCCGCCGAGGTTGCCGCGGATGACCACCGGGGTCTCGCCTTCGGCGACCATGCCCTGGGCGCGCGCTTCGTGGTCGACGACGAGCGGGTCGTCGGCGGACTGGATGCGGTTGTGGAGACGCCGGTCTTCCTTCAGAAGTTGGTGCAGCTTCGCTTTGGCCGCGGTCGTGCCGGTGTAGGTCTTGACGAAGTCCACCGACGGGCCCAGGTAGGAGTAGAGCACCGCGGCGAGGACGACGGTCAGGGCGACGCGGCCGACGCGGTCCCACGCGATCCGGCTGACGCCGCTGCGTGCGGCCGGTCTGCGTTTGCGGGCGGCGGGACGGCGGCGGGAAGCCGATCGGGAGCGTCCGGCCTGCGCGCGCGTTGCCATACCCGGAGCTACGCGGCCGGGCGCCGCATTCCTGCATCTAGGACCGGCGCTGGACGAAAGCGTTCAAGCCGGGAAACTCGGCCGCAGAGCCCAGCTCCTCCTCGATCCTCAGCAACCGGTTGTACTTGGCGACCCGGTCCGAACGCGATGGCGCGCCGGTCTTGATCTGGCCGGCGCCGGTTGCGACGGCGAGGTCGGCGATCGTCGTGTCCTCGGTCTCGCCCGAGCGGTGGGAGATCACCGCCGTGTAGCCAGCCTCGCGGGCCATGCGGATCGCCTCCAGCGTCTCGGAGAGGGTGCCGATCTGGTTGACCTTGACGAGAATCGAGTTGCCGACGCCGAGCTCGATGCCGCGGCCGAGGCGCTCGGGGTTGGTGACGAAGAGGTCGTCGCCGACCAGCTGGACCTTCTCGCCAACCCGCTCGGTCAGCAGCTTCCAGCCGTCCCAGTCCTCCTCGTCCATCCCGTCCTCGATCGAGACGATCGGGTAGCGCTCGCAGGCGTCGGCCCAGTAGGCCGCCATCTCCTCGGAGGAGAGCGTGCGGCCCTCGTGCTCGAGGTTGTACGAGCCGGCCTCGAAGACCTCGCTGGTGGCGGGGTCGAGGGCGATGAAGACGTCGGAGCCGGGCTCGTAGCCGGCGGCCTCGACCCCGGCCAGAACCGCCTGCAGGGCAGCCTCGTTGGAGTCGAGGTTGGGAGCGAACCCGCCCTCGTCGCCGCCGGCGGTCGAGAGGCCCTGCGAGTGCAGCGACTTCTTCAGCGCGTGGAAGACCTCGGCGCCGACCCGCAGGCACTCGGAGAAGCTCTCGGCGCCGGCCGGGACGATCATGAACTCCTGGAAGTCGACCGAGTTGTCGGCGTGGGCACCGCCGTTCAGCACGTTCATCATCGGCACCGGCAGCAGGCGCGGCTCGCCGCCGCCGTAGAGCTCGGCCAGGTACCGGTAGAGCGGCTGCTCGGAGTCCGCCGCGGCGGCCTTGGCCGCCGCGAGCGAGACGCCCAGCAGCGCGTTGGCGCCGAGGCGCCCCTTGTTGGGGGTGCCGTCGAGCTCGATCATCGTGCGGTCGAGGGCGCCCTGCTCGGCCGCCCGCGCACCGGTCAGCGCCGCGGCGATCTCGCCGTTGACGTTCGCGACCGCCCGGCCAACCCCCTTGCCGGCCCAGCGCTCGCCGCCGTCGCGCAGCTCGACCGCCTCGAACTCTCCCGTCGAGGCCCCCGAGGGGACCGCCGCAAGGCCGCGGGCACCCGACTCCAGCGCGACCTCCACCTCGACGGTGGGGTTGCCGCGCGAGTCGAGAATTTGGCGCGCGTGGATCGAGGAAATCGTGCTCACGGGCGCGCCAGTCTAGTAGGGCTTGGCGAAACCCGCGTGTGCGGCTGGCGAGTGCCGGACCGAGCGGGGGTAGGACGCAGGGAGGCCGAATGGCAGCGCCATTTGGCCGACTGAGGACGACGCCCCGCGAAGTGTCCGGTGCCGCCAGACGTGCGCGGGGGTTTCGCCAAGCCCTACTGCCACCAGCACCGGCGGTACGCGGTGTGGCCGGGGGCCTATTCGCCTTCGGGCGTGGCGGCCGGCGGCGCCGCCCCGGCGGGTACTTCTTCGCCCGTTTCGGCGGTGGCTTCCGGAATCGGCCGCTGCGGGAAGGGTTCGCCTTTCGGTTTGGTCGGGGTGACCGTGCCCGGCAGGGCGGGTGAGATCGGCGTCACCGGCGCGGGGCATTCTTTCGCCGGCGTTTTCGGATCGGCTTCGTAGCAGGCCGGCGAGGCGCTGGCGGGGTGGCCGTTGCCCTTGTAGTTGCCGCATTTTTCCATCGCCAAGGCGTCGGCGCAGACGGTCCTCTGCGTCCACTTCGTGTCGAAGTCGGAGACGAATTCGGAGAGGTATTCCTGCTGTGCTTGCTGTCCCAGCGTCGATTCGATCTGGGCCTTCACTTCGGCGAGGGCCTGCTCTTTTTCCGGGTTCAGTTTCACGACTTCGACCAGGACGTAGTTTTTTTCGAACCTCACCGGCCCGATGAGTTCGCCGGTGGGGCTGTCGAAGATCGCCGTTTTCAGCGGGCCTTTGAGGAATTCTTCGGTGATCCCTTCCTGCAGGCCGCCTTTGGCGCCGCTGGTCGGGTCGCTCGAGTATTTTTTCGCGACTTTTTTCCAGTTCGCCGGCGAACTGTCCTTTTCGAGCGCCACCTTTGCCGCTTCGACTTCGCCTTTGTCTTCGTTCAGGATCAGACGGACGTCACGGCTTTCTTTGGTCGTGAACTGCGCTTCCTTTTCGGCGTCGTAGTAAGCCTGGACCGCATCGCCGGAAGGTTTGGGCGCCTGGGCGCTGACCTGTGCCTGGATTTCTTTGGTGACGATCTGCAGCTCGACGAGCTGGTTCACTTCCTCCTGGGTGAAATGCGAGTCCTCGAGGAATTTTTTGTACGCGGCGGGGGTCGGGAAGTTCTGTTTCTTGATCGCCGCGAGTTCGTCTTCGACCTGTTTTTCGGTGACGCTGATCCCGAGCTCTTCGCCCTCGCCGCGAATCCAGACCCCTTCGATGAGTTCGGTCATCGCTTTTTTCTGCAGTTCTTCGTATTTTTTCGAGCCCGGCTTCGGCGGTTTTTTCGCCGCTTCTTCGCCCGTGGTGGCAAGGCGCAGAACGGTCCGCTTCATCTGGTCTTCGCTGATGTTGGCGAACTCGTCCGGGACGTTGGAGACGTGGGCCACGTCGCCGGACGGAACGCTCGGCCCGGTCAGCCCCTCGGCGATCGCGAAGATGGCGAAGAGCAGCACGAAGAGCGCGCCGAACACGATCAGCGCCAAGCGCTGCCGCCCCGCTGCCTTCTCTCTCCTCTGACCCGCTTTCGCTCCCACGAAGCCGGCAGCATAGTCAAAACGGGTGCCTTAAGCAGCCTTTAGGTCTCTTCTCATGCTGCTGCCGGCTCCGCCGCCCGGCGCGCCTCGCGCAATCCCGTCGCCATCGCCAGCACCGCGGCGAGGCGTTCGTCGGGATCGCCGGCGACGCGGACCGCGGCGGTCTGCTCGCGCCATTCGTAGACCGCGCCCTCGACCTGCCCGGCCAGGACCCCGGCCGCCTCGGAGTCGAGTTCGACCCCGGTGACGCTGAGTTTGCCGCCGCGGAACTCGATGCTGCGGGCGCCCGCCAGCCCCAGTTCGATCCGCGCCTGCTGCAGCTTCAACAGGTTCTCGGCCTGCGGCGGCAGCGGCCCGAAGCGGTCGGAGAGCTCGTCGCGGATCGCCCGCAGCTGGCCCGGCTCCCGGGCGGCGACGATCCGCCGGTGGATGTCGATCTTCGCCGCCTCGAACGGCACGAAGCTCGCCGGCAGGTAGGCGTCGACCGGGACGTCGAGGCGAACCGGCTCCGGCGCGTCGACCCGCTCCTCCTCCCCCTCGGCCGCCTCGGCGACCGCCTCGTCGATCATCTGGCAGTAGAGCTCGAAGCCGACCGCGGCGACGTGGCCGGACTGCTCGTCGCCGAGCAGGTTGCCGGCGCCGCGGATGTCGAGGTCGCGCATCGCGATCCGAAAGCCGGAGCCGAGCTCGGTGTGGTCGGCGAGGGTCGAGAGGCGGGCCGCCGCCTCCTCGGTCAGCGCCTCGGCCGAGGGGTAGAGCAGGTAGGCGAAGGCGCGCTCGCGAGAGCGGCCGACGCGGCCGCGGATCTGGTAGGCCTGGGAGAGGCCGAGCTGGTCGGCGCGCTCGACGATCAGCGTGTTCGCGGTCGGGATGTCGAGGCCGGACTCGATGATGGTCGTCGTCACCAGGACGTCGGCCTCGCCGCGCAGGAAGGTGAGCATCGTCTCCTCGAGCTGGTGCTCGTCCATCTGGCCGTGGGCTTCGAGGCAGCGCGCCCCGGGGACCAGCGCCCGCAGCCGCTCGGTCGTCTCCGGCAGCGAGTCGATCCGGTTGTGGAGGACGAAGGCCTGCCCCTCGCGCTCGATCTCGCGCCGGACCGCCTTGGCTACCAGGTCCTCGTCGTAGGGGCCGACGTAGGTGCGGACCGGGCGGCGGCCCTCGGGCGGGGTCTCGATCACCGAGATGTCGCGCAACCCGGCGAGGCTCATCTGCAGGGTGCGCGGGATCGGCGTCGCCGAGAGCGCCAGCACGTCGACCTTCAGCTTCAGCTGGCGCAGCAGCTCCTTCTGCTTGACCCCGAAGCGCTGCTCCTCGTCGACGACGACGAGGCCGAGGTCCTTGGCGCGGACGTCGCGCGAGAGCAGCCGGTGGGTGCCGATCAGGACGTCGACCTTGCCGGCCTCGAAGTCCTTCAGCACCGCTTTCACCTCCGCCTGCGGCCGCAGGCGGGAGACGCCCTCGACCCGGAAGGGGAGGTCGGCGAGCCGCTCGCGGAAGGTGCCGTAGTGCTGCTGGGCGAGGATCGTGGTCGGCACCAGGACCATCACCTGGGTGCCGTCGGAGGCCGCCTTGACCGCGGCGCGCAGCGCCACCTCGGTCTTGCCGAAGCCGACGTCGCCGCAGACCAGCCGGTCCATCGGCCGCTCCGACTCCATGTCGGCCTTGACCGCCTCGATCGCTTCCATCTGGTCGGCCGTCTCGCGGTAGGGGAAGGCGGTCTCCATCGCGATCTGCCATTCGCCGTCGGGCGGGAAGGCGTGACCCTTGCGGGCGCGGCGCTCGGCGTAGAGGTTGAGCAGCTCGCCGGCCAGGGCGCCCGCCGCTTTCCGCGCCCGCGCCTTCAGGTTCTGCCAGCGTTTGCCGCCCAGCGCCGAGAGGGTCGGTTCGCCGCCGGCGCCGACGTAGCGGCTCAGCTTCGCCAGCTGGTCGGTGGGCACGTAGACGCGGTCCTCGCCCTTGTATTCGAGGTAGAGGTAGTCGCGGGTGACGCCGCCGACCTCGCGGGTCTCGAAGCCGGCGAAGCGGGCGACGCCGTGGTCCTCGTGGACGACGTAGTCGCCGACCCGCAGTTCGCTGAAGGCGAGCCGGCCGCGACCGCCGGGCGCCGGCTCCTCCGTGCGGCGGCGGTGGACGAGGCGGCGGAAGGGATAGACGGCGAGTTTCAGCTCCGGGCTGACGAAGCCCTCGCGCAGCCGCGCCTCGGCGAAGGCGAGGCCGGGTTCCGGGGAGACGCGGCCGCCTTCGAGCAGGCGGGCGTCGAGGCGGTCGAGGCCGTAGCGGGTGCGCTCGGCCTCGCCGCGGCTCTCGAAGGCGACGACCGTGCGGTAGCCGGAGCGGACCAGTTTCTCCAGCTCGCCCTCGGCCTCTTTGACGCTGCGTGCCGGGGACTCGGCTCGGGCGGCTCGGAAGGCGTCTTCGTCGTCCTCGCCGGCTGCCGTCAGGGCGAGCGCGGCGCGCGCCTGCAGCGGCTCGGCGACGTCGACGTAGAGGTGCTGGGCGTCGTCGGCGTGCATCGCCGTGGTCACGTCCTCCCAGTGGTCGCGGAGCGCCGGCTCGATCTCCTCGGAGCCGACGAGGACCACCGCGGCGGCCTCGGGGACCAGCTCCAGGGGCGCCTGGAAGTGCTCGAGGGGCAGCGCTTCGGCGAGGTTGGGGGACTCGTTGCCCTCCTCCTCGGCGGCCATCGCCGCCAGCTCGGCGACTTCGCGATGCTCGGCGTCGAGCTCGGCCGCCGGCGCCAGCTCGACCCGCTCCGCGTCGCCGAGCGAGCGCTGGGTGAAGGTCGAGAACCAGCGCATCGACTCGACCTCGTCGCCGAACAGCTCGATCCGCACCGCCCGCTCCTCGGTCGCCGGGTAGACGTCGAGGATGCCGCCGCGGACCGCGAACTGCCCCCGCTCCTCGACCTGCTCGACCCGTTCGTAGCCGGCGGCGACGAGGTCGCCGGAGACGGCGTCGAGCTCGATCTCCTCCTCCAGCGCGATCGCGAACCCGGCCGGGCGCAGGGAGGCGTCCGGGACCGCCTCGGCCAGCGCCGTCGCCGAGGCGACGACGACCGCGTCGGGCTCGGAGCCGAGCGCGTCGAGGGCGTCGATCCGCAGGCCGACGAGGTGTGGCGGCGGCGTCACGTGCGAGGCGTAGCCGGTGCCGCGCGAGGGGTAGAGACGCACCCGGCGCGGCGCCAGGTAGGAGCGCAGGTCGGCGGCGAGGTCGCGGGCGGAGCGGTCGTCCGGGGCGACCATCAGCGCCGGCCGGTCGGCCAGCCCGCGATCGTCCTCCAGCAGCGCCGCCACCAGCAGGGGCCGCAGCATCGTCGAGGCCCGCACCGTCTCCCCCGCCCCCCCGTCGGCCGCCGCCCGCACCCGAGCCGCGAGCGCGTGCACGCGCTCGTTCTCGGCGGCGATGTCGATCAGGGGACGCAGGCTCATGGGGCAGCGAAAACGCCCGGATCGGCGATCCAGGGCGCGGCGATCGATTCTAGGGCTCGGTCGCGCCCCGCTCGCGGCGGCGCCAACTCGCGCCCCTGCCAACGCGTTCGACTTCGAGCCGGCCTTCGTCCCGGAGCGCGCGAAGGGCGAGCCGGATCGTCGGATCGCTGACCCCCGGGATCGCCCGGCGCACGTCCCGGATCTTGAATTCGGCCGGGGCTTCGTCCAGCGCCCAGCGACGGATCCGCTCCTGCTTGCCGCCGGCTTCCGACCCCCTCCCCGCGGCGACCCGGCTTTCGAAATCCCCGTAGGCCTCGGCGAGGACCTCGATCAGGTACTCGGCCCAGGGCCAGATCGAGTGCGTTCCCTCGTGCCAGCCGCGCTGGGACTGTTCGAGCGCCGTGTAGTAGGCGTTCCGCGACTCGTAGATCCGCTGCTCGACGCTGACGTAGCGGGCGACCCCGTAGTCGAGCCGCAGCAGCTCGTGGGTCGTCGCCAGCCGCGCCATGCGTCCGTTCCCGTCGGGCACAGGATGGATCGCGAGCAGGTCGAGGATGAAGGCCGAGAGGGCGATCAGGGGATGCACGGCCATGCTCTCGAGCGTGTACCGGTAGCCGGCGCAGAGGCCCGAGAGCAAACCCTCGGTCTCCCGCCAGGAGGGCGGCCGGAAGATGATCCGCGTCGTCCCGTCAGGTTCGCGGTTGGCGATCTGGTTGTCCTCGCGCTTCAGATAGCCGCCGGGAGTACCGGTGTGCGCGAGCATCCTCCGGTGAAGCTCCAGCAGACGGGGAACGCCCAGGGGCTCGAGGCGTTCGTCCCGCATCAGTCCGTCGAGGGCATCGGCATAGCCTGCAAACTCCCTCTCGCTGCGATTGCGAAAGCGCGGCGGCTCCGCGCCGGCGAGGCTCTCCGCCCGGTCCGGATCTACCTCGACGCCCTCGATCGCGTTCGAGGCCGTGATCGACTCGATCTTCGTCTGCTGCGCAAGCCCGCGCAGCAGTTCGGGCACCTGATCTTCGTACAGCTGCTGTCGGCCACTGCCCCGATCGACGCCTTTCAGAATCACGCCCAAGGAAGCAGGCATTCCGGCGAAAGTCCGATCGGGATCCTGAAAGCTCCTCATTGCGATAACTACCTCATTAAATAGATAATCTATGCCGATCTTAGCGTATTAAGTCGCTTCTTATATATAAATTATCTAGTAAGAGGGCGATTCGGATACGGAAACCCGGGCGGGGTCGGCAGGTGCTCGTCCACCCATTTCCGCATCCCCGCGTCGCAGATCGCGTAGCCCCAGTTGATCAGCAGCTCCTGGGTGGCCGCGTCGAGGCGGGCCAGCCGGGTCGCCACCCTTGCCAGCTTCAGCGTCTCTTCGTAGGGCGCTTCCATGCTGGTCGGCAGCTCGAAGTTGGCGATGTCGCTGCGGATCCCCCAGTAGGTCCCGAGCCGGTGTTCCTCGGAGTCCTCGGGGGCCTGATAGCCCGCGACCGTCTGCTGTTTGCGCAGGCTCCGCACCTGGTTGTCGATCACCGTCGTCACCCGCACCATCTGCGTCCCCCAGTCGCGCCAGCGATAGCCCTTGAAGGGTCCGAACTTGCCGCCGTCGGGTTCCATCGCGCCGCCGCCGTCGCTGACCAGAACCGTCTTGCAGGACTTCCAGGCCGTCTCCAGCCCGAGGTTGTCGTAGACGCCGCCGTCGGCCAGGGTGGGACGGGTGGTGAAGGGCGGCGTCTGCAGGTCTTCGCCACTGTCCGGGTCGTACTGGTCCTCGGCGAACCGGAACCGCGCCGGCGCCAGGATCGGCGGGAAGGCGGAGGAGGCGGCGACGGCATCGGCCAGGCCGACCATCGGTTCGGAGATCATCCCGACCCGGTAGTCGGCGATGTAGGGGCGCGAGAAGCGCCAGAGCACCCCCGACTGCAGGTTGGTCGCGTTGATCACGAAGCGCGGGCCGTCCGCGTCGCTCGGCAGATCCTGCAGGGTGGCGCCGCCGAAGAGGTGGCGGCGGTAGGCGGCGGCGAGCCTGGTGCTGATCGTCGTGCCCGGCAGCAGCATGCCGGTGAGTACCGCGGGCACGTCCAGCGTGCTCGCGGCGAGGGAGCGGAGCGGGGCCACCACCTCCGCCTCGAGGTTGGCGGCGACCGGGTGCCCTTCGGGACCCACCCCCTTGAACTCGAGCTTCCGCCAGCGCTGGCCGAGGACCGCCGCCGCGATCGAGCCGCCGGAGACGCTGGAGACGCGGGTCAGCTGCTTCAGGTAGCCGAGCTCGTTCAGCCGCCAGAGGGCGCCGACGTGGAACAGCATCGCCCGGTAGCCACCGCCGGAGAGGCAGAGCCCGATGCCGGACTTGGGCTTGCCCCGTTTTTGGTCGGCCGGAATCCAGCGGACCGGCGAGTTCGGTTTCGCTTCCTCGCGAGGTGGCTTTGCGCGTACGTCCGCCATCGGCGCCGGCAGTCTCGCCCGCGGGCGCCCTCAAGTCAAAGACAGCCGAGTTCTCAGTCGCGCGTGGGCAGGCCCGGCCCGGAGCGCTGCCACTCGACCTGGCCGCGGCCCTCCTGGGCTGAGCGGCCGACCACGTCGTCCCACTCGTGCAGCATCCGCTTCAGCTGGGCGGTCGCCTCGGGCGGATGGGCGGCGACTTCGGCGGCGAGATCCAGGGCGGCCTGCTCGGTCCCGGCGGCGGGGGCGACGCGGTTGACGAGACCGAGGCGCAGCGCCTCGTCGGCGCCCACGGTCCGCGAGCTGAGCAGCAGGTACTTGGCGGCGGCGAGGCCGCAGAGGGTGACGAGGCGGGCCGGGCCGACCGGGACGCCGAGGGCGGCGCCGGGGAAGCGCATCCGCAGGTTGGCGCCGCCGAGGCGCATGTCGCAGGCGACGGCGATCTCGGCGCCGCCACCGACGACGTCGCCGTGGCAGACGGCGATCGTCGGCTTCGGGAACTCGACCACCTGGTCGTAGAGGTCGGCGAAGAGCTGCATGCGGCGGACCTTGCCCTCGTCGTCGAGCTGCTCCCGCACGTCCGCGCCGGCGGAGAGGCCGAGGTTGTCGGCGGAGCTGATCACCAGCACCCGCACCGCCTCGTCGCCGCGGGCGACCGCGAGGTGCTCGAGCAGCTCGAGCAGCATCTGGGTGTCGATCGCGTTGCGGGCCTGGGGCCGCTGCAGGCGGATGACCGCGATTCCCTGCTCGTCGACCGCGTAGCTGGTGACCTCGTTCCCGGCGGCGGCGCCGCTCTCTGCACTCATGCCTCGGACGCTATTCGTTCGACCAGGCGCTCGGTCTCCTCGGCGGCCGCGGCGACGAGCCCCTCGACTTCCGCCTTCGGCTCGCTGAAGCGGCCGAGGACGTAGCCGGAGACGATCTCCGGGTCGGTCGAGTCGGGCCGCCCCACCCCCACCCGGACCCGCCAGAACTCGGCGTCGCCGAAGCCGCGTTTGAGGCTCTTGAGGCCGTTGTGGCCGGCGAGGCCGCCGCCGAGCCGGGGCTGGATCTCGCCGAACGGCAGGTCGATCTCGTCGTGGACGACGACGACCCGGTCGAGCGGCACCTTGAGCGCGCCGCGCGCGGGGCCGGCCGAGGTGCCGGATTCGTTCATGTAGGTGCGCGGCTGCAGCAGCGCCACCCGCGGCCCGCCCGGGCCGGTCCTCCCTTCGGAGATCACCCCGTTGTACTTCTGTTTCGGCTTCGGCAGCTCCCAGCGCGCGGCCAGCTCGCTCGCGACCGCGAAGCCGACGTTGTGGCGGGTGCGCTCGTACTCGGGCCCGGGGTTGCCGAGCCCGACGATGAGGATGCGGTCGCCCTGCTCGCCGCCGTCGCGGCGGCGGAACAGCGACAGGAGCTACTCGCCCTCGCCGCCGTCGGAGTCGCCGCCCTCGCCCTCGGCGGCCTCGCCGTCCTCGCCCTCGCCGACCACCTCGGTCTCCTCCTCGACCTCGGGGGCGACCTCTTCGACGCGCGGCGGCGAGAGGGTGACGATGGTGACCTCCTCGGGGTCGTCGGCGACGAATTTGACGCCTTCGGGCGGGGTGACGGTCGAGAGCTGCAGGGTGTCGTTGATCTCCATCGCGGAGACGTCGACGACGATGTTGTCCGGGATCTGGGTCGGCAGCGCTTCGATCGTGATCTCGCGGGTGACGTGCTCGAGCACGCCGCCGCCCTTGACGCCGGGCGCGACCTCGACGCCCTCGAGCTCGAGCACGACCTCGGCCTGGATCGCCTCGTCGAGTTTCACCTGCATCAGGTCGAGGTGCTGGATGCTGCCGCGGACGGGATGGTGCTGTTCCTCCTTGATCACGACCGGGACGGCTTTGCTGCCCTCGATCTCGAGATCGAAGAGAGCGGCGCCCTCGCTGAGGACGTTGCGCACGTCCCGTTCCACGACCTGGAAGGGCTCTGCCTCCGAGCCGCCCGAGTAGACGACGCCCGGAACGATGCCCTCGCGGCGCATGCGGCGCGAGGATCGCGAACCGAAGTCGGCGCGCGGTGCGGCTTTGAGGGTGGAGCGTTTGCTGGCCATCGGACGGGAGAGGATAGAGAACTCGCCCCAGACGGGCCTGTGACACCCTTCGACCTGGATGGCCGACGATTCGAAGATCCCCAAGGGGCGGGTTCGCCGCTCCGCCAAGCTGGGCTCGATCGTCGGCGTGCAGGGCGCCCGCTACGCCGGCACCAAGGCGACCAACGTCGGCCGCTCCGAGGAGCAGAGCAAAGAGCGGCTCGAGCAGCGCCACCTGGAGACGGCGATGAAGATGGTCGGGGCGCTCGGCCAGATGAAGGGCGCGGCGATGAAGCTCGGCCAGTTCGCCTCCTTCATCGACACCGAGTTCATCCCCGAGGAGTACCGCGAGATCTACCAGGAGCAGCTGGCGAAACTGCGGACCGACGCGCCGGCGATGCCCTGGGAGAAAGTCGAGAAGGTGCTGGAGGAGGAGTACGACGGCGAACCGATCTCCGAGCTCTTCGCCGAGTTCGAGACCGAGGCCTTCGCCGCCGCCTCGATCGGCCAGGTCCACCGCGCCGAGCTGCTCGACGGCCGCCAGGTGGCGGTGAAGATCCAGTACCCGGGGATCGCCGAGGCGCTCGACGCCGACCTGCGCAACGCCGGCACCCTGGTGCGGCTGGCGCGGGCGCTGGCGCCGGGGCTCGACGCGAAGGCGATCGCCGAGGAGATCCGCGAGCGGGTGATGGAGGAGCTCGACTACGAGTACGAGGCGCAGAACCAGCGCTCCTTCGCCCGCGCCTACCGCGGCCACCCCTTCATCTACGTACCGGAAGTCATCACCCGGCTCTCCCGCCGGCGCGTGCTCGTCACCGAGCTCGTCAGCGGCAGCGGCTTCGAGGAGATCAAGAAGCTGCCCCACGAGGAGCGCAGTCGCTTCGGCGAGATCGTCTTCCGCGGCAGCTTCGGCTCGATCTACCACCTGCAGCACTTCAACGCCGACCCCCATCCCGGCAACTACATCCTGATGGACGACGGCCGCGTCGCCTTCCTCGACTTCGGGATGACGAAGAAGCTCGACCGCGAGCAGATCCTGCTCGAGCAGCGGGCCTTCGACGCCGCCTCGCGCAACGACCCCGAGGCCTTCCGCCAGGCGCTCCACGACCTCGGCTTCGTCAAGAAGCCCTCGAAGCTCGACGCCGAGCGGCTACTCGAGCACATGCGCGTCGTCGGCGGCTGGTTCGTGATGGAGGACCGCGACCTGGAGATCACCCCGCGGCGGGTGATGAAGATCATCGAGGCGACCAACGACCCGCGCTCGGAGTACTTCGACCTGATGCGGCGCGAGTCGCTGCCGGCCGAGGAGCTGATGGGGCGGCGGATGGAAATCGGCGTCGTCGCCGTGCTCGGCCAGCTGCGGGCGAAGCGCAACTGGCACCGGATCGCCCGCGAGTGGGTCTACGCCGATGCGCCGGCGACCGAGCTCGGCGAGCTGGAGTGGGAGTACTTCGAAGAGCGCGGAGTCAAGCGCGTGCCCGGACTTGCCGAAACCACCTGAGCAGCAGACGAAACCGAGGAGGAGAGGGATGCGCAGGATCAAACGCGGTTGGGGCCTGACCAAGAAAAGCTGGGGGCTCCTCAAAGAACACCCGTCCCTGATCCGCTTCCCGCTCTACGGCGGCGTCGCGACGACGCTGCTGGCGATCGTCACCCTCGGCCCAGGCTTGTACCTCTGGGAGGAAGACCAGGTCGCCGGCGCGATCCCGATCATCGTCATCGGCGTCTACGTCCTCAGCTTCGTCGGCTTCTACTTCAGCGTCGGCCTCGCCGCCTGCGCCGACATGATCTTCCGCGGCCAGGAGGCGACCGTCTCCGACGGGCTCGCCGTCTCGCGCAGCCGCATCGCCCAGATCAGCGGCTGGGCGGCGGTCTCCGCCGCGATCAGCCTGGTCATGGGCCTGCTCGAAAACCAGGGCGGGACGCTCGGCACGATCGCCGCCCGCCTGGTCGGGATGGCCTGGACGCTCGTCACCTTCCTAGCGGTCCCGGTGATCGCGATCGAGGGCACCGGCCCGTTCGAGACGATCAAGCGCTCGGCCTCGCTCTTCCGCGAGCGCTGGGGCCAGCAGATCACCGGCAACATCGCGATCGGCGCGGCGGTCTTCCTGCTCGGCGTGCTGCCGGCCGGAATCCTGATCGCCGCCGGGATCGCCGTCTGGTCCTCGGCCGCCTTCGCGGGCGCCGTGCTGGTCGTGATCGGCGCCCTGGTGCTGGCGATCGCGCTGCTCGTCTCCCGTGCGCTCAACGGCATCTTCGGCGTCGCCCTCTACCGCTACGCCCTCGAAGGCGAGGTCGTCGGCGGCTTCAGCCAGGAGGACCTCGAGTCCGCGGTCAAGGTCAAAGGCCGCGGCCGCGGCAAGACGACCCCCCCGGGCGCCACCCCCGGCGTCGTCTAGCCCATTCGCCTGTTCCTTTTCGTTCCCAGGGACGGATAAGGAACAGACGAACTCAGGAGAGTCGCTGAAACAGGCGGGGGTCGTTGGAGACGAGGCCGTGGACGCCGGCGGCGACCAGCTTCTCCATCCGTGCCGCGTCGTCGACGGTCCAGGCGATCAGCTCGACCCCGGCGAGGTCGCAGATCCGCGCCAGACGCGCGGTGACCAGTGAGTGGTAGACCCACATCGCCTCGACCCCGAACTGCGGCAGCTTTTCGGCGGCCAGGCCGGGTAGGCGGTGGCGCATCGCCACCATCGCCGCCAACATCGGTCCCTTCGCCCAGCGCTTGCGGCTCCAGTCCTTGGTCACTTTGGGATAGGTCCAGCCGCGCCGCAGCTTCGGCTCCAGTTCGAGGACCCGGCGCAGCGTGTGCATCTCCATCGTCGAGATCATCGAGCGCTCGACCAGGCCGCGCTCGCGGAGCGCCTCGACCAGCTCCTCCTCCCTGCCGGGCAGCTTGACGTCGAGGTCGATCTCGACGTTCCGCAGCGGCGCCTCGAGGAAGGCGTCGAGCGCCTCGGTCAGCTTCAGGGGCGTGCGCCGCTCGGCGTCCTCCCAGTCGTGGGCGATCACCAGCGGCGCCCGCTGCTCCAGCGGCAGGTGGGAGTCCGGCAGCCAGAGGACGTCCATCTCGATCGTGTCGACGCCCGCCGCGGCCGCGGCGTGGAAGCTCTCGACCGTGTTCCCCGGCGCGATCAGATCCGCCCCCTTGTGGCCGACCAGGCGCAGCTTGCGCCCCTCTGAGGGCCTGGCGCTCAGAACAGCTGGTTCTCGCCGGCGAAGATCTCGCTCACCGAGTCGTCGGTGAAGATGCGGCGGATCGAGTCGGCGAAGGTGCTGGCGGTCGAGAGGACGGTGATGTTGTCCGGGGCGCCCGGCCGCAGCGGCAGGGTGTCGGTGACGACGATCTGCTCGATCGCCGAGTCGGCGAGCCGCTCGTAGGCGGGGCCGGAGAAGACGCCGTGGGTCGCGCAGGCGATCACCCGCGCCGCGCCCTCGTCGAGCACGGTCTGGGCGGCGGCGCAGAGGGTGCCGGCGGTGGCGATCATGTCGTCGACGAGGACCGCGGTCTTGCCCTCGACGTCGCCGACCACGTAGCCGATCTCGGCGACCGCCTGGGCGGGGCGCTCCTTCTCCATCACCGCCCACTGGGTGCCGATCCGGCGGGCGAAGTTGCGCGCGGTCTTCACCCGGCCGGCGTCGGGCGAGACGATCACCAGCTCGTCCTTCAGTTCCTGGTCGATGAACCACTGGGTCAGCATCGGCATCGCGGTCATGTGGTCGACCGGCACGTGGAAGAAGCCCTGGACCTGGCCGGCGTGGAGGTCCATGGTGAGGACCCGGTCGACGCCGACGCCCTCGAGGCACTTGGCGACGATGCGGGCGGAGATCGGCTCGCGCGGGGCGGACTTCTTGTCCTGGCGGGCGTACCCGTACCAGGGCAGCACGGCGATGATCCGGTGGGCGGAGGCGCCCTGGGCCGCGTCGATCATCGTCAGCAGCTCCATCAGCGCGTCGTTGGGCGTCATCCCTTCGGCCTCGTTGGCGCAGGTCGACTGCACGAGGAAGACGTCGGCGCCGCGGATCGACTCCTCGTAGCGGCAGTAGACCTCGCCGTCGGCGAAGGTCTTCAGCGTCACCTGGCCGAGGTCGAGGCCGAGCTTGCCGGCGACCTTGGCGGACAGGTCCATCGAACAGCGACCGCCGAAGACCATCATCTTCTTCGTGTAGTCGTGGTCGATGCCGGTGCCCACCTGCGGGCGCTCCTCGATCATGCTCACGCGGTTTCGTCCTCTCGCATCTCGGCCGCCTTGCGAGCGGCGTATCCGTCGATGTTCCGTTGCGCGTTCTCACTGACGGCGAGAGCCCCATCGGGCACGTCGTCCTTGATCACTGCGCCAGCGCCAGTGTAGGCGGCGTCGCCGACTTCTACCGGTGCGATCAGCATCGTGTCAACGCCGATGCGGACGTCGCGGCCGATCGTCGTTCGGTTCTTGTGAAAACCGTCGTAGTTTGCGGTGATCGTGCCGGCCCCGAGGTTGCTGCCGGGGCCGATGTCGGTGTCGCCGACGTAGGCGAGGTGCGGGACCTTGGTCCCCTCGCCGACGTGCGAGTTCTTGATCTCGACGAAGGTGCCGGCCTTGGCGCCGTCCCCGAGCAGGGCGCCGGGGCGCAGGTAGGCGAAGGGTCCGACCGAGCAGCCCTCGCGCACGTCGCACTCGACCAGGTAGGAGTGGAGCACCTGGGAGCCGGCGCCGACCGAGCACTCGATCAGGGTGCTGAGCGGGCCGACGACGGCGCCCTCGCCGACCTGGGTGGCGCCGCGCAGGGTGGTGCCGGGCTCGACGCGCGCGTCGGCGGCGATCTCGACCCCGGCGTCGATCCAGGTCGAGGCGGGGTCGACGACGGTGACGCCGGCGAGCATGTGGGCCTCGAGCAGGCGGTGGCGGGCCTCGGCCTCGACGGCGGCGAGGTCGACGCGGTTGTTGATCCCCATCGTCACCGCCAGGTCGTCGGCGCGGTGGGCGGCGACCGCGAGGCCGGCCTCGCGCAGCGCCGGGAAGACGTCGGGCAGGTAGTACTCGCCCTGGGCGTTGTCGTTGGAGAGCCCGCGCAGGGCGGTCGCCAGCGGGCCGGCGTCGAAGGCGTAGGTGCCGGCGTTGATCTCGCGGATCTCCAGCTGCCAGGGCTCGGCGTCGCCGTCGGCTTTGGCCTCGACGACCCGCTCGACCCAGCCGTCGTCGTCGCGGACGACGCGGCCGTAGGAGCCGGGATCGTCGAGCTCGATCGTCAGCATCGTCGCCGCCGCCTCGGAGGACTCGTGCGCCTCCAGCAGCGCGGCGATCGTCTCGGTCGAGATCAGCGGCACGTCGCCGGAGAGGACCAGCACGGTCCCGGCGCCGCTCTCCTCGATCAGCCCCAGCGCGGCGCGGATCGCGCCGCCAGTGCCGTCGGAGACCGGCTGCTCGACCGTCTCGACACCCTCGGGCAGGCCGGCGGAGAGGTCACGGCCGGGCGAGACGATCGCGGCGACCCGGCCGGCGCCGGCTTCGCGCGCAGCGACGATCGGCCAGGCGACCATCGGTCGCCCGCAGACGGGGTGCAGCATCTTCGGGGTGGAGGAACGCATCCGCGTCCCCTGCCCCGCTGCCATGACGAGAACCAGGGGCGGGCTCACCCGCGAATCGTATGTGCTCAGGCGCGCTTCGCGAGGTCTTTGCCGAGCAGTGCAACGGAAGTCAGCGTCCAGCCGGCGAAGATGAGGTCGATGCCGACGAGGAGACCGATCGCCCAGTCGGCGCTGCTCGGGAACTTGGCGAGGATCAGGACGCCGATCAGGATGCCGGCGATTCCGCTGAGGCCGAGGAGGCCGGCGTTGGGCTCGCCGCGGGCGATGAAGGCGATCGCGGTCCGGGTCAGTCCCATGAAGAGGAAGTAGATGCCCAGCACCAGGGTCAGCGTCAGGGTGCCGTTGTGGGGTTCGACGATCAGCCAGAGGCCGATGATCACGGTCAGGATCGCCCAGGCAAGCCGCAGCACCACGGTCCCGATCGAGTGCGCCGAGAACGCCGCTGCGACGAGGACGATGCCGACGAACAGCAGCAGCCAGCCGATGAAGATCGCGGTTCCGACGGCGGCCACGGCCGGGACCAGGATCGCGATGCAGCCGAGCACGATCGCGGCGACGCCGACGAACATCAGCGCCTTCCAGCTGCGGCTCAGGCCCTCGCGGACCTCTGGATCAAGCGATGCTCCTCCGATCTCCATGCCGAAGACAGTAAGTCGCCCGGCGGACGAATCCTGCGGGCGACCTGGCTACACCTTGCGGTAGCGAGCGTCGACGATCGAGTAGAGGCCGAACACGATCAGCCCGGCGGCGACGGCGCCCAGCAGAAGGGGGCCGTAGGAGGCATGCGCGAGTTCGCGGAGGGCGCCGTCGAGACCGATCGCCTCCTTCGGGTTGTAGTCGACCGCGGCCTTGACCAGCCCGTAGCCGATCAGCGCGAAGATCACCGCCCGGGCGACGATCCCGACGACGCCGAGCGCGGTGTAGGCCTTCTCGACCGCCTCGCTCATTTCTCCCGTCTTGGCGTCCTCGAGGAACTTCCTCGCCAGGCCCTTGTAGGCCTGGTAGAGGGCGACGCCGATCAGGATCGCGCCGGCGATGCCGACGAGGATGGTGCCGCCCGTCCAGTCGAGGACTCCACCGGTCGTCTGCTTCGGCGACCCTCCTCCGCCACCCGAGGAGGTGAGGATCTGGATGGCGGCGATGCAGAGGATCCCGTAGGCGATGCCGCTGTCCAGAGCCGAGAAGCGCTCGAAGGTGCTGTCCTCCTGTTCGGCGCCGTGGCCGACGGCCGCCCGGATCAGCCTCCAGAGCGCGTAGCCGCCGAGCCCGATCGCGACCAGGACGAGCAGCAGCTCGCCGAACGATTGGTGGGCGATCGTCTGCAGCGCGCCTTCCTGATCGGTCGCCTTGCCGCCGTCGCCGAGCGCCAGCTTCAGCGCCAGGATGCCGATGATCCCGTAGACCACGCCGCGGGCGACGAGCCCCGCCCGCGCGAGCCAGCCGAGCGTCTTCGCGTGCGCGAGTTCGTGGCCCCCCTGCTTCGCCTTGTCCCCCAGATCCCTGGAACCCGTCCCCATGTCGGTCTTCATCTCGCTGCACTCCCTTTCTGTGCCGCGCCCGGGACGCACACGGTGATGGCCGCGGGTTCGACTTTGACCTTGAATGACTTGACCTTCTTGCGGTCGCCCCCGTCGAGCTCGTAGCGGACCTTGCGGTCGAGCTTGACCCGCACCTTGCGCCCCTGGGTGACCCGCACGAACGGCGACTTCTGCGCATCGCCGAGCGCGGTCCGGGCGGCGGCGCGGACCAGCTTCACCGGCCCCTCGGAGGTGAGCACCCCGACGTCGAGCAGGCCGTCGTCGGGACGGGCGTCGGCGAACACCTCGATGCCGCCGAACAGTTCGCCGAGGTTGCCGACCAGGATGCAGCTGGCCGGGCCCTTGTACCAGCAGGTGCCGTCGATCTCGATCTTCGCTTCGAAGCCGGGAGCGTTCAGCTTCGCGGCCCCGCCGAGCACGTAGGCCGCGCGCCCGAGCCGGTCCTTGAGGTCGTCGGCGCCCTTGATCATCGCCGCGTCGAAGCCGGCCCCGGCCATCACCCCGAAACGCTCGCCGTCGAAGCGGCCGACGTCGAGCTTGCGGCGGTCGCCGTGGAGCGCGACCTGGACCGCCTTGGCGACGTCGCGCTCGATGCCGAGGTTGGTGGCGAACAGGTTCGAGGTCCCCGCCGGGGCGATCGCCAGCGGGACCTGGGTGTCTTCGAGCGCGTTGAGGCAGCGGCGCACCATCCCGTCCCCGCCCCAGGCGAGGATCAGCTCGGCGCCGTCCTCCAGCGCCTGGGCGACCGCTGCCGGCGCCCGCTTGCTCTTCGGCACCTCGGTCCACAGCGGCTCTGAGACGCCCGCCTCGGCGAGCGTGCGCCGCAGCTCCGGCAGCCCGCCCCCGAACGTTTTGCCGGCATGCGCGACGACCGCGACCTTCATGCGCACGAGCGCCTCTCCGCGGTGGCGCCGGCGGCGCGGCAGGCGAACAGCAGGACGAGGATCGCCCCGATGCCGATCAGGATGCCCCCGGCGACGTCGAGCGGATGGTGCATCCCCTCGTACATGCGCGAGAGGGCGACGAAGGTGGTGAGGAGGATCGCGGCGGTCCAGGCCAGCGCCTTCTTCAGGCTGCTGGTGAAGCGGGTGGTGAGCAGCAGGACCAGGCCAGAGTAGACCGCGACCGAGGCGGCGGTGTGGCCGGAGGGGTAGCTGGCGTCGACCGGCAGGTCTTCGAGGCGGTGGACCGAGGGGCGGTCGCGGGGGACGGCGAGGGAGGTGACGCGGTAGGTGGCCGACTCGACGGCCAGCACGAAGGCGGCGAAGGCCGCGATCAGCCAGCGGCGCATGAAGGCGCAGACGAGGGCGACGATGCCGACGACGATCGGCAGGACCGGGGCGCCGCCGACCTGCGAGCCGACTTCGGCGATCGTCGTCAGGGTGCCGGTGCGGTGTTCGGCGAAGGTGTCGTTGACGCCCTCGTCCGTGCCTTCGAACCCGAGCCCGCCGGCGGGGAGCACGACGTGCACAACCAGCAGCGCCAGGAGGATCGAGGCGGCGGCGAGCAGCAGGAAGCCGGTCAGCAGCGCGAGGAAGAAGACGAGAGCGGGATGGCGGGAGTCGAACCTGGCGGCGAAGCGGTCGGCGAGCCCGCCTGGGCGTGCCTCGAAGACCGGGACCGCATGGCGGTCGTGGGACCGCTCGCTCGCAGGCGCAGACGCCGTTCGTGATCTCTCCTCGACCGCCACGCGGTGCCTAGTACCCAGGCGCGCTCCTACTATGCATCGGTTCTTCTAACCAATTCCCGCTCACGATCGAGTTCAGCGGGTAATCCCTCCTTCTGATGCCATTTTTCGTCCTCCTCCTGATCGCCGTGCCCGCGGGGCTCGGGGCCGCCTTTCTGACGCGCCGTTATCCCGGCGCTGCCGCGCCCGCCGTCGTCGAGGTGGCGCGCGAGGCCGGCGAACACGCGACCGGCACGGTTGGCCGGCGCGCGGCGCGGGCGGGGCGGCTCGACCCGGAGAAGGCCACGGGACTCGCACTCACGCTGGCGCTCTTCGTCGTCCTCCTCGGGGGTGTGGTGCTGGCCCTGCTGGCGGTGGTCGTGCGCAGCACCGACGTGCTCGCCGGCCTCGACAGCAGCGTCGCGGAGTGGGGCGACCGCCACGGAAGCGCCTGGACGCACGACGCCCTCACCGTGGTCACCTACATGGGCGAGACCGTGACCGTGGTCGTCGTCGCGATCGTGGTCGCGGGCATCGAGATCGCCCGCACCCGCAGCCGCTGGGTGGTGCCGTTCCTCGTCGCGGTGATCCTCGGCGACAAGCTCCTCACCGAGGCGATCAAGCAGCTCGTCGATCGCGCCCGCCCGGAACTCGAGGCCGTCGCCGCGACCCTCGGGCCCTCGTTTCCCAGCGGCCACACCTCCACCGCCGCCGCCTCATGGGCCGCCTTCGCCCTCGTCGCCGGCCGCTGGTGGGGGCGCCGATCCTGGCCGGCCCTGGCCGGCGTCGCCGTCGGCATCGCGGTCGCCGTCGCCCTCAGCCGCGTCTTCCTCGACGTCCACTGGCTCAGCGACGTGCTCGGTGGCCTCGCTCTCGGCTGGGCCTGGTTCGCCGCCTGCGCGATCGCCTTCGGCGGCCGCCTCCTCAGCTTCGGCGCCAGCGCTCAGGCCGCAGGCCGCGGTGAGGCGGAAGCCGAGGCCACACCAATCAAGAATGTCAGTGGGTAGTTGAGCACCCATACGGTGCTCAATTGCCCTTTCGATTCCCGCGGCGCTACGCTCGACCCCCGATCCGGGGTGGTGTAGTCGGTAGCACGCCTGGTTTTGGTCCAGGAAGCAGGGGTTCAAGTCCTCTCCCCGGAATTGCCAGTTCGACCGAGCCCCTACTCCTCCGTCGTACGCGTCACCTTGCCGCCCTTGGCGCCGGGCTCCATCGCCGGGCCGCGGGGGGAGGCGATGCCGAGGACCCGCATCGCCTTCAGGCCAAGGCCCAGCTTCTCGCGGCCCTCGGTCGCGCTGACGTCGTGGCCGCAGAGCTCGCGGACGCGCTCGAGGCGGTAGCGGATCGTGTGGCGGTGGGTGAAGAGCTGTTTGGCGGTGGCGGCGACGTTGCCGTCGTTGTCGAGGTAGGCCTCGACCGTGGCGACGAGCTCGGTCTCGTACTGGTCGTCGTAGGCGACCAGCGGCTCGACCGTCTCGGCGTAGAAGC
Source organism: Solirubrobacterales bacterium (assembly GCA_036260485.1). Taxonomy (GTDB): domain Bacteria; phylum Actinomycetota; class Thermoleophilia; order Solirubrobacterales; family 70-9; genus VAYN01. The sequence goes on along the minus strand of DATAMR010000039.1, from coordinate 104,236 downwards.
GTTCGAGCTCGGCCGGGTCCTCGCTCATCGCCGGCAGCAGCAGGCGGTAGGCGCCGGTGTCCTCGAAGGCGATCGTCGCCCGGCCCTCGGCCTCGCCGACGTTGACCGCCAGGTGCGCCTCGCTGCCGGCCCGGTAGAGGTCGACCGGATCGGCGCAGCGGCGACTGCGGCCGGTCGTCAGGTGGAAGCCGGAGAGGCTGTCGTCGAGCTCACGCGAGAGCCCGGCGGCGGCCCGGGCCAGGCGCTCGTCGTCCTCGGCGGGGACGATCGCGACGACTTCGGCCGCCGCCTCGCCGCCGTCGCTGGCGGCCAGCGAGCCGGGCGCCAGGGCGCGCAGGGCGCGCTGGGCCAGGACCAGGACCCGCTCGCGCCACTCGCCCGTCTGCGCCGCCCGCGGCGCCGCGCGCAGGACGACGACCCCGGCGCCGCGGTCGAGGTCGGCACCGAGCTCGGAGGCCTGGGCGACGATGTCGCGGCGGTCCGTCACGTCGCGCTGCAGGACGGCGCGGACGAAGGCCCCGGCCGCCTCCTCGCTCTCCCACTCGGGCGAGCGCGAGCGCTCCAGCTCCAGCGCCAGCAGCGTCGTCACCATCCGCGCGATCACCGGGTCCGGCGCCTCTTTCGCCCGGTAGCGCAGCTCGCCAACGGCGGTGTCGGCGACCCGCAGCTCGACCGTCGTCACCCCCTGCCCGCCGGAGAGCAGCTTCTGCTCCTGGTCGGAGGAGGCGCCGGCCACCGCGAGAACCGCGCTGGAGCGGTCGATCAGGGCGACGCTGGCGTCGAGCAGCCGCGCCGCCGCGCGGGCAACCGCGGGCAGCCCCGCACCGGACTCGACCGCCTCGGAAAGCGCGTCGAGCAGCCCCGCGCGCTCGCTGCTGGTGGAACTGGGCATCCGGCCATTATCCGGATGCATCCCTGACGGCGCCTGACCAAGCGGGGCTATGACGCAGGAAGGCCGAATAGCAGCGCTATTTGGCCGACCGAGGACACCGCCCCGCGCAGCGTCAGGTGCCGTTCAGGAAGTTGACGATGTCCGTGTAGTAGTAGACGACCGCCAACCCGATCACGACGCCGCCGATCACCAGCGCGGCGAGGACGAAGAGCGAGAGGAAGCCCGCCGCCGCCTTCTCCCAGACCCGCCCGTAGGCGCTCAGCGCCGGGCTGAGGATCAGGGTCACGAAGATGGCCAGGCAGACCACCCCGGCGATCCCGTAGAGCAGGTACTGGTGGCCGAGGTCGGTCAGCGCGTAGAGAGTCACTTCTCTGGATTTTGGCGCACTTGCGAGACGACCAGCCCGACCGCGGCGCTGAGCGAGAACGCCGCCGCCCCCAGCGCCCAGCCGGCGCTGACGTCGCTGAGGTAGTGAACCTCGAGGTAGACGCAGGAAAGACCGATCAGCGCGGTGAGCACGAAGCCGGTGACGACGACCGCCGTGGCCCGGGCCATCCCCGGCCGCAGCCGCAGGACGATCGTGATCGCCAGCCAGAGGTAGAAGACCGAATGGGCGGCCTGGCTGCCAGGGAAGGACGAGCCCGCGCTGGAGGCGAGCGGGTCCGGCGGCCGGGGGCGGTCGACGGCGCTCTGGAGCACGTCGATCCCGGTCTGGGTGATCGCCATTCCGCCGACCAGGACCCAGAACTCGACCCAGCGCCGGCGCCAGGCGAGCAGGGCGGCGCAGACCGCCGCGGCCAGGTGGACGGCGAGCCCCGACCCGAACCAGGTGACGACCTTGGCGACGCTGGTCAGGGCGCTCGTCTGGATGTGGCCGACGAGTTCGAACGCGGTTTCGTCGCCCGGCGTCGGCCCGGGGTCGCCGCCGACGATCACCGTGTAGGCGACGAGGACGAAGAGCGCGACCGCCAGGGTCGCCATCAGCGAGGTGAATTCGAGGCCGAAGGTGCCACCCGGGGTGACCCGGTCCCAGAGGAAGCGGAACTGCGGCCGGCGGGCGAGGGCAACCATCCAGGCCGTCGCCCGGTGCGCCTCCATCCAGCGCGCCACCGCCTCGCGGTTCTCCTTCTCCCGCAGACGGCGGACGACGAAGACCGTGGTGGCGGTGACGACGATCAGGGTCGCGAGCACGAAGGCGCCGCGCGCCGCGTAGTGGCCGGCGCTCTCGATCGCGCTGGAGAAGACGTAGCCGATGAGGATGTGGAGCGAGGCCCAGAGCCCGGTGCCGAGGATGCTGTACGGGACGAAGGCGCGGTATCCCATCCCCGAGCTGCCGGCGATGAAGGGGGCGAAGGCGCGGACGAGGCTGATCCAGCGGCCGATGAAGATCGTCTTGCCGCCGTGGCGGCCGAAGTAGTCCTCGACTTTCTCGAAGCGCTCGTGGCTGATCCCGAAGCGCGGCCCGTGCTCGAGGACGAACTCGCGACCGAGCCGGCGGCCGAGGAAGAAGCTGGTGGTGTCGCCGAGCCAGGCCGAGAACCAGGCGACCGCGATCAGCACATAGATGCTGATCGCGCCCTGGCCGGCGACGGCACCGCCGAGCAGCATCACCGTCTCCCCCGGGACGACGAGGCCGACGAAGGCGCCGGTCTCGGCGAAGGCGAAGACGCCGACCAGCAGGTAGGTCCAGGCGCCGAGCGTGTTGGAGACGTCTTCCAGCAGGTTCTGCAGGTCGAGGTGCCCGAGCTGGCGGCTGATGAAGTAGTAGACGGCCCCGATCGCGAGGGCGATGAGCCCGATTTTCAGGCGCTTGCGGTTGCTCCCGCCCTCGGTCTCCCCAGGCAGCTTCATGGCGCCAGTCTCGCGTGTCCGGCGGCGCAGACGATCGCGTCGGGAGCGTCGAGGCGGGCGGCAGCTGCCTGGGCCGCGCCGAGGTCGGGAAAGAGGCCGACGGCGGTCGGGCCGGAGCCGCTGAGGATCGCCTGCGGCGCCCCGGCGGCGCGCAGCGCCTCCAGGGCAGCGCCGATCTCGGGTCGCAGCGAGAGCGCAGCGGGTTCGAGGTCGTTGACGAGCAGGTCGGGATACTCGAGCGGCGAGGCGCCGGCGCCGGCCGCCTCGCGCAGCCGCACCGCCACGTGGTCGAGATCCTCGGCGCTGCGGCCGAGCCCGAGCCGGTCGGCCTCGGCGAAGACCGCGGCGGTGCTGAGGCCGCCGCCGCCGGGGAGCAGGACGGCCGCGTGCTCGACCGGCGCGGGCAGCTGCTCGAGCCGCTCGCCGACGCCGCGGACCAGGGCCAGCGCCGGGCGCAGCTGCGAGGGCACGTCGGCCCCGAGCGCCAGCGCCAGCTCGGGCAGATCGGCGACCTCGCCCGCCGCCAGGCGCAGCACCGCAGCGGCGTCGCCGCTGCCGCCCCCGAGGCCAGCGGCGACCGGCACCTTCTTCTCGATCTCGATCCGCAGCGGCTCCCGCTCCCAGCAGCGCTCGCGCAGCCCCGCGAGCGCCTTCGCGGCGAGGTTCTCGCCCTCGACGCCGGCGCAGACGACCTCGTCGCGCTCGGCCGGCGTGACCGTGATCAGGTCGGCGAGCGCCAGCGGCTCGAACAGCGAGCAGAGCTCGTGCAGCCCGTCCTCGCGGGCTCGCCCCAGGTAAAGGCAGAGGTTGAGCTTGGCCGGCGCGTGCAGCAGCATCAGCCGCGCAGCTTGGCGGAGAGGGCGGCGAACTGCTCGGGGGCCAGCGCCTCGGCGCGGGCGTCCTCGGGCAATCCGAGCTCGGCGAGCGCCGCGCGCGCCGGCGCCAGGCTCCCCGGGGCGGCGTGCTCGAGCGAGCGCGCCAGGGACTTGCGCCGGTGAGCGAAGGCCGCCCGGATCAGCTTCCGCGTCTCGGCGTCGGCGCCCGGGCCGGTGCGGCGCAGGCGCAGGATCGCCGAGTCGACCCGCGGCCGCGGCTTGAAGACGGCCGGGTCCACCGCCCGCACCAGCTCCACCTCGCAGGCCAGCTGGGCGACCGCACTCGGCGAGCCGTAGGTGCGGCTGCCCGGCCCGGCGCGCAGCCGGTCGGCGATCTCCCGCTGCACCATCACCGTCCAGCGCCGCAGCGTCGGCAACTCCTCGATCGTCCGCAGGATCAGCGGCGTCGCCACCGAGTAGGGCAGGTTCGCGACCATCGCGCTCGGCGCCGGGCGCAGCGCCGCGAGGTCGAGCTTCATCGCGTCGCCCCAGTGGAGATCGACGTTCGGCAGCGCCGCGACCCTCTCCAGCGCCGGCTCCAGGCCGCGGTCGATCTCGACCGTGTGCAGGTGAGCGGCCACGGCGACGAGCCGCTCGCTCAGCACCCCTTCCCCCGCCCCGACCTCGAGCACGACGTCGTCAGGCCCCAGCTCGGCGTCGCGGACGATCGCGTCGAGCAGGTTGGGATCGGCGAGGAAGTTCTGCCCGAGCCGGACCATCAGATGGTCGGTTCCACGGCCAGGTGTGCCTGGGGGCGTGCCTGGCCAAGCAGATCAAGGACGCAGGGCGCAGCCTTTGCTGGTTGCAAAGGCAAGCCCGAGGACGCAGAGATGCGCAGTGCCAGGCGCGTCATCCAGGTGTGCCTGGCCGTGGGACCGACCATCTCACTACCAGCCGAACAGCGCCGCGGCGTTGGCCTCGACCGTGCGCTCCAGCTCCTCGTAAGAGACGCCGCGCACGGCGGCGATCTCGCGCGCGGTCTCGACCACGAAGGCGGGCTGGTTGCGCTTGCCGCGCATCGGCTGCGGCGCCAGGTAGGGCGCGTCGGTCTCGACCAGGATGCGGTCCTCGGGCACCTTGGCGGCGGCGAACAGCAGCTCCTTGGCGCTCGGGTAGGTGGCGTTGCCCGCGAACGAGCAGTACCAGCCGCGCTCGGCCGCGTCGCCGACCCGATGGGGGGCCGAGAAGCAGTGGAGGATCACCGGCGCCTCGCCGGCCTCGGCGTCGAGCGTGGCGAAGATCTCGTCGGTGGCGGCGGTCTCGCCCTCGGGGTCGCGGGCGTGGATCACGATCGGCAGGCCCAGCTCCCGCGCGATCCCGATCTGCGCCGCGAAGGCGCGCCGCTGGTCCTCGGGCGCGGCGGTGTCGCGGTAGAAGTCGAGCCCGGTCTCGCCGATCGCCCGCACCTTCTCGTGGGCGCCGAAGCGCCGGATTTCCTCCGCCGCATCGTCATCGAACCCCGTGGCATCGTTGGGGTGGCGCCCGACCGCGGCGAAGACCTCCTCGTGCCGCTGGGCGCTCGCCACCGCGATGGGGTTCGACTCCGGCCCCATCCCGATCGTCAGCATCCGCCCGACGCCCGCCGCGAGGGCGGCGGCGACGAGTTCGCCCTCCTCGCCGTCGCAGAGCATCAGGTGGGTGTGGGAGTCGATCATCGGACGGGTCAGCCTATCCTTCGCCCAATGCCGGACCCCGCCGACTACTACCGCGAGATCTACGCCCGTGGCCTCGGCGGCGAGACGCCGGCGATCCCGGTCGCGGTCGCCGAGCTCGAGCAGCAGGCGAGGGCGGCAATGGACCCGAAAGCGGCCAACTACGTCTGGGCCGGCGCCGGGACCGAGGACACGATCGACGCCAACGCCGAGGCCTTCAGGCGCCGCCGGATCGTGCCGCGGATGCTGCGCGACGTCGCCGCGCGCGACCTCTCGACCACGGTCCTCGGGACGGCGATGGCGGCGCCGCTGCTGCTGGCGCCGATCGGGGTCCAGAAGGTGGTCCACGACGAGGGCGAGCTGGCGACCGCCCGCGCCGCCGCCGCGGTCGGGGTGCCGATGATCGCCTCGACCGCCGCCCACTTCTCGCTCGAGGAGATCGCCGCGGCGGGCGGCGACGCGCCGCGCTGGTTCCAGCTCTACTGGCCCAACGACCCGGCGCTGGCCCGCAGCATGGTCGAGCGCGCCGAGCGAGCCGGCTACGGCGCGATCGTCCTCACCGTCGACACCTTCATCCCCGGCTGGAAGCCGCGCGACCTGCAGCAGGCCTGGCTCCCGTTCCTCAACGGGATGGGGGTCGCCAACTACTTCCAGGACCCGGTCTTCCGCGCCGCCCTCGAGCAGCCGCCCGAGGAGGACGTCGGCGCCGCCACCGGCCACTTCCTCGGCATCCAGGCCAACCCCTCGCTGAACTGGGACGACCTTTCCCAGCTGCGCGAGATGACCTCACTGCCGATCGCGATCAAGGGGATCCAGCACCCCGACGACGCCCGCGAGGCGGCGCGGCGCGGCATCGACGGGATCGTCGTCTCCAACCACGGCGGCCGCCAGGTCGACGGCGCGATCGCCTCCCTCGACGCCCTGCCGGCGATCGCCGCCGCGGCCGGCGACGAGCTGACGATCCTCTTCGACAGCGGCGTCCGCGGCGGCGCCGACGTCCTCAAGGCGCTTGCCCTCGGCGCCGACGCCGTCTGCCTCGGCCGGCCGTATATATGGGGCCTGGCGCTCGACGGCCAGGCCGGCGTCGAGACCGTGCTGAAGATGGTCCTCGCCGAGCTCGACCTGACGATGGCGCTCTGCGGCCTCACCCGACCCGAGGAGATCCGCACCGAGTTGCTGAGTTCATAGCGGTGGGACTTTTGACCGCTATAGCGACCATAAGTCCCACCGCTGGTCGATTCGCAGAGCCTCAGAGGTCGCGTCGAGAAAAGACGAAGGCGGCGAGGGCGAGAACCCCGGCCAGGTAGGCGAACGACCAGAGGATCAACTCCGGCCCGGCGGCCTCCGAGCCGCCGAACGGGCCGAGCTGCAGTACCACCCCGGTCAGGCCGGCGGTGCCCGAGATCAGCCCGTGCAGGCCGGCCGAGTAGAGCCCCTCGAAGGGCAGCGCCCAGCTTGCGACCCGGCCGATCGTGTGCAGCGAGTCGCTGTTGATCGCGTTGCCGATCTGGGCCAGCAGCCCGGCGGTCAGCCCCGCGCCGAAGACCATGAAGACGACGATGCCCTGCGCGGTCACCGAGAGGACGGTCGAGGCGAGCAGCGAGAGCGCGGCGATGATCGCCACCCCCAAAGCCAGCCCCAGCGCCGGCCCGAGCAGATGGTCGGGGGACCAGTCGCCGGTCGCCTTGGTTATCGCGCAGGCGGCGAGGTAGACGGCCACCACATAGGCGGCCGAGAGCGCCGCGGCGCCGGCGAAGCGGGCGAGCAGCATCGTCGTGCGGCCGATCGGGCGGACGACGATCGGCTGCAGCAGGCCCGACTCGGCGTCGCCGCGGACGACGCCGAGGGTGAGGAATACCGCCAGCACCGCGCCGAGGAAGAGGGTGGCGAACATCGCCATGCCGAAGATCGTCGCCCCGGTGAACGCGTGCGCGTCGAGGATCTTCGGTTCGCCGGCGGCGAATTCGTCGACGTCGCGGAAGGCGAAGTGGGCGCCGAGGGCATACAGCGCGAGGAAGCCCGCGGTCAGTACCAGAACTGCGAGGAAGACCCGCCGCCGGACGCCCTCCTGGATCGAGAGGCCGACCACGGCCGCCGCCGAGCGCATCTGCGCGCCGCTCATCCCGTCTCCCCGCCGACCGCCTCGAGGTAGACGTCTTCCAGCGAGCTGTGGCGGACCTCGACCCGGTAGACGCTCTCGCCGGCGGCGACCAGCTCGGCGACGATCCGCGGCGCGTCCTCTCGGGCGGCGCCCTCGAAGGTCTTCACGCCGGAGCCGGTCTCGACCTCGACCGCCCCCGGTCCCGCCAGCTCGTGCGGCGTCCCGGCCTTGACCAGCCGGCCGCCGGAGATGATCGCGACGTGGTCGCAGATCAGCTCGACCTCGCTGAGCAGATGGGAGTTGAGGAGCACCGCGACCTCGCGCCGCCGCAGCTCCTCGAGCAGCTCGCGGACGATCCGCCGGCCGACCGGGTCCAGGGCGCTGGTCGGCTCGTCGAGCAGGAGCAGGCGCGGCGAGCCGATCAGCGCCTGGGCGACGCCGAGGCGCTGCTGCATCCCCTTCGACATCGCCTCGATCCGCTTGCCGGCGGCGGCACCGAGATCGACAAGGTCGAGCAGCTCACGCCGCTCCGCCTCGCCGCCGCCGGAGCCGGCGAGCCGCTGGTGGAACCTCAGCAGCTCGTCCGCGGTGCACCAGCCCGGGAAGCGAAAGAGCTCGGCCAGGTAGCCGAGGGCGGCGCGCGCCCGCGGCAAGCCGGCCGGCTGCCCCAGCACCTCGACCCGGCCGCCGCTGGGCCGGACCAGGCCGCAGGCGATCTTCGTCAGGGTCGACTTGCCGGCGCCGTTGGGGCCGAGCAGGCCGACCAGCTGGCCCGCCTCCACCTGGAGGTCGACGCCGGCGAGCGCCTCCTGGCTCCCGTAGCGCTTGCTCAGTTCCCGGACGGCGAGGACCGGCGCCGCCATCAGGCGGGCGACTCGATCTTCGGGAAGAGCGGCGGCACCCGTTCGACCCGTTGCCCGCCCGGGCGGGAGCCGAGCTCGGCCGGGGCGCGGCCCTCTTCGGCGAGCGCCGCGAGGAGCGTCTCGCTCGCCCGCGGCAGGTAGGGGACGAGCAGCAGCGTCACCACCCGCAGTCCCTCGGTCAGGTTGTAGAGGACTTCGTCGAGGCGCTCGGGGTCGGCCTCGTCCTTGGCCAGGACCCACGGCTGGGTTTCCTCGACGTAGCGGTTGAGGCGCCGGACCAGGACCCAGACGAGGTCGAGCGCCTGGGTCAGCTCGGCCCGGTCGAGCAGGTCGCTGAAGCGCCCGACCGCGCCTTCGAAGTCCTCGGCGAGCGGCGCGTCGACCTGCGCGACGGGCACGACGCCGTCGCGGTAGCGCTCGACCATCGCCAGCACCCGGCTGGCGAGGTTGCCGTAGTCGTTGGCGAGCTCGGTCTCGTAGCGCTGCTCGAAGCCGGCGGTCGAGATCGCGCCGTCCTGGCCGAAGCTGACCTCGCGGAAGAGGTAGAAGCGCAGCGCGTCGGCGCCGAAGCGCTCGATCACCGCGAACGGGTCGAGCACGTTGCCGAGGCTCTTCGACATCTTTTTCTCGCCCATCAAGAGGTATCCGTGGATCACCATCCGCCGCGGCGGCTCGATCTCGGCAGCGAGGCAGAGCGCGGGCCAGATCACCGCGTGGAACTTGAGGATGTCCTTCGCCATCACGTGCAGGTCGGCGGGCCAGTAGCGATCGGTCAGGTCCTCCCCGTCGCGGGCGAACTTCAGCGCCGTCACGTAGTTGAGGAGGGCGTCAAACCAGACGTACATCCGTTGCTCGGGGTCCCACGGCAGCGGCAGGCCCCATTTCAGGCTGGGACGCGAGAGCGAGACGTCTTCGAGGCCGCCTTTGATGAACGAGAGCGCCTCGTTGCGCCTGAAGTCCGGCACCACAAAATCCGGCCGCTCCTCATAAAGGCCTTCGAGCTGCCCCTGGAAGGCGGAGAGCTTGAAGAAGTAGTTCTCCTCCCGTTCCTTCTGCAGCGGGATCTCATGAATCGGGCAGGTGTTGCCGGGGCCCAGCTCCCGCTCGGTTTTGAAGTCGGCGCAGCGGGGGCAGTACCAGCCTTCGTAGACCCCCTTGGTCACCCAGCCGTTGTCGTAGACCCGCTGCATGATCTCCGCGACCCGCTCCGTGTGCCGCGGATCGCTGGTGCGGATGAAGAAGTCGTTCGTCGCGTCGATGATCGGCATCAGCCCCTCGAACTTGGCCGCGTTCGTGTCGGCCAGCTCCTGCGGCGTAACCCCCGCCTTCTTCGCCGCGTTCTCGATCGGCTCCCCATGCTCGTCGGTCCCGGTCAGGAAGAAGACGTCGTCCCCCCGCTGCCGGTGGTGCCGAGCCAGCACGTCCGCGGCCATCGTCGAATAAGCGTGCCCCAGGTGGGGCTCCGCATTGACGTAGTAGATCGGGGTGGTGACGTAGAAGCCCACGAGGCGGTGAGCCTAGAGGACGCCCATCCCCCGGCGCCTGAGCCGGGGGATGGGCGCAGCTCTACGGAAGGACCGTGAAGACCTTCTTCGCCGGCTTGGACTTCTTGCCGGCGCCGTTGACGACCTGGACCTCGAGCGTGTGCTTGCCCGGATCGAGCTCGGGCGTCTGGTACTTCTTGCCCTTCTTGCCGTTCTTGCCGCAGCCCTTGAACTTGCCGTTGTCGAGCTTGCATTTGAAACGTGCCGGCAGCTGAGGCGACTTCAGCTTGAAGACGACGCGCTCGGCGCTCGTCTGCTTCGGCCCCTTGATCTTCGCCGGCTTTGGCTTCGCCGCGAGGATCGTCACCTCGACCGGGGTGCCCACCGTGCCACCGGCGGTCGGACTCGAAAGCGCGACCTGGAATTTCCGATTCTTGCCGGCTTTCGGATTGCTCTTGATCGTCACCGCGACAGAGCCGGTGGTGGCGTTATTGGCGAAACCGAGAGTTCCCGCCGCGGCAAGGAAATCGGTGCCTGCTTTGGCCGAGCCGTTGACGGTCGCGAAGTTGACGCTGGCGGCGCCCTTGATACGCGGACCGCGGACGACACCAAGGGTGAGCGTCTGTTTCTTGGCCGCGACTTTGACCGGACCACTGGTGAATTCGAACGCCAGCGGGCAGTACCACGCCAAGCCGTCAGCCCCGGTCGGGACCGTGCCCTTGTTGCTCAGAAGGCCGTTAGCGAGGTTGACAGCGACCAAATTCGCCGGCGGGTCACCGTAGTTGTTGACGGTCGCGTAGAGGGTCGTGCGACTGCAGTCGAAGCTGGCCGCGCTGATCGAGCTTTCGTTTTCGTCAATCGGGGTCAGCCTGCCACGTGGAGTAGGAACACCGGTGGCCGTGTCGACCGTCCAGTAGGTGCCTTCTTCGTTGGGAGGAGCCTCCCCCTCGCCTTCGCCGAGCAGCCAGAAAGTGTCGTTGATGTCGAAATCGCTGCCGCTTCCATAAGTGCTGATTTCGGCGTCGCCGATTTTCGTCACCGTTCCAGTCAGCTTGTCGATGGAGACGAGGTTGTCTTCGGGCTCGTCCCACCAGCCGAAGAGCTGGCCAGTCGAGTTGAAAGCGATGTCGGCAATTTTTTGTTCTTTTCCGAAGGTTCCGATCTGAGTCGCGGCGCCCGTCGCCGGATTGATCGTCAGCAGCGCGAGCGGGGTCGACGGGCTTTTGAAGTTGGATACGGCGTAGAGGATGCCCGTGGTCGGGTCCTGAGCCATTCCGGTTATCGCGTAGCCGGTGTTGCCAACCGAGGAAGCGGCACCGGTCGCGGGATCCAGGCTCCAGAGGTTCGAGGGCGGCGGCGTCACTTTCGGGTCGCCGACTCCCCCGGTGGTCAGAAAAAGGCTCGGCGCCGGCAGGGCAGCTGCCGAGCTGGCTACTACCAGCGAGATCAGGAGCGCGGTCAGACCTACCAGAACTCGAATTGACAGAGGCTTTGGGATGAAACGCTGAGGCTGGGACATGGACCGAACCCTATGCGGTTTCCGGCCGATTGGACAAGGCCCTCAGCGACGTGCCTCGCGCCCAGTCAGCGCTTTGTAGAGATCGTTAGCGCGCGTCCCGGTCAGCGCGGCGACGACGCTGGCCGCGGCGCGCGGCCGTGCCCCGGATTGGACCAGGTGCCGGAGGGCATCGACCGCGAAGCCGACGTCTTTGTCGTGGGCGTCGGAGGCGGCGGGGCCGATGACGAGGACGATCTCGCCTTTGGTGTCGCTGCGGAAGCGGCGGGCGAGTTCGGCGAGGGTGCCGCGGGCGACCTCCTCGTGCATCTTGGTCAGCTCGCGGCAGACGGCCGCCTCGCGGTCGGGGGCGAGCGAGGCTAGGGCGGCGAGGGACTCGCCGACGCGGCGCGGCGACTCGAAGGCGACGACGGTCTCGGCCGAGCGCAGGACGCGCTCCATCTCCCCCGCCCGGCGCGGCAGGAAGCCCTCGAAGCGCCAGCGGTCGGTCGGCAGGCCGGAGGCGACGAGGGCGACCGGGATCACCGAGGGGCCGGGCAGGACCGTCACCTCGAGGGCGCGGTCGATGCAGCGGCGGATCAGCTTGAAGCCGGGATCGGAGATCGCCGGCATCCCTGCGTCGGAGACGAGGGCGACGACGTCGCCGCGTTCGATCCGCTGCGAGAGCTCGACCGCGCGGGCGGCTTCGTTGCCCTCGTGGAAGGAGATCAGCCGCGGCGCCGGGCGTATCCCCAACTTGTCCAGCAGCGAGCCGGTGCGGCGGGTGTCCTCGCAGGCGATGAAGTCGGCGCCGACCAGCGCCTCGCGCACCCGCGGGGTGAGGTCGTCGAGGTTGCCGATCGGCGTTGGGCAGACGTAGAGGCAGCCGGCCATCAGGCGGTTACCGCGGCGAACTCGTTGCGGGCCATCGCGGCGGCGCCGATCATCCCGGCGTCGTTGCCGAGCGTCGCCTCGAGGATCGGCGTCTTGTTCATCGGGTTGAGCGCTCGTTGGCGCAGCTCGCGCCGGGCCGGCTCCAGCAGCAGGTCGCCCGCGGCGATCACCCCGCCGCCGACCACGATCGCGTTCGGCTGGAAGATGTTGGCGAGGCTGGCGCAGGCGACGCCGAGCCGGCTGCCGATCAGCTCGAAGACGCCGATCGCGACTTCGTCGCCGGCGAGCGCGGCATCGGTGACCGCGTGGCCGTCGACCTCCCTGCCTTCGGCGAGCACCTTTCCGAGAGCCGAGTCGGGGGTGCTTTCGGCCACCGCGCGCCCCTCTCGCCCGAGCGCGGTCCCGGAGGCGAGAGACTCGACGCAGCCGTGATTGGGGCAGTTGCCCTGGCACGGCGGCCCGTCGGCCTGGATGACGATGTGGCCGAGCTCGGCGCCGGCGCCGGTCGAGCCCCGGTAGATCTCGCCGTTGAGGACCAACCCGCCGCCGATCCCGGTGCCGACGGTCAGCATCACCATGTGCGGCATCCCCTTCGCCGCCCCGTAGAGGTACTCGGCGTAGGCGGCGACGTTGCCGTCGTTGTCGACGAAGACCGGCAGGCCGACCCGCTCGCTGACGATCTCGCGGATCGGCAGGTCGGCAAGCGGCAGGTTGACCGCCGAGACCGCGATGCCCTCGTCGTGGTCGATCGTCGCCGGGATCCCCAGCCCGACCGCCTCGACGCCGGGGCGTGCGTCCCGCGCCTCGGTCACCTCGCGGACCAGCAGCTCGACCAGCTCGTCCTCGGTCTGGCCGGTGGACGCCTCGCGCTGCTCGTAAAGGGGTTCGGTGCCCGCCTCGGAAAGAACCCCGATGAGCATCTTCGTGCCCCCGAGATCGACCCCGATCGTCTCGCCGCCGCTCACGGGCGGCAGGAGGCTGGGAGGCGGATGACCGAGTACATCGCCATGATTTCTAGCCTTTCATGACCCCCGACGGCGAGCAGCGGCCCCCCGAGCCGCCCGAAAACAAGCCCGAGTACAACGTCTACCGCTCCCGCAAGGGGCTGTTTTCCCGCCTGAAAGGCGCGGATCTGTCGTCCCTGCGCGACCGTGCAAGGTTGCCTTCACGCAAGCCGCGCGGGGACAAGGAGTCGCGCCGGCCGGGCTCGCCGCGGGCGCCGTTCAACGTCCGCCGCGTGCTCAAATGGGTCGGCCTCGCCGCGCTCGCCTGGATCCTGATCAGCCTCCTCGCCTTCGGGATCTCGGCCCAGATCCAGTCCTTCAAGCTCTCGGGCGAAGCGCGGGACGCCCTGCACGGCAACCCGTTCCTGCTCTTCAAGCCGCAGACGATCCTCGTCCTCGGCACCGACGCGCGGCCGCCCGGCAGCAGCGACGACGAAACCTCCGAGGAGTGCTTCGAACAGCAGTCGAAGGGCGAGAAGCCGCACAAGCCCTGCTACGAAGGGGAATTCCGCGCCGACACGCTGATGCTGATCCGGGCCGGCGGCGGCACCTTCCGCAAACTCTCGATCCCCCGCGACACCTACGCCGAGATCCCCGGCAACGCGCCGACGAAAATCAACGCCGCCTTCGCCTACGGCGGCGCCGCCCTGCAGATCAAGACGATCGAGCAGTTCCTCGGGATCCACATCGACCACGTCGCGATCGTCGACTTCACCGGCTTCGAAGACCTGATCGACGCCGTCGGCGGAGTCAAGATCGACGTCCCGGTCAAGCTCTGCGCCGACATCTCCGGCGGCGCCGGCGGCGGCCAGGGCGGAACCAGCATCCGCCTGCACAAGGGCGAGAACACCCTCGACGGCGAAAAGGCCCTCGCCTACTCGCGGGTCCGCCACGTCAGCGAATGCCCCGGCCCCGGCAAGAGCGTCTACTCGCTCGGCGGCTACGACGACCTCGACCGCGAGCACGCCCAGCAGGAAGTTATCAACGGGATCAAGGACCGCCTCACCGACCCGCTGCGCCTCCCCTACAACTTCATCCACGGCCCGATCATCGGCTGGGACGCGCCGAAGGCCTTCGTCAGCGACATGGGCTTCTTCACGATGCCGCAGCTCGTGCTGTCTGCCGGGATCGGCGGCAGCGCCCCGGCCGAAGTCCTCTGCGAGAAGGAACGGGAACAGTGCGGCGAAGGGCCGGGAGGCTCGATCGAAGTCCCCGAGTCGGTCCGCCAAAAGGCGGTCCACAGGTTCCTCCACGGCTAGCGACGCGACGATTGGTGAGTTGTGGCCCCTACAGGGGCCCTAATTCACCAATCGTCACTCGGCGGTCCGTTTCGTCCCGACCAGGGCTGAGACGATCAGGGCGGTGAAGCCCGCCGCGAGGGAGCCGGCGGTGTTCTTCAGGTCGGCGGTCGAGGAGGAGCCGGTGGCGAGGACTTCGACCGCGATCCACTCGCCGAAGCCGAGCAGGAAGAGGACGACCAGTGCGTAGACGCGGGCCGCCAGCGTGTACCAGCGCGCCATCGTCCGGTTGTCGAGGCGCCGCCCGGCCAGCTCCAGCTGCAGCGGCGACTCGGGCGCCCGTTCGCGGCCGGCGCGGGTGAAGTAGCGCTGCTCGATCGCCAGCGCCAGCAGCAGCACCGGCAGGATCTGGGAGACGGCTTCGAAGTACTCCTTCTTCGCGTGCCCGTCGACCAGCAGCGCCGTCACCGCGTAGGCGAGCACCGGCGCGGCGATCGCCCCCACCCCGAAGGCGAAGCGCCAGACCAGGCCGACCCGGACCTCGCTCGACATCGACGCTCAGTCGGCGGTCGAGGCGGCGGGCTTGGAGTCCGGCTTCGACTCGCTCTTCTTCGAGTCCGACTTCGAATTGGACGAGCCCGAGCCGGACTCGCCACCGCCCTCGGAGCCGCCGTTGCCGCCGCCGCGCTTGGTCCCGTAGTCGGTGTTGTGGAAGCCCGAGCCCTTGAAGTGGATCGCCGGGGCGCTCAGCACCCGAGCGGCGGGCGCGCCGCACTCCTGGCACTCGTGCAGCGGCTCGTCGGTCATCTTCTGAATCACGTCGAAGACGTGGCCATTCTCGCATTTGTACTCATAGATAGGCATGGGGCCGCGGGATTATCGCAGCCGCTACCTTTCTCGCCATGGCGACCGAGCAGGGAACGCGACCGACCGAGGTGACGATGGAGGAGATCGTCGCGCTGTGCAAACGGCGCGGCTTCGTCTTCCCCTCCTCGGAGATCTACGGCGGCCTCGGCTCGACCTACGACTACGGCCACTACGGCGTCCTGCTGAAGAACAACGTCAAGGCCGAGTGGTGGCGGGCGATGCTGCAGGAGCGCGGCGACATCGTCGCCCTGGACTCGGCGATCCTCCAGCACCCGAAAGTCTGGGAGGCATCGGGCCACCTCGAAGGCTTCACCGACCCGCTCGTCCAGTGCCTCGGCAAGTGCAAGAAACGCTGGCGCGAGGACCATCTGCGCGAGGCGGTCGAGGCCGAAGGCGGCGACCCGAACGCCGAGCTGGTCTGCCCGCAGTGCGGCGGCGAGCTGTCGGAGCCGCGCCAGTTCAACCTGATGTTCGAAACCCACGTCGGCCCCGTCGCCGAGGAGGGCTCGACCGTCTACCTGCGGCCGGAGACCGCGCAGGGCATCTTCATCAACTTCAAGAACGTGCTCGGCTTCGCCCGCAAGAAGCCGCCGTTCGGGATCGCCCAGGTCGGCAAGTCCTTCCGCAACGAGATCACCCCCGGCAACTTCATCTTCCGCACCCGCGAGTTCGAGCAGATGGAGATGGAGTTCTTCGTCCCGCCCGACGACGCGCGGAAGTGGCACCAGCACTGGATGGACGAGCGCGAGCGCTGGTACACCGAGCTCGGCATCCGCCCCGACCACCTGCGCGTCCGCGCCCACGGCGAGGACGAGCTCTCCCACTACTCCTCGGCGACCAGCGACATCGAGTACCTCTTCCCGATCGGCTGGTCGGAGCTGGAGGGGATCGCCGACCGCGGCGACTTCGACCTCACCCAGCACGCCAAGTTCTCCGGCGAGAAGCTCGAGTACTTCGACCAGCAGACCAAAGAGCGCTACGTCCCGCACGTGATCGAGCCAGCCGCCGGCGCCGACCGCGCCACCCTCGCCTTCCTCGTCGACTCCTACGAGGTCGAGGAGGTCGAGGGCCGCCAGCGCACGGTCCTGCGCCTCCATCCGCGCCTGGCCCCGGTCAAGGTAGCCGTCCTCCCGCTCGTCCCCAAGGACGGCCTGCCGGAGAAGGCCCGCGAGATCTTCGCCGACCTCCGCAAGCGCCTCCCCACCGAGTTCGACGAAGGCGGCTCGATCGGCAAGCGCTACCGCCGCCAGGACGAGATCGGCACCCCCTGGGGCATCACCGTCGACCACCAGACGATGGACGACGACACCGTCACCCTCCGCGACCGCGACTCCCTCGAGCAGGTCCGAGTCCCGATCGACGGCCTCGGCGACGAGCTGGTCGGGCGGCTGGAAGCCCCTTGGCGCAGCCCGAAGCTGGGCTGAGAAGACGCTCGCAGTTAAAGGGGGACCCCCTCCGGAGCCGAAAGGGCGTGAGAACGCCGTACTACGGATGGGAGAGACATGGCCTACGAGATGAAGATTCGCGGGACCGAGCATGAGGTGAAGGTCCGCAACCCCTGGGCCGTGGCCCTGCTGCCGATCATCACGCTCGGCATCTACCACCTGGTCTGGTGGTACAAGATCAACAAGGAGCTGAAAGCCTACGGCGAGGCCAAGGGCTTCGACCTCGGCCAGAACCCGACCAACTCGGTGCTGGCGCTGTTCCCGGGCGGGATCATCGTCATCCCGGCGCTCGTCACCTACTGGCGCGGCACCAAGCGCGTCCAGGGCGCCTCGAAAGTCGCCGGCCGCGAGCCGGTCAGCGGCTGGATCGCGCTGATCCTCTACCTGCTCCTCTCACCCGGCATGTGGGCATACCTCCAGGTCTCGCTCAACCACATCTGGGAGCAGGAGGCCGAGCCGCTGCCCGGCCAGGAAGCGCCGCCGGCGAGCGGCGACGCGATGCCGCCGCGCCTCGACGACCAGCAGTAAGCGCCCCCTAGGCGGCGAGGAACTCCAGGACCCGCTGCGCGTCTTCTTCGAGCGCAGCGGCGTCCTGCTTTCGCACCTTGCCCAGGTGCTCGATCGAGACCCTGCCGCCTGCGAGACCCCAGCGCGCGACCGCTCGTCCTTCCACCAAGGCGAAGGGGCGGAAGATCCCGTTGTTGGTGACCAGCAGCTTGTGCGGGCCGACGACTTCCTCGCGCGAGGTCCAGCCGAGCAGGAGAGGGTCGAAGGCGCCGAGCAGTCGCGGCGGGGGCAGCGGGGCCGGGGGCGGTTTGCCCTTCAGGTCGACCAGGCCGTCCTCGCGCTGCTCCAGCTCGGAGGCGATCGCCTCCAGGCCAGCGCGGGCGTCCCGCAGCGGCAGCCCGGCCCAGCGGGCGAGGTCGCGGTCGTCGGCCGGGCCGTGCCCGAGCAGGTAGCGGCGGGCTAGCTCCGTCACCGCCTTCTCACGATCCACCGGCCTCAGCTCGCCGAGCCAGTCCCGGACGAGGGCGTAGGCGTGCTGCTTGCCCAGCATCGGACCGCGCACGAGGATCCCCCGGGCGGCGGCCATGAACATCAGGTGGATGAAGATCTGGCCCTCGGTCCGGACGCCGGCCTTCTCGAGCCGCTCCCGCAGGTCCCTGCCGCTCAACGGCCCCTCCTCGGCCAGGGCCTTCTCGATCGCCTTCATCGCCCGCTCCCGGTCGCGCTCGGACATCCCTTCCTGCTGCAGCCGGCGCTTGCAGCTGGCGAAATGGGTCGGCGCGGTCAGCGCGTGCAGCCACGGGTAGTCCTCGCTGCGGACCAGGTGGAGCGTCCCCCGGTTGAGCCAGGTGATCAGCAGCGAGCGGTCCTCGCTCAGCGCCCGGTCGACGTCAGCCGCGGTGACGCCCTCGGTCCGCGCCCTAACCGCGAGCCGCGCCCCGCGCGGGTCCTGACCCTGCACCGCGAGCAAGCGCTCGGCCACCGCCGCGGGCGAGCGCAGCGGCTCGCCCGCGAGAGCCTGGGCGGTCAGTCGTTCCGGAAGCGGCGCGCGCGGCACGGGCCAATGGTGCCGCGCGAGCCGCCTATTTGATTTCTTCGAGGTCGACGACGAAGACGAGGGTTTCGTTCGGCGGGATCACCGGCGGCGAGCCGGCCGAGCCGTAACCGAGTTCCGGCGGGATGATCAGCTCGCGCCGGCCCCCGACCTTCATTCCCTCGATTCCCTGATCCCATCCCGGGATCACTTCTCCGGCGCCGAGCGTGAAGATGAACGGTTCGCCGCGCGACCAGGAGGCGTCGAATTCCTTGCCGGTCTCGTAGTTGACGCCCACGTAGTTCATCGCCACCACGTCGCCCGCTTTCGCGGTCGCGCCGGTCCCCTCTTCGAGGTCTTCGGTGACCAGTTCCTTCGGCGGCGCGCCCTTCGGCACCGTCACCTTCGGCTTCGTCTTCTTCTTCGTGGGCTTGGTCTCCTGCGACGCCGCAGCTTCTTCGGTCGAAGCCGCCGAGGAGTCCGAGGTGGTCGATGAATCGCTGCCGCAGCCCGCGACCAGCAGGGCCAGGCAAACGCCAATGATCAAGGGAAGTTTTTTCATCGGCGGGATGCTATGCGAAACACGCCCGTGGACAGCGCTCAGCGGCGCGGCTTGGGCAGCGACTCCGCCTCCGCCGCGTCGATACGGAGGACGACGCCGCGCTCGTAGATC
This sequence comes from Solirubrobacterales bacterium, assembly GCA_036260485.1. GTDB lineage: Bacteria > Actinomycetota > Thermoleophilia > Solirubrobacterales > 70-9 > VAYN01. The sequence goes on along the minus strand of DATAMR010000039.1, from coordinate 85,362 downwards.
CCGTCGACCTCGGGCGCATCGACGAAGCGGTGCCCACCCGGTCCCCAGGTGGTGTCGAAGACGATCCCGTCGAACATGTTGGCCTCGGGTGCCGCCTGCACCTTGACCACCCGCCCCAGCTTCTCGCCATCGCTGGAGAAGACGGGGATGCCGCGCTTCGCGACCAAGTAAGAGACGGGGTGACCAAGATCCTCCATCGCGGGGCGAGCCTAGCGAATGCGACAACCCGTCTAGACTGGCGGCGGGGAGAACTCGATCCGGGAAGGAAAGCGATGGGCCTGAATCTCGCTTCGATCGTCACCGAGAGCGCCGCGCGGACGCCGGCGACCGTGGCCGTGCGCCTGGGCCCCCTCGAGCTGACCTACGCCGACCTCGACGACAGCAGCGCCCGGCTGGCGGCGCTGCTGCGCGCGAAGGGACTCCAGCAGGGCGACCGGGTCGGGGTGATGCTGCCCAACGTCCTCGAGTTCCCGATCTCCTACTACGGCGTCCTCCGGGCCGGCGGCATCGTCGTGCCGATGAACGTCCTGCTGAAGCGCCGCGAGATCGCCTTCTACCTCGAGGACTCCGGCGCCAAGCTGCTGCTCGCCTGGCACGGCTTCGGCGAGGAGGCGCGAGCCGGCGCCGCCGAGGCGGGCGCCGAGCTGATCGAGGTCGAGCCCGAGTCCTTCGCCGAGCTGCTCGGCGACCAGGAGCCCGACCCCGAGCTCGCCGCGACCGACGAAGGGGACACGGCGGTGATCCTCTACACCTCGGGCACGACCGGGAAACCGAAGGGCGCCGAGCTGACCCACTCCAACCTCGCCCGCAACGCCGAGATCGCCTCGCAGACCACCTGCGCGATCGAAGAGGGCGACGTCGTCCTCGGCTCGCTGCCGCTCTTCCACTCCTTCGGGCAAACGGTGAGCATGAACGCCTCGCTGCGGGTCGGCGCGACCCTCACCCTGCTGCCCAAATTCGACCCAGGCGAGGCGCTGGAGATCATGGGCCGCGACCGCGTCACCCACTACTACGGGGTGCCGACGATGTACGGGGCGCTGCTCCACCACCCCGACCGCGACCAGCACGACACCTCGGCCCTGCGGATCTGCATCACCGGCGGCGCGGCGATGCCGGTCGAGGTCCTGCGCGGCTTCGAGGAGGCGTTCGGGTGCGAACTGCTCGAGGGCTACGGCCTCTCGGAGACCTCGCCGGTGGCGAGCAGCAACCATCCCGGCCGGCCGCGCAAGCCGGGCTCGATCGGCACCCCGCTGCGCGAGGTCGAGATGAAGGTCGTCGACGAGAACGACGAGGAGGTGCCACAGGGGGAGGTCGGCGAGATCGTGATCCGCGGCCACAACGTGATGAAGGGGTACTGGGAGAAACCGGAGGCGACCGAGGAGACGATGCGCGGCGGCTGGTTCCACAGCGGCGACATGGCCCGGATCGACGAGGACGGCTACTTCTTCATCGTCGACCGCAAGAAGGACCTGATCATCCGCGGCGGCTACAACGTCTACCCGCGCGAGGTCGAGGAGATCCTCTACGAGCACCCGAAGATTCGCGAAGCCGCGGTGCTCGGCGTCCCCCACGACGAGTGGGGCGAGGAGATCGGCGCCGCCGTCGTCCTCCACGAGGGCGAGGAGCTGGCGCCCGCAGAGGTCAGCGCCTACGTCAAGGAGCGGATCGCCGCCTACAAGTACCCGCGCCTGGTCTGGTTCGTGGACTACCTGCCCAAGGGCCCGACCGGCAAGATCCTCAAGCGCGAGATACAGGCCCCGTCACCCGCGGAGCCTGGCGCCGGCACCTCCTAGCTGATTTACTCAGACCGTCCCGAGTATTTAACTGGTCTGCTCGGGGCAAAAATAAGACAGCAGCGCGCTAGGGAGGCGCCTGCGTACGACTAGGAGAGAAAATGGTCAGCAGACGACTGACGGCGATCGCATGCGCAATCGCCCTCTGCATCACCGGTACCGCGCTGGCACCCGCCAGCGCCAGCGCTCAGGACCCGATCCTGTTCGTCCACGGATACGTCGAGAGCGCATCGCTCTGGAACACGATGATCGCCAACTTCGAAAAAGACGGCTATCCGAAATCGTTCCTCAGCGCCTACAGCTACAACACCTCGCAATCGAACAAAATCGACGCCGAAGAAGTCAAAACCAAGGTCGAAGCGCTGCTGAAAACCACCGGCGCGACGAAGGTCGACATCGTCGCCCACTCGATGGGCAGCCTCAACAGCCGCTGGTACGTCAAGTTCCTCGGCGGCGAAGCAAAGGTCGACGACTGGGTCTCCCTCGGCGGCCCGAATCACGGGACCGAAACCGCGAACTTCTGCTTCAGCACCTCGTGCGTGGAGATGCGGGTCGGCTCCAAATTCCTCGCCGAACTGAACGCCGGCGACGAGACCCCGGGCACGGTCAATTACGGCACCTGGTGGTCGCCCTGCGACGAAATCATCAACCCGGATTCGAGCGTCGCCCTCACCGGCGCGACGAACACGAAAACGGCGTGCATCTCGCACACCGCGCTGACGACCGACAAAACGGTCTACGAACAAGTGCGCGAATTCGTCAAATAGGAGAATCGGAGACGGCGGGACCCTGGCCACGACCCGGGGTCCCGTCGCCAATCCTGGCCAGCTGGCCAGGATCGCGGTAGTCTCCGCGGTGCCCGACCGCGACACCAAAAGGAGACACGATGAGCGTCGCTTCCCAGCGCCTGATGGACAACATCACCTACGAGGATCTGTACCAGCGCTGGGAGCACGGCAACTGGAGCGCCTACGATCTCGACTTCTCCCAGGACCGCGCCGGATGGGAGGCGCTGAGCGACATCCAGCGACGCTCGGCGATGTGGATCTACTCGATGTTCTACTACGGCGAGGATCGGGTCGCCGACACCCTCGCCCCCTACGTCACCGCGGCGCCGACCGAGGAGATGTCCTACTTCCTCGCCACCCAGCAGGTCGACGAGGTCCGCCACTCGATCTTCTTCCATCGCTTCTTCAAGGAGGTGATCGGGGTCGGCGGCGACTCGATCCAGCAGACCCTCTCCTCCACCCTGCCGCAGCTGAACTGGGGCTACCGCGGGATCTTCGACCGCCTCGACGTGATGGCCGAGGAACTGCGCAAGGACCGCTCGGTGGCGAAGTTCTGCCAGGCGATCACCCTCTACCACCTGATCGTCGAGGGCAGCCTCGCCCAGCCGGGCCAGCACTTCATCGAGGACTTCTTCGCCTCCGAGGAGACGATGCCCGGCTTCACCGCCGGGATGGAGAACGTCTCCCGCGACGAGCAGCGCCACATCGGCTTCGGCGTCAAGGTCCTCTCCGAGCTGCTGAACGAGCCGACCCCGGGCTGGCAGGAGAACCGCGAGGCGGTGACCGAGCTGCTGCGCGAAGTCCTGCCGTACGGGCCGGCCGTCTTCTCGCCACCGAACATGGACCGCTCCTACACGGAGTGCTACGGCTTCACCCTCGAGGACATCTACGCCTTCGGGATGAAACTGATCCGCCAGCGGTGGCGGACGATCGGCTTCCCGACCGAGGAGTTCCCTCCCGGCGTCTTCCCCTTCCCGCCCGACGACGACGAGAAGGGTCTCGCCGAGCGCCAGGTGAAGATGATGATGGCCGGCGTGATCGGCTCCCCGGAAGGGCCGCCGCCGAGCAAGGACCCAGAGATCCAGCGCCTCTACTTCGATCTCATCAGCCGCGTCGCCGACCCGTCCGCGGCCAACGGCTCGCCGTTCGTGGTCCAGTGGCAGTTCACCGACGCCGAACCGTGGCACCTGGTCCTCGACAACGGCTCGACCCGCACCGAGCCGGGCCAATCGCCAAACCCCAACGTCACGATCGAGACCAGCTGGGCCGACTGGATCGCGGCCGGCAAACCCGACGCCAACCAGCTGAAGATGGTGCTGGAACGCCGCCTCCGCCCGCGCGGCAAGGTCAAGGACCTGGCGCGCTTCCGCAAGGTCTTCAACTAGGCGGCGCGCTTCAGGAGATCGGCGGGCGGGCGTCCGCCCAGGGCCGCTCGGCCTCGATCTGGGCGGCCAGCGAAATCAGGGTCGTCTCCTGGCCGCGACGGCCGATTACCTGGATCGACAGCGGCATCCCCTCGGGCGAGATGCCCGCGGGAACCGCCATCGCCGGGTTGCCGAGGTGGTTCCAGGGGACGCAGTAGGGATAGAAGCGCCCCATCCCGAGGGCGGTCCACAGGGCGCCTTTGCCCTCCCAGTGGCGGACCGGCAGGGCGGTGCCGCCCATCACCGGCATCAGCAGCACGTCGTGGTGGTCGAAGATCGCGTTGACGCGGGCGGCGTCGGCTGCCCGCCCTCGTTGCAGGCCTTCTCGTAGAGGCTGCGGGGCAGGACCGAGCCGAGCCGGCCGAAGCCGCGGGTGCGGCGTTCGAGCCGCTCCGGGTGGGGGACTTCCCGAACGGTGTCGGCGACCCCGCCGAGGAAGCGGGCGGTGATGTTGTTGCCGATGTTGCCCCAGGCGGGATCGCGCTGGGTAACGTCATGGCCGAGGCCGCTGAGCAGCGTGACGGCGTCGGCCACGGCGCCCTTGGCGTCGTCGTCGACGGTCGGCGGCGCGGCGGCGCGAGGCGGCAGGGTCGACCAGGCGACCTTGAGCTTGCCGGGCGGCGTCTTGGCCGCCTCGACGAAGGGGCGCTCGGGCGGCGCCGGCGCCTCGGGCTCACGCGAGCCGCCGGAGACGACGTCGAGCCAGAGCGCGGTGTCGATCACCGAGCGGCTGAGGCAGCCTTCGACCGCGAGCCCGTGCCAGCCTTCGAGGTTGGGTGCCAGCGAGACCCGGCCGCGACTCGGCTTCAGCCCGAAGAGGCCGCAGCAGGCGGCGGGGATCCTGATCGAACCGGCGCCGTCGCCGGCGGAGGCGATCGGGACGAGGCCCGCGGCGACCGCCGAACCCGAGCCGCCGCTCGAGCCGCCGGGCGTGCGCTGCGGGTTCCAGGGGTTGCGGGTGACGCCGTAGGTCGCCGACTCGGTGAACCCACAGATCGCCATCTCCGGCAGCAGCGTCAGGCCGATCACGATCGCCCCCGCCTCGCGCAGCCGCCGCACCATCTCGCAGTCCGCCTTCGCCGGCTCGGTGAAGCCGTCGGTGCCGTGGGTGTTGACCTCGCCGGCGACGTCGACTTCGTCCTTGATCGCGATCGGCACCCCAAGCAGCGGTCGCTCCTCCCCCGCTTTGATCCGAGCCTCGGCCTGCTCTGCTTCCAACAGCGCCTTCTCGGCAAAGACCTTCCGAAAAGAGTTCAGCTCAGGATCGAGCTTCGCGATCCGGTCGAGCGAGAGCTGCACAAGCTCCTTGGGAGAAACCTCCCCAGCCCGAACCATCTCCGCCTGCTTGGCGGCCCCGACAAACGCCAGCTCATCTCTACCCATGGAGCCCATCCTATTGGCTAACCAGCCAGCCCCGTGGAAGGGAGACGGGCGGGGGTCCCTGGGTACTCAGCATGGAGCCGGGCCACAAACCATGGGGGCTAAGCCCAAACCCGACCCGCCCGGCGGAGGTGCTCCCAGGGACCCCCGCCCGTCTCCCTCTAACACCTACGCTTTGGCCGCCTCGGGCTCCGACTCCCCACCCTCGAAGCTGAAGTCCGGGATCAGCTTGTCCAGCCAGCTGGGGAACCACCAATTCCAGGAGCCCATCAGCTTCATCGCTGCGGGAACGAGGATCAGGCGGACGAGGGTGGCGTCGAGGGCGATCGCAACCGCGCAGCCGACACCGAGCTCCTTGATCGAGGGCACGCCGGTGAGGACGAAGACGGCGAAGACCGAGGTCATGATCAGCGCCGCCGAGGAGATCGTGCGGGCGCTGGTCGAGAGGCCCTCGGCGACGGCGCGTTCGTTGTCGCCGTGGACCATGTAGCGCTCGCGGATCCGCGACATCAGGAAGACCTCGTAGTCCATCGAGAGGCCGAAGACGATCGCGAAGATCAGCGGGATGTTGATCGTGTCCAGCGCCCCCTGGCTTTCGAAGCCGAGGAAGCCGTCGAGCCAGCCCCACTGGAAGATCGCGACGAGGACGCCGAAGGCCGCGCCGATCGAGAGCAGGTTCATCAGCACCGCCTTCAGCGGCAGGATCAGCGAGCGCAGCATCACCATCAGGACCAGGAAGCTGAGCGAAAGGACGAAGAGGATGATCTTCCACATCGAGCCGCTGACCTGGTGGCGGACGTCGTCGCCGCGGGCGGTCTCGCCGCCGACGTTGACTTCGGCCTGCTGGGCCAGGGCCGAGGCGGGGACGACGGTGTCGCGGAGGCGGCTGACGAGCGCCACCGCCGCGTCGGACTCGCTCGGGGCGCTCGGGGTCGCCTGGATCAGGGCCGCGTCGCCGGCGTAGACCGGCCGGCCGACGGCGGTGACCCCCGCGGTGTCCGCGACTTCGCGGGCGAAGGCGGCGACGGCGGGTTTGTCGACGCTGCCGTCGAAGCTGGCGACGATCTGCACCGGGTCGGTGCCGCCGTTCAGCTGCTGGGAGGCGATTTCGCTGCCCACCCGGACGTCTGAGTCCTTGGGGAACTGGGCGATCGCTTCGGTCCCGGTCTCCAGCGAGAGCAGCGGGCTGGCGAGGAAGAGGAGCACCGCCGAGACGCCGATCACGGCGGTCCAGGGCCGCGCCATCACCCGCACCGTCCAGGCGCGCCAGAAGCGGTTTTTCTCGGTTGCGACCTGGGCGGCGGTCTTGCGCCGGTAGAAGCGGCGCCGGAAGAAGTCCTCGACCTTGCCGACGACCCCGCCCGGCAGGACGCGGTCGCCGAGCATCGCGATCAGCGCCGGCAGCAGCGTCGTCGCGGTGAGGATCGAGACGGCGACCACGGTCATCGCCCCCAGCGCCATCGAGCGCAGCGCCTGGTTGTCGACCATCCACAGACCCGCGAGGGAGATGATCACCGCGAGGCCGGAGAAGGTGACGGCGAGGCCCGAGGTCGAGAGCGAGAGCGCCCGCGCTTCGGCCTGGTCGTGCCCGGCTTCGCGCTCCTCGCGGTAGCGGGCGAGGATGAACAGCGAGTAGTCGACGGCGACGCCGATCCCGATCATCGAGGCCATGTTGGTGACGAAGACCGAGGTCTCCATCTGCAGCGAGATGAAGTAGATCAGCGCCCCGGTGACCAGCACGCTGACGAAGCCGAGCGCCAGCGGCAGCGCCGCCGCGGCGAGCGAGCCGAAGACGACGAGGAGGATGATCGCGACGATCGGGAAGCCGGTCCCCTCGGCCTTGGCCAGATCTTCCTTGGAGATTTCCTGCATCCCCGCCCAGATCGTCGGCTGCCCGACCAGGTAGGGGGTGACGCCCCCGTCCGCGGTGCCGGGCTCGAGGTCTTCGCGCAGGGTGGCGGCGGGGTCGATCAGCTCATCCGAGGAGAGGTCGCTGCGCAGCGGCACGAGGACGACGTCGGTCCCCTGCAGCTGACGCCGCGCCTGCCTGGCCGCAGCCGGCGGCAGGGTAACGTCGTCGAGGTTCGCGACTTCGTCCTGCAGGCGCCCGACCGCCGCGCTCCGCTCGGCCGCGCTCCCGCCCGGCTCCGCTTTCAGCACCACCCCGATCCCATCGGCCTGAGAGCCGAATTCATCCTGCAGCGATTCGCTCACCTTCATCGACTGGCTGCCGGGAACGTCGAAGCCGCCGCCGGTCAGGTGGTCGGTCTGCTTCATGGCGAAGGGAAGCGCGAGGAGGACGATCAGGACCCAGGCCGCGACCACCAGCTTTCGGCGCCGGCCCAGGAACCCCGCCAATGCCCTCATTCCGTCTCTCATGCCTGAATCTCCCTCGTCGCCGGGTTTTGTGTCCTGGAAGCCTCCCCCGACGACCTAGGTCGGGTCTGTGAGCCACATCACTTCGCGAGCGCCGTCACACTTATCCCTTCAGAGGAGGTAGGCCGCGAAATGCCTTGCAAAGCCGATTTGGCGGCAATGCGCACAGCAGCAGCAGCCCTAGACGAGGCAGCGGATTGGATGAATCGGCGCGTCGGAACCTACGACGAACAAGAGGGGGAAGCAGAAGCTGCGCGTCGGGCGGGTGAGTCCGCTCGGGGACTAAAGGTCTGCCTTGCGGCGCACGTCTCGAACGGCAGCACCAGTAAGGCGCGCTAGCTCTTCCAGAGTCGGCAAGACCGAAACCGGTGGGTCAATGAACCGCCAATCAACGAAGTGGGTCTCTCGAACGGTCTGGGAGGGACTCGGGACGGGCAGCTGGGTCCGCGGATCTACGGGAACCCCGCCAATGGAAACCCCTGGCCCCCGGAAAGTAACCGCGTCTGGGTTCCATGAGACAACCCCTCCTGCGCTCCTCGCCTCTACTCGCCGGGTGACGTCCCGCGTCTGCGGAGTGAAGTCCTCATGCTTCTCTACACGGGCCAGCTTGTGGAGGTAGCCCAAAACCACCTTCCCTTTTCTGTAGGGCTGGTGGCGCCGAATCGCTTCGGCTACCTCTGGCGCAACCTCGAACAGGTCGCCAAGCTGTTTGCGAAGCTCTGGTCGAAACTGCTCCGGCTGCTGGACAAGGGGAAAATAGGGTTTCCACTTCCGCTTTGGAACGTACTTCCGTTTGACTGCGCTGGCGGTCCAGTCAAGCGCTCGCTGGCAATCTTGAACGACAGCCCCGATCGCATAGACCAACTCATCCGACAACTCCTGGCTCGCGAGATCGGCTTCGTAGTGCTCTTCGACCTCGTCTAAGTGCTCGTCTATCTTGTCCAGAAGGACGTGAATGCGACTGCTCACGCCCTCGAACGCTATAGCTCTGGAATGACTGAACGCAAACAGAAATCCACGCCCAAAGGCAAGGACAAGAGCGGCAAGCCGCACGAGCCGATCGAGATCCCGGTGCCTAAGCGCAAGGACTTCGAGGACGTACTGAGGCGCGCAGCGCGCCCGAAGTAGCTCCGGTCAGTCGTCGCCTAGGTCGTGCCGCGGCGACTCAAACATGCCGAGCCCGAAGGTCGCGTCAAGCTGCTCGGCGCCCGCCTCGATTCTCGGGGCGCATTCCTCTTCGAGAGCGAGCAGTTTGTCGAGGGCCTCGGCGACGATTGCCGAGCCCTTGCACCACCCCCGCTGGTCAACGCGGATGGTGGTCCAGCTCAGGTGCGAGTCGTCGCGGACCTCGAAGGTGCCCGCCTCAATTGCCTCGCGGGCTGCTAGGAGGAAGTCCGTCAGGGCTCGGCCTGCGGTCCCCGCCTTCATGATCGCCGGCAACTGCGCCCACTCGTTGGAATCGAACAGGACGCGACGGGAGGCTCGGTAGATGTGTTCGGTTGCGCCCCTGACTGGTCGTTCTTCGACCAGCTCGATGCACTCGAATTTCTCTAGCTCTTTGAAGTGATAGCCGACCAGGGATAGCGGGCGTTCGACCGCCTCGGCAAAGCGCGACGGCGAGAGTGTGCGGCCGGGTTTGTTGATCTCGGAGACGATCTGAATCCGCATCGGGTGCGCCATCGCCCGCATCAGGCGGGTGTCCATAGAGATAGCCGCAACGCTGCCGCGCTTCTTCTTGCCCTGCTTCTCTGCCATCCGGTGCCGCCTCCCAATGCATCGAGGATCTACGAGTAGTCCGCGATCATGCACCAAACCACAAGATGACCTGACCAAACCGGTTTTACGCAAAACCGAGTTGGACTGGTTGAACTTTCTCCAGTAAACCCCTTTCCGCACGTCCAACGGACGCGGAAAGGGGGTGAGTGGACGTGAAGATCAACACGGCCCAGCGCGCGTATCCGGCGCTACAGATCGTCAAGAGCAACTAGTCGAAAGGCAACCGCCCCGGAGTGCCGCCCAGGTGCTGCGGGGCGGGGGCCTGTGTTGCGGTGCGGACGGCACCCTACTGGGAAGGACCCAGCATGTTCCTAAAACCGTCTAGGCTCGGCCGGTGCCGGTTCCCATTCACCTTTTGGGCGTCGTCTCAGGGCCGTTGGGGCTCGCGGCGTTGGGCTTGGCTGCTTCCCTCGGCTACGAAGGGGGGCACAAGCCAGTGACCGTGATCTTCTGGGCGGTATTGGGCGTCGGCCTGGCCGGCGCGGCGGCCGTGTATTGGCTGTCGCGCTACCGCCAGAGGAAGTCGTACGGAACCGACACGAATGTGAACTACGGCCAGCAGGACGTAGGGATCAACAAGGGGAAGCTGGCGCCGGAGGAGAGAAGCCACGGCATCTTGATCGAAGACTGCGAGAACATTCACGTAGAAGGAAATGAGATCGCAGGCACGGACGTGGCTGTTGGTCAGTACCGTTCGAGGGGTGGCTCAGTCCGCAACAATCGGATCGACGGTGCTCTGGTGAGCGGCGACCAGAACATCAACTTCGGGTACCAAGAGGTCGGGATCAACAAGGGGAATATCTTTCGCGAGACGCCCCCCCGTTGCGACCTCATGCTGGTTGCCCGCAACGAGAAGCGGGGCGATTACTACGTGACCTCGTACGTAGCGGCCCTTCAGGGTCGTCCGGCCATGCTCGGTATACGCGCTACGGGGAGCGGAGTTATCGAAAGGGTCGATGCTCACCACGACGGTCGGAGCGGGATGCTTGAAGGAACGGAACGGGGCGGACTTGACCAGGGCACTGGCCAATTCATGACGTGGCGGAACCCAGACCCCGGTCGCTATCGGATTGAAATCCAAAGCTCTGAGCCGCTTCCCGAGGATGTCGAAGTAGCCGCGTTCGACCGCTGGGTCTAACTTAAAGCGGCAGCGCGGCGCAGCAACTGCTCGAACATCGACCCCTGCTCACGGCGGGCGTTGTAGCGCCATGCGTACTCGTCCAAGTAGGACTGAAGGTATTTGCGGGACACCTTCTTGTAGGCACCCCGCATCCCCGTTTTGAGGTTCCCAAAGAAGCCCTCAATCGTGTTCGTGTGGATGTTGCCTTCGACGTAAACGCCGGTCGAGTGGTTGATCACGGCATGGTCGAACTCGCGCCGCAGCGGCTTGTAGGCAACCCAATCGTCGGTGAGCATGAACGCGGCCGGGTCCAGATGCGCCCGCACCTCTCGACTAAAGGACTCGCCGCGCCTTGAGGGGATGACGCGCACCCGGACCCGCCCGCCCCGCTCGACCAGGCCGAGGATGGTTGCCTTGGACTCGCGGTGCCGTGCAAGCTCGGCTGAGCGCGGTCTCATTTTCGTTCGCGGGCGCCCGCCCCAAGAGGTCTCGTCAACCTCTACCTCGCCTTTCAGCGGGGGGTCGCCCTCGTCATTCATCAACTCCGTGCGGATCTTGTTGAACATCCTCCAGGCCGTCTTGTACGTAACGCCAAGCTCGCGCTCAAGCTGTTTGGCGGAGATCCCGCAGCGAGTGCTCGCCATAAGGAACATGGCGTAGAACCAGAGCTGAAGCGAGGTAGTGGACTTCTCGAAGATCGTCCCCTTCATGGGGTGCAGATGCTTCCCGCACGAGTCGCAGGCGTAGGAGGCTCGAGATTTGATCCGGTGGAACTTCCGTTCCCTCTTACAGACCGGGCACTGAGCATGGTGACCATCAGGGGCGAAGCGGTCGCGCCAGAGACGATCAAGGCAGGCCGCGTCGTCGGGGTACTCCCGCCAGAACTCGACCACCGTGAGGTCTGAATCCGACGAGGGGCGCCGGATCGGGTTGTTCCTGTCGTTTGCAGCCATGCCTGCATTATACATACCTTGAAGGGATAAGTGTGAGCGCCGTCACGCCTATCCCTTCTATGTAGAAGCTGGATGGCTTGCCAGTCACCGGTCGCCGACCTGCCAATTACTAGCTGGCGAGCCGTGGTGAAAATATGTCGACAATCTGACCGACCGCCCGCCGTAGTCGCGCGAGATCGTTGAGCATGAGCGGATGTTTCGGATCGCTCAGCGATATATCGACGGCCTCGCCACCTTGCATCTTCATCTCAGGGTTCGGACCGGTGGCTCGGACGAGGAGACGCACGAGCTCTGCACGGTCCTCAAAGGCGGAGTTGGTGCTAAATCGAAAGCGCAACACCTCTCCTATGTCACGGACGGGGCTGGGCCACCAGGGGAAATAGTCCGAAGGAGCATCTTTGCCCATGACCATCGCTCCTCCGGCCATTTCGACTCCGCTCGGCAAGGCGGCAGGATCGATGATCGGCAACGCATAACCGACGTGGAGAACTCGATGCTTGTCTATGTTGTTGAGCCACGCGATGGTGGCCAGGGGGTGCGTATGCGCCGCCTCGGGTCCGAGGTGATAGGGCTGGACCGCCTGGATCGCTGCCCGATCATCCGTGCTTATTCCGCGAAGCATCCGACGGCTACTCAGATACCGCTCGCGGCTTTCATAGATGGGAAATTGCGTACTCCTGCTGGGGCTGCCGCCCCGGAAGAGCACGACTTGCCAAAGGAGATTGTCAAGCGAGGCCCGCAGGTGGTGGCCGAGCTCCCCGACGATCAGCCCGAGACGGGGGTCGGGCGGCTCGCCATTCACCCGGAAGACATACTCGCTGGTATCGCGCTCGAAGTGACCGATGATTCGGCGATCCTCCTGATCAAAGAAGGCCTGCCGTTCTCGGTAGAGCGTGGCCAGATGCTGGTCCGCGCGTTCGAGTCTCCATTTGACAGCCTCTAGTCCCTGTGGCATTCGCCGCGATGGTAGTGCTGCACAGATCCTGAATCACTCCTTCACAGAGAGACAGGCGGAAGCCGTCACTTTCACGCCGTAATCTGCGGCGATGATCGTCGACTGCGCGGCCTACCAGGGAGGACAGCGGCGGCAGGCCGAGCTCTCGCTGGACCGGGCGGGCGAGGCTGCGAAGGAAGAGGGGGCGTTTGTCTGGCTTGGCGTGGTCGAGCCGAGCGAGGAGGAGTTCAAAGCCGTGGCGACCGAGTTCGGGCTGCACGAGCTGGCGGTCGAGGACGCGGTGCGGGCCCACCAGCGGCCGAAGGTCGAGGCTTACGGGGAGACGATCCACGTGGTGGTCAAGACGGCCCGCTACGTCGACCCCGAAGAGGTGATCGAGCTGGGCGAGATCTCGATCTTCGCCGCCCCGGACTTCGTGATCACGGTGCGCCATGGCGAGGCCGACCTCGGTCCCGTTCGCGCCCGGCTCGAGCAGCGGTCCGACCTGCTCGAGAAAGGACCCGGCGCGGTCCTCTACGCGATCCTCGACCACGTCGTCGACCGCTACATCGAGGCCGCCCAGGGCTTCGACGAAGACGTCCGCGAAGTCGAGCTGCAGGTCTTCGGCGAAGGCATGAACCCGACCGAGCGGATCTACAAGCTCGAGCGCGAGGTGCTCGAGTTCCAGGCGGCGACGGCGCCGTTAGGTGAAGCGCTGGAAGAACTATGCAACCGCAACTTCGCCGTCGTCCCCGAAGCCCTGCACGAGTACTTCCGCGACGTCGAAGACCACCTGCGGCGGGTCTCGACCCGGATCGAGAACTTCCGCCAGCTGCTCGACAGCGCCCTGGAAGCGAACCTGACCCAGGTCTCGATGCGACAGAACGAAGACATGCGGAAGATCTCCGCCTGGGTCGCGATCGCTGTGGTGCCGACGGCGATCGCCGGCATCTACGGGATGAACTTCGAACACATGCCGGAGCTCGAATGGAGCCTCGGCTACCCGGCCGTTCTCGTCCTGATCCTGGCGGTCTGCAGCTTCCTCTACTGGCGCTTCAAGCGCGCCGGCTGGCTGTAGCCGCGCCGGCTACTCGGAGCCGAGCAGGTACCGCGCCGAGGCGACGCCGACGGCAAAGGCGCCGGAGCTGTCGCGCGAGGGATCCGAGAGCGCCTGCAGGGCGTGGCCGTCGCCGAGCGCGAAGAGGTAGGAGACGACGTCCTCGGCCGGGAAGCGCAGGCGGACCACGCCCTCCTCGTCCTTGCTGCGCAGGACCTCGGCGACGTGGGAGCGGGTCCGCTCGAAGAGCTGGCCGACCTCGCGCTGGATGTCGGGGTTGCGGCGGCCGGCGCTGAACAGCTCGTAGAGGAGAAGGAAGAAGCCGGCTTCGTTCTCGATCATCTCGGTCAGGCTGGTGACCAGCGCCTCGATCACGTCGTCGACGCTCTTCGCCGGGTCCAGCCGCGCGTCGAGGCGTTCGACCCGCAGCTCGGTGTCGCGGCGCACGACCTCGACCAGCAGCCGCTCCTTGGTCCCGAAGTAGTAGTGGAGGAGGCCGCGGCTGACGCCCGCCTCGCGGGCGACGTGCTCGAAGGTGGAGCCGGCGGCGCCGCGGCGGGCGACCGAGTCCCGCATCGCATCGACGATCCGCTGCGCCTTGTCGCCGCTCAGCTCCCGCTCTTTGGTGGCCGCCTCCATCCAGTCCTAGCTCAGGTCCCGCTCAGGACCCGTTGATGCTCGTCGTGGAGGTGTACTCGAACTCCTCTTCGGCGCCGAAGAGCGCATCGAGCACGGCCTTGCGGGCGCCCTCGCTGACCGCCAGGGCGATCACAGCTCCGATGATCGCGATCAGCAGCAGTTTGCCGATGCCGCCCTTGCGCTTCGGCTTCGAGCGCAGGCTCTCGGAAGCTTCCTGCAGGCTCTCGGCGGCCTTACGCAGGTCCTTCTGGACCTTCTTGTCGCTGGTCACCGCCTTGACGGTTCCCTTGCCGTTGCCGGTCGCCCGGCCGTAGGCGCTCTTGGCGCTTTCGAAAGCGTCCTTGAGGCTGTCGCGCAGCTCTTCGTCCTCAATCAGGCGCTGCACGTAGGGATTCTCGCGGGCAGTCTCGTAAATGTCACCGGCGCGCGCCGTCGTCGTCTTGCTCATGCCTTCTCCTCGCTGGATTCAGTGGCCACCACCAGAATAACTCTCTACCCCGGGTTGGCGTGAGCAAGCAGCCAGATGTCAGCCTGGCCCCACACCATCCAGGAGCACTCCGTTATTGCGAAAGTCGGTCTGAGCATGGCGCAACGCGCGCAGCCGCAGCGGCACCAGTTCGGGGCCGAGCACCCGGTAGCGGCGGATGAACAGCGGCCCGACGTGTTCGGCGTCGGTCTCCCGAAAGCCGGGGCCGAGCAGGCGCCGCGGCGGAGGCGGCACCTCGCCCATCGAGACGAAGGCGACTTCGCGGACCAGCCACTCGTAGCCTTCCGAGGCCTTCAACTGGATGGCCCCGGTCGAGAGGTAGAAGCGCAGCGGCGCCTCGCCGAGCACCCAGGTCACCGTCGCCCGCGGCCCGTCGGGCTCGCCGAGGCGGTCGGCGACGGCGCGCCAGTCCGGCCGCTGCAGCTCCGGCGAGGTGCTGGCGTGGATCGAGAAGGCGAGGGAGTAGACGACGAGGACCGCGGCGATCGCGGCGCCGAGGCGGCGGGCGCGCTCGACGCTGAGCGCGACGGCGACCGCGACCAGCAGCGGGACCAGCGCCGGCAGCAGGTTGCGGGCGAGGACGAAGTCCTTGCCCGCGGAGAGGATCGCCAGCGCCAGCGGGACGCCGACCGCGGCCGCGACGACGGCGAGGGGAACGAAGGCGGCGCGGCGCTCGGGGCGGTTGCCGCGGGCCAGCAGCAGGGCGAAGGCGGCGGCGACCAGCACCAGCGGCAGGAGCGCCGGCTGCCACTGCTCGGTGCGGCCGATGATGTCGCCGGTCTCGCCGACCATGTAGGTGATCTCGACTTCGGCGAGCCGGTGGCCGAGGCTGAATTTGCCGATCCATTCGGCGTGGCCGTAGGACATCTGGTGGATCGCCAGCGGTGCCAGCGCGACGACGGCCAGGGCGACGATCCAGAGCCCCGAGAGGATCGCCCTCCCCCGCCGCCGCGCCAGCAGGACGACCTCGGCGACGAGCGGGAAGATGGCGAAGTAGTGCGTCGCCAGCGCCAGCGCGGAGAAGACGCCCCACCAGGTGAAGTCGGCCCTCCGTCCCTCGTCCAGGGCCCGCACGCAGCAGAGCAGCGAGAGCGCGCAGAAGAGGCCGAGCAGGGCGTAGGCGCGGGCCTCCTGCGAGTACCAGAGGAGCATCGGGTTGAAGGCGACCAGCGCCGCCGCGATGACGCCGGCACGGGCGCCGCGCAGTTCGCGGCCGGTCAAGTAGGCGACCGGGATCGTCGCGACCCCGGCGAGCGCCGAGAGGAAGCGCAGCCCCCACTCGCCGTTGCCGGTCACCTGCGTCCAGAGCCAGGCGAGCGCGTAATAGAGGGGCGGCGCCGACTCGGAGAAGCCGACCGCGTCCATCGCGTGGCCGAAGCCGACCCGCAGGACCCGGCTGGCGGTGACGATCTCGTCGTGGTGGTAGGACTGGTCGCCGAGGGTGGCGAAGCGAAGGACGGCACCCAGCGCGGTCAGCCCGGCGACGATCCAGAAGCTGCGTGAGCGCACTAGGAGAGGGCGACCCCGAGAGCCTGGGTGACCTCGTCGGCGTAGACGAACTCGAGGCCGCCGAGCTCGTGCTCGGGGATCTCCCCGACGTCGCCCTCGTTGCGGCCCGGCACGATCACCGTCTTGATCCCCGCCCGCTGCGCCGCCAGAGACTTCTCCTTCAGGCCGCCGATCGGCAGCACCTGGCCGGTCAGCGTCACCTCGCCGGTCATCGCGACGTCGTTGCGGACCGGCCGGCCGCTGATCAGCGAGGAGAGGGCGACGGTCATCGCCACCCCCGCCGAGGGGCCGTCCTTGGGCACCGCGCCGGCCGGCACGTGGACGTGGATGTCGTGCTCGGCGAACCAGCTGTCCTCCAGCTTCGGGGCGATCTCCCGGTAGTGGCCGCGGACGAAGGAGAGCGCCGCCTGCGCCGACTCCTTCATCACGTCGCCGAGCTGGCCGGTGATCGTCAGCTTGCCCGAGCCCGGCATCGCCGTCGCCTCGATGAAGAGGACGTCGCCGCCGGTCGGGGTCCAGGCGAGGCCGGTGGCGACTCCGGGGTCCTTGGTCCGGCGCCGCTGCTCGGCGAAGACGCGGCGGCGGCCGAGCAGCTCGCGGGCCTTCTTGCCGGAGATCTTCACCTTGCCCTTGACCTTGCCCTCGGCTACCTGGCGGGCGACTTTGCGACAGACGGTGCCGATCTGGCGCTCGAGCCCGCGGACGCCGGCCTCGCGGGTGTACTCCTCGACGATCGCGGTCAGCGCCGCGTCGGCGAACTCGATCTGCGAGGGCTTCAGCCCGTTGGCCTCGATCTGGCGGCGGACCAGGTAGCGGCGGGCGATGTGGCGCTTCTCCTCCAGCGTGTAGCCGGCCAGCTCGATCGTCTCCATCCGGTCGAGCAGCGGCCCGGGGATCGTGTCGAGGACGTTGGCGGTGGCGATGAAGACGACGTCGGAGAGGTCGAACTCGAGGTCGAGGTAGTGGTCGCGGAAGGCGTCGTTCTGGGCCGGGTCCAGCACCTCGAGCATCGCCGAGGCGGGGTCGCCGCGGAAGTCGGCGCCCATCTTGTCGATCTCGTCGATCATGAAGACGGGGTTGCGGGAGCCGGCGTCGCGCAGGGCGCGGACGATAGTCCCGGGCATGGCGCCGATGTAGGTGCGGCGGTGGCCGCGGATCTCGGCCTCGTCGCGGACGCCACCGACCGAGATCCGCTCGAACTCGCGGCCGAGCGCGCGGGCGATCGATTTGCCGAGGCTGGTCTTGCCGACCCCGGGTGGGCCGGCGAAGCAGAGGATCGGGCCGGGCGAGTCCGGGTTGAGCTTGCGCACCGCCAGGTACTCGAGGATCCGGTCCTTGATCTTCTCGAGGTCGTAGTGGTCGGCGTCGAGGACCTCGCGCGCATGGGCGAGGTCGAGGTCGTCCTCGGTCTGCTTCGACCAGGGCAGCTCGGTCAGCCACTCGAGGTAGGTGCGGATGACGCCGTGCTCGGCCGCGGCGGGGGGCAGCTTCTCCAGCCGCGAGAGCTCCCGCTCGGCGACCTTCAGCGCGTGCTCGGGCAGCTCCGCCGCCTCGATCTTCTCGCGCAGTTCGCTGGCTTCGGCCTGCTGCTCGTCGCCCTCGCCGAGCTCGTCCTGGATCGCTTTCATCTGCTGGCGGAGGAAGAACTCGCGCTGGCCCTTGTCGATCTCCGACTCCACCTGGGTCTGGATCTGAGTCCCGAGCTGGACCACCTCGAGCTCGCGGGCGAGGATCCGCGAGAGGTGGCGCAGCCGCTTGGCGACGTCGACCTCTTCGAGCAGTTTCTGCTTCTCCTCGGTGCCGATCCGCAGGGCGCCGGCGATCAGGTGGGCGAGCACCGCCGGGTCGTCGATGTTGGCGACCGCCATCTGCAGCTCCTCGGGCAGGTAGGGGATCTGCTCGACGATTTCCGAGAAGGTGCGCTGAACGTTGCGGCTCAGCGCCTCCAGCTCCGGGGTCGGCTCGATCGCGTCGGGCATCTCGTCGATGCGGGCGACCATGTAGGGCTGCTCGGCGACGAACTCGCCCAGCTTCACCCGCTGCATCCCCTGGACGAGGATCCGCAGCGAGCCGTCTGGGACCTTGACCATGCGGGCGACGGCGCCGACCACCCCGACCGCGTGGAGGTCACCCGGCCCCGGCACCTCCAGCTCCGGGTCGCGGGAGGTGACCATCACCAGCATCCGGTTGGCACCGAGGACGTCGTCGACCAGCTGGATCGAGCGCTCCTGGCCGACCGCCAGCGGCACCAGCGTTTCCGGGAAGGCGACCGTGTCGCGCAGCGGCAGGACCGGCAGCGCCTCGGGCAGCGGCTGGCTGGCGCGGATCGCCTCGTCGACGTCGAGTGGCGAATCGACCACTTCGAGGACCGGTGCGCCCTCCATCACTTACGGCCTATCGGCACCCGGCGGGTGGTCTCGTTTGGGTCGCGGAGCGGAAGCTCGATCCGCAGGATCCCCTCCTCGTAAGTGGCGCTGGCGCGCTCGGCATCGACCTCGACCTGCAGCTCGACGACGCGGCGGAAGTGGCCCGAGGGGATCTCGATCTGCTGGTAGACGCGCCCCTCGCTCTCCTGCAGCTGGCGCTCGCCGACGATCGCGAGGTGGCGGCCGCTGACCTCGATCCCGACCTCGGAGAGCTCGACCCCGGCGAGGTCGACCTTGACGATCGCCCGCTGCGGGTCGCCGCAGTAGTAGACGTCGACGTTGGGCGAGAAACCGCTGGAGCGGCGGGTGATGTAGCGGGTGCGGCTCCAGTCGACGAAGACGTCACGTTGGGGCATCGGGCACAAAATAGCCCGCCTGGCGCTTTAGGCGGGGCGCGAGGCCCAGCGCGGCGCCCGCATCAGGAGCACCGGCTGGCGTGGTGGGACGAGGCCCTCTGGTCGATTCGGCCGGAAGGTGGTGCAGGCCTCGTTCAGCTCGAGGGCGCAGAGGAGGTTCTTGCGGAAATAGCAGTCCTCACAGGTCGGCGGCTTTGGCTTGCGCGGCACGGCGGGCATGTTTGCATCGGCGCCGGGTAGGCGCGAGGGCCATTTCCGCAAATCGGCACGTCTTTGAAACGCCTTTGTCACAGCTTCCCTGCGTCTTCCGGGAACACGGGTGGCCAGCGCTAGTATCGAGGGCGATGGAGGGTCATTCCCGCAGCGAGAAGCTCTCCGCTTCTCCGCCACTTTTCAAAAGCGACTTCCTCAACTTCTTCTCCCGGGTCCACCCCGCGGTGCCGGCGATCATCTTCGTGCCGGTGGTGGTGGCGATGGAGTGGATCGGGGTCGATCGCGGCTACGCCGCCTGGCAGCTGGCGCTGCTGACGCTGGCCGGAGTCGGCGTCTGGACCCTGACCGAGTACTGGCTGCACCGGCTCCTCTTCCACTGGGAGCCGGACAACGCCTTCGGCCGCCGCATGCACTTCATCATCCACGGCATCCACCACGACCATCCCAACGACAAGATGCGTTTGGTGATGCCGCCGTCGGTCTCGATCCCGCTGGCGGCGCTCTTCTTCCTTGGCTTCTGGGCGCTCCTCGGCAACGCCGCCTTCCCGCTCTTCGCCGGCTTCCTCGTCGGCTACCTCTTCTACGACTACACGCATTACTACGTGCATCACTTCGTGCCGAAGACGGAGTTCGGCAAGCGGCTGCGCGAACACCACATGCGGCATCACTTTCAGGATCACAGCTACGGCTATGGGGTCTCCTCGCCGATCTGGGATCACGTTTTTCGGACTTATCCGAAGAAGCGCAGCAAGTACCGCTCTTAGTTCGCGGCGGTTGGGGAGAGCGGGGGCGGGGGTCTCTGGGAGCACCTCCGCCGAGCGGGTCGGGGATTGCTGGCGCCTCAGACCGCGCTGGCTCGGCTCCATGCTGAGTACCCAGAGACCCCCGCCCCCGCTCTCCACCCGGTGCGTGTCACAACTCGCCATGCTGTTTCGTCTAGAGGGCATGAACGGATCTAGGAAAGCTGTGGTTGTTGGCGGTGGGCCCGCGGGCTTGGTGGCTGCGGGGCGTTTGGCTGGTGGTGGCTTTGAGACGGTGCTGCTGGAGGCAAGTGGTCATTTGGGCGGGCGAGCTGCTTCTGAGCGGCAGGAGGGGTTCGTGCTCAATCAGGGGCCGCATGCGCTTTATGTGGGTGGGCCGGCGGGGCGGGAGTTGAAGGGTTTGGGGATCGAGTTGGATTGGTGGCAGCCGGCCTCCGCCGCTTCCGTGTTTCCGCGGGAGGGGAAGGCGAGGCGGACGCTTGGGGGGTCGGGGCAGCTTGGGCGGTGGTTTCTTGGGATGCAGCGGACCGAGCCGGAGGAGCTGGCCGGGATCTCGGCTGCCGAGTGGATTCGGCGGAGCATGCGGTCGGAGCGGGCTCGGGCGAGCGCCGCGGCGCTGGTGCGGGTGACGACGTTCGTCGCCGACCAGGAGAGCCTCAGCGCCGACGTCGCCGCGACGCAGTTGAAGATCGGCCTCCTGCCCGGGGTGCGTTATCTGCGGGGCGGGTGGCAGTCGCTGGTCGATGCGCTTGCCGCCCTGGCCGAGGCCGATGGCGCCTCCCTGCGCACGCGCGCCGCGGTGCGTGGTCTGGAGCGGGGGGACGACGGCTGGGAGGTGACGCTCGATGGGGAGACCCTGCAGGCCGACGTCGTGATCGTCGCCGCCGGCGGGCCGGATGCGGTCGCAAAGCTGCTCGGAGACCGCTCGCCCGCCGCCCCCGGACCGGCGGCCGAATTGAGCGTCCTCGACCTCGGGCTGCGCGGCCTGCCGCGGCGTTCCCGCCGCTTCGCCCTCGGCGTCGACAAGCCGACCTACCTCTCGCGCCACTCGCCGCCCGAGCACCGCGACGGCGTCCTCCTCACCCTCGCCAGCTACGCGCGCGAACCGCGGGCGGCGCTGGAGGAGCTGGCCGACGCGATCCAGCCGGGGTGGCGCGAGCAGGCGATGCTCGAGCGCTTCCTCCCCCGCATGGTCGCGGTCTCGGCGATCCCCACCCCGGCCGGGGGCGGCCTCGCCGGAAGGCCGGCGGTCGAGCGCGGCGAGGGCCTCTACCTCGCCGGCGACTGGGTCGGCGGCGAGGGGTGGCTGGTCGACGCGGCGATCTCCAGCGGCGCCGCTGCGGCTGCGGCGGCGCTGCGAAACGCGGTGCCGGCTCTGGCATGAGAGAAGACGCGTTCGCCGCCTGCCGTCCCCGCCTGCTCGGCATCGCCTACGGGCTGCTGGGGGAGCTGACCGAGGCCGAGGACGTCGTCCAGGACGCCTGGCTGCGCTGGGAGGAGGCCGACGGCGACGCGGTCCGCAACCCGGAAGCGTTCCTGGTCACGGTCACCACCCGCCTCGGCCTCGACCGGCTGCGCTCGGCGCGGGCGCGGCGCGAGGTCTACGTCGGGCCCTGGCTGCCGGAGCCGCTGCTGACCGACCCTGAGACCCCGGAGACGAAGGCGATCGAGGCCGAGCGCCTCGATCTCGCCCTGCTCGGCGCGCTGGAGCGGCTGAACCCGATGGAGCGCGCCGTGCTCGTCCTCCGCGACAGCTTCGACCTCGAGTACGCCGAGATCGCCGACGTCCTCGACCGCACCCCGGCCAACGTCCGGCAGATCGCCAAGCGGGCGCGCGAGCACGCCGGGGACACCAGCCGGCGGCGCGCGGTGAGCGAGGAGGAGCGTCAGCGCTTGGCCGACGCTTTCATGCTCGCCGCGGTCTCCGGCGACGTCGAGCAGATCCGCGACCTGCTGGCCGCCGACGCGATCATGTACTCCGACGGGGGCGGAGTCGTCACCGCCGCGCGCAAGCCGATCTACGGGGCGGACAAGATCGCCCGCTTCATGGTCGGCGTACAGCGAAAGTCCGCCTTTCCGGCCGACCCGGTCTTCACCCCCGTACTCGTCAACGGCGACCCCGGCGTGCGGATGGACAGTGCCGAGCACGGCTTCCTCAGCATCATCGCGGTGGAGGTCGCCGACGGCGCGATCCAGGCGGTCCGCTTCTTCACCAACCCCGAGCGCTTCCCCGCCGAGTTCCCGCGCGCCTGACCCGACCGCGTACGCACTCACCGAAACAACCTCCTCACTGTGCCTAGGGATCGGAGAAGTTAGCCAAGTATTTGAAATATCCCTTTGATTTACCCCATCCGAGTGTCACAGTGTGTATGACTCTGGCAGACTCCCGCCTGGGTAATTTTTTTAACTTGGATGGAAGGAAACTAGATGCCCCCCAGCACCAACCATTTGGACGTAGCCCGCGAGGCCCTCGAGAGGACCATCAGCGAGCTCGAGGACCAGATCAAGCAGGCCGAGCAGGCGCTTGCCGCTCTCGGTGGCAAAGTGGTCCGCCGCGGCCCCGGTCGCCCGCGTGGCAGTGCCAGCAAAAAAACCCCCGCCAAAGCAGCTGGAGCTCCGCGCCGCCGGCGCAAACGCCGTGGCGGCACCCGCGCCGATCAGGCGGTGAAACTGATCGAGGACAACCCCGGCATCAGCGCTTCCGATGTCGCGAAGCAGATGAAAATCAAGCCGAACTACCTGTACCGGGTCCTCGGCGACCTCGAGAAAGAGGGTCGCGTGAAGAAGGACGGCCGCAACTACCACCCCGCCGGCTAATCGGTACCAACAGTTACTCGTAACTAAGGAGGCCGGCATATGCCGGCCTCTCTTTTTGCATCTGTCGCGGCGCGGTTAGACCAGCCCGAGCTGACTGACCGCGTCGCGCTCCTCCTGCAGCTCCATCGCGCTGCGGTCGATCCGCTCGCGTGAGAAGTCAGGCACGTCGAGGCCCTGGACGATGCTCCACTCGCCGCCGCTGCAGCTGCACGGCATGCCGCAGACGATCCCCTCGCCGATGCCGTAGGAACCGTCGGTCGGCACCGCCATCGAGACCCAGTCGCCGTCGGGGGTGCCCAGCACCCAGTCGTGGACGTGGTCGATCGCCGCGTTGGCGGCAGAGGCGGCGCTGGAGGCGCCGCGGGCATCGATGATCTCGGCGCCGCGTTTCGCCACCCGGGGGATGAACTCCTCAGCGATCCACACCTCGTCGTCGACCGCCTCCCAGGCGTTGCCGCCCTCGACCTTGGCGTTGACCAGGTCGGGGTACTGGGTGGGAGAGTGATTCCCCCAGGCGGTCATGTTGGTGACCGCGGAGACCGGCTTGCCGAGCTTGTTGGCGAGCTGTGAGATCGCCCGGTTGTGGTCGAGCCGCATCATCGCGGTGAAGCGCTCGCGGGGAACGTCGGGG
Source organism: Solirubrobacterales bacterium (assembly GCA_036260485.1). Lineage (GTDB taxonomy): Bacteria > Actinomycetota > Thermoleophilia > Solirubrobacterales > 70-9 > VAYN01. The sequence continues at coordinate 61,922 of DATAMR010000039.1, read as the reverse complement.
GCGTTCGACATCGCGATCAGGCAGTTGGTGTTGGCTGGGTTGCCGACCACCAGGACCTTGACGTCGTCGGCGGCGCCGGCGTTGATCGCCTCGCCCTGCGGCTTGAAGATGCCGCCGTTGGCCTCGAGCAGGTCGGCGCGCTCCATCCCGGGACCGCGCGGACGGGCGCCGACCAGCAGGCCGATGTTGCAGCCGTCGAACGCCTGCTTGGGGTCGTCGCTGATGTCGATCTTGTTGAGCAGCGGGAAGGCGCAGTCGTCGAGCTCCATCGCGGTGCCCTCGGCGGCTTTCACCGCCTGGGGGATCTCCAGCAGGCTGAGCTCGACCGGGGTGTCTGGGCCGAGCATCTGACCGCTGGCAATGCGGAACAGCAGCGCGTAGCCGATCTGCCCGGCGGCGCCGGTAACGGTGACCTTTACGGGGGTGGTGCTCACTAAGTCCTCTCCTCGAGTCGGGGTTTGGAAGGGGGTTGAGTCGGAAGTTCGTTACGCCATCGCGCGCTGGAGGTTCTCATCGATCGAGGCGAGGAACTCCTGCGTGGTCTGGTACTCCTGGCCGCCACCCACGAGCAGGGCCAGGTCTTTGGTCATCTTCCCGCTTTCGACGGTCTCGACACAGACGCGCTCCAGCGTCTGCGCGAACTGCGAGACCGCGGGGGTGTCATCCATGCGGCCGCGGGCGGCGAGCCCGCGGGTCCAGGCGAAGATCGATGCGATCGGGTTGGTGGAGGTCGGCTTGCCCTGCTGGTGCTGGCGGAAGTGGCGGGTGACGGTGCCGTGCGCGGCCTCGGCCTCGACCGTGCTGCCGTCGGCGCTCATCAGCACGCTCGTCATCAGCCCGAGCGAACCGAACCCTTGGGCGACGGTGTCGGACTGCACGTCGCCGTCGTAGTTTTTGCAGGCCCACACGTAACCGCCCTCCCACTTCAGCGCGGCGGCGACCATGTCGTCGATCAGGCGATGTTCGTAGGTGAGGCCGGCGGCCTCGAACTCCGCTTTGAACTCGGCCTCGTAGACCTCGGCGAAGAGGTCCTTGAAGCGGCCGTCGTAGCGCTTGAGGATCGTGTTCTTGGTCGACATGTAGACCGGGAAGCCGCGGTCGAGGCCGTAGCGCATCGAGGCGCGGGCGAACTCCCGGATCGACTCGTCGAGGTTGTACATCGCCATCGCGATCCCGCCGCCGGGGAAGTCGTAGACATCGAGCTCGACCGGCTCGGAGCCGTCTTTGGGCGTGTAGGTGAGGGTCAGCGTCCCCTCCCCCGGCACCACCAGGTCGGTGGCGCGGTACTGGTCGCCGAAGGCGTGGCGGCCGATCACGATCGGCTTCGTCCAGCCGGGCACCAGCCGGGGGATGTTGGAGATCACGATCGGCTCGCGAAAGATGACGCCGCCGAGGATGTTGCGGATCGTCCCGTTCGGCGAGCGGTACATCTCCTTGAGGCCGAACTCCTCGACCCGCGCCTCGTCGGGGGTGATCGTCGCGCACTTGACGCCGACCCCGTGGCGCTTGATCGCTTCCGCGGCTTCGACGGTGATCTTGTCTTCGCTCGCGTCGCGGCTCTCGATCCCGAGGTCGTAGTACTCCAGATCGACATCGAGGTAAGGGAGGATCAGCTGCTCTTTGATGAACGACCAGATGATCCGGGTCATCTCGTCGCCGTCGAGCTCGACGACCGGGTTCTTGACCTTGATCTTGGTCACGGCCGGCGATGCTATCTAGGACACCTCGCCGCCGGGGTGCGACAATCCACCCCGATGGCAACCGCAGAACGCTCAGCTGCCGGTAATCACCAGGTCTTCAACCAGGCTCCGCCGCTGGTCGACTACAACGTCTTCGAGAGCGACAGGCCGCTGGTCGAGGCGGTCGCGCGCGAGGGCGCCGATTGGGCGCGCGAGCGGATCGCCGCCGTCGGCGAGTACGCCGGCAGCGGCGCGGCGCAGGAGCTCGGCCGCCTCGCCAACGAGAACGGCCCGAAGCTGCGCACCCACGACCGCTTCGGCAACCGGGTCGACGTCCCCGAGTTCCACCCCGCCTGGCACGAGCTGCTGGGCGTCGCAGTCGCCAACGAACTGCACTGCTCCCCCTGGAAGGACCCGCGACCCGGCGCCCACGTCGCCCGCGGCGCCGCCTTCATGTGCATGTCACAGGCCGAGGCCGGGATCGGCTGCCCGATCTCGATGACCTACTCGGTGATCCCGGCGCTGCGGACCCAGCCGGAGTTGGCGGCCGAGTGGGAGCCGCGCTTTCTCTCCGCCACCTACGACCCGGCCAATGCGCCGGCCACCGGCAAGGCGGGCGCCCTCGCCGGGATGGGGATGACCGAGAAGCAGGGCGGCACCGACGTCCGCGCCAACACCACCGTCGCCCGGCCGGTCAACGGCGGCGGGGCCGGCGCCGAGTACGAGCTGACCGGCCACAAGTGGTTCATGTCGGCGCCTCAGTGCGACGCCTTCCTCGTCCTCGCCCAGGCCGACGGCGGCATCTCCTGCTTCCTCTTCCCGCGCTGGACGCCCGACGGCGAGCGCAACCGCTTCCGCCTGCAGCGCTTCAAGGACAAGCTCGGCAACCGCTCCAACGCCTCCAGCGAGGTCGAGTTCGACGCCGCCTCGGCCTGGCTGGTGGCAGAGGAGGGTGCCGGGGTGAGGACGATCATCGAGATGGTCAACCACACCCGGCTCGACTGCGTGATGGGCGGCGCCACCGGGATGCGCGCCGGGGTCGCCCAGGCGATCCACCACGCGACCCACCGCTCGGTCTTCGGCCGCGAGCTGGTCGGCCAGCCGCTGATGCGAAACGTCCTCGCCGACCTGGCGATCGAGTCCGAGGCGGCGACGATCTCCGCCCTGCGGCTGGCCCGCGCCTACGACGAAGCGATCGCCGGCGACGAGGAGGCGGCGCAGCTGAAGCGCGTCGCCAACGCCGTCCTCAAGTACTGGATCTGCAAGCGCGCGGTGATGCACGCCGGCGAGTCGCTCGAGTGCCTCGGCGGCAACGGCTACGTCGAGGAGTCGGGCATGCCCCGCCTCTTCCGCGAGAGCCCGCTGAACTCGATCTGGGAGGGCTCCGGCAACGTCCAGTGCCTCGACGTCCTGCGGGCAATGGTCAAGAGCCCGACCTCCCTCGAGGCCTTCTTCGCCGAGGTCTCCGAGGGCGCCGTCGCCGAGCCGCGCCTCGCGGCCTACGCCACCTCGCTGCGCGACGAGCTTCCCGGCGACTTGGAGACGATCGAGTCCCGCGCCCGCCGCGTGGTCGAGCGGATGGCCCTAGCCCTCCAGGCATCGCTGCTGGTCCGCTACGGCGACGAAGCCGTAGCCGACGCCTTCTGCGCCTCCCGCCTAGCCGGCGACTGGGGCCAGGCCTTCGGCACCCTCCCGGCGAGCACCGACTTCACCCGCATCATCGAGCGCCACCGGGCAATTGCCTAGCCAGTAGCCCCTACCAGCCGATCCCGCCAAGCTGCTCCCGGCGCTGATCCAGGAGTCGAGTAACGCGCTCCATGACGCGACGCGGTTCGCGTTCGAAGCGCCGACCGGTTACACGGGTCAGCTCGATGCCGGCCAGCTTCAGCTCCTCGTCGCGAAGGCGATCCTCCTCGAAGGGTTCGTGCGTGCCATGGGTGGCGTACACGTCCAATTCGACCGCGAACCGCAGCTCCGGCCAGTAGACGTCGAGCTCATATCCGACCGCATTAAAGTTGGTGGCGAGGGGAGGCAGCCCCATCTGCCGGGCAAGCGCGACGAATTCACGCTCGAGCTCCGAGCGGGTGAGACGAGGTGGCTCGTAGATATCCATCGCGCGCTCGAGCGGCGCTCTGCCCCGGTGGCCTTGATTGCGGGTGAGGACCGAGCGGAAGTCCGCCAGGTCGAACACCCGCAGCTCCTCGGAGCGCCGAATCACGCGGCGAAGAGTGCGAAACCGAACCCCCGCCGCAAGGTCGAGCGCGGTGCGGGCGACGGAGGTGACCGGGATTCCTCGCTCCAGCGCTCGGTCGCCGTCAGTAAGAGTCCGTGAGTGATGGATCCGAACACCATCCCGCCGCTTACGGGGAACCGGCGTCGTCACATGAACCGGAATCGGCCGGGAGGAGACGAGGCCGAGGAGCCACCCGGCCGAGTAATGACTCAGTAGAGAGCTAGGTCCCGAGGCCAACACCCCGGCAAGGCACCATCCCTCGAGCGAGAGATTCGTGTGCCCAACGGCATAGACACCGTGATGGAGTCGGTGAAGCTCACCGGCTTGTGCTGCCCGAAAGATCGAATCATGGGAGTAACCGAGCCACCGCAGTTGCCGGATCGAAACGACGCCGTGCTGCCGGCGAGCAAGAGCGGCTCGCCGCTGCCCTCGCGGCAGAGGTTTTACGTCCATACCGCGAACAAGCTCTGCCGCGAGTCAGTTCTCCCCCTTGGCCGGGGATGCGGTACGGACTATGCGGAGGTTCGAGCCGGGGTGGCGTCTCGCAGCGCTCTTCCCACCTGCTCGATCGTGATCACGCCGCTGAGGCGGCCTTCGGCGTCTACTGCCATCAGGGCGCCGAGGCGGCGGAGGTTCTGGTTGGCGAGGAGGGAGTCGAGGGGGGTGTCGTCGCGGACGAAGAGGCCGATGTCGTGGTCGACGAAATCGGCGACGTGGGAGTTGGCGCGGGAGATCTCCGGGACCTCGTCGGCGCGGTCGCGCCGGATCAGGCCGAGGAACTTGTGGGCGGCGTCGACGACCGGGAACCAGGGCCACCGGTAGCGGAGGAAGTACTCGTCGAGCGCCTGTTCGACGCTGAGGTCGCCGGGGATCGTGACCGGCTCGCGATCCATCACGTCGGCGACGCGGACGTCGCCGATCCGGTCGGTCAGCGCCGTCTGCATCGCCGCACCGCGGGCTGAGCCGTTGATCACCAGGCCGATCAGCGCCAGCCAGATGCCGGTGAAGGTCCTGCCGCTGAAGGCCAGCGCGATCCCGCCGCCGATGAAGAGGTAGCCGAAGATGCGGCCGAGGTTGGCAGCGAAGCGGGTTGCCGAGTTGCGGTTTCCCGAGCGGTACCAAGCGAGCGCTTTGGCGACCCGGCCGCCGTCCATCGGGTACGCCGGCAGCAGGTTGAAGACGAGGACGAGGATGTTGATCGTCACCAGCCAGGCGACCAGCGCCATCAGGCCGGAGACGTCGGAGCGGGATTCGAGGACGACCGCCTCCCAGAAGCCGTTCGGGCCGGCGGCCGCGGTGCCCACCGCGGCGAGGACGATCGCGATCGCCGCCGTCACCGCCGGGCCGGCGAGCGCCACCTTCAGCTCGGTCCCGGGCGAGTCGGCTTCGCGGTCCATCCGCGCCATCCCGCCGAAGATCCAGAGCTGGATGCTGGAGATGCCGATTCCGTTCCGCATCGCGACGATCGCGTGGCCGAACTCGTGCAGGAGGATCGAGCCGAAGAAGCCGACGGCGCTGAGCAGCGCCAGCAGGAACGGCGTGCTCCCTCCTTCACCCAACAGCCGTTCGAAGAAGTCGGCCATGTAGAGGATGACGATGAACAGGACGATGAACCACGACCAGTCGACCGTGACCTTGATCCCGCGGAAGTGGAACAGGGTGATCGACCGTCCACCGAGCATGGGTCCATGGTAAGCGGCTAGCGTCCCGGGCCGATGCCTGGCGAAGCTGATTGGCTGCGGGAGCGGCTCGAGGAACTGGAGCGGATCGAGCGCCCGTCCGCCTCCGACGGCGAGCGCCGGGCGGCCGAGTGGATCGTCGCGCAGTTGGGGGAGCTGGGCGCCGAGGCGCGGATCGAGGCCGAGGACGCCCACGGCACCTACTGGTGGCCGCTCGGGATCGGTGCCGCCCTGGGCGCACTCGGTGCCGCCGCGGCGCTGCGCGGCCGCCGCCTGCTCGGGACGCTGCTCGGGACGGTCGGCGCCGCCGCGATCGCCGACGATTTCCCCCCCGGCCAGCGGCGCCTGCGGCGCTTCCTCCCCAGGCGCACCACCTACAACGTCGTCTGCGAGCTCGGCGACCCCGACGCCAAGCGCACCGTCGTCATCAGCGCCCACCACGACGCCGCCCACTCCGGGCTCGTCTTCCACCCGGCGATCCCCGAGTTCGCCGACCGCCTCGGGATGCTCGACCGCACCGACACCAGCCCGCCGCTGATGGCGCCGGTCGTCGGCGGCCCGCTGCTGGCGGCGCTCGGCGCCGCGACCGGCCGCCGAGCGCTCGCCAAGCTCGGCCTCCTGCTCGGGCTCGGCTCGGTCGCGGCGATGGCCGACATCGGCTCCCGCAAGTCGGTCCCCGCCGCCAACGACAACGGCACCGCCGTCGTCGCCCTGCTCGAGCTGGCCCGCCGTTTCCTCGCCGACCCGCCCGAGGGGATCCGGGTGATCCTCCTCTCCGCCGGCTCGGAGGAGTCCTTCAGCGAGGGAATCAAAGCCTTCGGCGAGCGCCACTTCCCGGAGCTGCCGCGGGAGAGCACCTTCTTCCTCTGCCTGGAGACCCTCGGCGCCACCCACCTGCTCGCCCTGCAGGGCGAGGGCTTCCTGAAAATGCGCGACTACCCGCCCCGGGCGCTGGCCTTCGTCGAGCGCGTCGCCGAAGAAGGGGGTGTCTGGCTCTACCCCAACCTGCGCACCTACAACGGCACCGACGCCCTCGAGCCAAGAGTCGCCGGCTACGAGACCGTAGCCCTCTGCAGCTGCACCGACCAAAAGCAACCAGGCCGCTACCACTGGCCCAACGACGTCGCAGCAAACGTCAACTTCGAGACCGTGCAAAGAGCAATAGACCTCTCCAACCGGGCCGTGCGCCAGCTCGGCGAGACCTGGCTGTAGCCACCAGACAGACCTGCCGAGCGGCCGGTATGGAGAGCAGGGGTGCCCTGCGCCGGACACTCAACATCGAGCCATAGGCGAGATGTGTCCGCCGTGGGGCACCCCCTGCTCTCCCCAAAACGTGACGAATTACAAAGTGACGAATCCCGACTACGCAATCGGGATTCTCCGCTATAGCATCCGCGCCCGTGCCATCCCATGACGTTCTCGTAATCGGAGCCGGGCTAGCCGGCCAGCGGGCTGCCCTCGCCGCCGCCGAGGAAGGCGTGTCGGTCGGGATCATCAGCAAGGTCCACCCGGTCCGCTCCCATTCCAACGCCGCCCAGGGCGGCATCAACGCGGCGCTGAACCCCGGCGACTCCTGGGAGTCCCACGCGTTCGACACGATCAAGGGCTCCGACTACCTCGGCGACCAGGACGCGGTCGAAATCATGACCCGCGAGGCGCCGGAGGAAATCCTCCACCTCGAGCACCTCGGCGTCACCTTCCACCGCAACGAGGAAGGCAAACTCGGCACCCGCGCCTTCGGCGGCGCTTCCGCCGCCCGCACCTACTACGTCGCCGACATCACCGGCCAGGCGATCATGCACGTGCTCTACGAGCAGCTGATGAAGTACTCCGAGCAGATCGCCCGCTACGAGGAGTGGTTCAGCAGCTCGCTGGCGATCGACGAGAACGGCGAGTGCTGCGGCGTCGTCACCCGCAACGTCGCCGACGGCAGGATGGAGCTCTTCCAGGCGAAGTCGGTGATCCTCTGCACCGGCGGCAACGGCCAGGTCTGGCAGCCGACCACCAACGCCCTGATCTGCACCGGCGACGGCATCGCGATGGCCTACCGGGCCGGCGCCAAGCTGATGGACATGGAGATGATCCAGTACCACCCGACGACGCTGGCGGGCAAGGGCTTCCTGATCACCGAGGGCGCCCGCGGCGAGGGCGCCCACCTGCTCAACGCCAAGGGCGAACGGTTCATGGAGCGCTACGCGCCGAACAAGATGGAGCTCGCCTCGCGCGACGTCGTCTCCCGCGCCGAGCAGACCGAGATCAACGAGGGCCGCGGCTTCCCCGACGGGACCGTCGCCCTCGACATCACGGTCGTCCCGAAAAAGCGCGTCCACGAGGCGCTGCGCGAGATCGTCCTCGTCGGCCGCGACTTCGCCGGCGTCGACATCACCCGCGAACCGATCCACATCAAGCCGGGCAACCACTACACGATGGGCGGGGTCAAGACCGACGTCGACGGCCGCACCGACATCCCCGGCCTCTACAGCGCCGGCGAGACCGCCTGCGTCTCGGTCCACGGCGGCAACCGGCTTGGCGCCAACTCGCTGCTCGACACGCTGATCTTCGGCAAGCGCAGCGGCCGCGACGCCGCCGCCCGCGCCAAGCGGATCGACGCCACCCGGCCCTCGAAGAAGGTGCTGGAGGACGAGGAGGCGATGATCGCCGACGTCGTCTCCCGCGAGAAGGGCTCCGGCCGCCGCATCTCCGAGATCAAGCGCGAGCTGGGCCAGACGATGGACGGCAAGGTCGCCGTCTTCCGCGACGAGGCCGGGATCACCGAAGCGCTGGAGATCGTCAAGCGCCTCAAGGAGGAGGCGAAGACGGCCTACATCGACGACCACGGCAGCGTCTTCAACCAGGACCTGCTTGGGGCGATCGAGCTGGGGTACATGCTCGACAACGCCGAGTGCACCTGCGTCGCCGCGCTGGAGCGCAAGGAGAGCCGCGGCGCCCAGTACCGCACCGACTTCCCGGAGCGAAACGACACCGACTGGCTCAAACACATCGACCTCGAGCGCACCGACGACGGGCCCGAGATCTCTTACTCCGAGGTCACCATCACCCAGTGGGAACCGCAAGAGAGGACGTACTGATGGCCGCGTACACGATCAAAGTCCGGCGGTTCCAGCCCGAGAGCGGCGAGGGGCCCTACTGGGAGGAGTTCAACGTCGACCTCGAGCCCTCGCTCGCGGTCCTCGACGGGCTGCTGCAGGCGAAGGACAACGAGGACGGCTCGCTGGCCGTGCGCTGCTCCTGCCGCGCCGCGATCTGCGGCTCCTGCGGGATGAAGATCAACGGCCAGTCCGGCCTCGGCTGCAAGACCCAGATCGGCGAGGCCCAGGAGCTGGCGAACAAGAAGGCGAGCGTCGCCGGCGAAAAGGTCGAGAACGCCCCGATCGTGATCGAGCCGATGGGCAACATGCCGGTCGTCAAGGACCTGGTCACCGACATGGAGTCGACTCACTGGACCAAGATCCGCCGCGTCACCCCCTGGTTGCTGCCCCACGGCGAGGCTCCCGAGCGCGAGTACATCGTCGAGCCCGAGTCGATGCTCGACATCACCCAGTCGATGGCCTGCATCCAGTGCGGCGCCTGCGTCTCCTCCTGCCTTTCGATGGAAGCCGACCCGGACTTCATCGGCCCGGCGGCGCTGGCCAAGGCATACCGCTTCGTCGGCGACCCGCGCGACGGCGAGACCCACGAGCGCCTGCACGACCTCGCCGAGGACCCGCACGGGATCTACGACTGCACCCACTGCTTCAGCTGCATCGACGCCTGCCCCAAGGACGTGGCGCCGATGGACCAGATCATGCGCCTGCGCCGCAAAGCCGGCGAAGAGGGGATCGAAGACCCCAACGCCGGCCACGCCCATGAGATGGCCTTCGTCAACATCATCGAGAAGAAGGGCACGCTCGACGAGGCGATGCTGGTCCAGGAGTCCTACGCGCCCGGGATCAAAGGCAAGCTGAAACCGAGCAAGCGCGGGATCCGGGAAACGATCAAATCGCTGCCGACGATCCTGCGGCCGCTGCGCAAACGGAAGGTCAAGCTGCGCCAGGCGATCCCCGGCACCCACCACAAGCTCCCCGGCGACGCGATGAGCGACGTGCAGGCGATCTACGCCCACGCCGAGGAGCACAACGAGGAATTCAACCTGTACATCAAGGGCGACGAGGGCGAGCTGGCCGAGATCGAGGCCGAGGAGGCCCGCGAGGAGTCCGCCGCCGCCACGCCGAGCGAGGAGGCCTCGAATGGCTGATCAGATCAAAGTCGCCTACTGGCCCGGCTGCGTCTCGCGCGGGTTCACGCCCGAGCTGCACGGCTCGATGGCGATCGTCGCCGAGAAGCTCGGCATCGAGCTGGTCGAACTCGACCGCGCCAACTGCTGCGGCGCCGGCGTCATCGCCGAGCACAACCAGGAGCTGGCCGACACGCTGAACGCCCGCACCTTCGCCCTCGCCCAGCAGACCGGACTTTCGATGATGAACATCTGCTCGACCTGCCAGGGCGCCCAGTCGGAGTGCCAGCAACGGCTCGACGCCGACTCCTCCTACCGCGCCCACGTCAACGAGGTGCTGAGCGGCCAGGGCCTCGCCTACGAGAAGTCCGAGGACGGCTCCTGGAACAACAAAAACTTCCTCTGGCTGCTGGTCGAGGACTACGGCCTCGATCGCCTTGCGGCGCAGGTCAAGCGCCCGCTCTCCGGCCTCCGCGTCGGCCCCTTCTACGGCTGCTACATCGTCCGCCCGAAGGAGCGCCTCGGCTACGGCGAGTTCCCCGACCGCGACATCTACCTGGAGAAGGTGATCGAGACGCTCGGCGGCCAGGTCGTCGAGTACGACGGGGCGCGCAAATGCTGCGGCTTCCCGGTCGTGACGATGAACCGCGAGACCTCGCTGCGGCAGTCCGGCACCCACGTCGGCGACGCGATCGACGCCGGCGCCGACTGCCTCGTCACCCCCTGCCCGCTCTGCCACCTCAACCTCGACATGCAGCAGCCTGAGGCGGCCAAGGTCGTCAACCGCGACCTCGGCCTCGCCGTCCTCCACCTGCCCCAGCTCGTCGGCCTCGCCCTCGGCGCCGAGCCGAAGGATCTGGGGATGAACAAGCACGTCGCCTCGACCGGCTGGGTCGAGGACCGCCTTTCGGCCGGCGTTCCGGCCTAATCGCCGGTCAAGAAATCCAGTGGGCAGTTGAGCACCGATACGGTGCCGAATTGACCACTCGATGCCGCTGACCCTCCCCCTCGCCGCCGCCGACGGCACCGCCGCGGTCCTCACCGACCTCTTTCTCGTGCTGGTCGCGGCGAAGCTCGGGGACGAGGTCTTCAAGCGGATCGGGCAGCCGGCGATCGTCGGCGAGATCCTCGGCGGGGTCCTGGTCGGGCCGTCGGTCCTGGGCTGGGTCGAGGTCAGCGAGGTGCTGCGGGTGTTCTCGGAGCTGGGGGTCGTCTTCCTCCTCTTCTGGGTCGGGCTGGAGACGCGGCTCTCGGAGATGCGCGCGGTCGGCAAGGTCGCGCTCACGGTCGGCAGCGCAGGCGTCGTCGTCCCCTTCCTCGCCGGGATCGGTTTCGGCCTGGCACTGGGAGAGAGCGGCGAGACCAGCGTCTTCCTCGGGGCGGCGCTGGCGGCGACCAGCGCCGGGATCACCTCGGCGACCTTCCTCGACCTCGGGATCGCCCGGACCCGCGCCGCCCGCACCGTGCTCGGGGCCGCGGTGGTCGACGACATCCTCGCCCTGCTGCTGCTCTCGGTCGCGGTCGGAATGGCGGCCGAGGGGGGCGTCGACGCCGGCAAGATCGCGCTGGCGCTGGGGGTGGCGGTCGCCTTCGTCGCCTTCGTCGCGCTCGGCGGGACGCAGCTGCTGCAGCGGCGGCCGCAGCTGCTGGAGGCGCCGCGCTTCGCCGAATCGCCGCTGCTGCCGGCGGTGATCCTCTGCCTCGGGCTCGCCGCCTTCGCCGCCAACATCGGTCTGGCGGCGCTGATCGGCGCTTTCCTCGCCGGGATGATCGTCGCCGAGACCAAGGACCAGAGCTCGATCGAGGAAGAAGTGCGACCGCTCTACGCCTTCTTCCCGCCCTTCTTCTTCGCCTTCATCGGGATCGAGCTCGACCTCGGCTCCCTCTTCAACGGCCGCGCCCTCTGGCTGCTGGCGGCGATCACCGTCATCGCCGCCGCGACCAAGCTCGTCCCCGCCTACCTCGCGGCGCGCCCCCTCAGCCGCAACGAAGCGATGATCGTCGGCATCGGCATGGTCCCCCGTGGCGAGGTGGGAATCGTCGTCGCCTCGATCGGCGCCGCCGAGGGAGTGGTCGACGCCGAGCTGTTCGCAGTCGTCGTCGGAATGGCGGTGCTGACGACGCTCGTCGCGCCGTTCGGGCTCAGACGCCTCAGCCGCGGTTGAGCAAACCGCGCTCGACGAGGAGCTCCGCCACCTGAACCGCGTTGGTGGCGGCGCCCTTGCGGAGGTTGTCGGAGACGACCCACATGTCCAGGGCTCGCTCGTTGCCGGGGTCGCGGCGGATGCGGCCGACGAAGACGTCGTCGCGGCCGGCGGCGTCGATCGCCATCGGGTAGCGGCCGGCGGCGGGGTCGTCGACGACGGTCACCCCCGGCGCCGCGGCGAGCAGCTCGCGGGCCCGGTCGGGATCGAGCGGCTCGCGGGTCTCGACGTTGACGGCCTCCGAGTGGCCGGTCTCGACCGGGACCCGGATGCAGGTGGCGCTGACCCTGATCCCCTCGTCGCCGAGGATCTTGCGGGTCTCGTTGATCAGCTTGCGCTCCTCGTCGGTGTGGTCGTCGCCGTCGGCGAAGCTGCCCGCCTGCGCGAGGACGTTGAAGGCGATCTGGTGCGGGTAGATCGCCGGCGGCGGCACGTCGTAGCCGCCGACCACGGCGCGCGCCTGCGAGCGCAGCTCGTCGATCGCCCCCTTGCCGGTGCCCGAGACCGCCTGGTAGGTGGAGATCACCAGCCGCTCGATCCCGGCGGCGTCGTAGAGCGGCTTCAGGGCGACGACCATCTGCATCGTCGAGCAGTTCGGGTTGGCGATGATCCCTTTGTGGCCCTCGAGGGCGTCGGGGTTGACCTCGGAGACGACCAGCGGCACGTCGTCGTGCATCCGCCAGTAGGAGGTGTTGTCGACCACGGTCGCGCCCGCCTCGACCAGCTTCGGCGTCCACTCGGCGCTGACCGAGCCGCCTGCCGAGGAGAGCACCAGGTCGAGACCCTGGATCGACTCGTCGCTGACCGCCTGCACGCTCAGCACCTTGCTGCCGAACTCGATCGTCTTGCCGGCCGAGCGCTCGGAGGCCAGCGGCCGCAGCTCGGCGACCGGGAAGCCGCGCGAGGCGAGCAGCTCGAGGATCGTCGAGCCGACGAGCCCCGTCGCGCCCAGCACTCCGACTCTGTACGCGTCGCTCATCCGTTTCCTCCGGACGGGCTCAGCCGGCGACCGTCGGCCGGTGGCCGGGGCCGGTCGGGTCCTCGGGCTGGATCGCGTCCTCGCCGAGCTCGAACGCCTGGTGGAGGACGTTGACCGCGTCCTTGACGCGGTCGGCGGGGATGACGCACGAGATCTTGATCGGCGAGGTGGAGATCATCTCGATGTTGATCCTCTCCTCGCCCAGCACCTGGAAGACCTTGGCGGCGACGCCGGGGTGCGAGCGCATGCCGGCGCCGACGATCGAGACCTTGCCGATCTGCTCGTCGGCGAGGACCTCGAGCGAGACGTCGCCGAGGGCGGCGATCGTGTCGCGGGCGACCGGCAGGTCGGAGCGGTCGACGGTGAAGGAGAGGTCGGCCAGCTGGTCGTCGCCCACCGGCTCGTTCTGGATGATCACGTCGACGTTGACGTTGGCCTCGGCCAGGGCGCCGAAGATGCGGCCGGCGACGCCGGGCTCGTCGCGGAGGCCGCTGAGGGTGACCCGGGCCTCCGAGTCGGAATGGGTGACTGCGGTTACGAAAGGGTTCTCCATGGTCTCTTCCTCTGAGACGACGAGGGTACCGGGACCGTCCTCGAAGCTGCTGCGGCAGTGGATGCGGACCCCGTGGTTGCGCGCGTACTCGACCGAGCGCAGCTGCAGCACCCCGGCGCCGGAGGCCGACATCTCGAGCATCTCCTCGAAGGAGACTCGATCGAGCTTGTGGGCGTCGGCGACGATCCGCGGGTCGGCGCTGTAGACGCCGGAGACGTCGGTGTAGATCTCGCAGACGCTGGCGCGGAGCGCCGCGGCGAGGGCGACGGCGGTGGTGTCGGAGCCGCCGCGGCCGAGGGTGGTGACGTCGCGGCTGTCAGTGGAGACGCCCTGGAAGCCGGCGACGAGGACGATCCGGTCCTGCTGCAGCGCTTCGGCGATGCGGTCGGCGCGGACGTCGATGATCCGCGCCTTGGTGTGGGAGGAGTCGGTGACGATACCCGCCTGCGAGCCGGTCAGCGAGATCGCCTCGTGGCCCATGTCGTGGATCGCCATCGCCGCCAGCGCGCAGGAGATCCGCTCCCCGGTGGAGAGCAGCATGTCCATCTCGCGGGCGACCGGGCGGTCGGAGATCTCGTGCGCCTGCTCGACCAGTTCGTCGGTCGTCTTGCCGCGGGCCGAGAGCACGGCGACGACCCGGTTGCCGGCCTCGCGAGCGGCGACGATCCGGCTTGCGGCGCGCTTGATCTGCTCGGCACCGGCCACCGAGGTGCCGCCGAACTTCATCACGACGATGTCAGAGCCATCCCCACTCATCGAGTGCTGAGGATAGTGGCCGAAGGCCTCCTACTCGGCCGAGCCGCCCAGGTTCCCGAGCATCGCCTGTTCGGCCATCCGGATCAGCCCCAGCCCGCTGTGCGGCCGCATGTCGCTGCTCCGCACCCGCACGTGGGAGCCGTGCGGGCCCACCACCTCGACGATGGTGCAGACGTCGCCGATTTCGCAGTCCTCGCCGTAGTCGTTCTCGATCGCCTCCATCTGTTCTGCCACGACCCGGCCGACCTTGCTCTGGTCAAGCGACATCTGGCACCCCTTCCTCTCGCTGGTCGTCAAACACGAAGCGCTGACCATAAGTGATGGCAATCACACTTCTAGATATATCGACGAGATATATAGTCTTGGCAGATGGAGCAGCTCAGCGCCACCGCCTACGTGATCCTCGGATTCGTCCGCAACGAACCGCGGTCGGGGTACGAGATCAAAGCCGTGGTCGACAACTCGACCCGGTTCTTCTGGGCGGCGAGCTACGGGCAGATCTATCCCGAGCTGAAACGGCTCTCAGAGGCCGGGCTAGTCACAGGCGCCGACGTGCCGACGGGCGGCCGCAAGCGGACGGTCTACGAGATCACCGCCGACGGCGAGGAGGAGCTGCGGGCCTGGCTGCGGCAGGAGCCGGAGACCTTCGAGATGCGCGACGAAGGACTGCTGAAGCTCTTCTTCGCCGACGCCCTCCCCCGTGAGGAGGCGCTGGAGATCCTGCGCTCGATGCGAGCGCGGCGGCTGGAGGTCAACGAGCAGCTGCGCGAGCTGAAGCAGATGAAAGGCGAGATCGACGATCCCTTCCCGATGATCGTGCTGCAGGGAGGGCTCGAGTTCACCGAGTGGTTCGCGGACTGGTGCGAGCGGATGGAAGCGCGGCTTCTCGATTCCGCTCTCGACGAAAGGAGCAGTTGATGTTCGATTCCCTGGCACGTCTCGCGAACGGCAGGGCCAAGCGGGTGGGTCTGCTGGCGCTCGTCTTCTTCCTCCTCGCCGGGGCGATCGGCGGCTCGGTCGCCGACCGGCTCGACCCCTACGGCGCCGACGACCCGAACACCGAGACGGTGCAGGCCAGGGAACGGCTGCAGGACGCCGGTCTCCGGGTGCCGGCCGTGATCGCCGTGGTGCAGGACGCCCCGGTCACCAAGCCGGCGACCAAACAACGGGTCGAGGCGCTCGAGCAGCAGGTCCGCGAACGCTCCGACGTCGCCTCGGTCACCGGCTACTACGACACCCGCTCGCGCGCCTTCGTCGCCAAGGACGGTCAGTCGACCTACTTCGCGGTGGCGCTGAAGACCACCGAGGACAAGCAGTGGCAGGAAGCCGGCGCCGACATCGCCGACGAACTCTCCGCCGACCCCGGCGTCGTCGTCGGCGGTGCCGCGGTCGCCCAGGAGCAGGTCAACAAGCAGGTCGAGGAAGACCTGAAAAAGGCCGAGATGCTGGCCTTTCCGCTGCTCTTCCTGCTCTCGCTGCTCTTCTTCCGCAGCCTCGTCGCCTCGGTCCTGCCGCTGATGATCGGCGGCCTGGCGATCGTCGGCACCTTCCTCATCCTCCGCCTCGCCAGCGAATTCGGCTCGATCTCGATCTTCGCCCTCAACCTGACGACCGCGCTCGGGCTCGGGCTGGCGATCGACTACAGCCTCTTCATCGTCTCCCGCTACCGCGAGGAGATCGCCAAGAGCGGCCCAGGGCTGGAGGCGATGCGGCGGGTGATGGCCACCGCCGGGCGCACGGTCTTCTTCTCCTCGCTGACGGTCTCGGCGGCGCTCGCCTCGCTGCTCGTCTTCCCGCAGCGGTTCCTCTACTCGATGGGCCTCGGCGGGGCGCTGGTGGCCCTGTTTGCGGCGCTGATCTCGCTGACGGTCTTGCCGGCGGTTCTGACCCTGCTGGGGACGAGGGTCAACGCCGGCGCGCCGAAGTTCCTCCAGCGCCGGGCCGACGCCGACGCGCGGCCCGACGAGAACGGCTTCTGGTACCGGCTCTCCCGCTTCGTGATGCGGCGCCCGCTGCCGGTCGCGACCCTCAGCGCGCTCTTCCTGATCGTCCTCGGCCTGCCCTTCCTGCAGATCAAGTTCGACACCGTCGACCCGACCGTGCTGCCGGAGTCGGCCAGCGCCCGCCAGGCCTACGACACGGTCAGCACCGAGTTCCCGCCCTACCACGAGACGCCGATCTGGATCGACGTCGAAGGTGGCGGCCCGAAGGCGGCCGCGCAGGTCGCCGCCGCGGTGCGCGGGGTCGAAGGCGTCGCCGAGGTGGCGCCGCCGCAGCGGCTGGCGCCGGGCGTCACCGCCCTGCAGGTCGTCTCGGCGAACCCGTTCCGCTCCGAGGCGAGCCAGACCACGGTCAAGGCGATCCGCGACCTCCCGCCTCCCCCCGGGACGACCGTCGCGGTCAGCGGCGCCACCGCCGACTTCGTCGACTTCCAGGCGAGTCTGACCCAGCACCTGCCGATCGCACTGGGAATCGTGATCCTGGCGACGCTGGTGGTCCTCTTCCTGATGACCGGCTCGGTGATCCTGCCGATCAAGTCGCTGATCATGAACTTCCTCAACCTCAGCGCCGTCTTCGGCCTGCTGGTGCTGATCTTCCAGGACGGCCGGCTGGAAGGGTTCCTCGACTACTCCAGCCCGGGGGCGATCGAGCAGACGATGCCGATCCTGCTCTTCGCCGTCGCCTTCGGCCTCTCGACCGACTACGCCGTCTTCCTCCTATCGCGGATCAAGGAGGCGCGCGACAACGGCGCCTCGGACTCGGAGTCGGTCGCGATCGGCCTCGAGCGGACCGGGCGGATCGTCACCGCCGCGGCGCTCCTCTTCGCCGTCGCGATGGGCGCCTTCGCCACCTCGAAGATCATCTTCATCAAGGAGAACGGGGTCGGCACGGCCCTGGCGGTGCTGATCGACGCCAGCATCATCCGCGCCCTCCTCGTCCCCGCCCTGATGGAGCTGCTCGGCAAATGGAACTGGTGGGCGCCCGCGCCGCTGCGCCGTTTGCACGAACGCTGGGGGATCAGCGAGGTGGAGCCGTCGCCGTCGAGCTCTGCTTAGGCGAAAGCCTGAACGGCTCTACGACGCAAGTCTGAGTTGAGCATCCCGGTTACTTCGCTGGGGACGTTGCCGGCCGTGGGGACGGCGGCGCCGATCAGGCCGTCGGCGCGGAAGCCGTAGAGCGGGGCGACGAAGCCGAGCTCGCGGATCTTGCGGACCAGCTGGACGGCGCCCTGGGTGTCGGCACCGGGGCCGCAGAGGACGATCGCGGTCGGGTCGAGCGCCTCGAGGGCGCGGCCGAGTCGCTCGTCGCCGAGCTCGTTGGAGAGGACCAGGACGCGGAAGCCGGCCCGGCGCAGGGCGAGGTCCAGAGCCTGGGTGTGGACCTCCTCGGCGTCCTGGCCGTGGCTGGAGTCGAGCAGCAGGATCCCGGCCGGCCGGGAGGCGGCGGAGGCGAGGCGGCGGGCGCCGTGCAGCCAGCCGGTCGCCCAGCGGGAGGCGAACTCGAGCTCTGCCTCGCGCTCGGGGTCGGCGTCGAGCTCGTCGATCGCCGGCAGCAGCAGCTCCTCCACCGTGCGCTCGAGCGAGCGCACGGCGAGGCTTTCCTCGATCGCGCGGTCGGCGGCGGACTCGTCGAAGGTCTCGAAGGCGGCGAAGAGGCTGCCGTCGTTTGCCGGCGCCGCCTGGCGCTGGCGCGACAGCTCGATCGCCGAGGAGATGTTGCCGGTCTCCGCCAGCGCGTCGCGCAGGGCCTGCAGCTCGACCAGCTCGTAGTTACGGTGGTTGCCGACGGTCCGCTTCGGAGTCGGGTAGCCGTAGCGGCGCTCCCAGCTCCGCAGGGTGTTGGGGCTCACGCCCAGGACTTCGGCGGCGGCGTTGGTTCGGATTCCTGGCATTTAGATAAGAAGGTCGTACGGGTGGACTGCGCGTCTATTCGGCGTCCGGCGACGATTCTCCCACCGGTTTCCCGGGTTTACACCAGTTATCGGCAGATTTCGCAGAAACTGTTAGCGATCTTGCAAAGCGCCGACGCCCACCGGCTGGCCCACAGCCCGCGCTCGCCACATCGCCGCGTCGGCCTTGTGCAGAAGTTCTTCGGCGTCGGCGCCGTGGTCGGGACAGGCGACGACGCCGGCCGAGATGGAGATCCGCAGCCCCCCCGCCCGCTCGAGATCGTCGAGCGATCCGAGCAGCCGCTCGCACATCTGCACCCCTTCCACCGTGGCGATGTTCGGGGCGAGGACGCAGAGCGCGTCCTCTTCGAGGCGGAAGGCTTCGTCGACGATGCGGATGCTGTCGCGGAGCGCCGCGCCGACGATCGAGAGGACCGTCTCCTGGCCGCCGGCGACGTCGCCGGGGCGGGTTCCCGGCCCGGAAGCGTCGAACACAGCCAGCCCGAACGGATGCCCATAGCGCTTATTGGTCTCCAACAGCTGTTCCAACCTTCGCCTCATATGACCAGGGCGATAAAGACTCGGGAGTTCTTCCAGTTCCTCCTCGGCACGAGCGGGACCACCGTCGAGAAGCCCCGGGGGGGTCCCCTCCGGAGCCTCCCCGCTGTTGCTCCGGAGGGGACCCCCCCGGGGCGTTTCCACCTTCTGCGCCAGCTCCACCGCCGCCGCGGTCACGGAGCCGAACTCGCCCGCAAGCCGCTGCGCGGCTTGGACGAAATCCTCTCCACCGGTTCCGATCTCCTCGTGCAAACTGCCTAAGAGATCGGCGTGCAGCTCCGACACCTTGAGCGCGAGGCGGCTTGCCGGCGAAGCATCTTCCCTGCGCCGCTTGAGGTCCGACTGGTCAGGCACGGGGTGACCTTCGCGCAAGCGGCGGACGCCGGTTGCCGAAAAAGCCGCTATTTGCGACCCGACGCTCGTCCAGGACGGATATCCGGTGCCGCTTATTCCAGGCTTCTTCGGCCCGCGAGCGCCTTGCCGAGCGTTACCTCGTCGGCGTGCTCGAGGTCGGCGCCCACCGGCAGGCCGCTGGCCAGCCGCGTCACCTTCACCTGGCCGCGCAGCATGTCGGCGATGTGAAGCGCGGTCGCCTCGCCGGTCGTGGTCGGGTTGGTCGCGATCACGACCTCGCCGATCCCGCCCCGTTCGACCCGCCGCCGCAGCTCGCCGATCTTCAGGTCTTCGGCGTCGACTCCGTCGATCGGCGAGAGGGCGCCGCCGAGGACGTGGTAGAGGCCGCGGTATTCGTGGGTGCGCTCGATCGGGATCACGTCGGCCGGCTCCTCGACCACGCAGATCGCCGTGCGGTCGCGGTTCTGGTCGGCGCAGATCCGGCAGAGCGGGCCCTCGGCGAGGTTGAAGCACTCCTCGCAGAGGCCGACCTTCTCCTTCACTTCACGGATCGCGTCGCCGAGGGCGAAGGCCTCTTCGTCGGGGGCGCGCAGGAGGTGGAAGGCGAGCCGCTGCGCGGTCCGCTGGCCGATCCCCGGCAGGCGCGAGAGCTCGGCGACGAGGCGCGCGAGCGGTGCCGGGCCCTCGCTCAACCGAGCAGGCCCCCCATGCCGCCGAGGTCGCCGCCGGCGATGCCGCCCATCTTCGAGCTGGCCAGCTCCTGGGCCGCGCGCAGCCCCTCGTTGACGGCCGCCTGGACCATCTCCTGGAGCAGCTCGGCCTCCTCGGGGTCGATCGCCTCGGGGTCGATGACGATCTCGCGCAGGGTCAGGTCGCCGCCCATCTTCACCTTGACCATGCCGCCGCCGGCGCTCGCCTCGACGACCTCGTCTTTCAGTTTCTCCTGCGCCGCCATCATGTCGGCCTGCATCTGCTGGGCCTGTTTCATCAGGGCATTGACGTCAAAGCCTCCGGGTCCTCCACCTCGTGCCACCTAACTGACCTCCTCCGCGTCGAACTCGCTCTTCAGCCTCTCCAAAATCCGATCCTCGTCGATCTCCTCGCTGCCCGGCGCCGGCGTATCCGGCGGCGCCTCTCCGTCGAGCAGTACATAAGTGGGTCGCAGTCCCGTCCCGGTGACCGCCGCAAACGCGGCGGCAACGGTGTCGCGCTTCTCGGGGCTGTCGGCGTTCCTTTTCAGGAAGGTCATGTCGGGAGGAAAGCCAACCTGCAGACCCTCCTCGCCAAAGCTGACCGGCCGCGCTCCCTCGAGGGCGCCGGCGAGAGCGGGGGCGGTCTCCTCGAGCTTCTGGAGGACTGCCGGCCAGACGCGCTGGATGTCGTCCAGGGAAAGGGCGTCTGGGTTGCCCGAGTCAGGGACGGAGGCGTCCTGGCCGGCGGGTCCTGCCGCTGCAGGGGACCCACCACCCCTTCCGGTAGCTAAAGCTTCCTCAGGGGTGGTCCCCCCTACAGCGTCACCCGCCGGAGAGTCGTCACTTACAGACTTAGGAACCTCAACCGTCTCGTCTGACGGAGCAGCTTCGGCCTCTTCTTCTTCCGCTGGAGGTGGATCGGCCTGTGGCGGAGTCTCTGCAGTGGGTGGCGTCGTAGGGGGCGTTACCCCTTGCTCCAGTCGCTCGATGCGCCTGAGCAACCCAGCGGTATCTGGATCCAGGTCCGGCCGCGCCGCCTTCAAGAGAGCTATCTCCACTGCGAGACGAGCATCGTCTCCCTCACGCACCGCAGTAAGGGCATCGGCCACCTCGTCGATCGTGCGAATCAGGTTGGCTGCGGAGATCGCGCTGGCCTGGGCCTGCATCCGGGCGGTGTCGGTGGCGGTTGCTACGAAGCTGGTCGGTACTTCGCCGGTGGTCTGGGCGATCAGTAGGTGGCGCAGGTGGGCGAGGAGGTCGCGGGCGAACTGGGAGGGGTCGCGGCCCGAGCGGGCCATCTTCTCGACTCCGATCAGGACGCCTTTGGGGTCCTCGGCGATCACCGCGTCGACCGCCTCGAAGAGGAGGTCGGCGTCGGCCGCGCCGAGCATCTCCAAGACATCCTTCAGCTCGACGTGGTCGCCGCCGAAGGCGACCAGCTGGTCGAGGGTGCCGAGCGCGTCGCGGAAGCTGCCCTGGGCCGAGCGGGCGATCATCGCGGCGGCGCCCTCGTCGACCTCGAGCGACTCGGCGGCGGCGACCCGGTTCAAGACCTCGGAGATCTGCTCCAGCGAAGGGCGCTGGAAGTCGAAGCGCTGGCAGCGGTCGGCGATCGTCGCCATCACCTTGTGGGACTCGGTGGTGGCGAGGACGAAGACGGTGTTCGGCGGCGGCTCCTCGAGCGTCTTCAGGAAGGCGTTCCAGGCCTCTTTGGTCAGCATGTGCGCCTCGTCGAGGATGTAGACCTTCCAGCGGCCGCCGGTGGGGGCGTAGGCGACCCGCTCGCGCAGGTCGCGGACGTCGTCGACCGAGCGGTTGGAGGCGGCATCCATCTCGATCACGTCGACCGAGGTGCCGGCGGCGATCGTCACGCAGGACTCGCATTCGCCGCAGGGCGTCACCGTCGGGCCGCCGCGCTCGCAGTTCAGCGAGCGGGCGAGGATCTTCGCCATCGAGGTCTTGCCGGTCCCGCGCGAGCCGACGAAGAGATAGGCGTGGTGGACCTTGCCCCCCTCGACCGCGTTGCGCAGGGTGCGGACGACGTGGGTCTGGCCGACGACCTCGTCGAAGGACCCCGGGCGATGGCGGCGATAGAGGGAAGTTGACTCGCTCATGCGGTTCTGGCTGAGTGTATCCACGGGCCTGAACCGCCCCCGGGCGGGTGGCCCGGTACCGTGCCGCCCGTGCCGAAGGGGGCCCGCAACTGGCTGACGCCCGCCGCCTGGGTCGCCGCGGTGAGCGGCGTGCTGCTGCTCGTCTTCCCGGTCGGGTTCCCCAACTACGACACGATCTACGCGCTGGTCTGGGGGCGGGAACTGGCCCACCTCGAAAGCCCCGACTACGGCGCCGCGCTGCCGCCGACCCCCCACCCGCTGACGGAGCTGTGGGGGGTGGTGACGACCCCGCTGGGAGACGGGATGCTGACCCTGACGATGATCGGCGCCTATGCCTCGCTGGGCCTGATCGGGTACTTCGTCTACCGGCTCGGCTCGATCTGGTTCGACCGCTGGATCGGCGCCGTCGCGGCGGCGATCGTCCTCACCCGCGCCCCCTTCCTCTCCAACGGCCTGCGCGCCTACATAGACCTCCCCTACATAGCCCTCTGCCTCGGAGCACTCCTGATAGAGGCCAAGCGCCCAAGAGCCGGCTGGCCCGTGCTAGCTCTGCTCGCATTGGCCGGCCTACTCCGCCCCGAGGCCTGGCTGTTCTCGATCGCCTACCTGATCTACCTATCCCTAGATCCCGCCGACCCGGACCACCAGGACGTGTCGAAGGAGGAGAAGGCACCCCTCGAGCTGGCGGATACTCAAAATGCCGGCCTCATTAGGCCGGCATTTGTCAGAGCGAGGGGTGCCTTCTCCTCCCCACCGGCAACCCTGGTCCTCCTCGCCCTAGCCGCCCCAATCCTCTGGGCACTCTTCGACCTGATCACCACCGGCAGCCTCACCTACTCGTGGACCGGCACCAAAGAGACCGTCGAGACCCTCGAACGCCAGACCGGCCCGGTTGACCTCGTCCTCTACGGCCCCCGCCGCCTCGGCGAGGTCCTCCAGTGGCCGGGGATGGTCGGTGCCCTCGGCGGCGTCGCCCTCGGGCTCGCCTTCCTCCGCCGCCGCTCGGTCCTCGGCGTCGTCGCCGCCGCCCTCGCCCTCGGCGCCTTCGCCCTGCTTGCCTGCGCCGGCCTCGCGATCCTCCCCCGCTACACGATGCTCGCCGCCGCGATCCTGGCGATCTTCGTCGCCGTCGGCCTGCTCGGCTGGCGCCTGCTCGAGCCCGGCCACCCCTGGCGCCGGCGCTGGCAGGTCTTCGCCGCGATCGTCGCCCTGATGTTCGTCGCCTGGCTGCCGAACCAGTGGGACCTCGACTCCCGCGTCGACACCGACCTCACCAACCAGGCCCGGATCGAGAACGACCTCACCGACCTCGTCGACGCCGGCGCCTTCGAGCCGCTCTGCGGCGAAATCGCGGTCCCGAACCACCGCGCCGTCCCCCGCCTCGCCTTCGGCCTCGACATCAAGCCGACCGAAATCGTCAGCGCCAGCGAGGAACCCCTCCCCGAGCGGGGCTACTTCGTCGCCCCCGCATCTCCCTTCGTGATCCACAACTTCATCCTCGACCCCAACGACCCGACCGATCCCTCCTTCCCGCCGCCGAAGGGGTTCGCCAAGGTCGCCGGCAACGAGTCGTGGATCGTCTACCGTCGCTGTCCTTGATCAGGCCCGTCCTCCCCTCTGCCCTGCTCGCAGCGCTCTGCGCCACCGCGCTCCTCATCGCCCCCACCACCGCCGCCGCCCGCTGGCATCCGCAGCCGACGACCGCCGCCTGGCAGTGGCAGCTGCAGGGAAAGATCGATATCTCGATCGACGTCGGCGTCTTCGAGGTAGATGGCTTCGAAGTCGCGGCCAAGACCGTCGCCAAGCTGCACCGCCAGGGACGAAAGGTGATCTGTTACCTCGACGTCGGCTCCTGGGAGAACTACCGCCCCGACGCGGGCCGCTTTCCGAAGGCGGTCCTCGGCAGCGTCTACGAGGGCTATCCCGACGAGCGCTGGCTTGACATCCGCCGCATCGACCTGCTGGCGCCGATCCTCCGCCACCGCTTCGACCTCTGCCGGCGCAAGGGCTTCGACGCGGTCGAGCCCGACAACGTCGCTGGCTACGAAAACGAGACCGGCTTCCCGCTCAGCGCCGGCGACCAGCGCCGCTTCAACCGCTGGGTCGCCCGCGAAGTCCACCGGCGGGGGATGGCGATCGCGTTGAAGAACGACCCGGAGCAGGTCCGGCAGCTGGTCGGCAGCTTCGACTTTGCCGTGGTCGAGGAGTGCTTCGCCTACGACGAGTGCGGCAAGTTCAGCCCCTTCGTCGCCGCCGGAAAGCGGGTCTTCGTCGCCGAATACTCCAAACCGCTGACGGCGATCTGCGCCGAGGCCGAACGCCTCGACTTCAGCGTCATCCACAAGGATTACGACCTCTTCGCGCGACCCTGGGAACCCTGCGTCCCCTGAGCTAGCCGCCCTCGACGGCTTCGACCGCGGCGTGCGTCTCGGCGGCGAGGTCGGGATCGGCCAGCTCGACCCGCGGCGGCAGCTCGACGTGGAGGTCGTTCGAGGGATCGAGGCGAGCCCGCAGGCCGCGCGAGCGCGAGCCGAGGACGTGACCGCCGCGGCTGCGGTCGGCGCTGGCGAAGTGCAGGTGGTAGCCGGCGACCTCGATCCCCTCGACGTAGGCCGGAAAGCGAAAGCCGACAATCGTCCCCTCGACGTCGGTGAGCTCGAAGACGTGCTGGTCGGCGACGACCTCGGTCAGCGGCCGGTAGGGCGGCTCCTGACGGGGGACCGAGCGGGCGCGGACGGCAGCGAAACGACCGTCGAGGCGGATCGCGCAGGAGGACGCGCCGGCGGGGACGAGCGCGTCGAGGCGCTCCAGCAGCGAGTCGTGGTCGAGTTCCTCGTCCGGGAGCCGGACGTCGACCTCGGGGTCAAAGCGGGTGACGACCGCGAACGGCGTCCTCGCCTCGGGCGCGATTCGGTTCAGCCGCCCGTCGACGTCGGCGCGGAAGAACTCGCCGTCGAGAGCGATCATCTCGCCGTCGAGGTGGTTGAGCGTGCCGAGGCCGAGGTCGCCGTGCTCGGCCAGCTCGGCGAAGCTGAGGTCGCCCTCGAAGCCGCCGTCGAGCAGCGCCCCGACCGTCGAGGCCTGGAAGAGGACGTGCGGGTCGCGCTCGCGGTGCAGCTCGGCGCGGCGCATCGACTCCACGTGCAGCGACCGGATCCAGCGCTCGTCCAGCATCGGCGCCAGTGTGCCAGCCGGCCGGGATAGGCTGCCCCGCGTGTCCTCCGGGGGCTTCAAGCGCTCGTCGCGGTTCGGGCTGATCGGCGTCTTCGTCGTTGCCGCGCTGGCCATCGCAATCGGGCTGACGATGGGCGAAGGGGAAGCGAACCCAAAGCTGGCAATGGCCCTGATTTTCGGCGTGATCGCGATCTTCGTCGTCGTCCTCCTGGTGCTCCAGCGCTCGGACCTCGAGCGGGTCGCGGGCGGCGACGCAGCGGCGCGCAGCCGGGCCGGGGCCGAAGGCGGAGGGCACCTACAGGACCCCACCGTCGTCCCGGAAGCGGAGCTCTGGGCGGCGCTGGCGATCGCCCCGATCGACGCCGACGCGATCAAGGCGCAGTCGGAGATGTGGGATGTCGGCCGGCGCAGCATCAAGCTCGGCGCGGTGATCTTCGCCCTGATCTTCCTCACCGTCCCACCCGTCTACCTGCTCGAATCCTTCGTGCCGCTGCTGATCGGCGTACCGCTGATCGTGATCGCCGCCCTCTACGGCTCCTTCCGCGCGATCGGGCCCGGCGGCGAGATCCAGCAGGGATACGAGCGGCTGGACCGGGCGATGAAGCCGCTCGGCCTGCAGGTGAGCGCGCGCCCCAAGGGCGGCTTCGAGGCGCGCGGGCCGACGATGCCGGGCTTCGACTACCGCCTGCGCGGCGCCACCGAGCTGAGCGGCGAGCGGCACGGGCGGCGGGTGACGATCCGCTTCGGCGGCCACGAAGACGCCGGCCACAGCGAGGTTGAGATCGTCTTCCCCTGCAGCGCCTTCGAGGCGAAGTCGCGGCGCGTCGAGGTGCGCAGCGGCCCCGAGGGGATCGTCGTCTCGCGCCGCAAGGCGAAGCAGGGCGAGTGGCTCTGCGACCTCTGGCTCGCCGAGCGCCTGCTCGCCGGCTGACCTCGAAGAACAAAAGGTCCAGTCATGAAACCATCAGGCCGATGGCTGCAATCGAGCTTCGCGACGTAGTCAAGACCTTCGGCCCGATCACCGCGGTCGACGGCCTCGACCTCGAGGTGCCGGAGGGCATCTGCCTCGGCCTGCTCGGTCCCAACGGCGCCGGCAAGTCGACGACGATGCGGCTGCTGACCGGGCAGGCGATCGCCGACTCCGGCACGCTCCGCGTGCTCGGCTACGAGCTGCCGAAGCAGTCGAAGCCGGCCCGGGCCGAAATGGGCGTCGTCCCCCAGCTCGACAACCCCGACGTCGACGTCACGGACGAAGACAACCTCGCCGTCTACGCCCGGCTGTACCGCGTCCCGGACGTCGGCGCGGCCGTCGACCGCTGCCTCGACCTCGCCCGCCTGCAGGACCGGCGCCGCGACGCGGTCGACAAACTCTCCGGCGGGATGCGCCGGCGCCTGCTGCTCGCCCGCGGCCTCGTCCACGAACCGCGCCTCGTCCTCCTCGACGAGCCGACGGTCGGCCTCGACCCGCAGATCCGCACGGAGCTGTGGACGCTGATCGGCGATCTGAAAGCGCGCGGGACGACGATCCTGATGTCGACCCACTACATCGAGGAGGCCGAACGCCTCTCCGACGAGGTGGCGGTGATGCACCGGGGCAAGATCATCAGCCGCGGCGCGCCCGCCGACCTGATCGCCCAGCACGCCGGCCGCGAGACCGCCGAGGTCTACGCTCCGCCGCAGCGCCTGACCGAGCTGCGCGCGAGCGCCGAGGCGGCAGGGTTGCGGGTGCGGCCGGCGGGGCCGGCGATCGCGATCGTCGGCTCCGAGGGGGCGAGCGACGGCGCCGTGCCCGAGGACGCGGTGGTGCGGGCGGCGACGCTCGAGGACGTCTTCGTGTTGCTGACCGGCGAGGAGGCGGAGTGATGGAGGCCTCAACCCAGGCCCGGCCCCGCCAGCGGACGATGCGGCGGCTGGAACCCGCCGCGATCGCCGGGGTGATGAGCCGCGAGGTCGCCAACTTCCGCACCTACTGGCGCGGCACCACCTTCTCCAGCGTGCTCGAACCGCTGGTCTACCTGCTCGCCTTCGGCCTCGGCCTCAGCGCCACCCTGGTCGACGAAGTCAACGGCATCCCCTACATCCAGTTCGTCGGCACCGGCATGGTGGCGACGGCGGTGATCTTCTCCAGCGCCCTGCCGGCGATGTTCGGCACCTTCGTCAAGCACCGCTTCCAGAACACCTACGAAGCGATCCTGGCGGCGCCGGTCGACATCGAAGAGCTGGTCAGCGCCGAGATGCTCTGGATCGCGATCCGCTCGGCGGTCTACGGCTGCGTGCCGCTGATCGTCACCTTCTTCTGGGGCCTCGACCCCGAGCCGGGGATGCTGCTCACGCCGCTCTTCGCCTTCGTCACCGCCCTCGGCTTCGCCGGCTTCGGGGTGGCGATGGCGGCGACGGTGGAGAAGATCGACCAGTTCAACTACGTGACGGCGCTGTTCGTGACGCCGCTCTTCCTCGTCGCCGGCACCTTCTTCCCGATCGAAGGGCTGCCCGAGGGGTTCCAGATCGTGGCGCAGATCAACCCGCTGCACCAACTGGTCGAACTGGTCCGCGGCGGCGCCTTCGGCTTCGAGGCGGTGGACGTGCTGCGCTTCGCCTTCCTCATCGCCTTCGCCGTCCTCACCTGGCGCGTCGCGATCCACCAGATGCGCAAGCGCCTGATCGACTGAACGCGGCGTTCGTCCTTTGTAGCCCTATGGGCGACATAAGACGAACGCCGCTGAAGCTATGGACCGTGCACCCGTCCTTCGAAATGAGGTCACCGGGCGTGTCCGTCGCTTATGGCTCAGGCCGGGCTCGCCTGCGGCACCCGCGGCATCCGCTTAAGGCTGCTTCCTTCCGGACCTGACCTGATTCGCGTGCCCACGTCGCGCAGGACCCGGCCGTCAACGCCGCCGCGACGCACTGACCCCGACGGCCAGTCCCTCGGAACGGTAGTCGGCCCCGCTAAGCGGATTTCGGGTCACAAGGCACCGCTGACACCCCGCCTAGCACGGTCCGCTGGTGATCCTACCCTGCCCGCCATAGGATGACGCCCTTGCTCGCCCTGCCGACCGCCGCGATCCAAGTCGACTCCGGCTCGTTTTTCGCGATCGTCGCGGTCTCGGCGATCGCCGCCGTCACCGTTGCCACGGTGCCGAAGCGGTTCGCGCCGCCGGTCGTCGTGGTCGAGCTGATGATGGGGATCCTGATCGGCCCCGAAGTCCTCGGCCTCGCCCACAGCGACGACTTCGTCGAATTCTTCGCCAACCTCGGCCTCGGGATGCTCTTCTTCTTCGCCGGCTATGAGATCGACTTCGATCGGATCAAGGGCAAGCCGATGGAGCTCGGCGCACTCGGCTGGTTGCTCTCGGTCGGCCTCGCCTACGGGATCGGCGGAATCCTCGCCGCCGCCGGAGTGGTCGTCTCCTTCCTCTACACCGGCTCGGCGATGGCGACCACCGCGATCGGGACGTTGATTCCGATCCTCCGCGACAACGGCGAGCTGAAGACCCGTTTCGGCACCCACCTGCTGGCCGCCGGCGGGGCTGGCGAGTTCGGCCCGATCCTCCTGGTCACGCTCGTCCTCTCGACCACCAATCCGTTCCGGGAGGCGGCGATCCTGCTCCTCTTCGTCGCCCTGGCGCTTGCGCTCGCGCTGGTCTCGGTTCGCTACGCCTGGCGCGGCTGGCCGGCGCTGGAACGGACCTTCGAGGCGAGCAGCCAGCTGGCCGTGCGAGTCACCGTCGTCCTCGTCTTCGGACTCGTCCTGCTGGCCGGCAAGCTCGGCCTCGACATCCTCCTCGGCGGCTTCGTCGCCGGGATGATCGTCCGCCTGGCCCTCAAGGGACAGGAGGTGAAAGTCTTCGAGTCGAAGCTGACCGCCGTCGGCTTCGGCTTCTTCGTCCCCTTCTTCTTCGTCACCAGCGGCATCGAGTTCGACCTCGCGGCGCTCGGCTCGGCCGAAGCCCTGGGCAAGCTGGTCCTCTTCCTCGGCCTCTTCCTGGTCGTCCGCGGCGTGCCGGCGCTGCTCCTCTACCGGCACGTGCTGAACACCCGCGACCGGATGGCGCTCGCCTTCTACTGCGCGACCGAGCTCCCGCTCGTCGTCGCGATCACGACGATCGCGATCGACGCCGGGGAGATGAAAGCCTCGACCGCCGCCGGCCTGGTCGGCGCGGCGATGCTCTCGACCCTCATCTTCCCCTTCGTCGGGATGGCCCTGCGCAAGGGCGCCACCGACCTGGACAGCGCCGGCGAACCTCCCTCCCCGACCGGAGAAGTCGCCCCGTCCACCGTATGATTCCTCGCCTCCCGGGCGCGTAGCTCAGTGGGAGAGCGCTCGCTTCACACGCGAGAGGTCGCTGGTTCGAAACCAGCCGTGCCCATCAAGGCTTGCCGGCAGGAGCGGTGACGTGCTTGTTGGTCATCGGGGTCGCTTTGCCGCCCTCCACTCCCACCAGCTTCCCCGACGCATCCCACTCGATCCGCAGGGAGCCGTAGTCGAGCATCTTGTGGTGGTTCGGGCAGAGGATGAAGAGGTTGTCCTTCACGTCGATGTTCGCTTCGCGACGCGCCATCGGCTGGAGATGGGCGGCCTCGCAGTAGGGCTTGCCGTTCCGCTGCTTGAAGGTGAAGCCGCAGAGCTGGCAATTGCCCTCGTAGAGCTTCTTCAGCTTTTCCACAAGCCTGCGGTTCCGCTGCAGCTTCTCGACGAGCTGCTTGACCGATTTCGGCTTCTCGGACGACGCATAGGCCTCGACTTCCTTGCGGAGCTGTTTCTCGGTGAACTCGCCCAGCCGGTCCAGGAGGGTGGCCGCCTCCATCTCGTCCCCCGCCCGCACGGCTTCGATTGCGAGCCGGAGCTGGTGACCTTTGTCCGAGAGCTGCTCCAGCAGCTGCTCCACGCTGCCGAAATCGGTGTCGAGGTCGCGATTCACCCTGGCGAAACCCTGGACGTGAGCACCCGGCTCGTAGCCAAGCCTTTGGTTGAGGGCGAGCCGGGGGATGTCCACCTGCCGGACCTCGTCGACGAGATACAGGTACTCCCAGGTCTCGCCTTCGTCTTCTCCCCACAGGTGCCTTGCCAGCTGAGGCGAGTGCTCCTTCGCCAGCACCCGCCCGGCGAGTGGGAAGAGGCCGTCGAAGCAGAAGAGGACCCAGTCTCCGGGCTCCATCCTGCTCCAGGTCCGAACGTGGCGGTCGCCCTCGCCGGGCTTCGTTCCCCAGGCGCGAACCTCACCGGGGATCCCCGTGGCGAGCTCCGCCATTGCGGAATCTTGGCTGGATAGCTCCTTTTTCAGGACCGGCTGGCGGACGGTCCGGTCGAAGTTGATCCGCGCCGTCGGATCGCCGGCCGGCACCAGGAACAGGTTCGTCATAGCTCCGTGTGCTTCCGGGCGTTGCCCCTCGCCTTCTCGACCGGGTAGCGCTCCTCGTTCACCTCGATCTTGCGATTGACCGCGGCGAGAACGTCGATGCCGGTCGCGCCCGCGAAGTTGAGGCACTGGATGAGGACGTCGGCGAGCTCGGCTTCGACCTCCTCCCGGTGCGTACGCAGCACCTCCACCTCACTCTCGCCGGCGACCCAGAGGAAGGGCTCGAGCAGCTCGGCGGCCTCGACGGAGATGGCCTTGGCGAGGTTGCCCGGGCTGTGGAACCGAGACCACTCGCGCTCGTCCCGAAACCGGGCGAGCCGCGCCTGCAGGGCGGCCAGATCAGACGACCCCTCCATCCGTCGCAGGGTATGCGCAGCAGCGGCTGTCTACGCTCTCGGGATGGGCCGCGTCCACATCCTCGAGCGCCGACAACGGGTCGAGATCCCGATCGAACCCTTCGCTCTGGGATTACCGGCGTGACGCCGTGGCGCGAGAGCTGATCCCGCGTACGTAGGTCGTCGGCTTTGTCCGGATGCCGCGCGCGCGGAGGGCGGGGAGACTGCGGACATGGAGTCGGCGACTGCAAGCACCGAGTTGAGCAACCTGCGGGATGCCTTCGTCCCCGATCGCCGGGTGCGCCTGGCCAGCGACGTCGCCGGGCTCTGTGCCGCGCTGCTGCTGATCGGCCTGCTCGGCGCCGGCTTCACCTGGTGGGGACGCTCGGACCTCTTCGACCTCGCCAGCAGCTCGCTGGAGGCGATCAAGATCGACACCGGCTTCCTCGCAGGGCCGATCCTTATCCTGATCGCGCTGCCGCTGGTGCTCGGCCGCAGCCGCCAGCTGGCGCTGCGCCAGTACTTCAAGACGCGCCTGGCGATCGCGGCGCTGCTCTGGCTGGCCGGCCTCGTCGCCCTGCTGGCGAGGATGGCGGCCCTCGACAGCAGCTACTCGCCCGAGGCCGGCTTCTACGTTTCGGGCGGGCTGATGCTGCTCGGGCTCGTCTCCACCCTGGCGATGTGGCCGGGCGACCTGCCGGTGGTGAAGATCGACCGCAACGGGACGGTGCGCGTGGCTACGGCTGCTGCAGCACCGCGAGCACGTTCCCTGACGGGTCCTTGAACCAGGCGATCTGGGGGCCGGGGCCGCGGACGATGCCCTTCTCGTCGTGGTCGAAGCCCTCGTAGCGCTCGATCTCAACCCCGCGCGCGCCCAGCCCCTCGACAGCCGCGTCGACGTCGTCGACCTCGAAGTTCAGCATCGTGTAGCTGGCCGGCGTCATCTCCGGGTTGAGGTACATGAAGACGTCGCCGCCTTTCGTCTTCAGGGCCGCCACCCCGAACTCCTCGCTCATCACCTCGATCGGCAGCCCGAGGGTCTCCCCGTAGAACTCCTTCGCCCGGTCCATGTCGGTGACGGCGAAACCGCTGGTTGCTTTGCTCTCACCAAGCATCTCGATGCTCCTCTCGCTTGTCGTGCCTTTCACCCATTAGACCGCCCCGAGGGGCAAAAGTCATCGCCTATTCATCCGCCGGTGGGCGGCGGCCGCGCTTGCGCTCGCCCGTGCGCCGCTTCTGCTCGAGCCGTCGCTGCCGCGCCGCCCGGCTCGGCTTCGTCGGCCGGCGCTTGCGGCGCACCCGCAGGCCGGCGGCGATCTTCGCCGCCAGCCGCTCCAGCGCCAGCTCGCGGTTGCGCGCCTGGCCGCGCGCGTCCTGGGCCACGGCGGTGACGACCGGGCCGAGGCGCTCCAGCAGCCGCGCCCGCTGCGCGCCACTCAGGCTCGGCGAGGCCTCGACGTCGAAGACCGCTTCGACCCGGGAGGCGGTGACGTTGGCATGTTGCCCGCCGGGTCCCGAGGAGCGGCTGGTCCGCAGCTCGACCTCACCCATCGGCAGCGAGAGCCGCTCGTCGATCCGCAGCAGGTCGGGCACGACCTAGGCGGACAGCTCGGGGATGTGGCGCTCGAGGTGCTCGGCCATCGTCTGCCGCACCCAGCGCTGGGTCTCGGCATCGGCCATCCGGTAGCGGCCGAGCAGCATCTTCTGGTCGTCGAGCGGCAGGCCGGCAATCTCCCAGCGCACCGCGAGCCGCTCGAAGAGGGCCTCCGAGCGTCGATGCCAGGCGTCCTCCTGCGAGGCCGCCTCCCCCGCCGGCGCCTCGCCGACCTTGGCGATCGTGGCGGCGCTGAGCGTCTGGCGCAGGGTGAGGACGTTGCCCTCGGGATCGACGTAGTCGACCGTCGGCGGCTTCTCCCGCGCCCGCCGCTGCTTCTTCCGCTTCGCCACCGGTCAGCGATCGAGGGCGTCGATCCTGCCGGCGAGCTCGAAGTCGTTCGCCGTCAGCCCGCCCTCGGAGTGGGTCGAGATCGTCACCGTGACCGTGTCCCAGGAGATCGAGAGGTCCGGGTGGTGGTTCATCGCCTCGGCCGGCTCGACGAGGCACCCGGCGAAACGGACGCTGCCGACGAAGTCCTCGCGCTTGAAGCTCTTCTCGATCGCCTCTCCCCTGCGTTCCCAGCCGGAGAGGCCCGCCAGCCCGTTCTCGATCTCGGAGTCGCTGAGAAGTGCCACGCGCTTATGCTGCCAGGCAGGCGATGACGACGCAAACGCAAGAGAAGCCGACCCTCTGGCAGATCGACATCTCGCACTACGCCGAAAAGGCGCGGTGGGCGCTCGAGTACAAGGGGGTCGACCATGTGCGCCGCTCGATCCTGCCGGGCACCCACATCCCGATCGCCCTGATCCTCACGCGGGGGGCGCAGCCAACGGTGCCGGTGCTGCAGCTGGACGGGCGGAACATCGGCGACTCGACCGAGATCATCGCCGCGCTCGAGGCTCGCTACCCCGAGCCGCCGCTCTACCCGCTCGACGCCGAGGAGCGCGCCCGCGCGATCGAGCTGGAGGAGTGGTTCGACGAGAACCTCGGCCCGCACTCCCGCCTCCTGCCCTTCTACGAGCTGATCCAGGAGCCCGAGATGTTCGCCGAGGTCGCGGCCGAATCGGTGCCGGGACCGCTCGGCAAGGCGAAGCCGGTGGTCGGCGCCTACGCCCGCGCCTACACCAGCATCCGCTGGAACGCGAACAGCGAGGAGGACGCGGTCCGCGCCCGCGAGGCGATCGTCGCCGCCTTCGACAAGCTCGAGGCCGAGCTGGAGAAGGGCGATGGCGAGTTCCTCGTCGGCGACCATCTGAGCGTCGCCGACGTCACCGCCGCCTCCCTCTTCTACCCGGTCGTCGTCCCGCCGGAGGGCCCGCTCGACCCGGATCTGCCCCGCCCGCCGGCGCTCGACCGCTTCCGTCAGGGCCTCAGCGAGCGCCGCGGCTACAGGTGGGTTCAGGACACCTTCAGCAAGCACCGGCACCGCAGCTAGAAGATTTTCAGAGAATTTACATTCTCAGACAATATGTTGCATTTTCTCCGCTAGGCTGCTATCCATGCGGACGATGGCACCACCGGAAGATGCCCTGAAGGAGCGCTTCGCCCGAATCGACGAACGGTTCGACCGAGTCGATGAACGAATCGTCGAAGTGGACCGCCGTCTCGGCGAAACGGCCCAGCGCATCACCGAGAGCAACGAAGATTCGAATCGGCGCTTCAAAGAAGTGAACCGGCGGATCGATGAGAACACGGCCGAGCTCAAGAGCTTCAGGCAGGAAATGAAGGCCTTTCACGCCACCTTTCAGCGGGGCAATTACACGCTGGTCGCGACGATGGTCGGGGCGATACTGGCGCTCATCATCAAGGGTGGCTAACCCCCGATCGGGGCTCTGGGGTTGGAACCCCAGAAGACAAGAGTCCCGAGCATGCCGAGGATGTGGACGGCGACGATGTTGAAGACCATCGACTTGGCCGTCGCCGTGCCCACCCCAACTGGGCCGCCGGAGGCCGTGTAGCCGTAGTAGCAGCCGACCAGCACGATCACGGTCGCCATCACCATCCCCTTGATCAGGCTGAAGAACAGATCGGGCGGGCTCTGGTACATCCAGAAGATCAGCAGGTAGCCGCCGGAGGAGACGTCGCCGACCTGCTGGACCACCGAGATGTAGCTGGCGAAGTAGATGACCCCGATGCCGACCAGGTAGAGGAAGGGGAGCGCGATCCAGGCGCCGAGCAGGCGGGTCGCGCAGAGGAAGGTGACCGGCTGGATCCCCATCACCTCGAGCGCGTCGATCTCGTCGGAGATCCGCATCGCGCCGATCTCGGCGACGATCCCGGTCCCGACCTTGGCGGCGAGGATGTAGCCGAAGGCGTAGGGCAGCCCCTCGCGCAGGTCGCAGTAGGCCGAGAAGACGCCTGCCTGGGAAGGGGCCCCGATCGAGCGGATGAAGTAGGCCCCCTGCAGGCCGCACTGGAGGCCGAGGATGAAGCAGAAGGCCAGGACGATCAGCGCCGAGCCGAAGATCAGGATGCCGGCCTGCCGCAGGCCCTCGCCGAAGAATTTGAAGACCCGGCCCGAGTAGACCAGCCCCGCGACCCTGGAACCGAAGCGGGCGATGTCCCCGAAGGAATCGAGCCAGGAGCGCGGGACGTCGAGCCAGCCGATCACCGGATGGCCTGCAGTTCGGGGTGGGTGGCGAACAGGACCGAGCTGACGACGAACTGAAAGAAGAAGACGGCGACGAGCGAGATCACCACCGCCTGGTTGACGGCCCTGCCGACCCCGGCGGCGCCGCCCGACGCCGACATCCCTTTGTAGGAGCAGACGATCGCGACGATCGCGCCGAACATCGTGCACATCATCACCGAGGACCAGAGGTCGGTGATCGTCGCGTTGGTGAAGAGGGTCGCGAAGAAGCCGCCGAGCGACTGGTGGTACAGGAGCTCGGCGGCAATGCCGGCGAAGAGTCCCATCACGATCGCGAAGATGTCGAGTAGCCCGGTGATGATCATCAGTGCCAGGAAGCGCGGCACGACAAGGTTCTTCACCGGGTCGACGCCGAGCACCTGCAGCGCGTCGAGCTCCTCGCGGATCTTGCGGGCGCCGAGGTCGGCGGTGATCGCGGTCCCCGCCACCCCTGCGACCACGACCGCCGTGACCAGCGGCGCGATCCAGCGAACCGCGATCACGACGAAGAAGCCGCCGAGCCGGTCGAGGGCGCCGAAGAGCGAGAGGATCCCCGCCGCCTGCAGGCCGGGGGCGCCGAGGTTGAGGGCGAAGGTGGAGACGAGGAGCGGGAACCAGGAGAGCTTCAGCACGAAGAGGAGCTGCCAGACCAGCTCCTCACCATAGGGATACGGAGCCCGCACCGCCGAGATCAGCGTCTTGACGGTGAGGATCATCATCACCCCCACCTCTTCGAAGGCGTTCTTGGCGGGCAGCAGCCCGCGGCTCAGCGTTTGTCCCGCCACCGGCTCATCGCCCTGCCGAGGGGACCGCGGCTGCTCGCCCGCCGTCGCACCTCCTGCTCGGTCTCCCGCTGCGCGGCCGCCAGCTGCGCGATCAAGGTGTCCCGCGTCTGCTCCAGCTCCTCCACCCCCGCCACATGGGCGACGGCGCGCCGCGGCGCCGTCGCCAGGTCCGCCTTGAGGTGGCCGGTGTAACTCGCGAGCTCCGCCTCCAGCCGGGCGATCTGCCGGCGCAGCTCCTGGCGCACCTCGAGCGTTTCGCTCTCCTCGCCGGGGAGGCTGGCGCAGGCCATCGCCACGATCGCCAGGTCGCGCGGACCCAGCCCCGCTTCTCCGGCGCGCCGCAGCGCGTCGGCGGCGATCTCCTCGAGCTGGGGCTCGGCCTTGACCCCGTCGGCGACATAGGTCCCCTGCCCGTGGTGGGTCACGACCAGCCCGTCTGCCTCGAGCACCTCGTAAACGGCGCGCACCGTGCCGACGTTCACCCCCGCCCACTCTGCAAGCTGCCGGAAGCTAGGTAAACGTTCGCCAGCCACCAGCTCCCCCGTGCCGATCAACGCCCGCAAACGCCAACCGAGCTGCAACCCAACGGGAAGCTCGTCGCTCGGATCAATCGCAAAAGGATTCGCCTCCAACTGTGCCATCAGCCCGCACAGTACCTCTCCATCCTGTACCAGTCAACTGACACAGTCGCGCGGGGGGAGGGAGGTCCTCTCAGGGCACTCAACATCGAGCCATTGGCAAGATGTGCCCGGAGAGGACCTCCCTCCCCCCGCCCTCTACGGCGTCAAAACAATCTTCAGCGCTTCGCGATTGTCATAGACCCGATACGCCTCCGCCGCCTCGTCGAGCGGCATGTGGTCGGTGACGAGCGGGGCGGGATCGAGCTTGCCGGCCTCCATCAGGGCGAGGACGCGGTCGACGTGGGCGATCACGTTGGCGAGGCCGAGGCGCACCTGCAGGCCCTTGAGCCAGGCGAGCCCGAGCGGGACCTCACCCTTGCCCGCGTAGGCGCCGATTCCCGAAACCGTGCCGGCATCGCGGGCGAGGCTGACCGCGAGCGCCAGCGGCCCCGGGTCGCCGACCGCGTCGACGACGACGTCGACCCCCAGCCCTTCGGTCGCCGCGCGGACCGCCTTCTTCGGGTCCTGCTCGGTCAGGTGCAGGGGCGTCGCCCCGAAGCGCTCGGCCATCTGCAGCCGTTCCTCCACCGTGTCGACCGCGAAGACCTCGACCGCGCCGCCGGCCAGCGCGGCCTGCACGGCGCAGAGGCCGACCGGGCCGAGGCCGAGGACGGCGACGGTGTCCCCCGCCTTCATCTCGGCGTGGGCGACGGCGTGGTAGCCGGTTCCCATCACGTCGCCGGCGAAGAGGGCGACGTCGGCCGACATCCCCTCCGGGACCCGCCGCAGCGTCAGGTTCGCGCGCGGCACCAGCAGCAGCTCCGCCTGGGCGCCCTGGAGATCGCCGAGGTGGGCGCCGTGGCCGAAGGTCCGCTGGTTGCGGCAGCGGTGGTAGTCGCCGCGCAGGCAGGAGGAGCAGGTCGCACAGGCGGTATGGAAGGTGCCGAGCACGCGGTCGCCGACCGCCACCCGTTCGACCCCCTCGCCGGCGGCGAGGACGGTGCCGACGAACTCGTGGCCGATCGTGAAGCCCGGCTCGACCGGCACCCGGCCGTGGTAGATGTGGAGGTCCGAGCCGCAGATCCCGCTCGCCTCGACGCGGACGAGCGCCTCGTCGGCGGCGCCGATCTCGGGATCGGGCTTCTCCTCGATCCGCACCTCCCCCGGTGCCTGGAAAGTGACCGCGCGCATGGCGCGCACGCTATCGGTAGGGAGCAGCGCCTGTCAGTTGACGCCAGCGACCTGGAAGCGGCTCTGTTCGCCGCCGGGGCTGGCGGTCTCTTCGATCCGCGCCTCGAGCGCGAGCTCTTTCTCGAAGTCGGCCGCCTCGCCGTGCTGGAAGGAGACGTCCTTGCCCTCGAGCAGCTCGATGAAGATCTCGACGAAACGGGCGTCGAGCTGTTTGCCGGCGACGCGGCGCAGCTCGACGATCGCGTCGTAGCTGGACATCGGGGTCCGGTAGGAGTCACGCGCGGTCATCACGTCGTAGGTGTCGGCGACGGAGATGATCCGCGCCAACTCGGGGATTTCGTCCCCGGCCAGGCCGCGGGGATAGCCTTTGCCGTCGATCCGCTCGTGGTGGGCGAGGATGATCTCCGCCACAGGTCCGTAGCCGTCGAGCGAGGAGACGACGCGAGCGCCCTGCTGCGGGTGGCGCTTGATCAGCATCCAGTCCTCGTCGGTGAGCGGCACGTTGGCCTTGAGGATGCGGTCGGGGAGGATGAACTTGCCGATGTCGTGCAGCAGGGCGGCGATGTGGACCAGCTCCTCCTCGCGGCGCGAGTAGCCGGCGCGCTGGGCGATCGCGCGGGAGTAGCGGGCGACGGCGGCGCTGTGGCGGGCGGTCATCTGGTCCCGCAGGTCGAGCGTGCGCAGCATCGCGCTCAACATCCCGACCTGGAAGCTGGCCAGCTGCTTGCTGCGCAGCTCCAGCTCGCCGGCCCGCTGCTGGGAGAGCAGCAGCTGGCCGAGCAGGTACTGGAAGGTGACGAGGACGACGCCGAAGAGGGCGATCGAGGCGAGTCCGATCTCGTTGTAGATGTAGGCGACGGCGACGGCGAGCATCGCGCTGGCGAACTCCGAGGGGAGCACCGGCGGCAGCACCTTCAGCTTGGTCGAGAAGGAGGAGCGCTCGACGTAGCAGCCGTAGCTGGCGATCATCACGAAGTTGATCGCCAGGGCGAGCTGGAAGAGGCCAAAGACGCAGAGATAGAACCACGGGTCCGCGGGCGAGAGACCGAGTGCGGTGACGCCTTCGTGGAAGGCGATCCCGCCGATGATCGGGAAGAGCGCGTAGGTGAGGATGTTGTTGAGCAGGAAGTGCCACTCGTCGCGCCAGCGCAGCCAGCCGACGAGGATCGTGGCGACGCCGATGATCGCCGCCGGGGTGCCGCCGAGGAAGACCATCGCGATCACCAGCGCCAGGAAGCTGCCGGAGATCTTCACCTTCGACTCGGTGGAGACCGCGGTCAGATCGCTGAAGATCGAGAAGGCGAGGAGGACGGCGAAGAAGGTCAGATCCCAATCGGATTTGGGGGCGTCCCAGATCGCGACCGCCAAAGTCAGCAGCAGGGCGCCCACCATGACGGCGATCGCGAGGCGGGTGGGGCGGGCTTTGTCCATCTCTAGATTGGGAAGTCGTTGACCGGGGGACCCGTGCCGGAAATCCGGCTACTACTTTCACGGGCGCGCTTCTTTTCCCTGCGTAGGGAGGCCGCTACCTAGCGGTTCCGCTATTTGGGAACTTGAAAGTTAGCCCGCTACCTATGAGATCGACAAGACCTTTAGCCAGATGGCCAAATTCGCCCAAGTTTCGATCCCAGGACCCGATTACGCCGCGAACCTGTGCGCGGAGGGAGGAGATGGCTCCAAGAACGACGAAGGGCGCCCCCATCCAGGGCGCCCTTCAGAAGACTGGTGCAGACCACTCGATCAAAGGGTCTGCCGGTAAATGCCTAGTGACGAAAGCCCATGTTTTCTGCCCCTTCCATAGTCGTTGAAGCCCGCAACGTTGTGCGCTGCATCGTGGAAACTTCTCAATTGCTGGTCACTTTGTAGCACAGCTTGGCGGAAACTTGTGCATCTGCAGGAAAAGTTGTGCAGAAATGCAGTAATACGCCCGGCCACCCCATGCCTAGACCACGACTAACCGCCCCCCTTCGCCGCCCCCTCTTCCGGCGGCTTGCCGCCTCGTACGCGATCAACGAGCTGGGCGATTGGATGGGGATCATTGCCCTGTCGGTGCTGGTCTTCGATCAGACCGAGAGCGCCCTGGCGACCGCGGCCCTCTTCCTCGGCACCCGTTTCCTGCCAGCCCTCTTCGCCCCGCTGCTGGTCGCCCAGGCCGAGAAGCCGCCGCCGCGCTTCGCGCTGCCGTTGATCTATTGCGGCGAGGCCGCGGCCTTCGGCGGACTCGCCCTGCTCGTCGACCACTTCTCGCTGGCGGCGGTGGTCGCCCTGGCCGCCGTCGACGGCGCCCTCGCCCTCGCCGGGCGTTCCCTGACCCGGGCCGTCGTCGCCACCTCGCTCGAGCCGAGCGGCGAACTGCGGGCCGGCAACGCCCTGCTCAACGTCGCCTTCACCGGCGGGGCCGCGATCGGCCCGGCGCTGGCCGGGCTCGCCGTCGCCGGCTTCGGCGTCCAGTCGGCCCTCCTGCTCGACGCCGTCTCCTTCTACGCGGTCGCCTGGATCCTCTTCACCGCCGGGGCGATGCCTCACGCCGAGCCGGAACCCGGGCGGATGCGGGACCGCGTCCGCGCCGGGCTCGACTACGTCCGCAGCCAAACCGCCCTGCGGCGGCTGCTCACCGCGCAGGGCCTCGCCTTCGTCTTCTTCGCCGCGGTGCTGCCGGTCGAGGTCGTCTACGTCAAGGAGACGCTCGGCTCCAGCGACACCGGCTACGGCCTGATGCTCGCCAGCTGGGGCGTGGGGATGGTGCTGGGCAGCCTCCTCTTCGCCCGCCTGCGCCAGGCCTCGCTCGCCAACCTGCTCTTCTTCAGCACGCTCGCGGTCGGCGCCGGCTACCTCGGCCTCGCCGCAGCGCCGACCCTCGCCTTCGCCTGCGCCGCCTCCGTCCTCGGCGGGGCCGGCAACGGCGTCCAGTGGGTGGCGGCGATCAGCGCGGTGCAGGAGCTGACGGCGGAATCGATGCAGGCACGGGTGATGAGCGTGCTCGAGTCGATCGGCGCCGCGATGCCGGGGGTCGGCTTCGCGCTGGGCGGTGTAATCGCAGCAGCGCTGAGCCCACGGATGACGTTTCTCGTCGCGGGTGCGGGGGTAGTCGTCATCGTCGCCGTGATGGCCACCTTGCTTGGGGGGAATTGGCTTCAGGGCGACGAAAGGCCAAGAAAATCCCTGCTTGACGCGCGTGACGACATTGTGGTGGAGTTGATTCCAGGGTCATCAGGGACGACCGGAAATCCGGATCTGAAGGAGAGACGTTGAAGAAGCTAGGGGTAGTCATCGCGGTTCTGGTTCTCGCCGCGACCGCGGCGGTCGGGCTGGCGTCCTGTGGGGGCGGCAGTGACACCTCCAGCGGCGGCAGCGGGCAGAAAGGCGGCGACCTCAACGGGACCTACGCCTCCTTCCCCGACTACATGGACCCGGCCCTCTCCTACACGGCCGAAGGCTGGACGGCGATGGCGGACGTCTACGTCCCCCTCCTCACCTACAAGCACGCCAACGGCGTTGAAGGCAGCGAGGTCATCCCGGGCCTGGCGGAAGAATTGCCGAAGATCACCAACGGCGGCAAGACCTACACGCTGAAGCTCCGTCCCGGCCTCAAATACTCCGACGGAACCGCGGTCAAAGCTTCCGACTTCCCCTTCGCGGTCGAACGGATGATCGAGCTCAACTCCGGCGGCTCGCCCTTCTACCTCTCGATCGAAGGCGCCGAAAAGTTCGCCGAAACGAAACAGGGACCGATCCCGGGGATCAAGGCCAACGACAAGACCGGCGAAATCGTCATCAACCTGGAAGGGCCGCGAGGCACCTTCACCAACGAGCTCGGCCTGATGTTCGTCGCGCCGCTGCCGCAGGACACGCCGATCGAAGACCTCTCGGCCGACCCGCCTCCCGGCACCGGCCCGTACATGATCACCAAGTCGCAGCCGGGCAAGGGCTGGGAATACGAGCGCAACCCGTACTGGGCGAAAGCCAACGGCAAGGCGATGCCGGACCTGCCCGAAGGCGTGGTCGACAGCGCCAAGATGACGGTGATCCGCAACCCGCAGTCGCAGGTCAACGACATCGAACAGGGCACCTACGACTGGATGCAGAACCCGCCGCCTTCCTCGCGCTACGCCGAAGTCAAAGAAAAATTCGAAGGCACCCAGTTCCGGGTCGAGCCGACGATCAGCACCTACTACTTCTGGATGAACAGCAAAGAGGCGCCGTTCGACGACGCCAAGGTCCGCCAGGCGGTCAACTACGCGATCGACTCGAAGGCGCTGGAAAGGATCTACGCCGGCCAGATCAAAGGCACCCAGCAGATCCTGCCGCCGGGGATGCCGGGCTACGAGCAGTTCGAGCTGTATCCGTACGACCTCGAAAAAGCCAAGGAAATGATCAAGGAAGCGAACCCGTCGGACATGGACATCACGGTCTGGACCGACACCGAAAGCCCGAACAACGAAGCGGGCGAATACCTGAACGAGGTGCTCAAGGAACTCGGCTTCAACACGACGCTGAAAATCCTCAACGCCGACAACTACTTCACGGTGATCGGCAACCTCTCGACGCCGGACCTCGACGCGGGCTGGTCTGACTGGTTCCAGGACTATCCGCACCCGAACGACTTCTTCCAGCCGCTGCTGGCCGGAGAGTCGATCCAGTCGACGAACAACAACAACTTCGCCCAGTTCGACGACCCGGCGGTCAACAAACAGATCGAAGAGCTGGGCTCCGAACAGCTCGGGCCCGACCAGGAAACGGGCTACGCGGAACTCGACAAGGAAATCATGGAAGAAGCGCCGTGGGCGCCCTACGGCACGCGGACGCTGTCGACCTTCGTCTCTGACGCGATCGACCTCGAAAGCGTCATCTTCAACCCGACGTTCGGCCACTACCTCAGCAGCTTCGAATTCAAGTAACGCGCGAGGGGTAGTAGAAGCTCGTGTCTTCCGAGACGAGCGCAGAGCGAGGGCCCTGGTCCCTCGCTCTGCGGCGTTTCCTGCGCAACCGCCTCGCGGTCGCCTTCCTCGCCCTCTTCGTCCTCATCGTCGCCTTCGTGATGGCGGCGCCGCTTTGGGCCAACCACGTCGCCCACACCGGACCCAACGAGGAGCACACGGTCGACACCGTCACCGTCAACGGTGAAGAAAAGGACGTAGTCACCCCGGAAGGCAAGCCGATCGGGCCTCAGTGGTTCGGCGCCGGCGGCAAGTTCTTCCTCGGCGCCGACAGCCGCCTCGGCCGCGACGAGATGGTGCGGCTGATGTACGGCGGCCGGACCTCGCTGGAGATCGGGATCACCGCCGCCCTGATCGCCACGATCGTCGCCGTCGTCCTCGCCCTGCTCGCGGGCTACTTCGGCGGCTGGGTCGACGGGCTGATCGCGCGAACGCTGGACGTAATCTGGTCGTTGCCCGTCTTCCTGATCGGCCTGTCCCTGGGCATCGCCCTCGCCGTCGGCGGTCTGAAGCTGGGGCCGCTCGAATTATCGAGCGGCTCGATCTGGAACCCGATCATCGTGATCAGCATCTTCACCGTGCCCTACATCGCCCGGCCGATCCGCGGCCAGGTGCTGGCCCTGAGCGAGAAAGAGTTCGTCGAGGCGGCGGTGGCGCAGGGAGCCGGGTCGCTGCGGGTGATGTTCAGCGAGATCCTCCCCAACCTGGCCTCGACGATCATCGTCTTCTTCACCCTGATGATCGCCAACAGCATGCTCTTCGAGGCGGGCCTCTCCTTCCTCGGCGCCGGCGTGCAGCCGCCGAACTCCTCCTGGGGGACGATGATCACCGTCGGGGTCGAGCTGCTCAACATCCAGCCGCTGCTGGCGATCGTCCCCGGCCTGATGATCATGCTCACCGTGCTGGCGCTGAACATCGTCGGCGACGCCCTGCGCGACGCGCTCGACCCGCGCGGCAAGGCGAGGATGGACGCTTCGCTGGAGTTCGAGGCCCAGGGCGGCGTCGTCGCCGGCGCCCAGCAGGGAACGGTGGTCTGATGGCCCGCTTCATCGTCAGACGGCTGGCAGCGATGATCGGCGTTCTCTTCGCCGTCTCGGTGATCGTCTTCGTCGTCTTCATGGTGCTGCCGAAGCAGAACCCGGCGCAGACCCTGGCCGGCAAGAACGCGACGCCCTCGCTGGTCAAGAGCATCGAAGAAGAATGGGGCTTCGACGATTCGCTGCCGGTCCAGTACGGGACGATGATGAAGAAGGTCTTCACCGGCGAGCTGACCTCCTACAAACCGCGGATCCCGGTCGACGAACAGATCGTCGAAGGGATCCCGGCGACCTTCTCGCTGACGATCGGCGCGGCGATCATCTGGCTCTTCTTCGGCCTCCTGCTCGGCTATCTCTCGGCGGTCCGGGCGGGCGGCTGGCTCGACCGCTTCCTCACCGGGGTCTCGATCGCCGGCATCTCGATCCCGGTCTTCTTGTTGGCGCCGGTCCTCCTCTACTTCCTCACCTACAAGTACGAAATCTTCCCCAACGCCCAGTACGTCGACTTCTCCGAAGATCCGTACGAGTGGGCGAGGCACCTGATCCTTCCCTGGTTCACGCTGGCCCTGCTCTCGATCGGGTTCTACAGCCGCGTCCTGCGTTCCAACATGCTCGACGTGATGAACGAGGACTACGTCCGCACCGCCCGCGCCAAGGGTCTGAGCGAGCGGCAGGTGATGACGAAACACGTGCTGCGCAACTCGCTGATCCCGGTCATCACCCTCTTCGGCCTCGACTTCGGCGCCACCATAGCCGGCACCGCGATCATCACCGAAGTCCTCTACAACATCGAAGGCGTCGGCTTCTACGCCGCGGGCGCGGTGGCGAAGTTCGAACTGCCGCCGATCATGGGCGTCGCCATCTACGGAGCCTTCTTCGTCGTCTTCGTCAACGCCCTGGTCGACGTCGCCTACGCCTACCTCGACCCGCGGGTGCGACTCGGGGAGAACTCGTCGCAATGAGCGAGCCGCTCCTCTCAGTCAACGGCCTGCGGGTCGGCTTCGCCACCGAAGGGGGCGTCGTGCAGGCCGTCGACGGGGTCACCTTCGACCTGCGGCCCGGCGAGGTGGTGGCGATCGTCGGCGAGTCCGGCTCCGGCAAGAGCGTCACCGCGCAGACGATCATCGGCCTCACCCGCGCCAACAACGCCCGCATCGAGGGCTCGGTGAAGCTGGACGGAGCCGAGCTGACGAGCGCCAGCGACGCGGCGATGCGGGACCTGCGCGGCGAGCGGGTGGCGATGGTCTTCCAGGACCCGATGACCTCCTTCAACCCCGTCTACCGGATCGGTGCCCAGATCGTCGAGGCGATCCGCGCCCAC
The DNA here is from genome assembly GCA_036260485.1 of Solirubrobacterales bacterium. Taxonomy (GTDB): domain Bacteria; phylum Actinomycetota; class Thermoleophilia; order Solirubrobacterales; family 70-9; genus VAYN01. The sequence goes on along the minus strand of DATAMR010000039.1, from coordinate 17,015 downwards.
CGTCCCGACACCTCCAAGCAGGAGGGCAAGGACCGGGTCGTCGAGCTGTTCGAAGCGGTCGGCATCCCCAACGCCGAGCAGCGGGTCGACGACTACCCGCACGAGTTCTCCGGCGGGATGCGGCAGCGGGCGATGATCGCGATGGCGCTGGCGCTCGAGCCCGAGGTGCTGATCGCCGACGAGCCGACGACGGCGCTCGACGTGACGATCCAGGCGCAGATCCTCGACCTGCTCGAGAAACTGAACCGGGAGCGGAACCTGGCGACGATCCTGATCACCCACGACCTCGGCGTCGTCGCCGAGGTCGCCGACCGGGTGCTGGTCATGTACGCCGGCAAAGTCGTCGAGGAAGGGACGCTCGACGAGATCTTCTACGACCCCCAACACCCCTACACCTGGGGACTGCTCGGCTCGCTGACGCGGATCGACCGGCCGCGGCCGCACCGGCTGCCGCAGATCGCCGGCTCGCCGCCCTCGCTGCTGGACCTGCCGGAGGGCTGCCCGTTCCGGCCCCGCTGCCCGCACGAGTTCGGCAAGTGCAGCGAGTACCCGGGCCTGGAGGCGCGGCTCGCCGACGCGCCGGCGCACGCCGACCGTTGCTGGCTTACCCCCGACCAGAAGCGGGAGAAGCGCGTGGTCGAAGGGCAGATCGGCCTCGAGGCCCCGGCGCAGGCGGGCCAGGCATGAGCGCGACGGAAGCCAGCCCCGGGGCCCCGCTGCTCGAGGTCACCGACCTCGTCAAGCACTTCCCGATCAAGCGCGGGATCCTGATCGACCGCGAGGTCGATCAGGTGCGGGCCGTCGACGGGGTCAGCTTCCAGGTGCAGCGCGGCGAGACGCTGGGCCTGGTGGGAGAGTCCGGCAGCGGCAAGTCGACCGCCTGCCGCGCGGTGCTGCAGCTGATCGAGCCGACCTCGGGCTCGATCAAGTTCGAGGGGCGGGAGATCGCCGGGCTGGGGCAGCGGCAGATGCGACCGCTGCGCCGCGAGATGCAGATGATCTTTCAGGACCCCTACGCCTCGCTGAACCCGCGCAAACGGGTCGGGCAGATCGTCGGCGACCCGCTCAAGCGCCAGGGGGTGGCCTCCGGCTCGGAGCTGCGCCGCCAGGTGCAGGAGCTGCTGGAGCGGGTCGGCCTCTCCAGCGAGCACTACAACCGCTTCCCGCACGAGTTCTCCGGCGGCCAGCGGCAGCGGATCGGGATCGCCCGGGCCGTGGCGCTGAAACCGAAGCTGGTGATCTGCGACGAGCCCGTCTCCGCGCTCGACGTCTCGATCCAGGCGCAGATCGTCAACCTGCTCGACGACCTGCAGGACGAGTTCGGCCTCGCCTACCTCTTCGTCGCCCACGACATCGGCGTCGTCCGCCACATCTCCGACCGGATCGCGGTGATGAACGAGGGGAAGATCGTCGAGCAGGGGAGTGCGGACGAGGTTTGCGAGAGGCCTAAGGACGAGTACACGAAAAAACTGCTGGCGGCGGTGCCGATTCCGGACCCCAGAGAGAGCCGGGCACGCACCAAGGCCTAGGGCAGGTGATGTGAGGGGGCGTGAGACCCCCTCTCCAGACACATCTCGCCAATGGCTCGATGTTGAGTGTCTGGAGAGGGGGTCCCACGCCCCCTATCGACGGTTTGCGTAAGGTCGCGGTGGATGGGCTTGCCGCTCTCGCCTCCGATTAAGCCTCAGCTCGCGCTGACGCGCAAAGTGCTGCCCGAAGGGGAGGATTGGGCTTATGAGCCGAAGTTGGATGGGTTTCGGGCGATTGTTTTTGTTGACGGGGATGAGTTCTATGTTCAGTCGCGGGGGGGCAAACCGTTCAACCGCTACTTCCCCGAGTTGGAGTTTGCGCCGGGGCGGTGGGTGCTTGACGGGGAGTTGGTGATCCGGGATGCCGAGGGGAACCTCGAATTCGACTCGATGCAGGAACGGATCCACCCGGCGCAGTCGCGGATCGAGTTGCTCTCGAAGCAGATCCCGGCCGGCTACATCGTCTTCGACCTGCTCGCCGAGGGCGACGAGTCGCTGCTGGAGGTGCCGCTGCGCGAGCGGCGCGAGCGGCTGGAGGCGATCGCCGAGAGGGCGGGACTGGAGCTGACTCCGCTGACCCAGGACGCCGCGCAGGCCGAGAAGTGGCTGGGCAGCATCGAGGGGGTGATGGCCAAGGACCTCAGCGCCCCCTACGTCCCCGGCAAACGCAAGGGGATGGCGAAGGTCAAGCGCGAGCGGACGATCGACTGCGTGGTGATGGGCTGGCGGCCTGGCAAAGAGGAGGGCACCGTCGGCTCGCTGATCCTCGGCCTCTACGACGGCGGCGAGCTGCGCACGGTCGGCCACATCTCCGGCTTCAGCGCGGCGGCGAAACGCAGCATGCGGGCGATGCTGGCGCCGCTGGAGACGGGGCAGAGCGGGACGGCGGAGCCGAGTCGATGGACCGGCGGGCGGGATCTGGAGTGGGTCGAGCTTCGGCCGGAGTTGGTCATTGAGGTTGGCTATGACCACGCGGCTTCTGGGCGGATCCGACATGGGGCTCGGTTTCACGCTTTCAGGGACGACAAAGAGCCGTCCGAGTGTCGGTTCGAGCAGCTGGACGAAGGGGGATAGACGGTTCGCTAGATGCTGGAGCCGGTCTCGTCGCGCTGGTAGGCGGCGAGCTGGTCGAGCGCTTTCGCCCGGGCTTTGGCGCGGAGCGGGGGCAGCAGCGCCACCAGGTGGCCGCTCGGCCCGAGTGCCTGCTTGGCCCAGTTGCGGAAGTCGAACTCGTCGACGTGGTCGGCGATGCTGCCGTCGGCGGCGAAGCGGAAGCGGGCCTGGACGTCGTTGACCACCGGCCGGCCGGTGGAGAAGGTGTAGCGGGCGATCCAGTGGGCGCTGCCGGTTTCCTCGCCGGCCTCGCGCTCGTGCAGCTCGATCTTCAGGTCGGTGGCGCGGCCGGTCAGCATCCGCCACATCGCGCCGATCTGGTCGCCCTCGAGGTCGCCGAAGGCGGGGTCGCGGAAGTGCGCGCCCGGCGCGTAGCAAGCGGTCATCGCGGCGCCGTTGCACTGCCCGAACGCCTCGTAGAAACGCCCGATCGTCGCCTGGTTGGCCTCGGCCGACATGCGCCCACCTTACGCAGTGGAGGGCCGATCCTGCTGGAATCCCCGCGGTGCGCTCGATCCTCCGCGACCGGAAGACCTGGATCTGGCTCGCCATTTGGCTCTCCACCCGCGCCCTGATCGTCGCTGAGGTCGGCTTCTGGGCAACCGCGCACCCGCGGTTCGAGGACGTCAGCAACTACGAGACCTGGTCGCACTACATCACCGCCCACAACGCGCTCCCGGGCGGCGAAGCCTGGCAGTACCCGCCCGGAGCTGGGCTGCTGATGCTCCTCCCCCGGCTGATCCCTGCCAGCTACGGCGGCGCCTTCGTCGGCCTGATGCTCCTGGTCGACTTCGTCGGCTTGGTGCTTCTCGCCCGGCTCGCCCGGCGCTCGGAAAACGACACCGGCGTCTGGGTCTGGCTGCTGGGCCTGCCCCTGCTCGGGACCTTCGCGGTGCTGCGGTTCGACCTCGTCCCGACCGTGATCGCGATCGCCGCCCTGCTGGTCATCCATCGCCGCCCGGGGTGGTTCGGCGCGCTGGTCGGGCTGGGAGCGGTGATCAAGCTCTGGCCGGCGCTGCTGCTGTTCGGCGAGTGGGACCGGGCGCGGCTGCTGCGGTCCGCCGGTGCCGCCCTGGCCGCGATCGTCTTGGTGTTCGCGATCTCGACGATCGCCTTCGGCGACTCGACCGGCTTCCTCTCCCACGGCGGCGATCGCGGCCTGCAGGAGGAAGCGGTGGCCACGATCCCCTGGCAGCTCGAACAGATCGTCAGCGGCGACCCCTACCCGCGCGAGATCCGCTCCGGCGCCTGGGAGGTAGCCACCCCGACCGCGGACACCGTCGCCACCCTGCTGCGCTGGCTGACCCTCGCCGCGCTGGCCGCCGCGGCGGTCTGGTGGCGGTTCCGGTCGCGGGCGATACGAGACGGCCGCGAGGACCTGGCCGACCCCGCGGTAAGCCGCGACTTCGTCTTCGCCCTCGTCCTCCTCGTGGTCGTCGTCAGCCCGGTTCTCAGCACCCAGTACATGGTCTGGCTGCTGGGCCTGGCGGCGGTCGTCCTCAGCGCCGGGACCGCCCGGCTCGCGCGCCCGGCCTGGATCGTGGTCGGCGCGACCGTGCTCTCGATCGCCACCTTCAAATCGCCCGAACTGACCCTGATCCGCGACCTCGCGCTGCTCTGCGCCACCGTCGACGCGGCGGTGGCGATGGTGCAGATGTTGAGACCCTCCGCCCTTCCCCGGTCCTAGCCCATCGCGAGACCGCAGACGGGGTCGATTATCGGCCTCAATTGCGGTTTCGGCGCCTTGCTATCGTTTTTGACGTGAACGTAAGAAAGAGGTTCCGGGGGGTCGACGCGGAGCACGAGCACTACAAGTGGTGGGCCCTCTCCTGCACCAGCCTCGGGATGCTCCTGGTGGCGACCAACTCGGGGACGCTGATCATCGCCCTGCCGGACCTCGAGCGCGCCCTCGGCACCAGCCTGCTGGAACTGGTCTGGGTGATCCTCGCCTACATGATCTCCTCGACCGTGCTGGTCCTCACCGCCGGTCGCCTCTCCGACCTCTTCGGCCGCAAGACCGCCTTCGTCGGCGCCTTCGTCATCTTCGCCGCCGCCTCGCTCGGGGCCGGCTTCGCCGCCGACGGCACCGAGCTGATCCTCTGGCGGATCGTGCAGGGAATCGGCGGCGCCTTCATCTTTGCCAACGGCCCCGCCCTCGTCACCGATGCCTTCCCGCGCGAGCAGCTCGGCCTGGCGATGGGGACGAACACGATGGCGGCGGCGATCGGGCTGGTGATCGGCCCGGTCCTCGGCGGCGCCCTGGTCGCCATCTCCTGGCACTGGGTCTTCTGGTTCAACGTGCCGCTGGCGCTCGCCGGCGGCCTCTGGGGCGCGCTCGTCCTCCGCGAGCTCTCCAGCCGCGACACCGCCCGCGGCTTCGACCTCGCCGGCACCCTCACCTTCGTCCTCGGCCTGACCGGGCTGGTCTACGGGATCTCGCGCGGTGGCATCTCGGGCTGGGACGACAGCCTGGTGATCGGCTCGCTGATCGCGGCCGCCGTCCTGCTGCCGCTCTTCGTCTGGATCGAGCATCGCGGCTCGGCGCCGATGCTCGACCTCTCGATCTTCCAGAACCGCCTCTTCGCCGCCGCCACCGGCGCGGCGTTCATCAACGGCCTCTCCCGCTTCGCGCTGATGTTCATCTTCGTCTTCTACTACCAGGGGGCGCAGGGCGACGACCCGATCACCGCCGGTGTCAAGCTCGCCCCGATGGCGATCGGGATGCTCGTCGCATCGCCGCTGGCCGGCATCTGGGCCGACCGCCACGGCTCCCGCACCCTGGCCGCCGCGGGGATGCTGGTCACCGCGCTCGGCCTGGCGCTGATGACGACCCTGCAGGCCGGCTCGCCGTATTGGCAGGGGGGCCTATGGCTGCTGCTGGTCGGGATCGGCTCGGGGATGTTCAACTCGCCCAACACCGCGGCGATGATGGGCACGGTGCCGGTCGAGCGGCGCGGAATCGCCGCCGGCGCGCGGACGATGCTGCAGAACACCGGCGCGGTGATCTCGATCGCCTTCGTCCTCGCGATCGTCACCAACTCGATCCCGAAAGAGGTCCTCTTCGCGATCTTCTCCGGCCTCGCCAGCGGCCTCTCGGCGGCCCAGCTCGACCCCTTCATCCACAACATGCACGAGGCGCTCTGGGTCCTGGCGGCGACCTCGGTGATCGGAGCCGGCGTCTCGATGCTGCGGCCGAAGCACCTCTCTTCCCCGGCCGAGCCGTGCGAGCCGGCGACGGCGATCGAGGAGGCAATCGCCGAGGAGGTGCGGGCGATCCCATGATTCCGTGGTTCCTTGTCCACCCCATGCGTGCGAGAGGAACGACGCGATGAGCATCGAGCTGCGGATCGGCGAGGTGGCGAAGCTGGCCGGCACCACGCCGCGGACGATTCGCTACTACGAGGAGATCGGCCTGCTGCCCATCGCGGGCGGCCGCGAGCCCGGCGCCCACCGCACCTACGCCGAGGCCGACGTCGAGCGCCTCACCGAGCTGCTGCGCCTCAAGGACCTTCTAGGTCTCTCGCTGGAGGAGCTGGGGGAGCTGGTCGAGGCCGAGGGAGCCCGAGCCGAGCTGCGCCGCGAGTGGCAAGGCGGAGTAGACGACCCGGTCCGCCGCCGCCAGATCCTCGAACAGTCCCTCACCTACATCGCCCGCCAACTGGACCTGGTCCGCCGCCGCCGCGACGAGATCGCGAAGCTGGAAGAGGAGCTGACCGGGAGGCGCAAGCGGGCAAAAGCGCTGTTGCGCGACACCGAGTCTGCGAAAAGCGTCGAATAGCGACGTTTTTTGCGGACTCGCCAAACTGACGCCCGTCAGGGCGAATCGCGGAGGGTCCTGGTGGGGTGACTGGGAGCACCTCCGCCGAGTGGCGCGGGGACTGCTGAAGCCTCAAATCGCTTTGGCTCGGCTACGTGCTGAGTACCCAGTCACCCCACCAGGACCCTCCGAATCGAGCTGCTGCCCAACGCAAGCGGAGCGTGAGCTAATAAATTGCCATGCGGACGAGGGACGGAGCTACCCACTCCGCCCCTCGACCCTTCCGGGGATGAGGTAGGACGTCCCCCGCGCAACAACGCGAAGGGCAACCCCAGGAAGCTCTTTAGTCGCCCTCCTTATGGGCGCGACTGCTGTGGCCGGAGACCTCGGTTCCCGGCTGCTTGAGGTCTATGACCAACATGTCACCCCGCACGGTGGCGATCCATCGACGGGCAGTGTCGCGAGGGATCCCGTAGTACGAGAGGAAGGCTTTCCCGGACACCACGCGGGTTGCTTCGTTATTGCCGACACCGCGTATGGCATAGGCATGGGGCGTAGCACCAGATGCCTTCTGGATGCCCATAAGTTCGTTCTCCCGATCGTAACGAAGGACAACATGCTTAGGAGAACCTATGGCCTCGAAAGCGGCAGTATTGAGCGATAGTGCACCACGCTTCTGAATAGTAACAGCGGGCTCTCTAGTAGACGGCATGCTGTTCCGCTTGAAAGTCTCGAAGGGCATAGCTCAGACAGTAGCAAAGTGCACGGAGTGAAGTGAGAGATGTGAGGACTCGCGGATCCCAGGGGAAAGGGCTAGTGCCGCCGAAGCCCAGGTAAGCACCGAGACCGCGAAAAACGTCGCTATTCGACGCTCTTCGCACTCTCGGCAATCCGACGTCAGCGGGAGCGTGTCGCGGAGGGTCCTGGTGGGGGTGCCTGGGTACTCAGCATGGAGCCGCGCCGTGACGTTTTGAGGCGCCAGCGAAATCCGTGTCGCGCGGCGGAGGTGCTCCCAGGCGCCCCCACCAGGACCCTCCCTACACCGCGCTTCAGGCGTCGACCGGAACCGCGACGCCCGCCGTCTGCTCCTCGAAGTGCTTCGAGAGCATCGTCACCTGGCCCTGGTAGTTCGAGCCGAGGTCGGTGCCGTAAAGACGCTCGGCCGGGGCCGACATCCACTCCAGCCCCAGCTTGCAGACCGGCTGGCGGTGCTCGACCATGAAGGAGACGTCGCGGGCCCGCACCTCGAGTGCCGCGCGGCTGCCGTGGCGGCCGCCGTCGGGGTCGTAGCCGAAGCCGGGGTCGAAGAAGCCGGCGTAGTGGGTGCGAAGCTCGCCGGCGGTCGGGTCGTAGGCCATCATCTCGGCTGCGATCTGGGGTGGGATGCAGACACCCTCGGCGGAGAGCAGCAGGTAGAAGATCTCCGGCTCGAGCACCACCCTGCCGCCGGGCTCGGGGAAGACCGGGTCCCAGTAATCGGTCCAGCGATAGGCGCGAATTCGCGAGAGGTCGACCGGCAGGCTGTTCTTCTTCGCCCGGTAACCGACCACCCGGTCGGTCGGCCCCGAGAGGTCGAGGCTGAGGAAGAGGCCGTCGGCGACCGCCAGCTCGGACTGGCGCAGGGCGTGTGAGTCGAGGTAGAGCAGCGGGAACTCGTCCTGCAGCTCGCGGATTTCCTCGTCGGAGAGTCGAACGTCGCCCCGGGCCAGTCGCAGCTGGTTGAGTGAGAGCCCGGTCTTCACCTGAATCGCGAACGAACGCGGGACGATCTCCAGGTAGAGCTTGCCGCCATAACCGGAGCGGATGTCGTCGAAGCGGTGGTGCCGGTCGGTTATCACCCGGGTGAACACGTCGAGCCTTCCCGTCGAGCTCTTCGGGTTGGCCTTTGCCCGCACGTCCTCTGGGAGGTTCAATTCCTCGATCAACGGCACGAGGTAGGGGCGGTCCCGCTCGAGCACAGCCCCGTCGCGCAGGTCGACGCGCTGGAAGGCGAGGCCGTCGATCTTCTCCTCGACGGTCGAGTCGACGTCGGGCAGGAAGGAGCAGCGCAGCGCCCAAGCAAAGTCTCCGAGCCGCAGGTCGATGCTCGCCGGCTGCACCGCCTGGGGGCGGATCCGGTACTCGCCGGAGTTGACCCACTCGTCCTCGATTGCCTGATTCAGAGCCTGCGAAGGGAGAACGCCGCGCGTCGGTTCGCTCATCCCGCGGAGACTATTCGCCGCGCCTCCTCAGCGCCCAGGTAGGCGCTGAGCGTGAACTCGAGGATCTCCGGAAAAAGCTCACTTAGCCGTTCGGCTTCCCCGGCCAGAACGCGCCGCCCGAGCAGAGAGGCGATGCCGCCGACGACGGCTTCATCGGTGGCATCGGGGACTTCGGTACCCGCGTGCGGCTGGGGGGCTCCGTCTCGGAGGAGGCCGACGAAGGACTCGACGGCCGACTGGTAGCGGTCGTAGACGCCGCGGCCGGCACGCAGGCCTTCGACCAGGGCGATGCTTGCCAACGCCGGCTCGCGCGACAACAGCTCGAGCAGCGCCTCGATCGCGTTGCGAACCCGGTAGGGCCACTCCTCTTCCCCGGTCGTTTCGCAGGCGATGACGACCTGCTCTCGGATCCGGTCGATGGTGTCGTCGTAGGCGGCGGCGAAGCAGTCATCCTTACTCGCGAAGTGCTTGTAGAAGTCGCTCTTGGAGACGGCGGCCTTCTGGCCGATGAGTGAAACAGTGGTTTTCTGGTACCCCACCTCATACAGGGCCTGGGTGAGGCCCGCGATCAACCGCTCGCGCTGGTTGCGAGCTACGAACTCCGGCGAAAGGCCGTGGCGTCCTCGGGGCAGTCGGTCCATACCACCAATGAAGTCTGCCACCGTACTGTCACTTTCGCCTCCCAGTGTCGACTACCTTTCCTACACCGAGGTACGGCGATAGGACGAATTGAGACAGTTCGGGCAGGAGCTCGGCAGCCTGGTCGGCTTCGCCGCGGCGAATCTGCAGCTGGAGAATCCAGGCCACTCCCCCGACCAGCGACTCCTCGATCGTCGCCGGCAGGTCGCTTCCCTCGGGCGCGCTCCTGCGGAACAGTTCGACGAAGTCCCGTACGGCTGCGTCATAGAGCCGGGCCGAGCTGGGGGTGGCCGAGATCGCCTCGACCATGCACATCCGCGATGCCGCGGGATGCTCGGCGACGAAATCGAGTGCAGCCTCGAGACCGGCGATGATCCCGCCCTCCGCCGTCTCTGCCTCAGCGCAGGCAGCTTCGACCCGCTCGCGCATTTCGGCCACCGTCGTGTCGATCGCCGAGAGGAAGAGATCCTCCTTGCCGTCGAAGTTGTCGTAAAGCGTCTTGCGGGCGACGGCGGCCCGGCGGACGATGTCGGCGATCTTCGTCGCCTCATAGCCGCCTTCGGCGGTGAGCTCGGCGATCGCATCCATCATCCGGCGCCGCTTGTGGCTGGCGACGAACTCGCGGGGCAGCTCCGGGCGCATCGCGCTCATTTCCAGCTCCCCCCGACCCGGCAGCCGGGTCGAGTACTTGGAGAGGAGCTCAATGGACTACGCAGCCTCCCAATGTTCTGGTACCGTGAGAAAACTTGCGTTGTTTTTAATTGAAACTGGTGAGTTTCTCGGTGCCCTTCGATCGAATCCAGCTGAGCCAAGAGACCCTCCTTGCTGCGATTGGTGGTGATTGGCCTCCCGAACAGGTCGAGGCTGCCCTCGAGCTGCTCGCCAATAGCAGTGGCAAATTCCCCTCCGGCGTCCGCAAACTCCCCCCTGAGCTGATTCGCGCGGTCCAGCGGGAGCGGCTGATCGTAGCGATGCTGAACGCCGCCGCCGACCTCGGATACCTGGAAACCAACGTCCAGGACGTGATCGATCGGGCTGGAGTCTCCCGCCCGACCTTCTACGAGCACTTCTCCAACAAAGAAGACTGCTTCCTGGCCGCCTTCGACACCAGCGCCGAGCGACTGCGGAAAATGGTCTACTCCGCCGCCCGCAATGGCGGAGACCTCTGGCGCGACCAGGTCCGTTCCGGCCTCCAGGCACTTCTCCGCTTCGCCAGCCGCGAGCCCGACACCGCCCGCACGATGGTGGTCGAGGCCCGCGCCGCCAGCGCCGCCGCCGTTAGGCGCCGTGTCGAACTGCTTGACGACTTCGCCCAGTGCCTCGACTCGCAGGCCCGCAAGCTGCTTCCCGATACCGGTGCCAACACCGCTTTGACGGCCTCGGGAATCGTCGGAGGCGTCGAATCTTTGCTCTATTCCCGCCTCTGCAAGCACGAGTACGACCAGCTCGAGACGCTTTTGCCCTCGCTGATGTACTTCGTAGTGCTTCCCTACGAGGGTCATGAGGCGGCGGCTGAGGCATTCGCGGTCAACTAGATCCAGATTACTAAAATTAGACATCAAGTACAGCCTTTTCTGGTTGGAGTGTCTAATACGAGAATTTCCTTCTCCATACCCGCTTGGGGCGACCTTCAGGCCGCTTACACCGATCTCCGAGCCCAGAAAAACGGTGCGACCCTAGAATCAGTCTCCGCACGGCTACCTGGAGGGGTGCCGGAGTGGTTGAACGGGGCAGTCTCGAAAACTGTTGGCGTCGCAAGGCGCTCGTGGGTTCGAATCCCACCCCCTCCGCTTTCGCCGTTGCCCGGCTCAAGGGCCGCGGCGGCGGTGTCGAAGTAACTCCATGGCCGGCGGCGAGCAGACCTGGGCTGGGCGTTTCTTCGATCGTCATCCGCTGCTGCTGCGGGCGCTGGCGCTGATCGCTCTTGCCTGGGGGGCGGGCTACCTCACCTGGCGCGTCGGCTGGAGCGGCGAAGGCGCGAATCCGGTCCTCTTCGCGATGCTGCTGGCGACCGAGGTCTACGGCCTCTACGCGCTGGCGATCCTCGCTTGGTTCTCCTGGTCGCGGCCCCCCGCGCAGCGGCCGGAGGCGACGCCGGGGCGCAAGGTCGACGTCTACGTCTGCACCTATGACGAGCCGGCCGAGGTCGTCATGGCGACGCTCGCGGGCTGCCGGGCGCTCACCTACCCGCACACCACCTACCTGCTCGACGACGGGCGGCGCGCGGAGATGCGCGAGCTCGCAAAGTTGGCCGGCGCCGAGTACCTGACCCGTCCCGACAACTCCCACGCCAAGGCCGGCAACCTCAACGCGGCGCTGCCGCGCACCGACGGCGACCTCGTCTTCGTCCTCGACGCCGACCACGTCCCGATGCCCGACTCGCTCGACGCGCTGGTCGGCTACTTCGACGACGAGCGGATGGCGATCGTGCAGACCCCGCATGACTTCTTCAACCACGACTCGGTCCAGCACTACGTCGTCGGCCGCCACGAGCAGTCGCTCTTCTACCGGGTGATCTGCCCGGGGAAGGACCGCCACGGCGCCGCTTACTGGTGCGGCTCGGCAGCCCTGATCAGCCGCCCCGCCCTGCTCGAAATCGGCGGCGTCGCGACCGAGACGATCGCCGAGGACTTCCACACGACGATCCGCTTGCAGCGGTACGGCTGGCGCACCCGCTACCACGACGAGGTGCTCGTCCAGGGCCTGGCGCCGCACGACCTCGACGGCTACCTGCTGCAGCGTGACCGCTGGGCGCGCGGCAACCTCGCCGTCTTCAGGCTGCCGGAGTCGCCGCTGCGGGCCAAAACGCTGAACCCGATCCAGCGGCTCTCGTTCCTCGCCAGCCTGCTCGCCTACCTGGCACCGCCGATGCGCCTCCTCCTGCTCCTCACCCTGGGCCTGGTGCTCTGGACCGGCGAGCTGCCGATGAAGATCAGCGTCGCGGCGCTGGCGGCGCTGTGGGCGCCCTACCTGCTGTTCAACCTCAGCGCCGGCGCGGCGCTGGCGCGCGGCTACATGCGGGTACCCGAGTCGGCGCACTACGAGCTGCTGACGATGGAGATCTACACCCGCGCCCTGCGCTGCGCCCTGATTCCCGGCAAGACCGCCTTCGAGGTGACGCCGAAGCAGGGACGGGATGGCGGCGGGCTGCAGGCCGTCCGCAAGCTCCACCTGGTCCTCTTCTGCACGGTGCTGCTCGGCGTCGGCACGCTGATGCGCCTGCTCGACCTCGCCGGCGTCGGGCCCCTGCCCGATCTGCCGGGCATCGCGGCGGTCGTCGTCCCCCTGCTCGGCCTCTTCGAGCTGCGGCGGCTGCTGGCGACTACTTTCGCGGTCGGCCGCCGGCGCCAGCGGCGGCTCGTCTACCGCTTCGAGGGCGACGCGCCGGCGCACCTCTACAGCGCCGAGGCCTACACCGCCGCCCGCCTCGTCGACGCCTCCGCCGCCGGGCTCGGAATGGTCGCCGGGGGGCCCGTGGAGATTGGAAGCCGGCCGGCGGTCCTGCTGACGCTGACCGACGCCGCCGGCGCCGAGCACGAGATCGCCGCCAAGGTCGAAGTGCGGACCTGCCGGGAGTCCGACGGGCGTTTCCTGATCGGGGCGACGATCCTCGAAATCGACCCCGAGGCCCGGCTGGCGCTGATGGAGTGGTGCTACGTCGTCTGCAGCCACGAGCGGCTGCGGGGCCACCGGCCCGCCGCACCGCTTCCCGAGTCCGAGGCGATCGTCGTCTCTCTCGACGACTACCGCGATCCGGAGCCGATTCCGGCGCAGTCGCCGCTTTCCGCCCTCGGCCCAGCTTGACGCGCTACTCTTGATTAATGCAACGGTTTCTTGAACCGTTCGCGTGGGGAGTGGAGAGGACCGGCACTATCGGCCAAGAAATGCCGGCCCTCCCGGCTGCAACGAAGGCTCGTCAGAGAGAGCTTCATTACATTCCTGAGTATAGAGTTGACCTCAGACCATTCGGGCCATACCGCATTAAGACTCAGCTAGTTCCGTAAAAGCGGAGAGGGTGGGATTCGAACCCACGAGGCGGGTTAACCCCGCCCACGCGATTTCCAATCGCGCTCCTTAAGCCACTCGGACACCTCTCCGGGTCCCCACAGGGTATCGGCGCTCTAGGCGCGCGGGGATGGCGGCACACCCTCCTAACCGCGGCGAGTCGCGAAGAACTCGCGCAGGAGAGCAGCGCACTCCTCGGTGCGCACCCCGGCCACCACCTCGGGGCGGTGGTTGAGCGCCGGCTCGGCGAGGACGTCGAGGACGCTGCCGGCGGCCCCCGCCTTCGGGTCCGCGGTGCCGTAGACGACCAGCGGGATGCGGGCGAGGACGATCGCCCCGGCGCACATCGCGCATGGCTCGAGGGTGACGAAGAGCGCGGCTCCCGGCAGCCGCCAGCCGCCGAGCGCCTCGGCCGCGGCACGGATCGCCAGCACCTCGGCGTGAGCGGTGGGGTCGCGGCGCAGCTCGCGCTCGTTGCCGGCCCGGGCGAGGAGCTCGCCGTCGCGGAAGATCGCCGCGCCGATCGGCACGTCGCCGTGCGCCTCGGCCCCCCTCGCCTCCTCGATGGCGACGGCCATCCCCGCGTCCAGGTTGCTCGCGTCCACGATGCGGGAGTATGTCCGCCGGCAACTTCCGCGGCAACGCGGTGTTGATGAAGGACCGGAGCGGACGCGGGGGTCCCGCGCCGGCACCTACGAGACGATGAGACGACTTCTGCGCACCCTGCTGCCGCTGACGGCGATCGCGGCCCTGGCGATCTTCGCCGCGCCCGCCGCTGGGGCGACGGGCCTCGCCGCGGCTCGCGGCTTCTCCCCGCACCAGCTGCTGGTCAAGTTCGAGGGGGAGCGGCGCGGCCGGGCGATCGCGCTCGCGCCGGGGGTGGGAGTGCGCGAGGCGGCCCGGTCCCTGCGCCGCGATCCCCGCCTCCTCTATGCCGCGCCAAACTACGTCGCCACCGCCTCGGCGACGACGATCCCATTCGATCCGAACGACGACGGCTCGCTGGGCGACGCCCCGGAAGCCTCGTCGGCGACCGGTGGCTGGGCCTACAAACAGTGGAACTTCCTCTCCCCCGAAGCGGGCGCAACGGGGCTGCCGACCTCGCCCGGAGGGATCGACGCCGTCGGTGCCTGGCGCCATCTGATCGAAGCCGGCCGCCCCGGCGCCGCCGGCGTCGTCGTCGCTGTCCTCGACAGCGGCATCGCCTACCGCTCACAGGGCTCGAACTTTCGCCGCAGCCCCGATTTCGGCCCCAACCAGTTCGTCCCCGGCTACGACTTCGTCGACGGCGACCGGGTGCCGCTCGACGAAAGCGGCCACGGCACCCATGTGGCGGGGACGATCGGCGAGCGGACCGACAACGGCGTCGCTCTCACCGGGCTCGCCTACGGGGCGAAGCTGATGCCGGTGAGGGTGCTCGACGGGGAAGGATTCGGCGACGCCCTCGACATCGCCAAGGGGATCCGCTTCGCGGTCGCCCACCACGCACAGGTGCTCAACATGAGCTTCAACTTCGACTGCGGCAAGCGCGTCCCGCTGGTTGACGAAGCGCTGCGCGAAGCCTACGAACGGGGGGTCGTCACCGTGGCCTCGGTCGGCAACCTCGGCTCGGAGAGCTGCGTCTCGGCGCCGGCGACCGGCCCGCGGGTGATCGGCGTCGGCGGCACCACCGAGGGTGGGTGCCTGGGGGCGTACTCGCTGGCCGGCACCGACGTCGACCTCGTCGCCCCGGGCGGTGGCGTCCCGCTGAGCGGCTGCCCTTCCGTGGCGGCGCGCCCGATCTACCAGGTGACCCTGCAAGCGGGCAGCACCGACAGCTTCGGTATTCCGGTCGAATACGTCGGCACCTCGATGGCGGCGGCGCACGTCTCAGGCGTCGCGGCGATGCTGCTCGGCAGCCGCAGGATCAACCCCATCCTCCCGCCGAAGGCGCGGGTGAGGGCCGTGGCCAAGCACCTCCGCAGCACCGCCCGCGACCTCGGCCTGCCCCGGGTCCAGCAGGGCGCCGGCCTGGTCGACGCCGGCCGGGTGACGGGAATCGGCCCGAGCTTCTATCCGCCCGGAAAGCACCCCCAGCTCCCCTGACCGTGGTTGGCGGTCAGGTGGTTCTGGCGATCAGGACCGAGCAGGGCGCGTGGTGGGAGACGTTGTTCGGCACGCTGCCGAGCAGGTAGCGGCGCGCTCCCGTCATCCCTTTGTTGCCGACGACGATCAGGTCGGCCTTGGTTTCTTCGGCGACGTTGAGGATCGCGTCGGCCGGGTCGGCCTCGACCGCGTGGGTCTGGACCTCGACCCCGGCCGCTTTCGCATCGGCGGCGGCGGCGTCGAGCACGAGGTTGATGTCCTCGCGCGGGCCGAGCTCGTACTGGACGTCGGCGGGGGCTTCCTGGGCCTCGGAGCCGGAGCGGCGAGCGGACGAGGAGCTGTAGGCGCTGACGATGCCGACCTGCGCGCCGGTGAGCTTGGCGAGCTCGATCGCCTGGGCCACTGCCTGAGTGGCACTATCGGAGCCATCGGTTCCAACCACGATGCGAGTGAACACGCCGCCCTCCTAGGTCGCTGAACGCGCCCGATACTAATCGCTCTAGTGCCGTTCCTTCGCAGGGAGGCCGCGGAAGCCGTCGCCGAGGATTTCGGTCGGCGTCGTCGAGAGGCGGTAGATCGCGATCGCCATCGCCGCGAAGAGGCAGACGACGAGGACCGCCATCCCCGCTTTCCAGATCCAGGGCACGGAGGAACCCTAGTCGCCCGTTAAGGTGGACCGACGATGGCTCTGGAGAAGGTCGCGGACGGCGTCTGGCTCCTGCGGGGGGACTTCCGCGGGGCGATGAACATCTACTTCCTCGAGGACGGCGACGGCGTCGTCCAGTTCGACGCCGGCACCAAGTCGATGCGGAAGAAGGCGAAGGCGGCAGCGGAAGAGCTGGGAGGGCTGAAGCGGGTGGTCCTCGGCCACGCCCACGCCGACCACCGCGGCACCGCTCCCTACCTCGACGTGCCGGTCCTCTGCCACCCCGATGACAAAGCCGACGCCGAAAGCGACGCGGCGATCGCCCCCTACATGGACCTCTCGCAGCTGCCGGTGGCCTGGGTGCGCCGGCTGTATCCCTTCCTCCTGCGGCGCTGGGACGGCGGTGCGGTGCGGATCGCCGACACCGTGATCGAAGGCGACGAGGTGGCCGGGTTCGAGGTTCTTCACTTCCCCGGGCACGCGCCGGGGCTGATCGGGCTCTGGCGGGAGAGCGACCGGGTGGCCCTGGTCAGTGACGTCGTCTACCTGGTCGACTCGGCGCGGCTGAAACCGCTGCCCGAGGGCGAGGCCAGCGTTCCCCACCCCGCCTGGGCCTGGGACCACGCCAAGGCGAAGGAGTCGCTGCGGCGCCTGGCGGCGCTGGAACCGCGCGTCGTCGGCGCCGGACACGAGCAGCCGCTGCGGGGCGAGAACCTGCGTGAGACGCTCGAAGCGGCGGCCGAGAAGTACTGAAACCGCCCGCTGCCTTAGTTTCCAGCGCCTGATGATCGCGACCTACGCCTCGGCGGCGTTGATCTGCGCCGTCTCGCTGCTGGTCGGCCGCGCCGTCCTCTCCCTCGCCGGCAGGCGGGAGTGGAGCTGGCTGGAGCCGGCGGTCGGCTTCGGCGCCGTGCTGAGCGTGACCGGCCTGCTGGCGCGGGCGCCGGGCCACGGAACTTCGGCGACGCTGGGCGCGGCAGCGCTCGTCGTGGTCGCAGCGCTGGTGCTGTGGCGGAGTGGCGTTCGTCCTTTGTCGGGAC
>DATAMR010000031.1:0-44792 GCA_036260485.1 Solirubrobacterales bacterium | reverse complement strand
CCGACCGGGCCGAGATGCTCGCCGCGATCGGCGTCGGCTCGGTCGACGAGCTCTTCGAGCAGATCCCGGCGCCGCTGCGCCTCGGCCGCTCGCTCGAGCTGCCCGACGGGATGAGCGAGGCCGAGGTCTTCGAGCGGCTCGCCGCGCTCGCCGCCCGCAATGCCGACGCCGAAGAGCAGGTCTGCTTCGTCGGCGCCGGGATGTACGACCACTACGTGCCGGCGATCGTCGACGCGATCACCCAGCGCTCCGAGTTCCTCACCCCGTACACGCCTTACCAGCCGGAGATCTCCCAGGGCGGCCTGCAGGTGATGTTCGAGTTCCAGACCGCGATGTCGGAGCTGACCGGGCTGCCGGTCTCCAACGCCGGCCTCTACGAGGGACCGTCCTCGGTCGCCTCGGCCGGCTACCTGGCGATGGGCGCGACCAAACGCGCCAAGTTCGTCGTCTCCCGCGGCGTCCACCCGCACAGCCGCGAGACGCTCGCGACCTACGCGGTCGGCTACGGCGCCGATGTCGTCGAGGTCGGACTCGAGGGCGGGCTGACCGACGCCGCCGCGCTGGCCGCGGCGGTCGACGGCGAGACCGCCGCCGTGATCCTGCAGAGCCCCAACTTCCTCGGCGCGGTCGAGGACGTCGAGGCGCTTGGCGCCGCGGCGAAGGAGCACGGGGCGCTCTTGGTCGTCGCCTGCGACCCGATGACGCTGGGGATCCTGAAGCCGCCGGGCGAGTGCGGCGCCGACATCGCCCTCGGCGAGGGCCAGCCGCTGGGCAACCGGCTCGACTTCGGCGGCCCGTCGTTTGGTTTCTTCTGCGCGACCGAAGCCCAGATCCGCCGTATGCCGGGACGGATCGCCGGCGAAACCACCGACGTCGACGGCCGCCGCGGCTTCGTCCTCGCCCTGCAGACGCGCGAGCAGCACATCCGCCGCGAGAAAGCGACCAACAACATCTGCACCGCCCAAGCGCTGAACGCGCTCGGGGCGATGGTTCACCTCGCCTGGCTGGGGCGCAACGGCTTTCGCGAGCTGGGCGAGCTGCTCGTCCAGCGGACCGCGTACGCGCGGGAGCGGCTGGCCGCGGTCGACGGGGTCGAGCTGCTGCACACCTCACCGGTCGCCCGCGAGTTCGCCGTGCGGCTCGATGCTCCGGTCGGCAAGGTCCTCGACCGCGTCGCCGAGCGTGGGATCGCCGCCGGCTACCCGCTCGGCCGCGAGTACCCCGAGTTCGAGGACGGCCTCCTCGTCGCGATCACCGAGCGCCGCACCAAGGCCCAGATCGACGAGCTGGCCGAGGCGCTGGGCGCCGCGGTCGCCGCTGAGCGTGGCGCCTTTCCCTCCCAGGAGGACGTAAAGGCGCCCCTAGCGGAGGAGGCTCGCTGATGGCTCTCACCGAGACGCCGATGCAGGCGGAACGCGCGAAGACGATCTACGAGAAATCGAAGCCGGGACGGCGCGCCGCGGCGCTGCCGGCGACCGAAGTCCCGGAGAAGCCGATCGCGGATCTGATCCCCTCGAACCTGCTCCGCGCCGAGCCGCCGCGGCTGCCGGAGATCGCCGAGCCGGAGATCGTCCGCCACTACAACCGCCTCTCGCGCCGTAACTTCGACCTCGACAGCGGCTTCTATCCGCTCGGCTCCTGCACGATGAAGCACAACCCGCGCCTCAACGAGCGGGTGGCGGCGCTGCCCGGCCACGCCCGCCTGCACCCGGCGCAGGACCCGCGCCGCGCCCAGGGCGCGCTGGAGCTGATGTGGCTGCTGCAGGAGTCCCTCGGCGAGATCTGCGGCCTGCCCCACGTCAGCCTGCAGCCGAGCGCCGGCTCCCACGGCGAGCTCGCCGGGTTGCTGCTGACCCGCGCCTACCACGCCGACCGCGGCGAACAGCGGACCAAGGTGCTGGCGCCCGACACCTCGCACGGGACCAACCCGGCCTCGGTGACGATGGCTGGCTACGAGGTGGTCAAAGTCGCCACCGACGAGGTCGGCGGGGTCGAGATGAACGATCTGCGAGCGAAGCTGGCCGAGAACGCCGGCGAGGTCGCCTGCCTGATGCTGACCAACCCCAACACGCTCGGCGTCTTCGACGAAAACATCGCCGAGATCGCGAAGCTGATCCACGCGGCGGGCGGGACGCTCTACTACGACGGAGCGAACCTGAACGCGGTGATGGGGCACTCGCGGCCCGGCGACATGGGCTTCGACATCGTCCACGTCAACCTCCACAAGTCCTTCAGCCAGCCGCACGGCGGCGGCGGCCCGGGGGCCGGCCCGATAGCGGTCTCCGACCGGATCGAGCCCTTCCTGCCGCGGCCGCAGGTGGTCCGCCGCGAGGGCTCCAACGGGCATGGGCCCGGCTTCGACCTCGAGTTCGAGCGGCCGAAGTCGATCGGCCGCCTGCGCGGCTTCCAGGGCAACTTCGGCGTCTTCGTCCGCTCCTACGCCTACATCCTCAGCCTCGGCGGCGACGGCCTCTCCGAGGCATCGGAGACCGCGGTGCTGAACGCCAACTACCTGAAGGCCCGCCTCGCCGAGAATCGCGCCGGCGAGCGGCTGCCGATCGCCTTCGACCGCCACTGCATGCACGAGTTCGTCCTCTCCGGCAAGCCGATGAAGCGCGACCTCGGCCTCGCCACCCTCGACCTCGCCAAGCGCCTGCTCGACTTCGGCTTCCACCCGCCGACCGTCTACTTCCCGCTCCTCGTCGAGGAGGCGCTGATGGTCGAGCCGACCGAGACCGAGACCAAGGAGTCCCTCGACGCCTTCGCCGAGGCGATCGAGCGGATCCTCACCGAGGCCGAGCAGAACCCCGACCTGGCCAAGAACGCCCCCTACACGACCCCGGTCCGCCGCCTCGACGAGGTCAAGGCGACGAGGCAGCCGGTCGTTCGGCAGCGCCTCGAGCTCTAGCTAGGGCTTGTAGACGCTGCTGTAGATCCGCCCGGAGGGGTCGTTGGCGGTCCAGGCGAGGTTCAGCTGATCGCGGAAGACAGCCGGCGCCGGAGTCATAGGCGTCGAGTCCCGCCCGTTGATCTGTTGCCCCGCCGGCCAGCTCGCGCCGTCGTTGGTGACGCTCCAGTGGATCTTGTTGCTGGGGTCGTTCGCCTTCCAGAAAAGGTAGGGCCAGCCCTCGAAGTTGACCACCGCCGGCGAGGCCGAGGTGCTGTCGACATCATTGATGCGGCTACCCGCCGGCCAGGAAGCCCCGTCGGACGATGCGCTGTAGAAGATCGTGTTGCTCGGATCATTGGCCTTCCAGAAGACGTAGAGCCTGCCGCGGAATTCGGCCACGGCGACGGCGGCCGAGGTGCTGTCGGCTTCGTTGATCCGTTGCCCCGCCGGCCAGGTGACCCCGTCGGAGGAGGCGCTGAAGTAGATCGAGTTACTCGGGTCGTTCGCCTTCCAGAAGAGGTACAGCTTGTCGCCGAACGAGGCCGCAGCCAACGCGGTGGGCGTTGAATCGACCTGGTTGATCCGTTGCCCCGCCGGCCAGGTGACCCCGTCGGAGGAGGCGCTGAAGTGGATCGAGTTACTCGGGTCGTTCGCCTTCCAGAAGAGGTACAGCTTGCCGTCGAAGGTGGCCATGGCCGGCGGCTCCGGCGTGCTGTCCGACTGGTTGATCCGTTGTCCGGCCGGCCAGGTCAACCCGTCCGCCGAGGCACTGCAGTAGATCGCGTTGCTGGGGTCGTTGGCCTTCCAGGCGAGGTGGAGCTTGTCGTTGAAGGTCACGGCTGACGGCGCGGCGGGGGTCGAGTCGTTGCCGTTGATCGTCAGCCCTGCCGGCCAGTAAAGGCTGAGGTGCCACGGGGTCCAGGCGCACATCGACCAGCTGTTCTTGATCATCAGGCATTCGATCCCGGGGCCGCAGTTGGCGCAGTTCGCATTGGGGCGGCCGAAGATCCCGAAGTTGCCGCCGCAGTCGCATTGACTCTCCGGGTACTCGTCGGGCGCTCCGAATATGTGGCCGGTCTCATGGGCGAAGACGCGGTCGATGTTGTCCGGTCCCCAGCCGTCGTAGGGGGCCTGCATCACGATTCGCGGCGCCGCGGCATAGCCGAAGTGGAAGACGGGGTACTTGGTGAACAGGCCGCAATAGGCCCAGCGCGTGCCCAGGTTGGTGCGGATTTCCTCGACGTAGTCGAGCAGCCCCTGCCAGTCCCCCGTATGCCCCAGGGCTTCCATCGTCGGGTTGCGCCAGCGTTCCTCCTGTTCGCTCCAGTTCCCTCCCGAGACGGCCGGAGTCGTCAGCGAGACTTTTCGCAGGTCGTAGAACCAGCTCACCCCGCCGCCAACGCTCTGGGAGCCGAGCCAGCCGAGGCCGTTCTGGACCTCGGCGACGATCTTGACGTACTCGGCTTCGCTGAACTGGAGGTCCGGGGTCGGGCCGGAGACGACGATGATCCCGACCGCGACGCTGCCGACCAGGCGTTCACTGGTGAATGGGGGCGGCGCGCCCATCAGCGGTGCGCCGGGGGCTCCGTCCGTCGACGGCCCAGCGCCCGCGGCGCAACCGGGGGTTTCGCCTTGCTCGGTGTCCCAGGGCGCGCCGGCCAGGGGCCGCGCCTCCTTTGCCGCTGCGTAGGCGCTCGACTGGCGAAGCTCGAAGGCCTCGAGGCCGGCCTGTCCGGCGGCGTCGAGATCCAGCTTGGCCGGAGGTGGCGGCGCTTCGGATTCCGGGCTCAGCATCACGTCGGGCAGAGCCTCTGCGAGCAGCGGTGGGGCCGCTTGGGGGAGCTCGCCGATCAGGACGCGGGGGCCGTAGTGATGCAGAACTCCGGTCGGCTCTGGCGCCGCCGCGAGAACTGGCGCCAGCGCCCGCATGGGTGCGAGCTCCCGTTTCTCCGTCGGAGGGAGGACGACCACGCTCTCTTCGATGCCGATGTCTCCCGCCATTGAATCCTCCTATCGAAAAACAGATTGAGTACCGAGGTAGAACTCAATCAGTGTAGGAATGACGGCGTAATCGGCTGTTTATCTGCTACCGCGGCGGTGGGTCGGGGGGTTCGAAACCCGGTGCATCCCAGGACAGGCCCTCGCCCGGCCTCTCCTTCGGCTGGCTCCGTTGGCCCCAGGCATCGACCCAGACACGCTCGGCGTCGGAGAGCCCGGCGGGAATGCGCGCCGGCGTGGAGCCCTCGCGGTAGAGGGAGACCCCGGGCAGCGCCTCCAACTCAGCCAGACGCTCGGCGTCCGGCTCCTCGATCGCAAACACGCGATCGGAAAGGCCTTGGGTAACCCGCTGCGCTCGGCGGACCTCCTCGTGGGAGGGGGTCCCGGGATCTTCTTCCAGAATCAGCAGGATTTCGGCCACTAGACCAAGCTAGCGCCTCGGCGACCTCCGCTCTACAGCTTGGGCAGCCTCTGCTCCAACTCCAGCACCGGGGCGAAGAGGTCGCCTTGCTGCTCGATCCGCTTCAGCACGTCGCCGGCTTCGAAGACGAGGCTGCTGCCGTCGCCTGACTCGGCCACGGCTTCGACCTCCTCCCAGGTCACCGGAGTCGAGACCGTGGGGCGCTCACGGGCTCGCAGCGAGTAGACGGAGATCGTCGTTTTGCGTTCGTTGTTCTGGTACCAGTCGATCAGGACCTTGCCGCTGCGGTCGGTCTTTTTGCCCATTTTCGCCAGCACCTCGTCGGGGCTCTGCTTGGCGATCAGCTGGGCGAGGGCCTGGGCGAAGGGACGGGTGTCCTCGTAGGTGGCTTTGCCGTTGAGCGGGACGTAGAGCTGCATGCCCTTCGAGCCCGAGGTCTTGACGAAGCTCTCGAGCTCGAGCTGGCCGAGGACCTCGCGCAGGCGCAGCGCCACCCGCGAGCAGTCGACGACGTCGGCGGGCGGCCCGGGGTCGAGGTCGAAGGCGAGGACGGTCGGCCGTTTCGGCGCCCGGCCGAGGGAGAGGGAGGGATGCAGCTCGATCGCCGCCAGCTGCGCCATCCAGATCAGCGTCGGCAGGCTGTCGCAGACGCAGAAGTCGATTTTCCCCGCGTTCGGCCCGGCCTGGACGCGGGTCGTCTTCACCCACTTAGGCCGGTGTTTGGGGCAGCGCTTCTCGAAGAAGGCCGAGTCGAGGTCCTCGACCCCTTCCGGGAAGCGGCGCAGGGTGACGGCGCGGCCAACCAGGTGGGGGACGATCGCCGGCGCCACCTTGGCGTAGTAGTCGACCATCTCGCCCTTGGTGAACCCCACCTCCGGGTAGAGCACCTTGTCGAGGTTGGTCAGCCGCAGCTCCTTGCCGTCGACCTCGACCTGCCGGGTCTCGCCCACGGCCTAACTGCCTATTTCGAGGCTTTGGCTTTGGACTGCGAAGCGCTTTTACTTTTCGCCTTCGCTTTGCTCTTCTTGGCGGCTTTCGGCTTGGCTTTCGCCTTCGCCGGCGTCTTGCCGCCTTTCTCTTTCACCGCGGCGATGCTCTCCTCCAAGGCCGCCATCAGGTCGGGAGCTTTGGTCGCCTTCGGCGCCTCGGCCTCCGGCGCGACGATCTCCTTGCCTTCGGCCTTCTGCTCGATCAGTGCCAGCAGCTGCTCGCGGTACTCGTCCTTGTAGCCGCTCGGGTCGAAGGAGGTGCTGAGCGACTCGATCAGCTGCTCGGCCATCTGCTGCTCCTTCTTGGCGACTTTCGGCTTCTTTTCGGGCAGCGCGTCGTCGAGATCGGCGGGCGGCACCACCTCGTCGTGGAAGCGCATCGTCGTCAGGGTGAGGACGCTGCCGTTGGCGCGGATCGCCGAGAGGTGCTCTTTGTTGCGGAAGACGAAGCGGGCGATCGCCGCCTTGCCCGAGTGTTCCATCGCCGCGGCGAGCAGCGAGTAGGCCTTCTCGGCGCCGTCGGCGGGGCCGAGGTAGTAGGGGCTGTCGAAGTACATCGGGTCGATTTCCTCGATGTCGACGAAGTCCTGGACGTCGATCGCGCGGGTCTTCTCCGGCGCCAGCGCCGCCATCTCGTCCTTGCTCAGCGGCACGTACTGGCCGGGGGTGAGCTCGTAGGCCTTGATGATGTTCTCGTAGGGGACCTCCTCCTCGGTCCCTTCGGCGAAGCGGCGATGTTTGATCCGGGCGCTGTCGGACTCGCGGATCTCGCGCAGACCGATCGAGCGGCGCGCGACGGCGCTGTAGAGCTTCACGGGCACGTTTAGTAGCCCGAAGCTGATCGTTCCGCTCCAAATCGCTCTAGCCATTCGTCAAGGTCTCCTACCCGGATTCTTCCAGCCGAACTCGCGACGGGCGATAGAGGTGGGCGCAGCGGATGGAATCATGCGGCAGTGCTCTTCGAGCTGCGCGACGTGGGGTTGGATCGGGGCGGGCGCGCCGTGCTCGACTCGTTC
Organism: Solirubrobacterales bacterium; assembly: GCA_036260485.1. Taxonomy (GTDB): domain Bacteria; phylum Actinomycetota; class Thermoleophilia; order Solirubrobacterales; family 70-9; genus VAYN01. Next base: position 37,478 of record DATAMR010000031.1, on the reverse strand, counting down.
GACGCCCAGGTCCCGGAGGGCGCGACGGCGATCGTCGGCCCCTCCGGCGCCGGCAAGTCGACGCTGCTGCGGCTGCTCAACCGGCTCGCCGACCCCGGCCGCGGCGAGATCGCCTACCGCGGCCGGCCGATCGCCGCCTACGAGCCGCTGGCGCTGCGCCGCGAGGTCGCCCTGGTGCCGCAGCTTCCCGCCCTGCTGGAGGGGACGGTCGAGTCGAACCTTCGCTACGCGGCCGACCTGGCCGGCGAGCCGCTGGAGGTCGAGGAGACGCTGCGGCGCGCCGGCCTCGACGCCTCCTTCGCCGAGCGCGACGTCGCCAAGCTCTCGGTTGGCGAGCAGCAGCGGGCGATGCTGGCGCGGGCGCTCGCCCAGCGCCCCGCCGTCCTCCTCCTCGACGAGCCGACCTCGGCCCTCGACCACGCCACCCGCGACGCGGTCGAGGCGACGCTGGCGCGGCTGCGCAGCGAGTCGAACCTCTCGCTGGTGCTGGTCACCCACGACCCCGAGCAGGCGCGCCGCCTCGGCGACCGGGTGCTGGAGATGCCGGCATGAGCGCCTCGATCCACGTCGAGCTCTGGCAGGTCGCCGCCTCGCTGGTCCTGGTCGCGCTGGCGGCGGCGATCTCTTTCTGGCAGCGGGCCGGCCTCGAGCGCGACATAGTCGTCGCCACCGTCCGCTCGATCGTCCAGCTGACCCTGGTCGGCTACGCGATCAAGCTGATCTTCGACGTCGACTCGATCTGGCTGGTCCTCCTGCTGTTGGCGGTGATGGTCTTCTTCGGCGCGATCACCGCCCGCCACCGCGCCGACAAGGTCCCGAACTCCTTCGGCCCGCTGCTGATCGCCCTCGCCCTGGCCGGCGCCAGCACCCTCGGGCTCGTCGTCGCCCTGGGGATCTTCGACCCGACCCCGCGCTACCTGGTTCCGGTCGGCGGCATGGTGATCGGCAACGCGATGACCGCCAGCGCCGTCGCCCTCAACCGCCTCGGCGACGAGATGGCCGATGCCCGCGCCCGGATCGAGGCGACCCTGGCGCTCGGCGCCACCGCCCGCGAAGCCGCCGCGCCGACGGTCCGCCGCTCGCTGCGCTCGGGGATGATCACCCTGGTCGACTCGACCAAGACCACCGGCCTGATCTTCTTCCCCGGCACGATGGTCGGCATGCTGCTCGCCGGCGCCAGTCCGACCGATGCCGTCCGCCTGCAGCTGATCCTCCTCTACACCCTGCTGGGCAGCGTCTCGATCTCCGCCCTCGTAGCCACCCTCCTTGCCTACAGGAACTTCTTCACGCCCGCAGCTCAACTGCGCGAGCCGGAGACTCCCGCCTAGCGCCGGCAGCACCAGCCTTCGAGCTGGGGGAAGCTGTGTGGCTGGCCATCGGGTGAGATCGCCCTGGAGATGTGGGCGATGGCATTGCCCTTGCCGCGATCGAGCGGCAGGAAGAGCCACTGGTCGGCACCGGGCCAGGCGACGAGCAGGCGCTTTTCGTCCGGCGACCATTCGGCCTGCCACAGGCTGCCGGGGACGCTGAGCAGGGTCTGCGGGCTCTGGCCCGGGCGGTAGACGAGGACCTCGCTGTAGGTGCCGTGCTCGCGCCAGTAGGTAACCGATACGGCGACGAGCGATCGGTGCGGTGCGAGGGCGGCGTCGTTTAAGACTGCGCCGTGCGGCAGCGGTAGGAGACGGGGCTTTCCTAGCGCGGGCCGTGAAGGGTGCCCGGCTCGCCAGACCCGCCGCAGGCGGACCTTTCCCCGGGAGGCTTCGAGGATCTTCTCGCCGTCGTCGCCCCAGTCAATCCAGGTGATGCGCGGCAGGGCGGGTGCGGCGGCGAGGACGGCACCGGTCTCGCTGTCGAGGATCCGAAGTCGGGCCGACCCGGTGACGTAGGCCAGGGCGTCCTCGCCGGTGGGAGACCAGACAGGGGGGGCGTAGGCGGGAGAGATCTTGGTGTCGGGTGAGGTGCCGGCGTCGATCGATCCGGCCAGGAGGTGGTCTTCGGTCCCGTCGCCGGCGACCACCCGCAGGTCGAAGCCCGAGCGGTAGGCGATTCGTTCGCCGGAGGGCGACCAGGCGGGGGAACTGCTCCCCGTCCAGCTGGGGTAGGCGACCCTTTTCGCTGCGGTGATCGACCAGCGCGGCGTCCCGTCGGGCTCCAGGGCACTGAGCGTCCGCCCCTTGGCCGCAGCGATAAAGAGCCCGTGCGGGGACCAGCTCGCCGTTTCGTAGTCGCCGAGCAGCCGCCGCGAGCCGTCCGCTTGCACGACAACGATCCCGTCTCCGGTCCGCACCAGCAGCCGCCCGCCGCCGGGGATCTCCGCCAGGGTCGGTTCCGGGCGCGGGGCGGAGGCGGTGAAGGCGTCGCCGACCCAGTCGCGGACGTCGGCGCCCGCGGGCGAGAGCAGCAGCGCCGCCAGCAGGGTGGCCAGCGAAAGCCCGAGCGCGAGGCGCGGGATCGGGCGCCTGCCTCGCCTCTCCGAGGTTTGGGGGGTCATAGCCCCCCCTAGTTCGGAGCGAGCGTCCTGATCGCCGCTCTCCCGCTCCGCGAAGGCGGCGGCGACGATTCGCCGGCCGCGCTCCTCCGCATCGACGGGCTCCGGGATCGGCGTCTCGCGCAGCGCCTCGCCGAGGATGTCGCGCTTCATCGTCGTTCCTCCACCGCGATCTCCGCCTCGGCGGTCTCCCGCAGGCGGTCGAGGCCGCGCCGCAGGCGCGAGTTCACGGTTCCCCGCGGCAGATCGAGCATCGCCGCGATCTCTCCCGGCGTGTACTCGAGCAGGTGGCGGAGGACGACCACCGCGCGCTGCTCGGCCGGCAGCTCCCTCAGCGCCGCGATCATCTCGCCGCCGATCTCCTCGGGCGGGGGCAGCGGCTCGAAGACCGACTCGGCGCCGTCGACGCGGCGCCGCAGCGCCTCGCGCCGGGCCCAGTCGAGGGCGCGGTTGACGACGATCCGGTGCAGCCAGGGACGGAACGGACGGCGGCGGTCGAAGCGGTCGAGCGCGTCGACCGCGGCGAGGAAGCCGTCCTGGGCGATGTCCTCGGCCGCGGTGGCGTCGTGGACGACGAGGTAGGCGGCGCGGTAGGCGCCGCGCCAGTGCAGCGAGTAGAGATGAGCCATCGCCGCATCGGACCCGTTTTGGGCCTCGCGCACCAGTCGCCGCTCATCCGCACCGCTCTCAGCTGGCAAGCCCAACCCCCTTCCGACATCTCAATCTTCTCTCACCCAGCGGCCCATCCGTTGCAGCGCTCTTCCGAGTCGCTCCGGCATCCGCGGAGCCAGCCGCCCCTGTGGCAGCTCGACGACGAAGGCCGGCGCCGCGAAATGGGTGTTCTGCCAGTTCGGCGCCGTTCCGGACGGCCATCGCATCGCCCGGAAGGGCATCTGCGCGAGAGCGGCAAAGTGGCGGGCGCCCGCCACGCTGTGTCCCCAGGCGCGGACAAAGGGATGCCCGCCGCGGTACTGGTGGAACCAGATCGTTGCTGCCGGTTCGAGAGCACGGACGATTCGCCCGGCGAGTCTCGTTTCCGGCTCGGAGAACGGCCGCGGACCCGAGTATTCGGCGTCGCCGGGCCGGCCGCGCGGGCCCCACCGCCCGTTGAAGTTGCGGTTGAGGTCGACCCCGCGGGCGTTGAGGCGGGAGCCGGCGGCGCTCCCGTCGGGGTCGAGGTTGGGAAGGAAGTAGATGTCGGAGCTCGGATCCGGGCAACCGGCGGTGAGGTTGGAGACCGGCTCGACGCCGCTGGCCGCGCACTCGTCGCCGTGGATGCAGCCGAAGACGAGCAGCTCGCCCGGCCACCTCGGTGCGCCCAGCTGGCGCAGTTCGATCCGCCGTCCCGCCGCCGAGCGCCCGATCGTCTCGGTGCGGATGCCGGGACCGCGAAAGGCGTGAACGAAGGCAAGGGTGTCGGCGCCGCCCGACGACGCCGGAGGCGGCGCCAGCAGTGCGAGGGTGGCGAGCAAAGCAAGCATCAGTGGGAATACGCCCGGGCCGCCCCCAGAGGTCCCTAGACTCGCCCGGGTGTCCCGCTCGCAGCGACTGACGCTGATCGCGACGATTCTCGGCTCGACGGTCGTCTTCCTCGACAGCACCGTCGTCAACGTCGCCCTGCCGGCGATCAGCGAAGGGCTCGACGTCGGCCTCGCCGGCCAGCAGTGGGTGGTCGAGGCCTACACGCTGGCGCTGGTCTCGCTGCTGCTCGTCGGCGGCAGCCTCGGCGACCAGTTCGGGCGGCGGAAGGTGTTCGTGATCGGGCTGGTCGGCTTCGGCGCCACCTCGATCCTCTGCGCCGTCGCCCCCAGCGAGGAGTTCCTGATCGGGGCGCGCGCCCTGCAGGGAATCGCGGGGGCGCTGCTGGTGCCCGGCTCGCTGGCGATCGTCGCCTCGACCTTCGAGGGCGAAGCGCGCGGCAAGGCGGTGGGGATGTGGACGGCCTGGACCGGGATCGCGACCGTGGTCGGCCCGGCGGGCGGCGGCGCCCTGATCGGGATCTCCTCCTGGCGGGCGATCTTCTGGGTCAACATCCCGGTGATCGCGGCGACCGTGATGCTGACCCTCCATTCGGTCGAGGAGAGCCGCGACGAGGACGCCTTCCTCGGCATCGACTGGGCTGGGATCGCACTCTCGGCGATCGGTCTCGGCGGCCCGACCTTCGCCCTGATCGAGCAGCCCTCGCGCGGCTGGAGCGACCCGGTGGTCTGGGTGCCGATGCTCGTCGGGATCCTCTCCTTCGGCCTCTTCATCCTCCGCGAGGCGAAGGCCCGCCACCCGATGCTGCCGCTCTGGCTGTTCAAGATCCGCAACTTCTGGGTGACGAACCTGACCACGCTCTCGACCTACGCGGGCTTGATCGGCGGCCTCTTCTTCGTTGGCCTCTACCTACAGCAGGTGGTGGGCTACTCGCCGCTGGAGGCCGGGCTAGCGACGACGCCGATCTCGATCCTGATGTTCTTCCTCTCGCCGCGCTTCGGCCGCATCGCCTCCGGCACGGGGCCGCGGGCGCCGATGACCGCCGGTCCGATCGTCGGCGGCCTCGGGCTGCTGTTGCTGCTGCGGGTCGATACCGGCGCGAGCTACTTCGTCGACGTCTTCCCGGGCCTGATCGTCTTCGGCATCGGGCTCTCGGCGACGGTGGCGCCGCTGACCGCGACCGTGCTCGACTCGGTCGACGAACACCGGGTCGGGATCGCCTCGGGAGTCAACAACGGCGTCTCCCGCGTCGCCGGCCTGCTGGCGATCGCCATCCTCGGCGCCGTCATCTCCGCCCACTTCGGCTCGGCCCTCGACGCCAACCTCGGCAGCGAGCCGCTGAGCAACCAGGGAGCCAACATCGTCACCGACGCCAAGGCCCAGCCCCTCGCCGTCCCGGACACCGAAGACCTGCCGCCCCCGGAAGCCGACCGAGTAGCAACCGCCTCCGCCGAAGCCTCGACTTCAGCCTTCCACCTAGGAGTCCTAATAGCCGGTCTACTAATGATCCTCGGCGGAATAGCCGCCGGCCTCGGAGTAGAAAACCCCAAGCGCAAGGTCAGCTCCTACCCAAGCCGAGGCTCAGCCCAAGCCGGCGAGTGCGGCCACGGCACCGACGCCGACTGCGCCCCAAAAGAGCAAGAAAAGGCCACGGCGTCCGCCGATGCCAGCTGATCTTTGTCCCTCGAAGACGATCCGAAGCCGGGACAGGTGACCCCTCGAACGGGCGGATACTCAAAATGGCGGCCTAATTAGGCCGCCATTTGTTCGGGCGAGGGGTCACCTGTCCCGGCTCCCCCAATAGGCTCCGCCGGATGCCCAAACCGATCATCTTCTCCGGCATCCAGCCGACCGGCCGCAAGCACCTCGGCAACTACATCGGCGCGATCCGCCAGTACGTCGAGGGCCAGGACCGCGGCGATCCGGCCATTTTCTGCATCGTCGACCTGCACGCGATCTCGGTCCCCTACGACCCGGCCGAACTGCGCGAGCGGGTCTACGACACCGCCGCGATCCTGCTCGGCGCCGGCCTCGACCCGGAGCGCTGCATCCTCTTCCGCCAGTCCGACGTCCGCGAGCACACCGAGCTGACCTGGCTGCTCTCCGCGGTCACCTCCCACGGCGACCTCAACCGGATGACCCAGTTCAAGGAAAAGGTCGGCAAGGACCGCGAACTGGCCTCGGCGGCGCTCTTCTACTACCCGGTGCTGATGGCCGCCGACGTGCTCGCCTACCGGGCGACCGAGGTGCCGGTCGGCGACGACCAGCGCCAGCACGTCGAGCTGATGCGGGAGATCGCCCGCCGCTTCAACGCCCGCTTCGGCGAGACCCTGGTCGTGCCGGAGCTGGTGATCCCCGAGGTCGGCGCCCGGATCATGGACCTGCAGGAGCCGGAGCGGAAGATGTCGACCACCGGCGGAACGCCGCAGGGGACTGTGCTCGTGCTCGACGAGCCCGACGTCATCCGCAGGAAGGTGGGATCCGCCATGACCGATTCCGGCCGGGAGATCGTTCGTCGAGCCGACAAGCCTGGGATCACCAATCTGATCGAAATCCTGGCTGCAACCAGGGGGCAAACACCGAAAGACATAGAAGAGGACGCCAAGCCGTTGGGGTACGGCGCTTTCAAGGACACGGTTGGCGAGGAAGTCGTCAAGTTCCTTGCTCCCACGCGCGAGCGCTACGCCGAGCTGCGGCCCGACGAGGCCGCCCTGGAGTCCGTCTTCGCCGCCGGAGCCGAGAAGGCCCGGGCGCTGGCGGCCCCGGTCCTCGCCGACGTCCGCGCGCGCATGGGCTACGGCCCGGCCTGAATCCCCAAACCCAGATCAGGCGACGCCTGCTCCGCTTCGCGTCCGCGGCCGTCGCTGTCCCGGTCCGAGGTTAGTCTTCATCGCAGTGGCCGTAGCCGACCTCGACCTCGATCTCGACCTCGACGTCTTCGCCGGGCCGTTCGACCTGCTGTTGGCGGTCGTCCTGCGCGAGGAGATCAGCCTCCTCGACCTGCAGCTGGGCGAGGTCGTCGTCGCCTACGTCGAGCACCTCGAGCGCGAGGGCGAGCTGGAGCTGGAGGTGGCGACCGAGTTCCTCGTCCTGATCGCCGCCCTGCTGGAGCTGAAGTCGCGCCTGATGCTGCCGGGGCCCGAGGAAGAGCTCGACGACCTCAGCCCCGAGGAGGCGGTCGAGGAGCTGCTGGCGCGGATGCTCGAGTACCGCCGCTACAGCGATGCCTCCAAGGTGCTCGCCGACCGCTTCGAGAGCCAGCGGCCGTACCTCTACCGCTCGGCGCCGCTGCCGAGCGAGCTGCGCCGCGTCGCCGTCGAGGCCGCCACCGCCGTCTACGACCCCGAGCGCCTCGGCGTCGCCCTCGGCGACCTGCTGACCGAGCCGCCGGAAGTCGACATCAGCCACATCCGCCCGACCGTCTCGCTCGAGCGCCGCCTGCGGGCGTTGCGCGACGTGCTCCGCACCCGCTCCAGCTTCGACTTCGACGAGGAGTTCGGCGGCGAGGACCGGCTCACCCAGGCGGTCACCGTCTTCGGTCTGCTGGAGCTCTACCGCAAGGGCGAGATCACCTGGGAGCAGGACCGCGCCTTCGGCCCGATCCGGGTCAAGAAGGCTGTGCCCACCGCGACCCACAAGAACGGATGAGCGACCTCTCCCGCACCGTGGAAGCGCTGCTCTTCCTCTCGCCGCAGTCGGTCTCCGCCGCCGACCTGGCGATGGCGACCGAGGCGACCGAGGGCCAGGTCTCCGAGGCGATCGAGCTGCTGCGCGAGGACCTCGCCGAGGGCAAGCGCGGGATCGTCTTGCGCGAGGTCTCCGGCGGCTACGCCTTGGCCAGCGACCCGGCCACCGAGGAAGCGGCGCGGCGGCTGCTCTCGAAGCCGCGGACGCCGCCGCTGACCCAGGCCCAGGCCGAGACCCTGGCGATCGTCGCCTACCTGCAGCCGGTGACCCGCCCCGAGGTCGCCCGCATCCGCGGCGTCACCTCCGAGTCGGCGGTCCAGAGCCTGGCCGAGCGCGGCCTGATCGAAGAGTCCGGCCGCTCCCAGTTCGGCGCTGCGATCTTCAAGACCTCGGAGCTGTTCGAGCGTCTTTTCGGCCTCAGCGGCCTCGACCAGCTGCCGGACCCCTCCCGCTTCGACCCCAGTCCCGAGGACCAGCGGGAGTTGCGCGATCGCCTGTTGAAGGCCGGGGAACAGCGCCTGGAGCCATGAGTAGGGGGAGTCAGGGAGGTCTCCTCCGGACAACAGATGGGGAGGGTCCGGATGAGACCTCCCTGACTCCCCTCTCGTGAGGTTGGTGAAGTTCCTCGCCCATGGGGGCGTCGCTTCTCGGAGAAAAGCTGAGGCGATCATCGGGAAGGGGTTGGTCACCGTTGGCGGGGAGGTGGTTACCGATCCGGCTCGGGATGTGGGGGAGGGCGACGACGTGCGGGTCAATGGGGCTTTGGTGGTGGTCGAGACGCGTGAGGTCTGGGTGGTCAACAAGCCGGCGGGCGTGGTCTCGACGGCGCGGGAGCCTGGTGAGCGCCGGGCGGTGGTGGAGCTTGTGGACACGAAGGCGCGCCTCTATCCCGTCGGCCGCCTCGACGCCGACTCGACCGGCCTGCTGTTGCTGACCAACGACGGTGCGCTGGCGAACCAGCTCACCCACCCCCGCTACGAGGTGCCGAAGACCTACCGCGCCCGGCTCGGCAAGCCGATCGGAGACCGCGACCTCGCACGCCTGCGCGAGGGCGTCGAGCTCGAGGACGGGCCGACCGGCCTCGCCGAGGTTCGCCGCCTCGCCGAGCGCGAGATCGAGATCACGCTGCGCGAAGGCCGCAACCGCCAGGTGCGGCGGATGCTCGAGGCGGTGGGGAATCGGGTGGTGGCTTTGCAACGTGTCAAATTCGGACCCCTTTCACTTGACGATCTGCAACCGGGACGCGCGCGGCGGCTCTCGGATGGGGAGATCGCCCAACTGCGAGAAGCCTCTCGATAGGGGCCGCCTCACCCTCCTACTTTGCTGGGTGGGAGGGTGAGGCGGCCCCTTTCCAACAGGGGTTTGTGGGACGGCGCGCCGCCTCTCGGGATTTGGGCTTTCCGAGGCGGCGCCATCAGCTGGTGAGCTATCCGGGGACGAGAGGACTCTCGAGGCGGGCGGTGATGGTGTCCGCGACTGCGGCGGTTTCGCGTTCGGCCTGCTGGCTGGTGATGCGGAGGGTGTTGTAGCCGACGCGGAAGAGTTCGCGGTCGCGCCAGCGGTCGCGCTCGAAGGCGAGGTCGGTGCCGTGGAAGTCGCGGCTGTCGGCCTCGAGGACGAATCTGTAGTCGGGCCAGAGGAAGTCGACCTCGATGCGCCCGTTGGCAATCTCGATCGGGGCGTTGAGGAGCGGGTCCGGGAGGCCACGCCGCAGCACGAGCGGCAGAACCTTCGCCTCCAGCGGGCTCTTCAGCCTGCCCTTCTTCGCGACCGGCGCGGCGCGGCGCCATTCGTCGATTAGGGCGCGCAGGGACTTGTTACCGCGCCGCCCCGGGTCGATCGAGGCCTCGATCGCTGGGACGTCGAGCGCCTTCCGCTGCGCCGCCCGCTCGAAGCAGCCGCGCAGCGTCCAGTCGCCGACCGTGCCGGCGAGGTCAACCAGCGTCCGCGCCGGGCTCGTGCAGGGAATGCCGTCCACGGTCCCAGCCTCGTCCCGACGTGGTGCGCGCACCCGGTGAAAACGGATGCCGTCGATCTCCCTACCGCGTTCCTGAGGCGGGATCACGTCGATCACCGCGGGTGCGTCGCTCAGTAGCCCCAACAGAGCTCCAGCGCTGCGGTGGGAGATCACCGCCCCTTTTCCGCAGGCGAGGACGGCGGCACTCAGGCGCCCGCGTCGACTGATCTGCGGGGTAAGGGAGAAGGTGCCACGAAATATGCGATGCAATCTGCCGACCCGGATCGCGTGCGCGATCGCGCTGTCGCTCACCCCCAGCCTGCGTAGCTGACTCCGCGAGATCACACCGTGCTGCCTGCCGGCAAGATTCATCATGCGCTGCGTGCGATCGGTGGGAGTTCTGGTCGCCATAGCGGTCATAAGTCCCACCGCTGGAAGATTCGCCCCCCTGCTTTGGAAAGATGCTCCGTGTGAGCGAAAATGGCGACATGCAAGGCGGGCATTACGATGGACCGCAGGAGCGACTCTTCGCGGTTCGCGGTGCGGCGCAGGCCGAGGCGAACGAGCCGGCGGCGATCCTCTCCGCCACCGAGGAGTTGATGCAGGGGCTGATCGAGCGCAACGGGCTCGCGCCGGAGGCGATGGTCAGCTGCCTGTTCACGACGACCGAGGACCTCGACGCGGAGTTCCCCGCTGTGGCGGCGCGGGACCTGGGGCTGACAATGGTGCCGCTGATGTGCTGCCGCGAGATCCCGGTCCCCGGCTCGATGCCGCGGGTGATCCGGGTGATGCTGCACTTCTACGCTCCGGCCGGCCACGAGCCCGCGCACGTCTACGTCGGCGAGGCGCAGAAGCTGCGGACCGACCTCGAGGCCGCCCAGTAGGGCTGGCCGCGGCAGCGTCCGTCACAATCGGCTCGCGATGACCATCACCTTCGCCGAGAAGCTCGCCCGCATGCCGGGCTACCAAGCCGGGGTCCCGACCGGGCAGGCGCCCGAGGCGATCGCCTCGGGGAACATCGCCCAGCTCGCCTCCAACGAGTCGCCGACGCCGCCGCACCCGAAGGTGGTCGAGGCGGTCGCCGCCGCCGCCGGGCTGATGAACCGCTACCCGGACCCCGACGCGACGCTGCTCCGCCGCCGCCTCGCCGAGCGCTACGAGACCGAGCCCGCGCGGGTCGCCGTCGGCAACGGCTCCTGCGAGATCCTCCTCGCCGCCGCCGAGGCGCTCTGCGAGCCGGGGGCCGAGATCGTCTACGCCTGGCCGGCCTTTTCGATGTACCCGTACCTGCCGGCGCTGACCGGCGCCCGCGAGGTCCGCGTGTCGCTCGCCGAGGGCGACGTCCACGACCTCGACGCGATGGCGGCCGAGGTGACCGCGGCGACCCAGCTGCTGATCGTCTGCAACCCGAACAACCCGACCGGGACCCACGTCCCGGCCGCCGAGATCGCCGCCTTCTGCGAGCGGATCCCCGAGCACGTCACCGTCATCCTCGACGAGGCCTACGTCGAGTTCCAGACCCACGACGACCCCGACGCCACGCTCGATCTGCTGGGCGACTTCCCGAACCTCGTCGTCCTGCGCACCTTCAGCAAGTGCTACGGCCTCGCCGGCCTGCGGGTCGGCTACGCGATCGGCTCGCCGAAGTTCCGCGCCGCCGTCGACGCCGTCCGCCAGCCGTTCAGCGTCAACGCCCTCGCCCAGGCGGCGGGGGCGGAGGCGATCCTCCACCAGGACGACGTCCTCGAGCGGGTCGAGAACACGATCGCGGCCCGGCTCGTCGTCGAGGAGGGGCTCGTTGGCCTCGGCCTGCGCACCGCCGACACCCACGCGAACTTTTCCTGGATCGACCTCGGCGACGCCGACGAAGCCGTGGTGATCGCCGGCCTCGCCGAGCGCGAGATCGCCGTCCGCCCCGGCAAGGCGCTCGGCGGCCCCCGCCACATCCGCGTCAGCTACGGCACCGCCGAGGAGAACGAGCGGTTCCTGCGCGGCCTGTCTGAGTTGCTGTAGGTCCTGGGAAACTTTTCGTCCGCCGCGGCGGCTATTACAACGCGGGTGACCAGCAACCGCGCCGACCTATCGGAGACTTCCGACTTCTTTATTGCCCTGAAACAAGATTCTGAATGGCGCGAGCGCTTCGTTGCGCGGTTGCGGTTTGGTCTCCGCAATTATGTTCGATCTAGCGCTGCCTACCAGGTCGATTTCCCCAAGGGGTTGCTTGCGCCGTTCGTTGATCTCGAAGTAGCCAGCACTGCGAACGTCCTGTTGCCGCTGACCACCAGAGAGAAGCGGCCGCTTCTCAATCTCAGCGTTTCCGGACCAGCGGGTGGTCCCGCCGCTGTGACGGCACGGCCCTCAATAGCCGCGCTGGAGACGCACTACTTGGTCAGCTTGGCCAGGGAAAGCAAGGCGAGGAAGCTGTTGATGCCTCTTGTGGATGACCGCCTCTGGGAGGCGGTTTGCTTGTTCTCGCCCAGCTTCTTCGAGAGAGTCTTTCTCTCGCGCCGAAAGAAGAATTTCAACCTGGCACTCGCGGAATACCTAACGAGTGGCCTTGGTTTCCAGGTATCCGAGGAACGCGTCCGACGGCTGAGAGAAAGGACTTCGGGAGCTGCCAGCAAGCTCGTGGCGGCGCTCGAGGAGCCGCCTTGTGCGCTGAGCTCGTCTGAGGAGATGTTGCTTGCGATTCCTGAGATGAGTCCCCTACCTGCGTCCATAAATGAAATCGAGGCAATCGTCGATCGCTATGACAAAGCTGTCCATGCGATATATCGCTCCGGAGATCTCCAGCTCCTCAAAGCCCTGGCCGAATACGGGCGCCGGTATGAGTTGATCGTTGAGGTCGAGGTTCCGCTCCTCGAGCCAAGTCGAGTGCGGGTTGAAGAAGACTTGCCATTTCGGTTCTCACCTCTGGCAACTCGTTTCTGGGTGTCACAGATCTTTCCGCTCGGAGAAGCGCGTTCGGCGCATTTCGAAGCCCGCGTTGACGATTCCATCATCGAGTTCGCTCGTCGTGGGATCCGCGTGCGGGATTTAGCTGGGAACGATGGCGATGGGTGGCTAGAGGGGGTGCGGGAAAGTCGTGAGTCGGTTTCCCTGTACAGCAGCGAACCGGACCGCCCGGCCTACCTGGAGATCTCGCTCAGGCTAGGTGTCGCTTGGCATGTGCTGGCGGCGGCCATTGGGCTGATTGGAATCAACCTCGTCGCGCTTGTGTTTGCGCTGTCCATCGAGAGCGGCGACGAACTGGCGAGCCGCTTGGCGGTGATAGTGGTTCCGACCACCGTCGCGGCAACCTTTGTCCTGATCAGGGAGCAGACCGCACTGGCCACTCGGCTCCAAATGATTCCCAGGGTAATCCTGGCCGTGACTGCGGTTGCGCTCTGGTTGGTGGTCAGCGTGCGATTGATTCCATCTGAGAACAGCAGTGGGTTGTCGCATCAGGTCCGTCCGGCGGATACGACACCTTCTGCCAAGGAAGGGAAAAGACGCCCCGGTAGAATGAACCGAGATGGAGGGCAAGATGGCAAAAAACGGAGTAAGAGGTAAAGGGCGAGTTGGCGCGGTCAAGCACCGGAGCCAAACCCGGAATTCGAAAACCGGCCTCTGGACGAAACGCAGCGCCGTCAGTGGCCGATTCATGGACGTAAAGCAGTCCGGCGGGACGTTCAAGGGCGTTAGACGCGAGAACTGACTCCATTTCCCTGCGCGGCCTGTCTGAACTACTTGACTAAACGCGCGCGCGTGGTACAACCTCTGGACCGTGAGGTTCGAAGACGCCCACACCGCGACCGGCTTCCCAGCCCACGCCGTCGCGCGCGGCGACCTCACCCGCTGGTATTGGCGATTTAGCTAGGCGCCCGCCCGCGGCCGCAGGCCGCCCCGAGGACTTCACATCTTCCGGTCGGGCGCCGTTCAAGGTTCGAGTCGCGTTCGCGCCGACCCAATCCGGCAGCGAGCGACCAGAAAGTACGATTTCTTTGGTTTGGAGAAAGGCGAAGGCAAAATGTTCATCGGCATGGAGGGGGCGAAAAGAGACGGCGTCCGCGATCAGCGGATCGCGAAAGTGGTCGAGCTGGCGCCGCCGGCGCGGCTGCTCGAAGAGCTGCCGCTCGGCGAGGAGCGGGCGAAGGCGGTAGTCCGCGGTCGCGAGGAAGTGCGCGACGTGCTGCAGGGGAAGGACCCGCGGCTGATGGTCGTGGTCGGGCCGTGCAGCGTCCACGACCCGAAAGCGGCGATGGAGTACGCGACGCGGCTGAGCGCGACGGCGCGGGCGCTGCGCGACGACCTGCTGGTGGTGATGCGGGTCTACTTCGAGAAGCCGCGGACGACGACCGGCTGGAAGGGGCTGATCAACGATCCGCACCTGGACGAAAGCGGCGACGTCAACGCCGGCCTGCGGATCGCCCGCAAGCTGCTGCTCGAGGTGCTCGACACCGGGCTGCCCGTCGGCTGCGAGTTCCTCGACCCGATCACGCCGCAGTACATCGCCGACTGCGTCGCCTGGGGGGCGATCGGGGCGCGGACCTCGGAGAGCCAGACCCACCGCCAGCTCGCCTCGGGCCTCTCGATGCCGATCGGGTTCAAGAACCGGACCGACGGCAACATCCAGATCGCGGTCGACGCGGTGCGGGCGGCGGCGGCGTCCCACGCCTTCGCCGGAATCGACGACGCCGGCATGCCGGCGATCCTGCACACGACCGGCAACCCCGACTGCCACCTGATCCTGCGCGGCGGCCACGGGGTCCCGAACTACCACCCGCCCGAGGTCGAGGACGCCCTCGTCACCCTCGGCGTCGCCGGGCTGCCGGAGCGGCTGGTGATCGACGCCTCGCACGACAACAGCGGCAAGGACCCGGAAAAGCAGTTCCTCGCGGCCGGCGACATCGCCGACCAGGTCGCCGACGGCAACAAGGCGATCGTCGGGGTGATGCTGGAGTCGTTCCTGGTCGAGGGCCGGCAGAACCTGGTCCCCGGCGAGGAGTTGACCTACGGGCAGTCGATCACCGACGCCTGCCTCGACTGGGAGGACACCGCCTCGGCGCTGGAGCGCTTCGCCGCCGCGGTAGAGGCGCGCCGCGGTTCATGAGGCACATGACGGCCCCAGGCGTCGCCATGCTGCGTCCTCGGTCGCCCAAATAGCGCTGCTATTCGGGCTCCCTGCGTCCTTGCCTGGCAACGCCTGGGTCGCGTCATATGCTGGCCGAAGCCATGACCCAGCCCCTTAAAATCGCCGTCCTCGGGGTGGGCTTGATCGGAGGCTCGATCGGGCTCGCTGGGCGGCGGCGGCTCGACGCCGAGGTGGTCGGCTACGGGCGCAGCCCGGAGCGGCTCGAGCGCGCCGTCGAGCTGGGCGCGATCGACCGCGCCGCCGGCTCGCTCGCCGAGGCCTGCGAGGGCGCCGACCTCGTCTTCTGCTGCGCGCCGGTGGCGGCCCTGCCCGAGCAGGCGCGCGAGGCGCTGGCCGCGGCCGGTCCCGAGACCGCCGTCACCGACGTCGGCTCGACCAAGGGCGAGCTGGTCGCGGCGCTGGGCGGCGACGAGCGCTTCATCGGCGGCCACCCGCTGGCGGGGGCGGAGACGGCGGGGGTCGAGAACGCTCGCGAGGAGCTCTTCGAGGGCGCCAGCTGGTACCTGACCCCGACAGATCGCTCGAGCGGCCTCCTCTACGACCGCCTGCAGCGGGCGCTGGCGGCGCTCGGGGCGCGGCCGCAGGCGATCGACCCGCAGGGCCACGACCGGCTGATGGCGACGGTCAGCCACCTGCCGCACGTGCTCGCCAACGCGCTCGCCTCCGAGGCGGCACACTCGCTGACCAGGGACAGCGAGCGGCTGCCCGACGTCGGGCCGAGCTTCCGCGACATGACCCGCGTCGCCGGCTCCAACCCGGCGATCTGGGCCGACATCTTCGCCTCCAACCGCGAGGCGGTCGCCGACTCGGTCGACGCGGTCGCGGCCCGCCTGCGCGAGGCCGCGGAGCTGGTCCGCTCCGGCGACCGCGAGGCGCTCGCCGCCTGGCACGCCGCTGCAGGCGCCGACCGCAACCAGCTGCTCGAATCCGAAGCCGCCGCCGGCCCGCTGCGCGAGCTGCGGATCGTCGTCGCCAACAGGCCCGGCACGATCGCCGAGCTGGCCCTGGCGTTGGGCGAGGCCGGGGTCAACATCGAGGACATGGCCCTGCATCCGGCCCCCGACATGACTTCCGGCGCCGTCTCCCTCTGGGTATCGGGCGACGAGCAGGCGAGGAAGGCGGCGGAGCTGGTGCGCGGCCTCGGCCACACCGTCACCGTGCTCGACGCCCCGGCGTCGTAGATAGGGTCGCGCGATGAGCAGCACCCGCTTCGAGCCCGCCGGACCGCTGCGCGGCTGGCTGCGCCCGCCTTCGGATAAGTCGATCTCCCACCGCGCAGCGCTGATCGCGTCGATGGGAGAGGGCGAAACCGAGATCACGGCCTATCTCGATTCCGCCGACACGCGCTCGACCTTGGCGGCGATGGCGGCAGTGGGGGCGAGGGTGGAAACCGCCCCCCAGGTCTCCTGGACGGCGGTGATTCCGGGCCCGCCAGGGCTACCTTCCGACCTGCAGGTGGCGCCAAGTCTCGGCGTGCGCATTTGCGGCGTCGGGCTGCGCGGAGCCCGCCCGGCCGATATCGACGTCGGCAATGCGGGGACCCTCCTGCGACTGCTGCCGGGATGGTTGGCGGGGCAGGTGGAGAAGGAATGGACCCTCGACGGCGACGACTCGATTCGCCGCCGTCCGGTCGACCGGATCGCTATACCGCTGCGCGAGATGGGCGCCGACCTGAGGGCTCGCGAGGATCGGCTGCCCCCGCTGAAGGTCCGGGGCGCTCCGCTGCGCGGAATCACATACGAGATGCCGATTGCCAGCGCCCAGGTCAAGTCCTGCCTGCTCTTCGCCGCCCTGCAGGCCGAGGGCGAGACGCGTGTGGTCGAGCCGCATCCAAGTCGCGACCACACCGAGCGGATGCTGGCCGCCGCCGGCGCCACGGTCGAACGCGTTGGCAACGCCGTGGTGCTGCGGCCGGCGGAGCGGCTCGAGTGGAACTCGATCCAGGTTCCCGCCGACATCTCCTCCGCCGCCTTCTTCGTCGTCGCGGCATCGCTGGTGGACGGCAGCGACGTGGCGCTCGAAGGGATCGGCGTCAACCCCACTCGCACCGGCGTGCTGTCGATCCTCGAGCGGATGGGGGCGGAGATCGAACTGGATGGGACCCGCGAGGAGGGCGGCGAGCCGACCGCTCGTCTGCGAATTCGCTCGGCACGGCTGCACGCGACCGAGGTCGGCGGCGCCGAGATCCCACTCGCCATCGACGAGCTGCCGCTCGTCGCCTTGGCCGCCTGCTTCGCCGAGGGGACGACCGTCATCCGCGACGCCGAGGAGCTGCGGCGCAAGGAGTCCGACCGGATCGAGACCGTGACCGCGGCGCTGCGGGCGCTCGGCGGCAAGGTCGAGCCGACCGCGGACGGGATGGTCATCGAGGGCACCGGCGGACTGGTCGGCGGCACGATCGAGTCCCACGGCGACCACCGGATCGCGATGCTCGGCGCCGTCGCCGGTCTCGCCTCGAACGAGGGCGTGGAGGTGGTCGGCATGGACGCCGCCGCCGTCAGCTACCCCGGCTTCGAGGCCGACCTCGCCTCCCTCCTCGCCCGCTGATCGCGACCCCTCGAAGATCGTTTCCACCCTTTTGGTTCCTATAGGGACCCCAAACGTGGAAACGACGGTCAATACGCTGCGCTCATGGTGATCGCGATCGACGGCCCCGCCGGGGCCGGCAAGTCCACGGTCGCGCGCGCCGTGGCGGGCGAGATCGGCTTCACGTACCTCGACTCGGGGGCGATGTACCGTTGCGTGGCGCTGGCGGCGCTGTGGGACGGCATCGACCTCGACGACGGCGAGGCGATCGGGTCGCTCGCCGAGCGGCTGGAGATCGGCTTCGACGGCCAGCGGGTCCTGCTCGGCGAGCGCGAGGTGACGGGCGAGATCCGCACCCCCGAGGTCAGCGCCGCCTCTTCCCGCGTCTCCGTCCACCCGCGGGTCCGGGCAGCGATGGTCGACCGCCAGCGGCACCTGATCGCCGCCGGCCGCTACGTCGCCGAGGGGCGGGACATCGGCACCGTCGTCAGCCCCGACTCGCCGCTGAAGATCTTCCTCACCGCCTCCGAGGAGGAGCGCGCCCGCCGCCGCGCGGCGCAGACCGGCGAGGACGCCGACGCCGTTCTCGCCGCCCAGCGCCAGCGCGACGCCCGCGACACCGAGCGCGAGCACGGCGCCCTGCGCGCCGCCGAAGACGCGGTCGAGCTCGACACCACGGGGTTCACCCTCGACGAGGTCGTCGCCCGGGTCGTCAACCTCGTCCGCGAGAAGGGCCTCGCATGAGCCTTCCCACCGTCGCCGTCGTCGGCTTTCCCAACGTCGGCAAGAGCACCCTCGTCAACCGCCTGGTCGGCGGCACCGAGGCCGTCACCTCGCCCGAGCCGGGGGTCACCCGCGACCGCAAGCGGCTGGCGACCGAGTGGAACGGGGTCGCCTTCGAGCTGATCGACACCGGCGGGATCGACCTCGGCGACGAGGCCGAGCTGGCGCGCGACGTGCAGGCGCAGGCGCGGATCGCGATCGCCGAGGCCGACGCGATCCTGCTCGTCGTCGACGGCCGCGCCGGCCTCCGGGCCGGCGACGCCGAGCTGGCGAAGACGCTGCGCGGCGGCGGCGTGCCGGTGCTCGTCGTCGTCAACAAGGCCGACCGCGCCAACGACTTCGGGATCACCGCCGAGTTCCACGCGCTGGGCCTGGGCGAGCCGCTCGGCGTCTCCGCCACCCACGGCCTCGGCACCGGCGACCTGCTCGACGCGATCGTCGTCGCGCTCGGCGAGCGCGAGCCGCAGGACGACGGCGACGACGCGGTCCGGGTCGCGGTGATCGGCCGGCCCAACGTCGGCAAGTCCTCGATGGTCAACGCCTTCCTCGGCTCCGACCGGGTGATCGTCTCCGACATCGCCGGCACCACTCGCGACGCGATCGACACCGAGCTCGAGGTCGACGGCCGCCGCGTGATCCTGGTCGACACCGCGGGGCTGCGCCGCCGCTCCAAGGTCGCGGGCACGGTCGACTACTACGCCCAGCTGCGTTCCGAACGGGCGGTCGAGCGCGCCGACGTCGCGATCATCGTCTGCGACGCCTCGGAGGGCGTCACCGCCGAGGACCTGCGCGTATCCGAGATGGCGATGAAAGCCGGCTGCGCGAGCCTCCTCGTCCTCAACAAGTGGGACGTCACCGAGGCCGACATCGACGACGCCCGCGCCCGCGTCGCCCGCAAGCTGCGGCTGCGCCCGGCGGTGATCACCGCCTCGGCGACCCGCGGCCGCAACGTCGGCAGCCTGCTGCCCAAGGCGCTGCAGCTCGCCGACAAGGCGGCGGAGCGGATCCCAACCCCGGAGCTGAACCGCTTCGTCGGCGACGTGGTCGCCAAGACCCCGCCGCCGTCGCGCCGCGGCAAGCGCCTGCGGCTCTACTACGCCGCTCAGGTGGGGGAGAGCCCGCCACGGGTCGCGATCCAGGTCAACGACCGCAAGCTGATCGTCCGCGACTGGGCCTACCACCTGGAGAACCGGATGCGGGAGACGTATGAGTTGGAGGGCGTGCCGCTGATCATCGATTTCGTCCCGGCCTCAGGGCGCCGGCGCTACTCCGACTGACTGCGAGCGCCGGTCGAAGTTCCTCTAGGATTCCCGCCATGCCTACTTCAAAGCCGCTCGCCGAGGGCGAGTACCTCTTCACGTCGGAGTCAGTCACCGAGGGCCACCCGGACAAGGTCGCCGACCAGATCTCCGACGGCGTCCTCGACGCGATCATGGCCGGGGACCCGGGCGGCCGCGTCGCCTGCGAGACCCTCGTCAACACCGGCATGGCGGTGGTTTCGGGGGAGATCTCCACCGACGTCCACCTCAACATCCCGGAGATCGTCCGCGAGACCGTGCGCGGCATCGGCTACGACCACGGCGACTACGGCTACCACTGCGACCACATCTCGGTGCTGACCTCGATCGACGAGCAGTCGCCCGACATCGCCCAGGGCGTCGACAAGGCCTACGAGACCAAAGTCGACCCCTCCGACGACGACGAGCTCGACGTCGCAGGGGCGGGCGACCAGGGAATGATGTTCGGCTACGCCTCAGACGAGACCGAGGCGCTGATGCCGATGCCGATCCACCTCGCCCACCGGCTGGCCGAACGGCTCGCCGCGGTGCGCAAGGACGGCTCGCTTGGCTACCTCGGCCCCGACGGCAAGACCCAGGTCACCGTCCGCTACGCCGACGGCCGCCCCGTCGCCGTCGAAAAGCTCCTGATCTCCACCCAGCACGACGAGGGCGTCGACTCGCAGAGCCAGATCAAGCCGGAGCTGTGGGAGAACGTGATCCTGCCGGTGCTGCAGGCCGAGGTCCCCGGCCGCTTCGACGAGGCCGAGCTGCAGGGCGAGTTCCTCGTCAACCCGACCGGCAAGTTCGTGATTGGCGGACCGGTCGGCGACGCCGGCCTCACCGGCCGCAAGATCATCGTCGACACCTACGGGGGCATGGCCCGCCACGGCGGCGGCGCCTTCTCCGGCAAGGACCCGTCCAAGGTCGACCGCTCCGCCGCCTACGCCGCCCGCCACGTGGCGAAGAACGTCGTCGCCGCCGGCCTGGCGCAGCGCTGCGAGGTCCAGGTCGCCTACGCGATCGGCGTCGCCCACCCGGTCAGCCTGATGGTCGAGACCTTCGGCACCGGCAAGCTCCCCGACGCGAAGATCTCCCAGCTGGTCGAGGCCGAGTTCGACATGCGCCCCGGCGCCTTCCGCGAGTACCTCGACCTCCACCGCCCGATTTTCCAGAAGACCGCCGCCTACGGCCACTTCGGCCGCGCCGACGACGACTTCACCTGGGAGCGCACCGACCGCGCCGACGCCCTCCGCGAGGCCGCAGGCGCCGAGGCGGCCGCGGCATAGCGGTAATTCCCGGCGTTACCCGGAAAACGGGCGAACAACTGGCTGGGTAGGGGGGCGAGACCGGCGCCTCTCCGAACTTGTCCTCGCTATGGCGGGGACAATCTCGGAGAAGCGAAGCGAGGACGCTTGGAGGTTGGCGCGGGCCCAGCACGGGGTGATCGGGCGGAGCCAACTGCTTGGCCTGGGATTCACCAAGAGCGGCATCGAACACCGGGTTCGAGTCGGACGACTCCACCCGGTGGTCCGTGGTGTCTACGCCGTTGGGCGAAGCGATCTCAGCCGCGAGGGCCGCTGGATGGCGGCCGTTTTCGCCTGCGGCCCCGGAGCGCTATTGAGTCACCGCAGCGCCGCCGCCCTCTGGGATTCGGCAACGAGCACCCGCACCACATCGACGTCAGCGTCAGGCGAACGTCTGAAGCCCGCCTAACCGGTGTGCGCTGCCATCGCCGCCCTTCCCTACCCAGCAGAGAGGTGAATCTTCGCCTGAACCTCCCGGTCACCGCACCCGTCCGCACCTTCCTCGACCTAGCGACCGTCACGGGTCCCAAGACCCTCGAGCGCTCGATCAACGAGGCGGACAAGCTCGACGTGATCGACGCCGACTCGCTCCGCAAGTCCCTCGACGACCACCCGGGCGAGCCGGGCGTCCGCCTCCTCCGCCACGTCCTCGACAAGCACACCTTCCGCCTCTCCGACGACGAGCTGGAACGCCTCTTCCGACCGCTCGCCACGGCCGCCGGTCTGCCGGTTCCGCTGACCAAACACCTGGTCAACAAATTCGAGGTCGACTTCTTCTGGCCGGACCTGGGCCTGGTGGTAGAGACCGACGGCTGGCGCTACCACCGCACCCCCTCGGCCCAGACCCGAGACGCCCTCCGCTTTCAGATCCACGTAGCGAACGGCCTAACCCCGCTCCGCTTCTCCCACCACCAAGTCAAGTACGAACCCCGCCACGTCCAAGACATCCTCAGAAAGACCGTTGCGAACTTACGCGGCCACCCTGCACCCTTACTTGCTTTGTGAGGGTGCAGGGTGGCCGCGCCGAAGGCGCGTTCTGGGGGGAGGTGCGGCGAGGGTGCCGGCGGCGAAGGTCGCCTCTCCGAACTTCGGGCCCCTATGGGGGGCCAAATCTCGGAACGGGTGGACTCAGGCAGACGCCGGCGGCTGGGCCTCGCCCAGCCCGTGCGTCCCCGCGGACGCCGCGCCCGTCGCCTGGTCCACCTTGTGGACCACGTCACCGGGGTCGGCCACGCCGGCGAAGACGAAGTTGTAGTCGTCCGTCGCCGCGGTGTCGAAGTCGACGTCGCCGATCTGCATCAGGCGCTGGTAGACGGACTGGCGGTAGTTGACGTTCTGAACCCGCTCCAGGCGGGTCTCCTGGACCTCTTTGGAGATGATCCCGCGCTTGATGTTGAGCCGGCGGTCGGTGATCGTGTAGGTCGTCGCGACCCGCTTGACGAAGCCGATCAGCACCGTCAGGGCGAGGACGACCAGGACGACGACGAAGGTCGTCGCGCCGCCGTCGATCAGCTTCGCGACGAAGCCCAGAACGACCGCGACCAGGACCCCTTTCAGGTAGAAGCCGAGGATCGCGCGCCATGACGGGTGGCCTTCGAAGATCACCCGCTCGCCGGGGTGGAGGTTGATGCTCATGCGCGCCAGCATATGGCCTCATCCGGCAGCAGGCCAGGCCATCCCCCGCCGCCCATAACCTCAACCGGTGACGATTCTCCGGGTCGAGCCCCTGACCACCGCGCGCGCCCTGCGCGGCCCCTTCGACTACCGCCGGCCGGCGGCGATGGAGGACGTCGGCGTCGGCAGCGTCGTCCGCGTTCCCTTCGGGCCGCGGCGGCTGCTCGGGGTCGTGGTCGAGCTCGCGGAGGTTTCCGAGCTGCCGCCCGAGCGCCTGGCAGAGCCGATCGAGGCGCTGGAGGCCGGCGCCACGCCGGAGCTGGTGCGGCTCGGCCTCTGGATCGCCCGCGAGTACTGCTCGACCCCCTCGCGCGGCCTGCAGCTCGTCCTGCCGCCGGGCACCGGGACGAGCGCCGGCGGGCGCACGACCCGCGCCAAGACCGAGCTCCGCGCCGAGATCCTCCCGGCCGGCGAGGCCGCCCTCGGCG
This sequence comes from Solirubrobacterales bacterium, assembly GCA_036260485.1. Taxonomy (GTDB): domain Bacteria; phylum Actinomycetota; class Thermoleophilia; order Solirubrobacterales; family 70-9; genus VAYN01. The sequence continues at coordinate 14,738 of DATAMR010000031.1, read as the reverse complement.
GCGGCGAGCGGCTCGGCGCCAAGCAACGCGCCGTGCTGGAGGCGCTCCGCGCGGGGGAGATGTCGGCCGGGGAGCTGGCGACCGCGATCGGCTCCGACCGCCAGACGCTGCGCCGGCTCGAGCAGCGCGGCCTCGTCGCCACCCGCACCGCTTCCCTGCGCCGAGCGCCCGCCGAATCGGGCCTCTCCGCCGCCGCCACCCGTCCCACGCTGCTGCCCGAGCAGGAGGAGGCGGTCGAGGGGATGGTCGCCGCGCTCGACGGCGGGGCCGACGCCCCCTGCCAGCTGCTTCTCCACGGCGTCACCGGCTCGGGCAAGACTGAGGTCTACCTCGCCGCCGTCGAGGCCGCCCTGGAGCGCGGCAAGGGCGCGATCGTCCTCGTCCCCGAGATCGGCCTCGCCCCGCAGGCCGTCGCCCGCTTCCGCGCCCGCCTCGGCGACCGCTTCGCGGTCCTGCACTCGGCCCTCTCCGCCGGTCAGCGCTACGACGAGTGGCGCCGCCTGCGCAGCGGCGAGGCGAGCGTCTGCGTTGGGCCCCGCTCCGCCGTCTTCGCCCCCGTCCGCGACCTCGGCCTGATCGTCATCGACGAGGAGCACGACGCCTCCTACAAGCAGGAGGGTGACCCGACCTACGACGCCCGCGCCGTCGCCCGCAAACGGGCCGAGGACAACGGCGCCGTACTCGTCGCCGGGACCGCGACGCCGCGGCCGGAGACCTGGCTGGAGCTGCCGCGCCTGGAGCTGCCCCGGCGGGTCGACGGCCGCCGCATGCCGCCGGTGCACCTGGTCGACATGCGCCGCGCCGACCCCCGCTCGGGCCCGGTTCACGCCGAGACCTGGGAGGCGCTGGAGGGCGTCCGCGCCGCCGGCGCCAAGGCGATCGTGATGATCAACCGCCGCGGCTTCGCCCCCTGGCTCACCTGCCGCTCCTGTGGTCACCACTGGAGCTGCCCCAACTGCGACGTCTCGCTGATCGTCCACCGCCACAGCGGTCGCCTCGTCTGCCACCACTGCGCCCACTCCGAGCGCCAGCCGAGCGCCTGCGTCGAGTGCGGCTCGACGACGCTTTCCCGGGCCGGCGCCGGGACCGAGCGGATCGAGGGTCTCCTCGCCGAGCGCCTCGACCCGATGCCGGTCCTCCGCCTCGACTCCGACACCGCCGCCGAGCGCGGCGCCCACGCCCGCATCCTCGCCCGCTTCGACGAGGCCGACAGCGCCGTCCTCGTCGGCACCCAGATGGTTGCCAAGGGCCACGACTTCCCCGAGGTGACGCTGAGCGCGATCCTCGACGCCGACGCGACCCTGCGCTTCCCCGACTTCCGCGCCGAGGAGCGGACCTTCGCGATGGTCGCCCAGCTGGCCGGGCGCTCCGGCCGCGGCGAGGCCGGGGGAGAGGTGATCGTCCAGACCCTCGCCCCGCAGGCTTCGAGTATCGAGCACGCCTCGCGCCACGACTCCGCCGGCTTCCTCGAGCTCGAGCTGGAGCGCCGCCGCGTCCTCCGCTACCCGCCCTTCTCCCACCTGGTCCGAATCAACTTCTCCTCCGAAGAAGAAGGGAAGCTGGACGAGGTGGCCCGTTCGGTAGCCCGAGAGCTCGACCGCAGCCTCCCCGACGCCTCCGAGCTCCTAGGACCCGCCCCGATGTTCCGCGTCCGCAACCGCCACCGCCGGCGGATCCTGATCAAGGCGATGGACCGTGCGGGGACGATCTCCGCGGTGCGGGACGTCGTCGAGCGCCGCGCCGCGGACCGCTCGCTGAAGGACGTGGCGATAGGCGTGGATGTAGATCCGCAATAGCGGAGAGGGGCAGGTACCCCTCTCCCAAAGACCGTCGCGCAGCTGGTTGACCTTATGGGCGCCATCGCAGCTTCTTGAGCCTTTGTGAGAGGGGGTACCCGCCCCTCTACGACAGGTTCCGGTTCGTCGAAACCGCGTCCGCTAAACGCTGTCGATGGAGGAGATTTAGACTCAGGCTTCGATGGGCGACGAGGTGAAGACTGAGGAGCGGGACGCGGAGGAGCGGCAGCTCGAACTGGAGATCGTGGAGCGGCGCGAAGCGGCGCTCTCCCACGTCGTCAAGTTCGGCGACCCGGTGCTGAAGAGCAAGGCTTCGCCGGTCTCCAACTTCGGGCCGGAGCTCCGGGCCGAGGTCGAGCGGATGGTCGAGATCATGCGTGACGGGCTGGGGATCGGGTTAGCCGCTACCCAGCTGGGTGTCCTCCGCCGCCTGCTCGTCTTCCAGGCCGGCCCGGAAAGCGAGCCGACCGCGCTGGTCAACCCCGAGGTCGAGTGGCTTTCGGCGGAGATGGCCGTTGCCGAGGAGGGCTGTCTCAGCTTGCCGCGGGTTTCGATGGACGTCGAGCGGCCGCTGTACGCGCGCTTCAGCGGCCGCGACGCCGAGGGGGAGCCGATCGTGATCGAGGCCGCCGGGCTGGAGGCGCGCGTCCTCCAGCACGAGATCGACCACCTCGACGGGGTCCTGATCCTCGACCGCACGACCCGCGAGCAGCGCAAGGCGGCGCTGCGGGCGCTGCGCGAGGGCGGCGGCTACAGCCCCTCCTCAGAGGAAGAAATCGACGAGGGCGACGACCTGCGCGAGCCTCGCACCGACGCGTGAGGACCGCCTATCTCGGCACCTCGGACTTCGCCGCCACGGTCCTGCAGCGCCTCGCCGACTCGCCCCACCGCCCGAGCCTCGTCGTCACCCCGCCCGACCGCCGCCAAGGCCGCGGCCGCAAGGTGAAGCCGCCGCCGGCGGCGATCGCCGCGGGGGAGCTGGGACTCGAGCTGCTGCAGGCCGAGAACGTCAACGAGGAGGGTGCGCTGGTGCGGATCCGCGCCGCGGCGCCGGAGGCTGTTCTCGTCTGCGCGTTCGGCCAGCTGATCCGCGAGCCGCTGCTCTCCGAGTTCCCGATGCTGAACGTCCATCCCTCGCTGCTGCCGCGCTGGCGCGGCGCAGCGCCGATCGAGCGGGCGATCATGGCGGGCGACAAAACGACCGGCGTGTGCGTGATGCAGCTGACCGAGGGACTCGACTCCGGGCCGGTGGTCCTTTGCGAGGAGGTGGCGATCGACCCCAACGAGGATTTCGAGGCGCTCTCAGCCCGCCTCGCCGCGGTCGGCGGCGACCTCCTCGTCCGCGCCCTCGACCTCCAGGCCGAAGGCACGCTCGAGTTCGCCGAGCAGGGCGAGGACGGCGTCACCTACGCGGAGAAGATCGAGTCCGCCGAGCGCCGCCTCGACCCCGAGCGCCCGGCGGCCGAGCTGGCCGCCAAGGTCCGCGCCCTGACCCCGCAGGTCGGCGCCTACCTCGAGCTTCCGGACAGGGAGCGCCTGGGGGTCCGCCGCGCCCGCGCCGTCGACGACCAGGTCGAGGCCGGCAAGCTCGAGGAGCTCGACGGCGTCCTCCTGCTCGGCACCGGCCAGGGGTCGCTGCGCCTGGAGCTCGTCCAGCCGCCCGGCGGCAAGCCGATGCCCGCCGACGCCTACCTGCGCGGCCACCCGCTGCCGGGCTCGTGAGCGACGCCCGGGACCGCGTCTCGCCGGCCCGCGCCCTCGCCTTCGCCACCATCCGCGCCAGCTTCGAGGACGGCGCCTTCACCGAGCGCGCCTTCCGCGCCGAGGCCGACCGCCTCGGCCTCTCCGGCCGCGACCGCGCCCAGGCCCAGCGCCTCGTCTACGGCGCCGTGCAGCGCTGCGGCACCAGCGACGTCGCGATCGAAAAGCTGGCCGGGCGCTCGACCCGGCTGCTCGACCCGCCGGTCCTGGCGGCGCTCCGCCTCGGCCTCTACGAGCTGCTCTTCGCCGACGCCACTCCAGACCACGCGGCAGTCGACCAGGCGGTGGAGCTGGTGAAGACGGCCGACGCCGCCCACGCCGCCGGCTTCGCCAACGCGATCCTGCGCCGGGCGATCCGCGAGCGAGCGCAGCTGACCGCGGCGCTGCTGGACGACGACTCGACCCCGGCCGCCGCCGCGGTCGCCCACTCGGCCCCGAAGTGGCTGGCGGAGATGTGGTGGGAGGAGCTAGGCGCCGAGGCCGCCCGTTCCGCCCTCGCCGCCTGCAACGAGCCGGGCGAGGTGGCGATGCGCGTCAACACCCGGCGGACCGACCGCGAGGCGATGCTCGCGCGGCTCGCCGAGGCCGGCGTGGAGGTTCGCGTCCCCGAGGCGGGCTGGCCACTCGCCGCGGCCGACTCGATCGTGGTCGAGGGACGTACCGGCGAGGCGGTGCCGGTGGCGATCGCGGCCGGCGAGCTGACCCCGCAGAGCCGCGGCTCTGCCGCGGTCGTCGAGGTGCTCGAACCGCAGGAGGGCGACCACGTGCTCGACCTCTGCGCCGGCCCCGGAATAAAGACCGGCCAGATCGCCGAGCGGATGGGCGATCGCGGCGAGGTGATCTCGGTCGAGCTCGACCCCGACCGCGCCGCCGAAGTCGCAGCCCAGGCGACCCGGCTCGGCCTGCGCAGCGTCACCGTGATCGAGGCCGACGCGACCAAAGGAGCGATCGGTCCCGGCTTCGACCGCGTCCTCCTCGACGCCCCCTGCTCGGACCTCGGCGCCCTCGCTTCGCGCCCCGACGCCCGCTGGCGCAAGTCGCCGAAGACGATCCAGCGGCTGGCCGAGGTCCAGGACGAGCTGCTGCGGAACGCCGCCGCGGTCCTGAAGCCGGGCGGGACCCTCGTCTACTCGACCTGCACGATCTCCCGCCGCGAGAACGAGAACCGGGTCGCCGCCCTGCTGCGCGCCGCGGAGGCGGGGGAGACGCCGCCGCTGCGCCTCGACGACCTCGGCGCGCTCGCGCCGGACCTCGCCGCGCCGGCCGAGCGCCGCTGCCTGCAGCTGCGCCCGGATCGCGACCGCACCACCGGTTTTTTCATCGCCCGCCTGACGAGACCGGCCTAGTCAGTAATGATTAGGGGGATGAGCCACCCCAACCAGTCGGATCAGGGGGACTCGAATCCCCTTGGCCGTGCCCCGTGCCCGAACTGCGGCGAGCCCTGGCTGCGTCCGACCCAGCTGCCGGGCCGCCTGCGCTGCGTCAACTGCCTGACCCGCTTCGAACTCGTCTCCGCCTGCCCCAACTGCGGCGAGCACCAGACGATCGCCCGGATGACCAACACCGCCGACATGGAATGCCAGTCCTGCGGAGCATCCATGCTCCAAATCGCCTGAGGCCCTCCGGGCGCGCCTGGCGGCGTCCTCGGTCGCTCGCGTGCAGAGCACGCCACGCTTCCTGCGTCCTTGCCAGCCACGCCCGGAGATAGGCTGCCCGTCGTGAGCGAGCGCATGATGGAGCTGATGGCCGAGCCGCGGGTGGCCCCGTCGATCCTCTCGGCCGACATGGGCCGGCTGGGGGCGCAGGTCGCCGAGGTGATGGACGCCGGCGCGCGGGTGATCCACTTCGACGTGATGGACGGGCACTTCGTCCCGCCGATCACGATCGGGCCGCTGGTCCTCAGCGGGATCGCCGACCAGGTCCACGCCGCCGCCGGCGCCGTCGACGTGCACCTGATGATCGAGGCGCCCGAGCGCCAGATCGAGGACTTCGCCAAGGCCGGCGCCGACTCGATCACCTTCCACGAGGAGGCGACGCCGCACGCCCACCGCACCCTCGCCGCGATCCGCGAGCTCGGCTGCCTGGCCGGAGTCGCGATCAACCCCGGCACCCCCGTAGAGGCCGTCGCCGAGCTCCGCGGATTGGCCGACATCGTCCTCTGCATGACCGTCAACCCCGGCTGGGGAGGCCAATCCTTCATCGAGACCTCGCCGGAGAAGGTCGAGCGCCTGGCGCCACTCGTCGGCGACGCTGCGATCGAGGTAGACGGCGGCGTAGACGATCAAACCGCTGGACCGCTGGCAGCTGCCGGAGCCCGCCTCTTCGTCGCCGGCTCAGCTGTTTTCGGAGCCGACGATCCCGCTGCCAGTTACGCCGAGATCGCTGCTGCTGCCAACGCTGGCTGAACGTCCTCTGGCGATCAGCGCCCCGGTCACCTCCTGCCACCAGGCGCGTTCGGAAGCATCGACGTCCTCCCGCGCCGCCCGCCCCTCGCACCAGCCGGCCAGCGCCCGGCGGCCGCCGATCGCGACCAGGCCGGAGCTGAGCACCGCGTAGCGCCCGTCGGCGAGGGCGACCAGGTAGGCGCCGCGCTCGCTGCGGTCGCGCATCACCCGGACGATCGGGACGCCGTCGATCTCCTCGCCGAGCTCCCCGTCTCCCCGTGCCGGGCGCACCGTGAAGACCTGGGACGCGCCGCGCCGCGGCAGCGGCGGCGGGGCCGGTTTGCCGATCGGCCCTTTGGCCCAGTGGCCGGTCAGCCCCTCGACCTCGTCGCGCAGCTCGCTGCGGACGAGGATGTGGAGCTCGTCGCCCTCCTGCAGCTCGGTCGACCCCCGCGGCGGCATCGCGTTGCCGTCGCGGACGATCACGTTGACCAGCGCCTCGCGCGGCAGCTCGAGTTCGCGGACCCGGTGGCCGGCGATCGCCGCGCCCTCGGGGATTCGGTAGGCGATCACATCGCCGCCCATGCGGCGGATTCGCCCCGACTCGAGCAGCCGCCGCGGCAGCGCCGGTTCGTCGGTGGTCAGTCCGAGGCGCGTCGCCAGCGGCTCGAAGGAGGCGCCCTGGACCAGGGTCGAGGTGACGACGACGAAGAAGACGATCGCGAACTCTTCCTCGCCGCCGGCGATCCCGGCGACGACCGGGAAGGTGGCGAGCCAGATCGGGGTCGCCCCGCGCAGCCCGGCCCAGCCGAGCATCAGCCGCTCGCGCACGTTCATCGGCGCCAGCGCGGTGGCGAGGAAGGTCGCGAGGGGGCGGGCGACGAGGATCAGGACGGCGGAGAGGGCGATGCCCTTCACCGCCACGTCGTCGAGCTGGCTGGGGAAGACGAGCAGGCCGAGGAGGATGAAGAGGGAGAGCTGCGCGACCCATCCCAGCCCCTCGTGGAAGGCGACGACGGTGCGGCGGGCGGGGATGTTGGCGCCGCCGAGCGCCAGCGCGGCCAGGTAGGTGGCGAGCAGGCCGGAGCCGTGGGCGATCTCGGCGAGCCCGTAGGCGAGCGCCGCGATCGCGACCGTCGCCACCGGGTAGATCCCGTCGGTCGGCAGTCGCACCCGGCCGAGCGCCTCCACCGCGAGGCGGCCGACGAGGTAGCCGACGGCGATCCCGACCGCGATTTTCACCGCCAGCAGCCCGGCCATGTCGGCGAGGCCGAAGCCCGGCTCCTGGATCCATTCGATGAACCCGATCACCAGCAGCAGGGCGACCGGGTCGTTCATCCCGGACTCGCCCTCCAGCGAGCGGGCGAGCCGCTTCTCCAGGGTCGAGCGGCGCAGGACGGCGAAGATCGCCGCCGAGTCGGTCGCGGCGATCGCCGCGCCGACGATCATCCCTTCCAGGGTGCCGAGGTCGAAGATCAGCTTCGCCGCCAGGCCGGCGATCAGCGCCGTGACCACGGTGCCGATCGTCGCCAGCGAGGCCGCCGTCCCCAGTACCGGCCGGATCTCCGACCAGCCCGCGGTCAGCCCACCCTCGAAGAGGATCAGGATCAGCGCGATCGTCCCAAGCGTCCGCGCCAGCTCCATGTTGGAGAACTCGATCCCGCCGATCCCCTGCGAGCCGGCGATCATCCCGAGGGCGAGGAAGAGCAGCAGCCCGGGGACGCGGACGCGGTCGGCGAGCAGGGCGCCGACGATGCCGGCGGCAAGCAGGGACCCGGCGATCAGGATCAGCTGGGCGTCGTGGGCTCCCATCGGCGGACCCTAGAGGACGCGGATCAGGTGTTCTCGTCGATCGAGGCGAGCCGCAGCTCGAGCTCCTCGGTCGAGCCCTCGCGGGGAATGTCCTCGGGCCGGCCGTGCGGGCGGCGGTAGACGAGGTAGAGCAGGCCGAAGAGGACGCCCGCGGTCAGCGCGAAGCCGATCTCGACCCGGCGGAACTCGTTGCTGACGATCGGCAGGAAGTTCCAGGCGATGAAGAAGGCGGCGCAGGCGATCCAGCGGACCGCGGCGCGCCGCACCTGCCCCTGGGCGAGGCAGGCCTGGTTGACGGTGACCGAGGCGAGGTAGAGGCCCATTCCGAGGGTCACCAGCAGCAGCCCCGGCCGGTCGTACTCGAACTTCTTGCTGAAGGCGAGCTGCATCATCTGCGGCCCGGCGATGAGGAAGGCGAGCGCGGCGAGCGCGGTGAAGGCGACGATGCCGAGCAGGACGCCGCGGACCGAGCGGTGGAATTCGCGCTCGCTGTCGGGGTCGGCCGAGGTGTGGAGGGTGGTGAGGTGGGGGAGGATGCTGGTCGAGACCGCCTGGAAGAGCTGCAGCGGCGCCCGGGCGATCATCAGCACGTTGAAGATGAAGCCGGCGGCGGCGGCGCCCTGCAGGCCGCGGGTGATCAGGGGGCCGGCGTTGAGGAATGCCTGTTCGCTGAACATGATCACCATCACCGCCGCGGCGAACCCGCCGCCCTCTTTCATCGTGAAGTCCTCATGCGCCTCCTCGTCCGCATCGCGTCCGGGGGCGGTTTCCTGCTGCTCGGGTCGTTGCTCCTGCACCCTTTTCGCCCGGTGGAGGAAGGCGAACGGCACGACCATCAGCGAGAGGCTCGGGGCGGCGACGATCCCGACCGCGACCCAGGACTGGCCGTTGAGGATGCTGACCGCGACCAGCACGGCGAAGAGGGTGCGGAAGCAGGACTCGGAGAGGATCAGCGCCGTGAACAGGCCGAAGCTGCGCTGGCCGGCGAGGAAGCCGCGGGCGAAGTAGCTGGCGGCGTAGAAGAGGACGGCGCCGAAGAAGACCCAGTAGAGCGTTTCGTTGCCTTCCAGCAGGCCGTCCTGGATCGGGCCGCGCAGCGCCAGGGCGACGACGGCGAAGAACAGCGCCAGGCCGATCTGGATCGTCGAGGCGACCCGCATCGGCTGCCCCAGCGGTTCACCTTTGGTCAGCCGCTCGGAGATGTGGCGGCTGAGCAGCTGTTCGACCGGCCGGTAGAGGGTCGAGATCGTGATGAAGACGGCCGACCAGAGCACCGTGATCTGCCCGTAGTCGGGCTTCGAGAGCACATGGGAGGCGATCAGGAAGTAGGCGTAGGTGATCAGCCCGGTGAGGCCGACGCCGATCGCGAGGAAGCTCGCGGTTTTCCCGTATTCGGCGGCGTTTGCCTCCTCGCCGCCGCGCTTCTCGGCGCTCACTCGGCGCTCTCGCGGCCGGCGACCCCGGTGCCGCGCTCGTAGTGGGAGGGCTCGACCCCGAGCTGCAGCTCGACCCGGCGGACCCGCTCGAAGACCCGCTGGGTCATCACCCGCTGGCTGGCGAGCAAGTCGCCGATCACCCCGAGGGCGAAGAGCTGCACCGCGGCGATGAAGAGGACGGCGCCGAGGATCAGCGACTGGATGTGGCCGCTGCTCTCGCCGTTGAAGATCGCGTCGATCAGGAACGGCAGCCAGGCGCAGAGGGCGAGGAGGAGGACGACCGCGCCGGCCGTGGCGAAGGCGCGCAGCGGCTCGTAACGGGCATAGATGCGGAGGATCGCCGGCGCGTTGCGGCGCACGTAGGCGCCGGTCGAGGCGAAGAGGCGGGACTCGCGCGTCTTCGGGTTGGTCCCGACCTCGACCTCGTCGACCGCGACCAGCATCTTGCCGGCCTGGATCAGGCTCTCCAGCGTGTAGGTGAAGTTGTCGACGACCGAGAGCTGCAGGGCGGCCTCGCGGTTGTAGGCGCGGAAGCCCGAGGTGGCGTCGGTGACCTCGGTGTCGGAGAGCCGCCGCACGACCCAGCTGCCCAGCCGCTGCAGCCCCTTTTTCGAGCCGGAGAAGTGGTCGATCTCCGACACCTGGCGGTCGCCGACGACCATGTCGGCCTCGCCGGCGACGATCGGCGCGACCAGCTTGGCGACGTCGGCGCCCTTGTACTGGTTGTCGGCGTCGGTGTTGACGACGACGTCGGCGCCCAGCTTGAGGCAGGCGTCGAGCCCCGCCTGGAAGCCGGCGGCGAGGCCCTTGTTGTTGGTCAGGCGAACGATGTGCTCGACGCCCTGCTCGCGAGCGACGGCGACGGTGCGGTCGGTGCTGCCGTCGTCGATCACCAGCAGCTCTACCTGGTCGATGCCGGGCAGAGACCGGGGGAGGTCGGCGATCGTCTGCGGAAGGGTCTCCTCCTCGTTCAAGCATGGGATCTGGATGATGAGCTTCATTTGGGTTCGTCAGCGTATTCGGGGTGCAGATTCGGGAGCCTGCCGCTGGATGCCTCGGTGCGGACGCCGGCCGCTTTGGCGCGCGGGTCCTGTCGACGCAGGGGACCCATCACCCCCTGCAACCGCCAGGGGGTGGTCCCCCCTACGACGCCACCCACGCGAGGAAGGGTGGCGTTAGACTGATTGACTCGTCAGTCAATGATGAATTCCCTGCTAACTGAGACGGATCGAGGTCATCTGAGGCGAGCCTTGGAGCTTGCTGAGGGTGGGCGGGGTCGGGTCAGTCCGAATCCGCTGGTGGGAGCTGTTGTCGTCCGTGGCGGGGTGGTGATCGGCGAGGGGTTTCATGCGGAGCTGGGGGGACTCCACGCCGAGAGGGCGGCATTGGCGGATTGCCTCGAGCGGGGGGAGGATCCTGCTGGGGCGACGATGTATGTGACGTTGGAGCCTTGTGCTCATCAGGGGAGGCAGCCTCCTTGCGTGGAGGCGATCCTCGAGGCTGGGATCGCCCGTGTCGTGGTCGGCTCCGAGGATCCGAGCGAGAAGGCCGCCGGCCGCGGTCCCGGGATTCTGCGAGATGGCGGGGTAGAGGTTGCGTTTGCGAGTGGAGAAAAGGCGACCGCTGCGCGCCGTCTCAACCAGCCGTTCCGCAAACACGCTCGCACGGGCATGCCGCTGGTGATCCTGAAGCTGGCGATGTCCCTCGACGGCCAGACCTCAACCCCACCAGACGACTCGCCCTGGATCTCCGGCCCCGAGAGCCAAGAGCTCGTCCACAAATGGCGCGCCGAATCGGACGCGATCGCCGTCGGCATCGGCACCGTCCTCGCCGACGACCCCCTCCTCACGGCCCGGATCGAAGGGGCCCGCCAACCCGTCCGCGTCATCTTCGACTCCCAAGCCCGCCTACCCCTCGAGAGCCAGCTCCTCCAAACCCTCGAGCAAGCACCCGTGCTCGTGGTCACCGCCCCCGACGCGCCAGCCGACCGCGTTGGAGCCCTCGAGAGCGCCGGCACCGAGATCATCGTCGCCGCCGACATCGAGTCAGCCCTCCGTGAACTCGGCCTACGCGAAGTGACCTCTCTCATTTTGGAGGGCGGCCAGACCCTGGCATCCAGCTTCCTCCTCTCCAATCTCATCGACGAATCGCGTACCTTCGTCGCCCCGATGCTCCTAGGTCGTCAACCAAACTCCGCCCCTCGCGCGGGTGGCACGGTAGGGGGGACCATGTCTGAGGAAGCTTCAGCTACCGGAAGACATGGTGGGTCCCCTGCCGTGACAGGACCCGCGCGCCAGGTCGCCCTGTGGTCGTCAACCAAGAACGTCGGCGAGGACCTCCTCATCACGGCCACGTACAAGGAGTGGTGAAATGTTCACGGGCCTGATCGAAGACATAGGAATCGTCGAGACCATCGAGCGCACCGGCGATGGCGCCCGGCTCCGCATCTCCTCCAAGCTGGCCACCGACCTGGCCCTCGGCGACTCGATAGCCGTCAACGGCTGCTGCCTAACCGCTACCGCGGTCACCGACGATCACTTCGAGACCGAGGCGATGAACCAGACGCTCGAGGTCACCGCCCTCGCCTCGGTCGAGCAAGGGTCCCGCGTGAACCTGGAGCTGGCGATGAAGGTCGGGGATCGACTCGGCGGCCACATCGTCCAAGGCCACGTCGATGGAGTCGCGACGGTCTCGTCCATCGAGGACGACGGGTTCGCCAGGCGCGTTCGGATCGATCTCCCTACCCAGCTTCTCTTGTACGTCGTCGATAAAGGCTCGATCACTCTGAGTGGGGTGAGTCTGACGGTCGCAAGATTGGGCGAATCTTGGGCTGAGGTTTCCCTGATCCCTGAGACCCTCGAGAGGACCAACCTGGGAGAAGTCCAGGTGGGAAGCCATTTGAACGTGGAGTGCGACGTGGTCGCCAAGTACGTGGAGCGATTGATGTCACCATTCGCCCGGAAGGAGCAGACGTGAGCACGATGGCTGAGACGCAGAGACAAGACCAGGGCACGAGCGCGGGCAAGGCTCCGTTCGCGACGATCGAGGAGGCGATCGAGGAGATCCGCGCCGGCCGCATGGTCGTCGTCTGCGACGGCGAGGACCGCGAGAACGAGGGCGACCTGGTGATGGCCGCCCAGTTCGCGACGCCCGAGGCGATCAACTTCATGGCCAAGGAGGCGCGTGGGCTGATCTGCCTGGCGCTGACCGCGCGGCGCTGCGAACGGCTCGGCCTCAACCTGATGGCGGCCAAGAACGAGGCGCCGCTGGAAACCGCCTTCACGGTCTCGATCGAGGCCGCCGGCGGGGTCAGCACGGGGATATCCGCCCAGGACCGCGCCCACACGATCCAGGTCGCGATCGACCCCGAGTCGGGGCCGCGCGACATCGTCGTCCCCGGCCACATGTTCCCGCTGCGCGCCAAAGACGGTGGCGTACTGGAGCGGACCGGCCACACGGAGGCCAGCGTCGACCTCGCCCGCCTGGCCGGCCTCACCCCGGCCGGCGTCATCTGCGAGGTGATGAACGACGACGGGACGATGGCCCGCGTCCCGGACCTCGTCCCCTACTGCGAGAAGCACGGCCTGAAGATGATCACCGTCGCCGACCTGATCGCCTACCGGCGGCAGACCGAGAAGCTGGTCGAGCGGGTCGTCGGCACCGCGCTGCCCACCGCCTTCGGCGACTTCCAGGCGGTCGGCTACCGCTCCCTGGTCGACGACAAACACCACGTCGCGATGGTCAAGGGCGACGTCGACGGGGCCGACGACGTGCTGGTCCGCGTCCACAGCGAGTGCCTCACCGGCGACGTCTTCCACTCGATGCGCTGCGACTGCGGCGAACAGCTCGAAGCGGCGCTCTCGATGATCGAGCGCGAGGGCCGCGGCGTCCTCCTCTACCTCTCCCAGGAGGGTCGCGGGATCGGCCTGCTGAACAAGCTGCGCGCCTACAAACTTCAGGAGGAAGGAGCCGACACGGTCGAAGCCAACCTCAAGCTCGGCCTGCCCGCCGATCTGCGCGACTACGGGATCGGCGCCCAGATCCTCGGCGACCTCGGCCTGACCAGCATCCGCATCCTCACCAACAACCCGAAAAAGATCGTCGGCCTCGAGGGGTACGGCCTCTCGGTCTCCGAGCAGGTGCCGATCGAGTCCGCGCCCAACGCCCACAACGACGCCTACCTGCGCGCCAAGCGCGACAAGATGGGCCACCTGCTGCACCACCAGGGCCTGGCGCTCGACGAGGAGATGATCCACGACGAGGAGGAGCGCGACGCCCGCGAGGGCCGCGACGGCAAGGACGGCGATGGCTGAGGCGGGGGCCTTCCTCGAGCAGTTCGACGAGAAGGAGAAGGCGAAGCTCGCCGAGCTGCAGTTCGCGGTCGTCGCCGGCCGCTTCTACGAGGACCTGGCGCTGCGCCTCCTCGACGGCGCCGACCACGGGTTCCAGCTGGCCGGGGTGCCGATCGGCAACGTCACCCACCACTCGGTCCCGGGCGCCTACGAGCTCCCCTTCGCCGCCAACGCGGTCATCGACGGCGTCCGCCGCCACAACGCCAAGCAGGGCGGCGGCCCCGAGATCGGCGGCGTCGCCTGCCTCGGCGTCGTCATCCGCGGCGAGACCGACCACTACGACTTCGTCTGCGCCGAGGCGGCGCGAGGCATCCAGGACGTCCAGCTGGCGACGGGAGTCCCCTGCGCCTTCGGCGTCATCACCTGCGACAACATGGAGCAGGCCCTGGCCCGCTCGGGCGGCGACAAGCGCGACCAGGGCCGCAACGCCGCCCTCACCGTCGCTCGCATGGCCATCCTCAAACGCCAGGCCGGCTGACCGCAGGCGTCAAACCGCGCCTTTTCCGCGACCTGTACCATCCACCGTCCTCATGGCCAAGGTATGCCACAGCTGCGGCAAGGGACCAGCGTTCGGCCAGTCCCGAAGCCACTCGATGGTCGCCACCAAGCGACGCTTCGACCCGAACCTGCAAAAGGTCCGGATCCAAGAGAACGGCCGCCCCTTGCGCGCCTACGTGTGCACGAGGTGCCTCAAGGCGGGCAAGGTCACCAAGGCCGCTTAGTTCCCTCGTAGCGCTTTCGCGAACGAAAAAGGCGGGGTAAGGGGGGGAGAGTCGAAGCCTCTGTCGACTTTGTTCGGATATGCCGAACAAAAGCGACACGACTGATGCGGCGATCGCTCGAATCGCCGCTCAACAGCATGGCGTCGCGACCGCGCAGCAACTTGCGAACGTGGGGCTAGGACGGTCCGCGATCACCGAACGTATGCAACGCGGTCGTCTCCATCGCATCCATCGGGGCGTCTACGCCGTGGGACACCAAGCCCCGAGCTGGCACGGGCGGTGGATGGCTGCCGTTCTCGCCTGCGGCGAGGGCGCCGTCCTCAGCCACGGCTCCGCCGCATCCCTCTGGGGTCTCCTCAGACCCATCGAAGGCCCAGCCCACATCTCGATCCCCTCGACCTCCGGCCGAACCACGCGCCGAGGAATCCACGTCCACCGCTGCCCCTCCCTAGGTCAGCCGTCGTCCTCGCCCGCC
>DATAMR010000048.1:0-1918 GCA_036260485.1 Solirubrobacterales bacterium | reverse complement strand
TGCCCGATCCGCAACCACTTCCAGGAAGCGGTGGTCAAGAACGTCTCCGAGCTCGAAGGCGTGACGTCGGTCGCGGTCGAGTTCGATGTCCTCTCCGACGAGGAGAAGGGTCAGCTGCAGCAGATCCTGGGCCGAAACAAGCTCCCGCAGGGCGCGCTGGCTCAGGTCAAGAACGTGATCTGCCTCGCCTCCGGCAAGGGCGGGGTCGGCAAGTCGACGATGACCGCCAACCTGGCCGCGGCGCTGACCGCCGAAGGCCACTCGGCCGGGGCGCTCGACTGCGACGTCTACGGCTACTCGATCCCGCGAATGCTCGGCGTCAACCACAAACCGGAGGTCAACGCCGAGCGGAAGATCCTGCCGCTGGACTCGCCCAGCGGGGTCAAGGTGATGTCGATCGGCTTCTTCGTCGAGGACAACTCCGCCGTCGTCTGGCGCGGGCCGATGCTTCACAAGGCGATCCAGCAGTTCCTCGAGGACGTCGCCTGGGATGAGCTCGAGTACCTGCTGCTCGACCTGCCGCCGGGGACCGGCGACGTCTCGATGACGCTCGCCCAGTTGCTGCCGCAGGCCAAATTCCTCGTCGTCACTACGCCGCAGCCCGCGGCCCAGTCGGTCGCCCAGCGCGGGGCCGAGATGGCGAAGAAGTTCGACCTCGAGATCCTCGGCGTGATCGAGAACATGTCCGGCTTCACGACCCCCGACGGCGAGCGCTTCACGATCTTCGGCGAGGGCGGCGGCCAGCTGCTCTCCGACGAGCTCGACGTGCCGCTACTCGGCAAGGTGCCGCTGTCGGAGCCGCTGCGCGAGCACGCCGACAACGGCTCGCCGCTGGTGATCGACGAGCCCGATGCCCCGGCCTCGCAGGCGATCCGCCAGGCGGCCCGCGGGATCGTCGCCGCCACGCCGCAGGAGCTGCCGGTGCTGCAGTCGACGCCGAGCCCCGCCGAAGCGCCGCCGGTGAGCGGCACGCCGCTGCCCGTCGTCCAGTAGACGCATCGGGCCACACTGGCCGGCCGCCAGAGTGACGAAGCGCACACTCGGGACCGAAACTTCCGCCATCCTTCAACGTTAGGATTTGCACACAAACGCCTAATCCCCGGCACAAATAGCCGGGGAGCGGGGGACCCAGGTTTCTGGGGCTAACCCACCTTCGAGTGGGGGCGCAGGCTCCTTCAGCGCCAGCCCGACAGCTAACCCCGCCGGCCGACGAAGGAGGAGTGAATGACGAACGCCCTTTGGGCGGCCAGGAAAACGCCCGCCCTCTGCACCCTCATAGCTGTTCTGGCCTCGGTCGCGATCGCGACGGTCCTCGCGGCTCCAGCCACTGCGGAAACCCCGGGAGGGGTCTCCTCGACCACCCCGGAAGCACCGCCAGCCCCCGAAACGACCGCGCCTCCCGGCAAGGCGATCATCGTCGCCGGCCGGGCGATCCCGCCCGCCGACGCGCCGCCCGCGGTGAAAAAGGTGATCGCCGCGGCAAACAAGATCCGCACCAAGCCCTACATCTACGGCGGCGGCCACGGCCGCTGGTGGGACGCCGGCTACGACTGCTCCGGTGCAGTCAGCTTCGCCCTCCACGGCGGCGAACTGATCACCACCCCAATGCCCTCCGGCTCCCTGGCCGGCTGGGGCAGCGCCGGCAGAGGCCGCTGGATCACGGTCTACGCCAACGGCGGCCACGCCTACGCAATCATCGCCGGCCTCCGCTGGGACACCGCAGGCAACACCAGCGGCACCGGCCCCCGCTGGCACAAATCCCTAAGAGCCCAAGCAAGTGGGCCCTTCGTGCCTCGCCACCCCGACGGCTACTAACAGCTACCAGGCCACCAAACCCGATAGCAGGAGGGGCGGGGAGTCCCTCTCCAGACACTCAACATCGAGCCATTGGCGAGATGTGTCTGGAGAGGGACTCCCC
>DATAMR010000020.1:0-35006 GCA_036260485.1 Solirubrobacterales bacterium | reverse complement strand
CTTCTGGTTCGGGCAGGGGCCGTGGACGCCGTGGCAGATGGCGGGATGGGGGCTGTGCGGGGTGCTCGGCGCCGTTCTCGCCCTCGGGACCCGCAACGCCGGCCGTCTCACCCTCGCGGCAACCTGCGGTTTTGCTGGCATTTTGTACGGCGCTCTGCTGAACTTCTCGCTGATGGCGACGTACGGAGGGGACCTATCGCTGCGCCACTTCCTCGTGCTGGAGGGGCGCGCGGTTCCGTTCGAAATCGCCCACGTGGTCGGCAACGTGGTGCTGGCGCTCGTCGCCGGCCCGGCGATGGTGCGGATGCTGGTCCGCTTCCGCGAGCGCTTCGAATGGGAGCGGGGCGAGCGCCCGCCGAGCGCCGACCGACCCCCCGGCCGACTCGGCGGCGCCCTGCGCAGCGGCGGCGTCGCAGCCCTCCTCATCATCGCGCTCCTGGCGCTGATGCCGGCTGGGGCGCAGGCTTCCCAGGTCACCCGTGCCGCCGACTGGCTGGAGTCGGTGCAGAACGGCGACGGGGGATTCGGCCCCTCGGCCAGCGACGAGTCCGGCACCGCGACCACCTGCTGGGTGATGCTCGGGCTGGAGGCGGCCGACCGCAACCCGCTCGACGTCGCCTCGCCGAAAGGCAGGACGCCGGTCGACTTCCTTCGCAAGGAGATCGGCTCGCTCAGCAGCCCCGGCGACGTCGCCCGCACGATTCTCGCGCTCGAGGGGGCGGGGGTGGACCCGCGGGACTTCGGCGGCCGCAACCTCGTCTCGGAGCTGCTCGGCGCCCGCCGCGACAACGGCTCCTACCACGGCTGGCCCAACTCGACCGCCTTCGCCGTGATCGCGCTGCGCGCCGCCGGGATCAGCGGGGTGCAGAAGTCACTCGACTGGCTGCGCAAGGTCCAGAACGAGGACGGCGGCTGGGGCGACACCCCCGGCTCGCCCAGCACCACCGACGGCACCGGCGCCGTCATGCAGGCGCTCTCGCCAGACTCCAAGGCTGCGGGCCAGGGCCTCTTCTACCTGCGCCACCACGGACTGCAGAAGGGCGGCGGGTTTCCGATCGGCGGCAACGGCGCCGTCAACACGATGTCCACGGCCTGGGCGATCCAGGGAATCCTCGCGGTCGGCGGCAGCCCCGACTCCTTCCGCCGCGGCAGCGTCAGCGCCCCCGAATACCTCGCCCGCAACCAGCGCGAGGTGGGCTCCTACCGCTACGCCAACCCCGACCAGACCGCCTCGGAGGTCGCCAACCAGACGCCGGTCTGGGTGACGGGCGAGGTCCTCGTGGCCGCCGCCGGCAAGCACTACCCGATCGCCGCCGTGCCCCGGGCGCCGAAGCCGAAAGCGCCCAAGAAGACCGCATCCGCCAATACCGGCGGCGCCTCCCCGACCTTGAACGGCATTCCCCCCGAGTCCCTCGCCGAAGCTCTCCCGCCCGGTTTGAAAGATGCCCTGAAGGGCGCTGGCATCGGTACCCCTCCGGGACACTCGGCGCCGTCCGGCAAGGGCAAGGGCAAGGGCGGCTCGGGGAACCCCGCTTCCGAAATCCCACTCCCCGGCGGCAGCGCCCCGGAGGGAGACAACGGCAGCGCCCCGCCGGAAACCTCCGCCTCGGCGGAAGTCCCGGCCGAGCCGGCCTCCGAAACGACGAGCGACTCGGGCGCCAGCAGCACCGCCGGCGCCATCCTCCTCGGCCTCCTGGCCGGCTGCCTCCTCTTCGGCGCCGGCCTGGCGGGACGAGCCGGCTGGATGCGCTGGCGCTACGGCCTCTGAGCCGTCGAGGAACGACCTGCCGATACCCTCGACCGATGGACGTCGAGACCGCGATCCGCACTCGCCGCACGCACAAGGCCTTCGCGCCTGAGCCACTGCCGCGCGCGGAGATCGACGAGCTGGTCGAGCTGGCGAGCTGGGCGCCGAACCACCACTTGACCGTGCCCTGGCGCTTTCGGGTGATCGGGCCGCAAACCTTGACGCGGCTGAAGGAGATCGCCGGCGCCGAGGGTGCGACAAAGCTCGACCGCGCCCCGACCTTGGTCGTCGTCTCCTGCCTGCTCGGCGGCGACCCGGTCGAGCAGGAAGAGGACCTGCACGCGACCGCCGTCGCCTCCTACATCGTCCTCCTCGCCGCCCACGCCCGCGGCCTTGCCGGCTACTGGCGGACCCCCGGCATCCTGCGCAGCGACGAGGGACGCGCCGCCGTCGGCCTGCCTCCCGAGGAGCGCTTCGTCGGCCTCCTGCATCTCGGCCACCCGCGGCAGCGCAAGCCCGTCCCCGAGCGGCCCGGCGCCGACCGCGTCACGACCTACCTGGACTGATGCTGACCCGCGCCCGCGCCATCGAGGAGATCGCCGGCCGGCACTTCGAGGTCGTCGTCATCGGCGGCGGCATCACCGGCGCCGGGGTCGCCCTCGACGCCGCCTCGCGCGGCTACTCGGTCGCCCTGCTGGAGCGCGGCGACTACGCGGTGGGGACCTCGAGCCGCTCCTCGAAGATGGTCCACGGCGGCCTCCGCTACCTGCAGAACTTCGACCTCGGCCTGGTTCGCGAGGCGCTGCTGGAGCGCCAGCTGATGGTCCGCCTCGCGCCCCACCTCGTCTACCCGACCCCGTTCCTCGTCCCGGCCCTCGGCGAGGAGCGTCGCGACCGCAAACTCGGGCTCGGGCTGAACATGTACGACGTGATGGCGACCACCCGCGCCGGCCGCAGCCGCCGCGAGCGCCGCGCCGGCCGCGAGGAGCCCGACGACCTCTACTGGTCGCCGGACCGCCACCGCACGATCGACCGCGAGGAGGTGCTCGACCTGGTGCCGGCGCTCGCCCCGCGCGAGCCGAAGGACGCCTACCTCTTCTACGACTGCCAGACCGACGACGTCCGCCTCGTCTTCACCGTGCTCGGCGAGGCCGAGCGCTTCGGCGCGGTGATGCTGAACGGGGCCGAGGTGACCGAGGTCCTCGCCGGCAACGGCAAAGCGACCGGGGTCGCCTTCGTCGAGGAGTCCTCGGGGGAGCGGATGGAGGTGGGCGCCGACCACGTCGTCAACGCCACCGGCGTCTTCGCCGACCGGATCCGGCCCGAGGAGCTGCACGGCGAGGAGGACGTGCCGCGGATCTCGCCGAGCCGCGGCACCCACGTCCTGATCGACCAGGCCCAGCTGCCGATGGGCAAGGCCGCCTGCATCGTCCCCGCCGGCGAGGGGCGGATGATCTTCTCCCTGCCCTGGTACGGGCGCACCCTGGTCGGCACCACCGACAACGACTTCGACGGTGACATCGCACACCCGCGGCCGGCCGGGGCCGACGTCGAGTACCTGCTCGACGCGGTCAACGGGTTCTTCGGCACCGCGATCGGCGAAGCCGACCTGGTCGGCGCCTACGCCGGGGTGCGGCCGCTGATTTCCACCGGCGACCCGCGCAAGTCGGTCGACATCTCGCGCAAAGCCGAGCTGTACGAGACCTCCTCGGGGATGCTGACGATCACCGGCGGCAAGCTCACCACCTGGCGGCGGATGGCGAAGCAGACGGTCGACCGCCTGGTCGAGCGCGAGGGGCGCGAGGCGCCCTGCCACACCGACGAGATCCCGCTGGGGATGGCGGCGCGGCCGGAGGACCTCGAGGCGCCCGAGGGCGTCGGCGCCGACGCCCTCGAGCAGCTGGCCTTCCGCTACGGCCACGCCGCCCGCAAAGTCCTCGCGATCGCCCGCGAAAACCCGAAGCTGGCCCGCCCGATCGTCCCCGGCCGCCCCGACCTGCTGGCCGAGGTGGTGGTCGCCGCCCGCCACGAGCAGGCGCGCAGCGTCGCCGACGTGCTGCTGCGGCGCACGAGGCTGGCGATCCTCGCCGCTCCGCAGCTGCGCACGGCGAAGGCGGTGCGCCCGGTCGCCGACGCGCTCGGCGCCGAGCTTGGATGGGGGCGCCGCGAGCGCTCGCGCGGAGCGGAGGCCTGGCTCGAGGTCGCGGCCGAGGAGGGGACCGACCCCGCCGCAGCACTCCGGGTGGCCGGTTGAATAGTGTGCCGCCTCGATGAACAAGGCTGAGCTCGAGAAAAAGCCCCTGTCCGATCTGCACTCCCTGGCTGCCGAGGCCGGCGTCCCCAAGTACCGGATGCTGAGCAAGGCCGAGCTGGTGGAGAAACTCGCCCAGGGGGGCGGGAACGGAGGCGGCGGCGCCGCAAAGAAATCCCCGGCGCGCGAGGGTGGCGAGGCGCGCCGGGAGCGCCCGCCCCGGCGGCGTCGCGAGCCGCGCGAGCGACGCGACCGTCCCGAGAAAGCGCCCGAGAGGGAACCCGAGCCCGAACCCGCCGCCAAAACGCCTGCACCGCCACGGGCCGCCGAGCCGCCCGCAGCGGCCCCCGCCGCAGCGGCTCCGCGCCCGCGCCGCCGCCGGCGCCGCCGCTTCGGCCGCCGCAAGCAGGGCGTGACCCTTCAGGGACTGCTGCTGCCTCCCGAGGCCGGCCGCCAGGCACTCGTCTTCGCCGAGACCCGCGAGGGCTGCACCGCGCTGCTGCGCGGCGTCGCCGCCGATCTCGCCGCCGACAGCAAGGGCCCGGACCCCGTCGCCCTGCTGATCGACCCCAGCCCCGAGGAGCTGGCCGACTGGAAGCGCGACGCCCCGCAGGCCGAGATCGTCTCCGCCGGCCAGCCGAAACACGCCGGCGACGCCCTCGCCCAGGCCGCCGCCCGCGCGGGCAGGGGCGAAGACGTGATCCTGCTCGTCGACTCCCTCACCCGCTTGGGCGAGGCCTACGACGACGCCGAGGCGGCGAAGGAGTTCTTCGACGCCGGCCGCGCCCAGAGCGGCCAAGGTGGAGGCTCTCTCACCATCGTCGCCGCGCTCGAGCGCACTTCCTAGCTGCTTCGAGGAGGGCCCGGGTAGGCCCGGAACGTCTTGTACTTTTTCGCGGCGACGGGCCCTCGGACGGCCTTGAGCGATCCTCGAAAAAGTTAAGTGAAGGGCCTACCCGGGCCCTCCCCCTCACCGCCTATACGCGATGCGCCTCCAGCTCGGCTCTTTCGACAGCTCGATCAGCTCGTCGCTGCGGTCCGGCTGCACGTAGCCGAAGGTCTGGGTGCGCTCGTCGAAGACGACGTCTAGCTCGCCCTCCTTGACCCGCTGGTCGAGCCAGGCGCCGCGGAAGACGAGGCGCCGGAGCCAGTGGACGAGGCTGCGGTTGGAGGGACCGACGAGGTCCTCCCAGTTCTCGTTGATGTGCTCGCCAAGGCGGGAGCTGGGCTCGGCGATCTCGCCGCTGACCGCGAGGTCGAGGAGGTCGTCGATCTCCTCGGCGCTGAGTCCCTGGTCGACGAAGCGAAGCTTCACCGCCGCCTGCTCGACGCGCTGCGCGAAGTCCTCTTCGTTGAACGCGAAGCGGAGCTCGCCGTACTCCAGCACGTAGTCGGAGCCAGACTCGTAATTCCCTCTGCGGGTCGTCTTCTTATCCATGAGTTGAAGCCAGTCCCACCCGCGCAAGCCCGGCGCGAGCAGGTCCATGATCTTGCCGATCATCGTAGGGACGTGCCGGTTCGGGCGGGTCACTGAACGCCCGGTTGCACCTTGGCGGCGAAATTGCACTTCTTCAGCGCCGAACTGGGTAGAAGTCCGGGCGAGACCGATGGTCGACCTCCACTGCCACATCCTCGACGCGATCGACGACGGGGCCCGCGACGCCGACGACAGCGTCGCGATGGCCCGCCAGGCCGAGGCCGACGGAATCGAGGCGGTCTGCGCCACCCCTCACATCCGCCACGACCACGATGTCCGGATCGGCGAGCTCGCCGGCCGGGTGCGGGGACTGAACGAGCGGCTGGAGCGGGAAATGGTCGCGGTGCGGATCCTCCAGGGCGGCGAGGTGGCCGAGACCGCGCTCGAGGCGCTCGGCGCCGAGGAGCTGGCGCAGGTCTCGCTCGGCGACGGCGACTGGATCCTGCTCGAGCCGGCGCCGGGGCCGCTCGGCGACAGCCTGCTGCGAGCGGTCGGGCACCTCGCCGAGCGCGGCCACCGGACGATCGTCGCCCACCCCGAGCGCCACTTATCGGCCGACATGTTCGAGCGGATGGCGGCGCTGGTCGCGGAGGGGGCGCTGATCCAGGCGACCGCCGACTTCTTCCTCCGCGAGGAGATGGCCGCCGGGATGCTGGCGATGGCCGAGAAGGGGCTGGTCCACCTGCTGAGCAGCGACGCCCACACCGTCCTCGGCGGCCGCCCGGTGCGGATCTCCCCGGCGCTCGAGCGCCTCCGCGAGGTCGAGGCCCTGGCCCCGCACCTCGAGTGGATCGCCGAGACCGCCCCGCACGCGATCGTCAACGGCGACCCGCTGGCGGTCCCGTTCCAGCCGGCGCCCTGAGGCGACTCCGAGGTTCGGGGGGTCATAGCCCCCCAAATGTCGGAGCGAGGACTCCGAACCTTGGGCCCCCGTAGGGGACCAAACCTCGGAGTCGCTAGTCCAGCTCGCGGAGTTGGACGCGCGGCGCAAGCTCCTCGATCGTGGCGCGGGAGCCGGTGCCGAGGCCGGCGCGGAGGAAGTTGGTCGCGCCCGCGGCGGCGCTGAGGCGGAGGACGTCCTCCCACGCGCGCTCGGCGGCAATCGTCGCCGCCAGGGCGCCCATCATCGAGTCGCCGCAGCCCTCGCGGGAGCCGCGCTCGAACTTCGGCGGCTTCAGCTCGTGGAAGCGGCCGTCGCGGAGCGCCAGTGCCGGCTCCCCGGCGCGGGTGACGATCACGCTCTCGGCGCCCGCGTCCCGGACCCGCTCCATCGCCGCCCGCATCTGCTCCTCGCTGTCGACCGGGCCGGAGATGTAGCCGGCGATCTGCCAGTCGTTGATCTTGACCAGGTCGGGCCCGCCCTCCAGCGCCTTGTCGAGGCGCGGCGAGGAGAGGTCGACGACGACCGGCGTCCCGTTCGCCTTGACGTCGGCGACCAGGCCGCCGTAGAGGTCCAGCGGCACGGTGTTGTCCGGGTAGGGATCGCAGACCGCGAGCAGGTCGCACTCGAGCGCCGCGGCGACGGTAACCGAGAAGAGGTCGTCGACCTCGTGCCGGGAGGCGGGCAGCGCCGCGCTCTGGGCGATGGGCTCGCGCTCGCCGCTGCGGCGGTCGTGGAGGTAGGCGCCGCTCGCCCCGGCCGACTCCACCAGCCGCAGCTCGATCGGCATCTCCTCCAGCAGCGGTCGCAGCACCGAGCCGACCTCGCCGCCGACGAAGCCGCAGAGGACCGGGTCGGCGCCCAGCTCGGCCGCCATCCGTGCCACCCAGACGCCCTGGCCGGCGGCGTGGATGTGGATGTCGTCGCCGCCTTCGGCGCTGAAGGACTCGATCGCGACCGAGACCATCGGGTTGGGGCTGAAAATCGCGACTTTGGGCTTTGCGGGCATCGGCTCAGCCTAGGGCGGGGGGAGAGTCATAGGGACGAAATCGCTTGAGGTGAGGTGGAGCACGGTCCTCACCCGATCCCCGTTGCAAAGGATTTCCGAACCCGCCTGCGCGGTCTCGCCTTCCGCGAGCGCGAGCAGGCCGGGCCGGGCCTGCTGATCCCGCGCTGCGCCAGCGTCCACACCTTCGGGATGCGCTTCCCCCTCGATCTCTACTTCCTCGACGCCGAGGGACGAGTGCTGGCCGTGCGCCGCCGGGTGCCGCCCCGCCGCGTCCTCTGGCGCCGCGGCGCTTCCGCAATTTTGGAGATTCCCTCGCCCGAGGAGGGGAGAGTCTGCGTCGCCAGGGACTTGGACCGCCATGCTCCCCCAACGAAATGAGATAGCCAGCCTGGTCGTCTGCGAGGACGACGACGTCACCCTCGACCTGCTCTGCGAGCACCTCGCCGCGGACCGCTTCGGCGTCATGCCGGCGCCAAGCGCCTCCGACGCGCTCCGCCTCTGCCGCTACAACCACCCGGACCTGCTGCTCCTCGACCTCTCCCTCCCCGACGCCTCCGGGCTCGACGTCCTGCGCGAGATCCGCGAGGCCGACGGCGTCCGCTCGCGCTTCGACCCGCGGCTGCCGGTGATCGTCCTCACCGGCCGCAGCGGCGACACCGACAAGGTCCGCGGCCTCGACTCCGGGGCCGACGACTACCTGACCAAGCCCTTCGTCTACAGCGAGCTGCGCGCCCGCATCGGCGCCGTCCTGCGGCGCCGCATCCATCCCCAGGACGGGCCGAGCCAGGTCGGCGATCTCGTCATCGACCCGCTGCGCCGCCGCGTCACCGTCGGCGATCGCGAGGTCCCGCTGGCGAAGAAGGAGTTCGCCCTGCTCCGGGTCCTCGCCGCCGACCCGACCCGGGTCTTCACCAAGGAAGAGCTGCTCGACTCGGTCTGGGCCTACCGCGGCCCGGCGAAGACGCGGACCCTCGACTCGCACGCCTCCCGGCTGCGCCGCAAACTCGACCCGCAGGGCGGGCGCTTCGTGATCAACTGCTGGGGGATCGGCTACCGGCTGGTGTCCGGCCAGCCGTAGGGCTGGGAAGAAAGAGCGACGCCCCCGGTTTCCGAGGGCGTCGCTGAAGAACTACTTCTTCGCCTTGGCCTTCGCCTTCGGCTTCTCGGCGGCGGGCACCTCGAAGTGCATGATCGCCAGCTTGCTGGCGATCCCGTCGGCCTTGCTGTCGAGGCGACCGGCGGCTTCCTTCTGGATCTCGCCGGCCTTCTTCACCGCTTCGGCCAGAACCTTGTTGAGGTCCTTCCAGCCCTTCTCGTCGAGCAGCAGAGGGGTGTCGGAGAGGTGCGAGTCCTTGCGCCCCTCGATCGTGCCCTCGGCCATCGCGTCGGTCGCGCTCTGGCCGATCGACTCGAGGATCGAGCCGCTGATGCCTTTGCGCGCCGAGGCCGGGATCTTCGCCCAGTCGGAATCGCTGAGGAAGGCGCGGTCGGTGGCGCGGTAGAAGTGCTCGACGGCGCCACGGCGCGGCTCGGTTTTGACCAGTTCGACGCAGTCGTACTCGAGCAGCGTTTTGACGTGGTAGCTGACGTTGCCGAGCGGCTCGCCGAGTTCCTGGGCGAGCTGGTTCGGGCTCGAGATCCCTTTGTGCAGGGAGCTGAGGATGCGGACGCGGAGCGGGTGGGCCAGGGCCTTCGCAAGCTGCTGCGTAATGCCCTCTGGGGAAGTGCGGGTCTGTGGCAAGGGAGGTCCTCCGTTTCTTCGCTCGGGTGGGGGATTCAGTTGGTGGCAAGACACCCGAGTTACTAGACAAGTATTCCAAAACGCTCCGTCGTTACCTCTCTCGATGGACTTTTTATGCAGTAAAAGAGATGAACCAATTCATTCGGCTTTAGTCTCAAGGAAATCCTTTGGGAACGGACTTCCTCCGATGGGGGTCTTCTTGGTCGCCCGTCCTCCCGATGCGCCTGGCCGAGACCGCTTCGGGGGACGGGCGTCTGATCGCCGCCCCTTCCGATTCCGCGTTTTGCGAACCGCGGCTGGGCGGAGGGGGGAGAGCGCGGGGCCTCGGATCCCTTGGTCACCCATGACCGATGCGCGGGAGCCCGGGCGAGATGGCCGTTGAGCTGGCGGAGATAGCCGCCGGGTTGCCGGTGGCGGCCTCGTTCGCGATGGCAACTGGCATCACCGCCTTCCGCGAGGGCCGCCGGCGGAGCTCCCTGAACGAGGCGATCCACGAGTTGCGCCGACCGCTCCAGGCCCTGGCGCTGTCGCTGCCCGGGGATTCGCGCCGTGCCGAGGCGATTGGGTCGTCACTGCGGATGGCCGCCGCGGCGGTCGATCGCCTCGATCGCGAGGTCAACGGCGGCCTGGCCGAGGCCGTGCCGGAGCCGGTCGCGCTGAGGCCGATAGTCGAGTCCGCGGTCGGGCGCTGGCGGCTCCGCGCCGCCGCCGAAGGGCGGCCGCTGCGGCTGCGCTGGAGCGCTGGCGCGGTGGAGCTGCGGGGAAGCGCAGCCGAGCTCACCCAGGCGGTGGACAACCTGATCAGCAACGCGCTCGAGCACGGTGGCGGCGAGATCGCTGTCGAGGTATGCCAGGAGGGCGACCTCGTCAATGTCGAGGTAGGCGACGGTGGCGTTTCGGCGAAGGCTTCGAAGCCTCGCCGGCTGCGCGGGCGGGCTCGGGGTGCGCGGCGTCGCCACGGCCACGGACTGCGGATCGTGCGCCGGGTCGCGGCGCGCCACGGCGGCAGTTTCCGCCTGCACCGCTCTCCCCACGGCACCACTGCCCGGTTGGCGCTGCCCCTGGCCGGAGGCTCGCGATGAACCGCCGGCGGCGCGCGGTGGGGTTCCTGGCGGTCTCGCTGCTCGCCGCGGTCGCGGCGGCGACGATCGCCGACGGCTACGGCGAGAGCGTCGTGCGCGGCTACGGCGAGCTGCGCCCGGTCCTGGTCGCGACGGGGGAGCTGCGGGAGGGGGAGACGATCGACCCCCGGCTCGCCGCCGAGAGGCTCGAGGTGCGCCGGGTCCCGGTGCGCTTCGCGCCGCCCGCCGCGCTGGCAGCGCCGCAGGAAGCGCTGGGCCTGGCGCCCACCGCCGCGGTCCCGGCGGGCTCCTACCTGCTGGCGTCCCAGCTGCGCTCGCCGGGCTCTGGCCAGGCCGGCTTCAGCCTCGGCCGGGGCCGGCGGCCGGTGGAGATCGTCGTCGACGGCGCCGGCGCGCTCTCGGCCTTCGGCACCCAGCCGGTGGGCTCGCGCGTCGACGTGGTGGTGACGAGCGAACCGAGCGGGTCCGGCGAGGGCCGTACCTACGTCGCCGCCCCGGCGGTGCCGCTGCTGGCCCTCGATCCGGGGGCCGAAGGCGACCTCGGGGAAGCAACCGCGACGCTCGGCCTCACCCGCCCGCAGGCGCTGCGGCTGATCGCCGCCGAGAGCTTCGCCCGCCGCGTCACGGTGATCCCCCAAGGCTGATGGAGGCGCGCGAGCGTGACATCGCCGAGCTGGCGGCGGGCCTGCGGACGCGGATCGTCGAGCGCCGCCGAGCCGAGGCCGGGGCGGGAAGTGGGGCGGGCGAGGAGCTCGCCGTCACCGCCCGCGCCGTGGTCGAGGAGTGCGCAGCGATCCTGGCGCCGGCCGAGCGCGAGGAGGTGATCGAGCGGATCGTCCGCGACAGCGTCGGGCTCGGGCCGCTGGAGGTGCTGCTGGCCGACCCCACCGTGGAGGAGGTGATGGTCAACGGCCCGGGCTGCATATATGTAGAGCGGCGGGGGCTGCTGGAGCGGACCGACGTCGCCTTCGCCGGCGAGGAGGAGCTGCGCGACGCGATCGAGCGCGTGCTCGCCCCGCTCGGCCGCCGGGTCGACGAGCTCAGCCCGATGGTCGACGCCCGGCTCGCCGACGGCTCCCGGGTCAACGTCGTCATCCCGCCGCTGGCGATCGACGGTCCCGCGCTCTCGATCCGCCGCTTCGGCGCCGAGCGGCCGGGGCCAGACGAGCTCGTCGCGCTGGGGACCCTGACGGCCGACCAGCGTGCCCTGCTCGAGGGGGCGGTGGCGGGTCGTCGCAGCGTTCTCGTCAGCGGCGGCACCGGCTCGGGGAAGACGACGCTGCTGAACGCCCTCTCCAGCTTCATCGCCGCCGGCGAGCGGGTGGTGACGATCGAGGACGCGGCCGAGCTGCGGCTGCAGCAGCCGCACGTGGTCCGGCTCGAGAGCCGGCCGGCCGGCGTCGAGGGCCGCGGCGAGGTGACGATCCGCGACCTGCTGCGAAACGCGCTGCGGATGCGCCCGGACCGGATCGTGATCGGCGAGGTGCGGGGCATCGAGGCGCTCGATCTGCTGACCGCGCTCAACACCGGCCACGACGGCGCCC
This sequence comes from Solirubrobacterales bacterium, assembly GCA_036260485.1. GTDB lineage: Bacteria > Actinomycetota > Thermoleophilia > Solirubrobacterales > 70-9 > VAYN01. Next base: position 23,275 of record DATAMR010000020.1, on the reverse strand, counting down.
TCTCGACCGTCCACGCCAACTCGCCGGCCGACGCGCTCGGCCGCTTGGAGACCCTGGTCCTGATGGCCGGGGTCGGGCTGCCGCACGCGACCGTCGCCGAGCAGGTGCGGCGGGGCATCGACCTCGTCGTCCACTTGCAGCGCGGGGCCGACGGCTCGCGCCGGGTGTCCGAGATCGCCGAGGTCTCGTGACTTTGCCGGTGCTGATCGCCGCCGCCGCGGGCGGGCTGGCCGCGCTGGCGGCGCGCGAGGCGCTGCTGGCGAGCCCGGCGGCCGCCGGTTGGGTCCGCCTCGCGCTGGAGCCGCTGCGGCGGGCCGGGGAGGAGGGCTACGCGCCCTCGACCCTGGAGCGGCGGCGGCTGACGCTGCTCGGCACCGGCGCCGCGATCGCCGGGGGCTGGTTCCTCGGCGGGCTGGCGCTGGCGGTGCCGCTGGCGCTGGCGGGTCCGGCGGCGGTCGCCTGGGCGATCGCCAGCCGCCGCCGGCGCTACCGCCGCGCGGTCGAGCGCTCGCTGCCGGAGGTGGCGACCGCGATCGCCGACTCGCTCAGCGCCGGCCGCTCGCTGCGCGCCTCGCTGGCGGAGTCGGTCGCCTCGCTCGACGGCCCCGGCGCCAGCGAGCTCTCCCGGCTGGCCGGCGAGCTCGAGCTCGGCGCCGGGACCGCGGCGGCGGTGGCCGGCTGGCGCCGGCGGATGCGCTCCGAGCGGGTCGACGCCTTCGCCGCCGCGCTGCTCAGCCAGCGCTTGGCCGGCGGCGACCTGGCCGGTCTCCTGCGCCGCTTCGCCGTCGGCGCCGCCGAGCGCGAGCGGGTTGCCGAGGACGCCCGCTCGGCGACCGCCCAGGCGCGGTTCACCGGCCTGCTGGTGGTGGCGATGCCGACCGGCGGCGCCCTCCTCGCCGAGCTGCTCGAGCCCGGCTTCCTCGCGACGCTGCTCGCCTCGCCGCCGGCCGCCGTCCTCCTCGGCCTCGCCGCGGCTCTGCAGGCGGCCGGCTTCGTCGCGATCCGCCACTTCTCGCGGGTGGTCGAGTGAGCGACGCCGCCCTGCTTGCCGCGGTCGCGGTCCTCTTCGCCGCGGCGGCGGCGCGGGAGCTGCCGCTCGAGCGGCTCGCCGTCGGGCTCGGGCGCCGTGTCTCGCCCTCGGCGCTGCCGCGGAAGCTCGCCTGCGCGCTGGCGGGCGGGATGGCGGCGATGCTCGCCGCCCCGGCGGCTCCGGGTCGCACCGCGGTCCTGGTCATGGTCGGGCTGCCGCTTGCCGGCTTCCTCGCACCCGACGCTCTGCGGGCGCGCCGCGCGCGCCGCCGCCACCGGCGACTGCTGCGGGGGCTGCCCGACGCGCTCGACCTGCTCGCGGTCAGCGCCGGCTCGGGCCGCGGTCCGGCCGCCGGCCTCGAGCAACTCGCCCGCGCGGGGGAGGGACCGCTGGCCGAGGAGCTGCGCCTCGCGGTCGCCGAGCTTTCCTGCGGCGTGCCTCTCGGGGCGGCGCTGGAGGGGCTGCGCCGCCGCGTCCCCGGCAGCGAGGTGGCGACCCTGGTCGCCGCGATCGAGCGCTCGCGCAAGTTCGGCTCGCCCCTCGCCGACCAGCTCCGACGCCAGGCCACCGCCCTGCGCCGCGACAGCCGCCGCGCGACCGAGGAGCGCGCCGCCCGCGCCGCGCCGAAGATCCAGCTGGTCGTCGCCCTCGTCCTCGTCCCCTCGGTCCTGCTGATGATCGCCGCCGGCCTGATCGCCAATGCGGGGACGCTGCTCGCGGGGTTCTAGCTACTCGAGCGCCTCGTCGCGCAGTCGCTGGGCGACGGCGCCGGTGGCGGTGGCGATCGCGTCGAGCTCGGCGGCGGTTTCCTCGTGGCCGCTGACGTAGCAGCAGAGGGTGCCGCCGACCAGCTCGAAGGCGAACTTGTCCGGGGCGGAGTCGATCAGCCAGACGATGAAGGAGGGGGAGAAGAGCTGGCGCAGGTGGTTTTGGTCCTGCTCCTTGGAGGAGAAGATCTCGTACTTCTCGAGCAGCTTCTCGCTCTCCAGGGTGACCCGCTGTTTGTCGCCGCGGAAGACGTCCTCGAACTTCTCCAGCGCCCGCAGCCCGAACTTGCGCTGGCAGAAGAGCTCCGGCACGAAGGGGATGCACTCGGGGACCTCGACCAGGCCGAGCGTGTAGCGGTAGTAGTTGGTCTGGGTGTCGCCGTCGGAGTCGCGCGTCTCTTCCTCGTAGGTGAAGAGCGCCAGGGTGCCGTCGAGGCCGTCGGCGATCGGGCCGGTCAGGGACCGGTCGGTGTAGCGGTCGTCGCCCTTGCGCAGCAGCGGCGTCGCCGGGGGGAGGTGGCCGCGCCCGTGGATCAGGGTCAGGCCGCGGTTCGCCGCGTAGACCTCGAAGAAGTCGTCGGCGGCGCGCTTGTCGGCGATCACGAAGACGACGACGATCGCCAGCAGCAGGGCGGCCAGCGCCGCGCCGGCCCCGATCGCCGCGCCGACGAAGACGAGGCCGGCGACGAAGGCCGCCGCGGTCAGCACCCCGGCCAGGATCAGCGTCAGCGGCGTCCGCATCAGGCGGCCGAAGTGGTAGCCGCGCATGTCGTTGGCGTCGTCGGGGAGGCCGGTGGTGACGGCTTCGGAGACCTCCGGCTGCCTCTGCTCAGGAGTGGCCACGCGCGCAATCTACCTCGCCCCACATTCGTCTGTTCCTTTTGCGTGCAGAACAACGAGAAGGAACAGGCGAATGACTTGGCGGATGCAAATGGGGTTGCAAAGGGGGGTCGTGTTGCAAAGTGGGGAGGAGTGGGTTATTGTGGCGATCGAGTTGAAGCCCAGGACCGGGGTGGTGAGGCTCCTCCCACCTCATCACTCCGGTCCAACTCTTTCCGGCCCTCCCGCTCAGAAAGGACTTCGCCGAAGTGGCGTTCAGAGGTCTCTACGAGCACAGCCTCGATTCCAAGGACCGCCTCACGGTCCCATCTCGCTTCCGGGCGTCCCTTGCTGACGGCATCGTTCTCTCCAAGGGCTTCGACCCCTGCGTCTGGGTGCACACGACCGGCGAGTTCGAGCAGCTGTCCGACCGCTTCCTCTCGCCGCACAGCCCCTTCGGGCGCGACGCCCGCGCCCTGCGCCGCCGCTTCCACGGCGGCTCCTTCGACGAGAAGCTCGACTCCGCCGGCCGCATCCGCGTCCCCAAGCCGCTGATCGACCACGCCGGCCTCGACGGCAACTGCGTCGTGATCGGGGCGGGGGAGTACCTGGAGATCTGGAACGCCGACGCCTGGGCCAAGCAGGAGGAGGAGCTCGACGCCGCCGCCCCCGAAATCGCCGAGGGCCTCGCCAGCGCCGGGACCGCGTGATCATGAGACTGAATGCAGCCGCACACCAACACCAGCCGATCGGCCTCGAACCTGCGTATCTCTCGCGCAGCCGGCCCGTCGGCGTTCGCGGGCTCTCCGCCGTGGAGCAGGTCATGAGCGAGCACGAGCCGGTACTGGCGCCGGAGCTGGTCTCGCTGCTGGCGCCGGAGCCGGGGCAGATCGCGGTCGACTGCACCTTCGGTGGCGGCGGCCACGCCCGTCAGGTCGCCGAGCTGATCGGGCCGGAGGGGACGCTGGTCGGGATCGACCGCGACCCGGCCGCGCAGGAGCGCTTCAACCGCTTCGCGATCGAGGCCCCCTGCCGGACTCTCTTCATCAGCAGCGACTTCGCAGCAGGACTTCGCGCTCTGCAGGGCGAAGGAATGCGCCCAGACATGGTTTATGTAGATCTGGGGATGTCCTCGATGCAGGTTGACGCGCGCGAGCGGGGGTTCTCCTACTCCTATGACGCGCCGCTGGACATGCGGATGGACCCGCGCCAGAAGCTGACCGCCGCCGATCTCGTCAACGAGTGGCCCGAGTCGCGGATCGCCCAGGTCCTGCGCCGCTTCGGCGAGGAGCGCCACGCCGGCGGGATCGCCCGCGAGATCGCCCGCCGCCGCCCGCTCTCGACCACCGGCGAGCTGGTCGAGGCGATCAAGGCCGGGATGCCCGCTTCGGCCCGCTTCGGCGCCGGCCACCCGGCCAAGCGCAGCTTTCAGGCGATCCGGATCGCCGTCAACGGCGAGCTCGAGGCGCTCGACGAAGCGCTGCCGCTCGCCTGGTCGCAGCTCAAGGTCGGCGGCCGCTTCGCGGCGATCGCCTTCCACTCGCTCGAGGACCGGCCGGTGAAGCAGTTCCTCGCCGCCAAGGCGCGCGGCTGCATCTGCCCGCCCGAGCTTCCCGTCTGCGTCTGCGGCCACGAGCCCGAGGCCGAGCTGCTGACCCGCCGGGCGATCTCGCCCGGCCCCGAGGAGGCGGAGCGCAACCCGCGTTCCCGTTCGGCCCACCTGCGCGCCGCGGTCAAGGTCGCCGAGGCGCAGGCCGCGGGGGAGGCCGGCTGATGGCCGTCGCCGCTCCCGCCCGCCGCAGCACCGCCGCCCCGGCGCCGGCCCCTTCGCGGACCGCCCCGCCGAAACGCAAAGCCCCGGTGCGGAAACCGCCGGCGCGCAAACCGCCGCGCTCCCGTGCCGTCGCCGCTCCCGCCAAGGCCCCGGCGCGCCGCGCCCCCGCCCGTCGTCCCGCCCCCAAACGCGCGCCCGCCGCGCCGCGGCCGAAACTCGCCGTCGTCGCCGGCCAGGCCGCCGTCGCCGTCCGCCAGCTGCCCGACTCGGGCCTGGTCGTGAGGATGACCCGTGGCCGCGCCTGGATCGCGGTCCTCGCCGTTCTCCTGGTCGGGATCGTCGCCCTCAACGTCGCCACCCTCAGCTTCGGCGCCTCCTCCGGCAAGATCGACGAGCAGATCACCTCGCTGGAACAGGAGATCTCGATGCTCGAAGGCCGCGAGGCGAAGTACTTCAGCACCGCCCGCATCCGCAACGAAGCCGCCACCGCCGGCCTCGCGATGCCGACCACCGAAGAGCCGACGGTGATCGAATTCGAGCCCGCCGACGTCGCCACCGCCGCCGCCCGCCTCGCGGCCGCGGGGGGCTAGGGCTCACCGCCGATGCGCTTGATCGAGCGGCGGATCGGGCTCCTCTTCGGCGGCTTCCTCCTCTGTTTCCTCCTCGTCGTCGGCCGCGCCTTCTGGCTGCAGGGGGTGCAGGGTTCGAGCCTCGCCTCGCAGGCGACCTACCAGCAGACCGAGGTCGTCACCGTGCCCGGCCTGCGCGGCGACCTGCTCGACCGCCGCGGCAACAAGCTCGCCGCCTCCGAAGACGCGGCGACGATCTACGCGACGCCCTACCAGGTGAAGAACCCGCCGGCCGCGGCGGCCCGCATCGCGCCGATCCTCGACGAGCCGAAAGGCGAAGTGCTGGAAGCGCTGACCGCCGAAGGCGGGTTCTCCTACGTGGCCCAGAAAGTCGACCTCGGCACCGCCGCCAAGATCAAAAACCTCGACATCGAAGGCATCGGCCAGCTGCCCGACGTCCGCCGCACGTACCCGCAGGGGGAGATGGCGGGACAGGTGATCGGCGCGGTCGGGACCGAAAACGAGGGGCTGACCGGGCTGGAGGCGGGCGAGGAAGACGTGCTCGGTGGCTCGGACGGCGAACGGCGGATCGTCAACGACGCTCTCGGCGAGCCGATCCGGATGGAAAACGTGGAGGAAGCCGAAGACGGCGAAGACATCCAGCTGACCCTCGACCCGGTGATCCAGCGCGAAACCGAAGCGGCGCTGGCCGGCGTCGGCGAAACGTACACGCCGAAGGGGGCGACCGCGATCGTCGTCGACCCGCGCAACTCGCAGATCCTGGCGATGGCGAACTGGCCCCCGGTCGACCCCGCCGACCTCTCCGAAGTCAGCAACGACGACCTGCTCAACAAGGCGACTGGGATGACCTACGAGCCGGGCTCGACCTTCAAGGCGTTCACGATCTCCGCGGCGCTGGAGGAAAAACTGGTGACGCCGACGACCGAATTCGTCCTGCCGCCGACCCTCCAGGTCGCCGACCGGACGATCGAAGACGCCGAGCCGCGCGGCACCGAAACGATGAGCGTGGCGACGATCCTCGCCCACTCCTCGAACGTCGGGGCGGCGACGATCGGGACCGAGGTCGGCGCGGAAAAATTCGACAGATGGATTCGCCGCTTCGGCTTCGGCCGCCCGACCGGGGTCCAGTACCCGGCCGAGGAGCAGGGGCTGCTGCTCGACCTCGACCACTACTCCGGCTCGACTCTCGGCAACGAGTCGATCGGCCAGGGCCTCTCGGTGACGCCGATGCAGATGGTCGCCGGCTACACGGCGATCGCCAACGGCGGCATCCTGCGGCCGCCGCAGCTGGTCGAGAAGGTCGGCGAAGAAGCGGTGCACGAGCCGAAGGGCCGGCGGGTGATCTCGCCGCAGGTCTCTGCCGAGGTGCGGGAAATGCTCGAAGGGGTCCTGGCGCCTGGCGGTACCGCTTCGGAGGTCAGCGTGCCTGGGTACACGCTTGCGGGGAAGACCGGGACCGCTGAGAAAGCTGAAGACGGGGGTTATTCGAAAACGAAGTATGTGGCTTCGTTCATCGGGTTCGCGCCGGCTCAGAACCCTCAGTTGTTGGTTGCGGTGGTTGTTGATGAGCCTCAGGGGGAAATTTATGGTGGGTCGGTGGCGGCGCCTGCTTTTGGGCGGATTGCTGAATTCGCGCTTCCGTACCTTGGTGTGCCTCAGGAATGATCCTTGAGCGAGGGGCCACCGGGTGCCCCTTCCCCAGAGCCCGTCGCGCAGCTGGGGTGGACTTATGGGCGCAGATGTGGATTCTTGAGCCTCTGTGGAAGGGGCACCCGGTGGCCTTCTTAGAATCGGGCAGCTGATGATGAGACTGGCCGAGTTGGTGGCGGGGTTGCCGGGTGCGCGCGTGGTTGGCGACGGCTCCGTTGGGGTTGAGGAGCTTGCCTATGACAGTCGTAAGGTGGAGCCTGGGACCTTGTTCTGTTGCGTGGTTGGGGAGAAATCTGATGGGCATGAGTTCGGTCCGCGGGCGGTTGAGGATGGGGCCGTTGCTTTGGTCGTTGAGCGGGAGTTGACGGAGGTGGCGGTTCCTCAGGTTGTGGTTCCGGACTCGCGGGCGGCTATGGCTCCTCTTGCGGCTCGGTTCTATGGGGATCCGACGGCTGAGTTGCGGGTCGTTGGGGTTACCGGGACGAATGGGAAGACGACTACTGCCTTCCTCGTTCACGAGATCCTCAAGGCGGCTGAATATCCGTGCGGGCTTTTGGGGACGGTGAAGCAGATCGTCGGGGGGGTGCAGAAGGAGGTCGAGCGGACTACGCCGGAGGCGATCGAGCTGCAGCGGACCTTCTGCCAGATGCTCGCCGGCGGCGACGAGGCCTGTGCGATGGAGGTCTCCTCGCATGCGATGACCCTGCACCGGGCCGACGCGATCCACTTCGAGGTGGCGGTCTTCACCAACCTCACCCAGGACCACCTCGACTTCCACGCCGACATGGAGGACTACTTCCTCGCCAAGCGCAAGCTCTTCGAGGCCGGGCCGACGACGGCGATCGTCAACGTCGACGACCCCTACGGCCGCCGCCTCGCCGGAGAATTCGAGTGCCTCACCTTCTCCGCCGAAGGCGCCGAGGCCGACTACAGCGCCCGCGACGTCTCGTTCGACGCCGGCGGCGCCCGCTTCAGCGTCGGCGAGATGGACCTGCGCACCGGCCTGCCCGGGCACTTCAACGTCGCCAACGCGCTGGGGGCCTTCGCCGCGGCGGAGGCGATGGGGGTGGGGGCGGAGATCGCCGCCGCCGGCCTGGCCCGGGCGGCCCGGGTACCGGGGCGGTTCGAGCCGATCGACGAGGGGCAGGGGTTCTCGGTCCTCGTCGACTACGCCCACACGCCCGACTCGCTGGAGAACGTGCTGCGCGCCGCCCGCCGTCTGACCAGCGGCAGGCTGATCTCGGTCTTCGGCGCCGGCGGCGACCGTGATCGCGACAAGCGCCCGAAGATGGGCCGCGCCGGCGCCGAGCTTTCCGACCTGGCCGTGATCACCTCCGACAACCCGCGCTCCGAGGACCCCGAGGCGATTGTCGCCGAAGTCGCCGCCGGCGCCGAGGGCGCGGCCGAGCTAGAGGTCGTCGTCGACCGCCGCGAGGCGATCGCCCTGGCTCTCGGCCGGGCTGGGTCCGGCGACACCGTGGTGATCGCCGGCAAGGGCCATGAGCAGGGCCAGGAGTTCGAGGCCGGGCGGAAGATCCCCTTCGACGATCGCGAGGTCGCCCGCGAGGAGCTCTGGAAGCTGGGCAGCCCGGCGTGAGGCTGACGCCGGCGCAGATCGCGGCCGCGATGGGGGCGGAGGTCCTCGCCGAGGGCGAGCCGGGCTCGCCCCGCCGCGCGGCGATCGACTCGGCCGAGGCCGGCCCCGGTGATCTCTTCTTCGGGCTGCGGGGCGCCAACCACGACGGCGCCAAGTTCGCCCCGGCCGCGATCGAGGCCGGCGCCTGGGGCGCGGTCGTCTCCCCCGAGTGGCGTTCGTCCTTTGTCGGGAATAGACCGATAAAGGACGAACGCCGCGCCTGGGTCTTCGCTGTCGACGATCCGCTGGCGGCGATGCAGGCGCTGGCGCGGGAGTCGCGCCGGGTGCTCGGTGCTCGCGTGGTCGGCGTCACCGGCTCGGTCGGCAAGACCTCGGTCAAGGACATATCCCGGGCGCTCTTGCCCGGCCGGGTCCACGCCAACAGCGAGAACCTCAACACCGAGATCGGGCTACCGCTGACGATCCTCGAGGCGCCCGACGACACCGAGACGCTGGTCCTCGAGATGGCGATGCGCGGCAAGGGCCAGATCGCCGAACTGGTGGCGATCGCCGAGCCCGAGGTGGCGGTGATCACCAACGTCGGCCCGGTCCACGTCGAGCTGCTGGGTTCGGTCGAGGCGATCGCCGCGGCGAAGGCCGAGATCCTCGACGACCTGCCCTCGGGAGGGACCGCGGTGGCGCCGGTCGATGCCGGTGAGCTGGAGCCACACCTGGCGCGGGCTCCGAACCTGTTGCGCTTCGGGCCCGGCGGCGACGTCGAGGCCACCGAGGTGAAGGTCGCCGACGGCGTCACCGAGGCGCTGGTCTCGACCCCGCTCGGCGCCCAGCGCTTCCACTTCCCCTTCACCGAGGCGCACAACCTCGCCAACGCCCTCGCTGCGATCGCCGCCGGCGTCGCCCTCGGCGCCGACCGCGCGGCGATGGCCGACCGCGCTGCGAGCATAGGATTCTCCCGCTTCCGCGGTGAGCGCCTCGCGCTCCCCGGCGGGATCGTCCTCGTGAACGACTGCTACAACGCCAACCCGGTGTCGATGCGCGCGGCGCTCGACCACATCGCCAGCCTCGAGGCGCCGCGGGCGGTCGCGGTGCTGGGCGAGATGGGCGAGCTCGGTCCCGGCTCGGCCGACTACCACCGAGAGGTCGGCGAGCACGCCCGCGCCGCCGGCGTCGACTTCGTCGTCGGCGTCGGCCTGCCGGCCCGCGAATACGGCCCCGACGAGCTCGTCGCCGACCCCGGCGAGGCGGCCGAACTGCTGGCGCAGCGGCTCGAGCCCGGCGACGCGGTACTCATCAAGGGCTCGCGCTCGGCCGGCCTCGAGGCCGTCGCCGAGCAGCTGGTCGACCTCGTCGCGGCGGAGGAGAGCTGATGGGCGAAGTCCTGATCGCGGGGATGGCGGCGATGCTGATCTGCATCTTCCTCGGCCCCAAATTCATCGAATACCTGCGGGTGCGCGAGTTCGGGCAGCACATCCGCGAGGAGGGGCCGCAGGGGCACCACACCAAGGCCGGGACGCCGACGATGGGTGGGCTGATCGTCTTCGCCTCGATCTGCGTCCCCTTCCTCGTCCTCTCCGACCGCGACGCGCAGAGCCTGGCCGTCTTCGGGGTGGCGATGGGCTGCGCCGCGCTCGGCTTCGCCGACGACTACGTGAAGATCGTCAAACGCCGCTCGCTCGGCCTCTCCGGCCGCTGGAAGCTGATCGGCCAGCTGCTCCTCGCCCTCGGCCTCTGGTGGGTCGCCCGCCACGAGGTCGGTCTCGAGCCGACGCTCTACTTCCGGATCGGCGACGGCAGCATCGACCTCGGCCCGGCGCTCTACTTCGTCCTCGTCTTCCTGGTGATCGCCGGCACCTCCAACGGGGTCAACCTGACCGACGGCCTCGATGGCCTCGCCGCCGGCTCCTGCGCGATCGTCCTCCTCGCCTACACGGCGATCGCCTTCGTCGCCAACGAGCAGCAGAACCTGGCCCTGCTCTCCGCCTGCCTGGTCGGCGCCTGCGTCGGATTCCTCTGGTACAACGCCTTCCCGGCCTCGATCTTCATGGGCGACACCGGCTCGCTCGGTCTCGGCGGCGCGATCGGGGCGCTGGCGGTGATGACCCAGACGGAGGTGCTGCTGATCATCATCGGCGGCATCTTCGTGATCGAGGCGCTCTCGGTCCTGCTCCAGGTCTTCGCCTTCAAGACCTTCCGCCGCCGCGTCCTGCTGATGGCGCCCCTGCACCACCACTTCGAGATGATGGCCTGGTCGGAGACGAAGATCATGCTCCGCTTCTGGATCATCGCCGCCGTCTGCTCCGGGATCGGCTTCACGCTCTACCAGCAGTCGATCGGGTCCTAGACGGGGCCTAGTGACATGATCCGGGCGTGCCAGAGGTAGAGCTCAGCGCCGGGCCGATCGACTACGGGGATTCCGGTGGCGAGGGCAGGCCGCTCGTCTTCATCGGCGGGCTGCCGCACGACGAGGCCCTCTGGGACGGGGTGATCGCCGAGCTGGCGCCGCAGTTCCGCTGCCTGACGCCGGTGCTGCCGCTCGGCGCCCAGCGCAAAGCCCTGCGCCCGGACGCCGACCTCTCCCTGGCGGGCCTGGGCCGGATCGTCACCGAGTTCCTCGAGCGCCTCGACCTGGCCAACGCGGTGGTCTGCTTCAACGACTGGGGCGGCGCGCAGACGATGATCTCCCACGGCGGCACGGGCCGCGTCGGCGCCTTCGTCCTCGTCTCCTGCGAGACCGACAACAACTACCCGCCGGGCGTCGCCGGCCAGATCGCCGCCCTCTCGGGCTTCATGCCGGGCGGCTTCGGGGTGATGCGCTTCGCGCTCACCTCGCCGGCCTTGCGGAAGCTGCCCTTCACCTACGGCCGGATGAGCAAGCGCGGCGTCCCCGACGAGCTGATGCACCGCTGGCTGCAGCCGCTGAAGCGGCCGGAGATCCGCCGCGACACCCGCCGCTACGTCCGCGACGTGCGCCGCGGCAAGCGCGAGATCCGCGCCGCCACGCCGAAGCTCGGCAGCTTCGAGCGCCCGGTGCTCGTCGTCTGGGACGAGGAGGGGACGATGATGCCCAACAGCGAGGGCCGCCGCCTGGCCGAGTCCTTCCCCAACTCGACCTACGTCGAGCTCCCCGACTGCTACACCCTGATCCCGATCGACCAGCCGGTGGCGCTGGCTCGTGAGGTTCGGCAGTTCCTTCAGTAGGGGGCCCGCAGGCCCTCGAACATCGGAAAGTGCTTGAGATCGAGGGTCGCGAGCTGGGCTTCGAGCAGTTCGGCCGTGGCGGCAATCGCCAGGTCGGCGATGTCAATGCCTGGATGACTCCGGCGCCAGCGGCGCCCGAGCTCCCCGGCTTGCCGCGCGATCGTGTCATCGAGCGGGACCCATTCGAGCAGGTCGAACACCTGGGCGGCTGCCTGCTTTTCTGCAGCCCGTAGCCCCTGGACCACCTCGATCCGAGTCACCTCCGAGCAGGTGGGCGAAGCGTCGAGCCCAGCGATGAAGTCGGTCGCCGCTCGCGATCCACGCAGGTGGTCGATCAGGATGGTGCTGTCGAGGACGACGGTCATCTCTCTTCGAGTTCGGTGAGTCGCTCAGCCCCCGCTCGGCGGAGTTTCTCCACGTACTCCGCTCCGTCTTCGAGGTAAGGAGCTATCCCTGCCGTCGCTGCAACCGCCTCCTGCCACCGCTCTCGCCAGGCGGCCCTCTTCCGCTCATGCTCGTCGATGTATGCATCGATCGCCAGGCGAATGAGGGACGAACGAGTGGTCCGTTCGGCAGCCGCTATCTCGTCCAACTTCGCGGTCTGCGCTTCATCCAGATATATCTGCGTGCGGCTCTTAATGATGTATAAGCGTACATCAGTTGGAGGCTGTTGCTGCACAGAGGGGTATCCGGGGGCGTCGCGAAGCTCTGGCATATGTACCCAAGGGTTCAGGCCAAGGAGATTCGCCCCCCCTTGCCGCGAGGGCCTTTCCTCATCGTGGGACTTCAGCGTTCCGGCCAGGCCGCGGCGCGGCTGCTCGCCGGGCGCGGGGAGACCGTGCGGGCGGTCGATTCCGGCCATCCCGAGGGGGCGGCAGGGTTGCGGGTGGCCGGCGTCGAAGTCTTCCTGGATACGGATGGAGTTGCACAGCTCGAGGGGACGCGGACGGTCGTCAAGAGCCCGGGTGTACCCCGGGAGGCGCCGGCGATCGCGGCCGCGCTCGAGCGCGGCGTCGAGGTGATGGGGGAGATGGAGCTGGCCTGGCGGGCGCTGCCAAACCGCTTCGTCGGCGTCACCGGCACCAACGGCAAGACGACCACGGTCGAGTTGCTCGGCCACCTCTACCGCACCGCCGGCGAGCCGGTCGCGGTCGCCGGCAACGTCGGCACCGCGCTGTCCGAGCTGGTCGGCGAGGTCGACCCCGCGGCGACCGTCGTCTGCGAGTGCTCCAGCTTCCAGCTCGAGGACACGATCGCCTTCGCGCCGGAGTGCGCCGTCTTCCTCAACCTCGCCCCCGACCACCTCGACCGCCACGGCGACCTCGAGCACTACCTCGCCGCGAAGCTGCGGATCTTCGCCAACCAGGGCAACGACGACGTCGCCGTCTACAACGCCGACGACCCCTTCGCCGCCGGCGCCGACCTCGGCGGCTGCGCCCGCCGGATCGCCTTCTGCCACGGCGCCGCACCCGAGTGCGAGGTGGCGGTCGCCGAGGGGACGATCTTCTACGACGGCGAGCCGCTGCTCGCTGCCGATGAGCTTGGTCTCTTCGGCGAGCACAACGTCGCCAACGCGATGGCCGCCGCGGCGGCAGCGCTGGCGATGGGGATCGACCGCGAGGCGGTCCGCGACGGCCTGCGCAGCTTCGCCGGCGTCCCGCACCGGCTGGAGCCGGTCGGCGAAGTCGGCGGCGTCCGCTTCGTCAACGACTCGAAGGCGACCAACGTCGCCTCGGCCGCGGTCGGGATCCGCGCCTTCGCCGGCGGCGTCCACGCGATCCTCGGCGGCAGCGAGAAGGACGAGCCGTTCGAGCCGCTGGTCGAGCCGCTGGTCGAGCGCGCCGCCGCCTGTTACCTGGTCGGCGCCACCGCCGAGCGGATGGCGCGTGAGCTGGGGCCGGCCCTCGCCGCCGGCGTCGAGCTGCACCGCTGCGCGGATCTCGAGGACGCCGTGCGGCGCGCGGCCGCCGCGGCTCAGCCCGGCGACGTGGTCCTGCTCTCGCCCGCCTGCGCCAGCTTCGACGCCTTCGAGAACTTCGAGGCGCGCGGCGAGCGCTTCCGCGAGATCGTCGGGGGGCTGAGATGAGCGCCAAACCCGCGCGCGCCCGCAAAGCCGCGAAGAAACCGGCCAAGCCGAAACGGACCAAGAAGCGCGCCCGGCCGGTCCCCGCCGAGTACAACATCCTCCTCACCGCGACCCTCTGCCTGCTGGCGCTGGGCGCGGTGATGGTCTTCTCGGCCAGCTCGACCACCCGCATCCTCCAGGACGGCGGCCTCTCCGACAGCGCCTTCTACCTGAAGCGGACGCTGCTCTTCGGCGGCGTCGGCTTGACGATCATGTATCTGGTCGCCCGCGGCGGCGGCCTGCAGCTGGTGCGCCGGGTGACGCCAGCCCTGCTCGGCGGCTCGATCTTCCTCCTGATGGCCGTCCTCGTCGCCGGCACCGAAGTCAACGGCGCCACCCGCTGGCTCGGCAGCGGCTTTCTTCAGGTCCAGCCCTCGGAGCTGGCCAAGGTGGCTCTGATCCTCTACGGCGCCGACCTCCTGGCGCAGAAACCGAAGCGGGTGCGCTCCCTGGAAGGGATCATGCCCTTCCTCCTGGTCGTCGGCGGCTCCTGCCTGCTGATCATGCTCCAGCCCGACATGGGGACGACGATGGTGATCGCTTTCTCGGTCGGCGCGATGCTGATCGCCGCGGGGATGCGGCCCGCAGACCTCGGCAAGATCGCGCTGGTGATCGGTGGTCTGGCGCTGGCGATGGCGGTTGTCGAGCCTTACCGGATGGCGCGCCTCACCTCCTTCCTCAACCCCGGCACCGACCCCGGCGGGGCCGGTTTCCAGGCGGCGCAGGCCAAAATCGCCCTCGGCTCCGGCGGTTTCCTCGGCGACGGCCTCGGCAACGGCGTCGGCAAGGCCTTCTACCTGCCCGAGGCCCACACCGACATGATCTCCGCCGTGATCGGCGAGGAGCTGGGGATGGTGGGGATCACCGCCGTCGTCGGACTCTTCGCGATGTTCGGCTACGCGGGGCTGAAAACCGCGCAGAAGGCGAAGGACGTCTACAGCAAGATCCTCGTCACCGGCCTCACCTCGCTGGTCCTCGTGCAGGCGATCATCAACCTCTTCGCGGTGATGGGGATGGCACCGCTTACCGGCGTGCCGCTGCCCTTCGTCTCCTACGGCAACAGCAGCCTGATGGCGACCCTGCTGGCCGTGGGTCTGATCCTCAACGTCGCCCGCGGCGGCACGGCGAAGGCGGCGCGCACTTCGACGCCCACCCGCGCTGGCAAACTGCGCGTCGTCGACGGCGGGCGCTCGCCCGCGCGCGAAAGGAGCCGATCCAGCGGTGCCAGGAAAGCCAAGAGTGGTGGTAGCGGCGGGGGGAACCGCGGGGCACGTCGTGCCCGCCATGGCGGTCGCCGACGAGCTTCGGGCTAGCGGGGCCGAGGTCAGCTTCCTCGGCACGCGCGAGCGGATCGAGGCCGAGCTGATTCCCGCCGCCGGCTACGAGATCGACTTCATCGAGGTGCGCGGCATCGACCGCCGCAATCCCCTGCGCGCGGCGCGGGCGGGATTCGAGGCGCTGGGCGCGGTGGGCGCCTCGCGCAAGGTGCTGCGCCGCCGCCGGGCCGATGTCGTGATGGGCGGCGGCGGCTACGTGGCCGGCCCCGCCGGCCTGGCGGCGACGCTGACGCGGACGCCGCTGGTCCTGACCGAGGCCGACAGCCACCTCGGCCTCGCCAATCGCCTGCTGGCGCGGCGCGCGCGGCGCGTCTGCCTCGCCTTCCCGATCGCGGGCCGGGAGGGGGAGCCCTACCTGGTCACCGGGCGGCCGGTGCCCAAGGCCGTGCTGGAAGGCGACCGGGCGGCGGCGCGGGAGCGGTTCGGGATCGCTGCGGGTGCGCGCTGCCTGCTCGTCTTCGGCGGCAGCCAGGGCGCGCGCTCGATCAACCTCGCCGCGATCGAGGCCTTCGCCGAGGAACCGGACGCACTTGTCCCCGGTATGCGGGGACAAGTGGGTGGGCGCGACTTCCACGTCCTCCACATCGCCGGGCGGCGGGACTTCGAGGAGCTCGAGCGGCGGCTCGCCGCCGCCCGGAACCGCGACCGCTACACGCTGCTCGAGTACGAGCCGAACCTCGGCGACGCCCTGGCCGCGGCCGACCTCGTCGTCGCCCGCTCGGGCGGCTCGATCTTCGAGGTGGTCGCCGCCGGCCGCGCGGGGGTGCTGATTCCGTACCCGTTCGCCACCGGCGACCACCAGACCACCAACGCGGAGTGGATGCGGGCGGCTGGGGCGGCGAGCGTGATCACGGACGCGGAGCTGAGCGCCGAGCGGCTGCGGGCGGAGGTCTCACCGGTGCTCGCGGACCCCTCGCGGCTGGAGGCGATGGCCGCCGCTGCCCGCGGCCTCGCCAAACCCGACGCCGCCCGCCGGATAGCCGACGAGGTCCTGGAGGCGGCCAAATGACCGCCGAAACCGCAAAAAAGCACCTCGAGGGTGCCTTTTTGCGGTCTCGCGGAAGGGTGGGGCGATGACCTGGTCCGGGCGCCGGCTGCACTTCATTGGGATCGGGGGGGCCGGGATGAGCGGGTTGGCGCTGGTCTGCGCCCGGCTCGGCGCCGTCGTCACCGGCTCGGACCGGGCCGACTCCTCTTATATGGAGCGCCTGCGGGCGGCGGGGCTCGAGCCGGCCGTCGGCCACGACGCCGCCAACCTGCCCGCGGGCGCCGAGGTCGTCGTCTCGACCGCGATCGCCGAGGACAACCCCGAGTTGGCTCTCGCCCGCCAGAACGGCATCGAGCCGATCCACCGCGGTCAGCTGCTCGCCGAGCTCTGCGCCGAGAAGCGTTTGATCGCGATCGCCGGCACCCACGGCAAGACGACGACGACGGCGATGACCGCCTGGGCGCTGCGCGCGATCGGCGCCGACCCAGCCTTTTTCGTCGGCGGCGAGGTGCCGGGGCTGGGCCCCGACGGCGAAGCCGCCAACGCCGGCTGGGGCGAGGGCGAGTGGGTCGTCGCCGAGGCCGACGAGAGCGACGCCAGCTTCCTGCGCCTGCGCCCCGAGGTCGCCGTGATCACCAACGTCGAGATGGACCACCACTCGCGCTGGGGCTCGCTGGCCGAGCTGCACGAGGCGTTCGCCGCCTTCGCCGGCCCGGCGCGCGGCCTGGTCCTGCCGGCCGACGACCCGATGGGGTGGCTCGACGCCGAGGGCGGCGAGGTCGTCCGCTTCGATGCCGGCGCGCCCGGACCCGCCGAGCTGACCCTCGCCGTCCCCGGCGAGCACAACCGCCGCAACGCCCGCGCCGCGCTGGCCGCGCTGCAGTTGGCCGGCTTCGACCTCGGGCCGGCGGCGGAGGCGCTGGGGGGCTTCCGCGGCGTCAACCGTCGCCTCGAGCTGAAGGGCAGCCGCGGGCCGGTCTCCATATATGACGACTACGCCCACCACCCGACCGAGGTCCGCGCCGCCCTCTCGGCCTTGCGCGAACAGGACCCGCGCCGCCTCGTCGCCGTCTTCCAGCCCCACCTCTACTCGCGGACCAAGGCGCTCGCCGACGGGTTCGGCGCCGCCCTCACCTTCGCCGACGAGGTTGTCGTCCTCGACGTCTACCCGGCCCGCGAGGAGCCGGTCGGCGATCTGGCCGGCGTCAGCGGCCTGCAGGTCGCCCAAGCCGCGGCCGAGCGCGGGGGAGGGATGCCGGTGTGGTGGCTGCCGAGCGCCGATCTCGCCCGGCGGGCGCTGGCCGACCGGCTCGACGGCAACCCGGAGCTCTATGGCGAGGGCACCGTTCTGGTGACGATCGGCGCCGGCGACGTCTTCCGGCTTGGCGAGGCGCTCGTTGCCGAAGACCCGAGCGGGGGAGGGAAGCGATGAGCGCGCCGCCCGAGGGCGTGAAAGCGGGCCACCCGCTGGCGCGGTTCACGACCGTGCGGACCGGTGGCGCCGCCGACTGGTTCGCCCATCCCCGCGACGTCGACGGCTTGGTCTCGGTCCTGCGCTGGGCAGAGGGCGAGGGCATCGCCGTCGGCGTGATCGGCTCCGGCTCCAATCTCCTCGTCGCCGACGACGGCTTTCCCGGCCTGGCGCTGAAGCTTGGCGGTGAGCTGGCAGCGATCGAGCGCGACGGCGAGCGGGTCCTCTGCGGCGGCGGCTTCCGCTTCCCCTCGGCGGCGGCGAAAACCGCCGGCTGGGGACTCTCCGGCCTCGAGTTCGGCGTCAACATCCCCGGCACCACCGGCGGCGCGGTGCGGATGAACGCCAACGCCTACGGCGGCCAGCTGGCCGAAGTCCTCGAGTGGGTCGACGTCTGCACCGCCGCCGGGACCGACCGCCGCACGCCCGACCAGCTCGACTTCACCTATCGCCACTCGAACCTGCGCGAGGGCGAAGTCGTGGCCCAGGCCTCGTTCCACCTGACGCCCGCCGACCCCGATGAGATCCGGGCGACCCTGGCGAGCATGCGCGAGCGCCGGCGCGAGGCGCAGCCGTCGGGGATCAAGACCTTCGGCTCGACCTTCAAGAACCCCGAGGACCCGCGGGTCGAAGGTCGTTCGGCCGGGCAGCTGCTCGAGGCCGCCGGCTGTCGCGGCCTGCGCCACGGCGGCGCCCGGTTCTCGGAGAAGCACGCCAACTTCGTCGAGAACGACCGCGACGCGACCACCGCCGACGTGCTCGAGCTGATGGCCGAGGGGCGCCGCCGGGTGTACGAGCGCTTCGGCGTCGAGCTCGAGCCCGAGGTGCAGGTGCTCGGCGAGGTCGCCTGGCCGGACGGTTGGGAGCTGTGAGCCGCCGGCCGATCGCGATCCTCGTCGTCGCCCTGGTGGCGCTCGTCGGCGTCTACTGGTTCGTGGTCCGCACCAAGTCGGCCGAGCCCCACGTCGAGGTGCCGAAGCTGGCGGCGGCGATCGGCGAAGGCGAGGAAGCCGTGGGGGTCGCCGGCAACGGCGCCGCGGTCCGCTGGCTGCCGCTGCCCGAAGATCCACCGCTGCCGCGGCTGCCGCTGGACGAGGTCCCGAAAGGGGGACGGGTTAAGGGGACGGCGCTCGAACAGGTCCGCATCCTCGCCGCGGTTCCCGACGAACTGCGCCCCTTCGTCGAAAGCAGCTACTTCGGCGAGAGCGGGGTGGACGTCAACCTCACCACGGGCATCGAACTGCGCTTCGGCGACGCCTCGCAAGCGCGGCGAAAGTGGAACGCCGTCGCCGCGATCCTCGCCGATCCCTCGATCACCGCGTTGGATTATGTAAACGTGGTTGCTCCCAGCCGGCCGGTCTACGACGGCTCCGAACACGAACTCCCGCCCGCACCCTGAACCACTTTCCAGACCGGCGAAAGGGCTTTGCAGAGCGGCGTCGAAAAGTCTCAACCTGAGGGTGAGAGTGGCAAAACCCTCGACTAGTGCTCGAGACTCCGAGGTTGCAGGATGGGTAGCGCTCGTTTGACAGAGAGGCTGGAATGCCCTACGTTGAGCGCAATTTCCGTCCTTCAGCGGGAGGCTCGAACCCTAGAGCGTTGCTGAAGGGTCGGACGGAACAAAGGCTCAACTCAAATGGAATCCACTTATCTCGCTGTGATCAAGGTCGTCGGCGCCGGCGGCGGCGGCACCAACGCGGTCAGCCGCATGATCGACGCCGGCATTCGCGGCGTCGAGTTCGTCGCGGTCAACACGGACGCCCAGGCGCTGCAGGCCTGCGACGCCGACATCAAGCTTTCGATCGGCCAGGAGCTGACCCGCGGCCTCGGCGCCGGGGGCAACCCCGAGGTCGGTGCCGGCGCGGCGGCCGAGAGCCGCGACGAGATCAAGGAGGCGCTGAAGGGCGCCGACATGGTCTTCGTCACCGCCGGCGAGGGCGGCGGCACCGGCACCGGCTCGGCGCCGGTGATCGCCGAGATCGCCAAGGAGGAGATCGGCGCCCTGACCGTCGGCGCGGTGACCAAACCGTTCGAGTTCGAGGGCAAACGGCGGATGCAGCAGGCGCTCGAGGGGATCGAGAAACTGCGCAACAAAGTCGACACCCTGATCATCGTCCCGAACGAGAAACTGCTGCAGGCGGTCGAGCGGCGCACCAGCGTCCTCGAGGCCTTCCGTCAGGCGGACGACATCCTCCGCCAGGGCGTCCAGGGCATCACCGACCTGATCACCATCCCCGGCCTGATCAACCTCGACTTCGCCGACGTGCGGACGATCATGCGCGACGCCGGCTCGGCCCTGATGGGCGTCGGCTCGGCCTCGGGCGAGGCCCGCGCCCTCGACGCCGCCAAGGCGGCGATCACCTCGCCGCTGATCGAGGAGTCGATCAAGGGCGCGACCGGGATGCTGCTGAACATCACCGGCCCCGAGGACCTCGGGCTGTTCGAGGTCAACGAGGCGGCCCAGCTGGTCCAGGCCGAGGCCGACGACAACGCCAACATCATCTTCGGCTCGGTCGTCGACCAGTCGATGAAGGACGAGGTTCGGGTCACTGTCATCGCTACCGGGTTCGAGGGGTTCGAGCTTCTGGCTCGGTCTCCCCAGCGGGTCCGGCGGCGGTACGAGAGTCGGCCTCGGGTTTCGGCTGAGGACACGGACATTCGGAAACTTCGCGTTTCGGATGACGACATCGACGTGCCGGGGTTCCTTAAAGAGTAGATCTGGAGGGGTCGGGTGCCCCTCCCCCAAAGACCGTCGCGCAGCTGGGCGGACTTATGGGTGCTGACGAGACTTCTTGAGCCTTTGTGGGAGGGGCACCCGACCCCTCCCCACGAATAGGCTTTGGGATTCGTGGCTGACTTTCGGCGCACTCCTCTCTTTGAGCAGCACCAAGCCCTTGGGGCGAAGCTGGTTCCCTTCGCTGGCTGGGAGATGCCTGTTACTTATGAGGGGATTCGGGACGAGCACTCTGCTGTTCGTAGGCATGTCGGGATGTTCGACGTGTCGCATATGGGGGAGGTCGAGGTTGAGGGGCCTGGGGCGCTTGTCTTTCTGCAGAAGGTGCTCTCCAACGATGTGGCCAAGATCGAGATCGGTGGGGCTCAGTACTCGTGTCTTTGCCGGGAGGACGGTGGGGTGCTTGATGATCTTTTTGCCTACCGGCTTGGTGGCGACCGGTTTTTGATCGTTACCAATGCGGCCAACCACGAGGGCGACTTGGCTTGGCTTGGGCGGCAGAGTCGGGCGTTCGATGTGATCGTTCGTGACGTTGCCGATCGCTACGCGATGCTTGCCGTCCAGGGGCCGCATGCGCGGGCGGTCCTCGCTTCTTCGCTGGGGATCGAGCTGCCGCCTCGCTTCCATGTCGCCCACGCCCAGGTCGGACGCCGCCCGGCGCTCGTTTGCGGCACCGGGTACACCGGCGAGGACGGGGTCGAGCTGTTGATCGACCCCGAGGTCGCGGCTCCTATTTGGACCGAGCTGCTCGACGCCGGCGTCGTCCCCTGCGGGCTCGGCGCCCGCGACACCCTGCGCCTGGAGGTCTGTTACCCCCTGCACGGCAACGAGCTGAGCCCCGAGCGCAACCCGATCGAGGCCGGCCTCGGCTGGTGCTGCAAGGAGCAGACGGGCTTCATCGGCTCCGAGGCGATCGCCGCCGCGCGCGCCGAGGGTACGGCCGAGACGCTCGTCGCCTTCGAGATCGAGGACAAGGGGATCCCGCGCGAAGGCAACCCCGTGCTCCACGGCGGCGAGGAGGTCGGCCTCGTCAGCAGCGGCACCTTCTCACCTTCGCTCGAAGTCGGCGCCGGGATGGCCTACGTGAAGTCGGAGCTTGCGGCGGTCGGGACCGAGGTCGAGATCGACGTGCGCGGCAAGCGCCGCCCCGCCCGGATAGCTTCTAAACCTCTCTACGCGAAAAGGAGCTGAGTTTTGTCCGACGCCACCTATCCCGAGGACCTTCGCTACCACGAGGAACACGACTGGGCCCGGATCGAGGGCGACCAGGCCACCCTCGGGATCACCTGGTACGCCCAGGACTCGCTCGGCGAGGTCGTCTTCTTCGACCCGCCGGAGGTCGGCGCGACGATCCAGAAAGACTCCTCCTACGCCGAGGTCGAGTCGGTCAAGGCGGTCTCCGACGTGATCGCGCCGCTGTCCGGGGAGATCGTCGAGGTCAACGACGCCCTCGAAGACAGCCCCGAGAAGGTCAACGAGGACCCCTACGGCGAGGGCTGGCTGGTCAAGGTCCGGCTGACCGCGCCGGAGGAGGCCGAGACGCTGCTCGGCGTGCAGGAATACCGCAAGATGCTGGACCGCTAGCGCGCGAGCCCGCCCTCCTCGTTCCCTAGCCTTAGCTCCGTGACCCGCTACACCTCCGCGACGCCCGACGACCGGCGCGAGATGCTCGACGCGATCGGCGTCGCCTCCGTCGACGAGCTCTTCGAGCAGATCCCCGAGCCGCTGCGCCTCGGCCGGCCGCTGGCTCTGCCCGACGGGATGGCCGAGAACGAGGTCTACGAGCGCCTGAGCGCGCTGGCCGAGCGGAACGCCGACGCCGAAGCGCAGGTCTGCTTCGTCGGCGCCGGGATGTACGACCACTACGTGCCGGCGATCGTCGACGCGATCACCTCCCGCAGCGAGTTCCTGACGCCCTACACGCCCTACCAGCCGGAGATCTCCCAGGGCGGTCTGCAGGTGATGTTCGAGTTCCAGACGGCGATGTCGGAGCTGACCGGGCTGCCGGTCTCCAATGCCGGCCTCTACGAGGGGCCCTCCTCGGTCGCCTCCGCCGGCTATCTGGCGATGGGTGCGACCAAGCGCAGGCGCTTCGTCGTCTCCCGCGGCGTCCATCCGCACAGCCGCGAGACGCTGGCCACCTACTCCGAGGGCTACGGAGCCGAGGTGGTCGAGGTCGGGCTCGAGGGCGGGGTCACCAACGCCGCGGCGTTGGCGGAGGAGGTCGACGGCGAGACCGCGGCCGTGATCCTGCAGAGCCCCAACTTCCTCGGCGCGGTCGAGGACGTCGAGGCGCTCGGCGCCGCCGCCAGGGAGCACGGCGCCCTCCTGGTCGTCGCCTGCGACCCGATGACCCTGGGGATCCTCAAGCCGCCGGGGGAGTGCGGCGCCGACATTGCCCTCGGCGAGGGCCAGCCGCTCGGCAACCGCCTCGACTTCGGCGGCCCCTCGTTCGGCTTCTTCTGCGCGACCGAGGCCCAGATCCGCCGCATGCCGGGCCGGATCGCCGGCGAAACCGAGGACGTCGACGGCCGCCGCGGCTTCGTCCTCGCCCTGCAGACCCGCGAGCAGCACATCCGCCGCGAGAAAGCGACCAACAACATCTGCACCGCCCAGGCTCTGAACGCGCTGGGGGCGATGGTCCACCTCGCCTGGCTCGGCCGTCAAGGCTTCCGCGAGCTGGGCGAGCTGCTGGCCCGGCGCACCGCCTACGCGCGCGAGCGCCTGGCCGCCGTCGAGGGAGTCGAGCTGTTGCACGAGGCGCCTGTCGCGCGCGAGTTCGCGCTCCGCCTCGACGCCCCGGTTGAGCGTGTGCTGGAGCGCTGCGCCGAGCGCGGCATCGCCGCCGGCTACCCGCTCGGGCGCGACTACCCCGAGTTCGAGGGTGGCCTGCTCGTCGCGATCACCGAGCGCCGCACCAGGGCGCAGATCGACGCGCTCGCCGACGCGATCGGCGCCGCGATTGCCGCCGAGATGGTGACGGCATGAACCAGCAGGCAGAACCCGTGCAGACGATCTTCGAGAAGTCGAAGCCGGGTCGGCGCGCCGCCGTCCTGCCCGCGGCCGAAGTGCCCGAGCCCCCGCTGGGGGAGCTGATCCCGGCGAAGCTGCTGCGTGACGAGCCGCCGCGCCTGCCGGAGGTCGCCGAGCCGGAGATCGTCCGCCACTACAACCGCCTCTCGCGCCGCAACTTCG
>DATAMR010000038.1:0-34063 GCA_036260485.1 Solirubrobacterales bacterium | reverse complement strand
ACCCCCCCCCCTCCCCCACCAACCCGACCTCAAGCCCCAGGCGTAACGCGATAAGCGTCGAACACCGACTCCACATTACGCAGCCGGCTGATGCACCCCTTCAGCTGCTCCGTATCCCCAACCTCGATCACGAACTTGTTTTTGACCATCGGATGGTTGGTAGTGCAGGAAGCGCCGATGATGTTGATCCCGGCCTCCGAGAAGGTCCGCGAGAGGTCCTCGAGCAGGCGGGTGCGGTCGTAGGCGTCGATCTGCAGCTCGACCCGGTAGGAGGCCTCGTTTTCGCCTTCCCACCGCACCTCGACGAAGCGCTCGGGGGCGCGTTTCAGCGCCTTGACGTTCTTGCAGTCGGTGCGGTGGATGGTGATCCCGCGGCCGAGCGAGACGTAGCCGGCGATCTCGTCGCCGGGAACGGGCCGGCAGCACTTGGCCAGTCGCACGGCGACGTTCTCGACACCCTTGACGATGATTCCGTAGTTGGAGGCGTCCTTGGTGCGGCGGGCGCGGTCCTCGCGGCCGACGGGCGCGCCGGCCGCCTCCTCCTCGACCCCCTCGCCGGCCTTCAGCCGCTGCATCAGCTTGTTGGCCGCGGTCTTGGCCGAGACTTTGCCCTGGCCGAGGGCGATGTAGAAGTCGGTGCCTTTGCGGAAGCCCATCTCGCGGATCACGTCCGCCAGCAGCGCCGAACCGGAGACCTTCTGCATCGGGATGCCGCGCGTGCGCAGGGCTTCCTCGAGCTTTTCGCGGCCGTCGTGCTCGGCGTCCTCGCGGCGCTCCTCTTTGAACCAGGCGCGGATCTTGTTGCGGGCGCGGTTGGTCCGCACCAGCTTCAGCCAGTCGAGCGAGGGGCCGCGCTTCTGCTTCGCGGTCAGCACCTCGACGATGTCGCCGGATCGCAGCTGGTAGTGCAGCGGCACGATGTTGCCGTTGACCTTGGCGCCGACGCAGCTGTGGCCGACGTCGGTGTGCACCGCGTAGGCGAAGTCGAGCGGAGTCGAGCCCGCCGAGAGGTTCTTCACTTCGCCCTTCGGGGTGAAAACGAAGACCTCGTCCTCGAAGAGGTCGACCTTGAGCGACTCGAGGAACTCGGCCGGGTCCTGTTCGCCCTCGGCCTCGACCAGCTGCCGCAGCCAGGTCATCTTCTCCCGCTGCGGGTCGCCGTGGGTGCCCTCTTTGTAGGCGACGTGGGCGGCGATCCCGTACTCGGCGAGCTTGTGCATCTCCTCGGTCCGGATCTGGATCTCGAGCGGTTTGCCCTCGGGCCCGATCACGGTCGTGTGCAGCGCCTGGTACATGTTCGCCTTCGGCATCGCGACCCAGTCCTTGAAGCGGCCGGGCAGCGGCTTCCAGAGCGAGTGGATGACGCCGATTGCGCCGTAGCAGTCTTTGACCGAGTGGACGATCACCCGCATCGCGGTGAGGTCGAAGATCTCGTTGAACTCCCGGCCCTTCTTCGCCATCTTCGTGTAGATCGAGTAGAAGTGCTTGGCGCGGCCGGAGATCTCGGCCTCGATCCCGACCTGCTCGAGCTCGTCGGCGAGGAAGTCGCCGGCTTCGGTGACGTACTTCTCCCGCTCCTCGCGCTGCTGGGCGACGAGCTGCTTGATTTCCGCGTACTTGCGCGGGTGCAGGGTCGCGAAGGCGAGATCCTCGAGCTCCCATTTGATCGCGTGAATCCCGAGCCGGTGAGCGAGCGGGGCGTAGATCTCCAACGTCTCGTGCGACTTGCGCGTCTGTTTCTGCTTCGGCAGGGCGCCGAGCGTGCGCATGTTGTGGAGGCGGTCGGCCAGCTTGATCAGGATCACCCTGACGTCGGTGGCCATCGCCACCATCATCTTCCGGTAGTTCTCGGCCTGCCGCTCGTCGCGGCTCTCGAAGGTGATCCCGGTCAGCTTGGTGACCCCGTCGACGAGCTGGGCGACCTCGTCGCCGAACTCGGCCCGGATCTCCTCGAGGCTTGCGGTGGTGTCCTCGACCGTGTCGTGGAGGAGCGCGGCGCAGAGGGTCTCGGTGTCGAGGCGCATCCCGGCGCAGATCTGGGCGACGCCGATCGGATGGGTGATGAACTCGTCGCCGGAGTAGCGGAGCTGGTCGGCATGCCGCTCGAGGGCGAAGTCGAAGGCGCGCTCGACCCTGGTCCGGTCGATCGCCGCCACCGCGACCGCGGTTCCGCCGCTGCCTCCGTTCCCGTTCCCGGGTGCGGTGGCAGCCGAATCGAACTCCTCGATCACGGCGAGGAGATCGGCGAAGAGCTCTTTGTGAGCTACGGCGTTTTGGGTCTTGTCAGCGATCGCTGGGCCTCCGAAAGTCTGGCGCTGTAGGCACGGAAAGCAGCTGAGCGCTGCAGATCCGTCCTCACGGAGGATACGACCCGGACAACCCCTGCGCCGCCCTCCGGCGATCCCTGCAGAAGGCCGAGCTCGCGGAGGACGCGGAAACGGCGGGCGCTCGCCTCCGGGCAGAGCGGGTGATTGCCGCCGCCGGAGAGCGCCTCGCGCAGCCGCCTGCCCTTGACGTCGCCGGTCTGCCGCAGCGCCCGGTAGGCGGCCGCCACGCCCTCTCGCGTCGCCCACTGCTCGTCCAGCACCTGGGAGGCAAAGCCCAGCTCGGCCTCGGTCCAGGGCTCGTGCAGGAAGCCGCCTTCCCCCCCGCAGGGGACGCCGGCGCGTTCCTCGTCGGGCTCGCCCCGCGGCGGATCGACGAGGACGACGTGCTCGAAGGCGGCGGCCAGCTGCGGCTTTCGCTCCAGGGCGGCGTAGTCGACGAGGGCAAGCCCCGACTCCGCCCGCGTCACCAGCCGAGCGATCTCCTCTTCGCCGCAGCGGTGGCAGGCGATCAGCGCCGCGCCACCGTTGAAGCGGGCGAGCCCAGTAGCGCCGTTGGCCAATCCCGCCCGCCGCGAAGCATCGGCGCAGACCGCCAGCACCCCCGCCCCACTCGAAACCAGCTCCGCGATCACCACCGCCACCGGAGCGTTTCCGCCAATTCGCCGCCGCCCCTCCTCGCGAGACCGCAAAAAGGCACCCTCAAGGGGCTTTTTTGCGGTCTCGGCGTCGGGGTCCGCTTCGAGCTCGGATTCGAAGCGTGCCCACCAGGTGGCTTCGTCGAGCGAGCAGGCGTGCGGGAGGACCGGGTCCTTCGCGTCCGCCTCGGGCTCCTCGAGCGCGTGCAGCTCGCGTAGCACCACGCGGGGCTCGACCGAGCCGTTCCAGTGGTTGAGCTCCAGGCGGACGCTGGCGTCGAGCACGTCCTCGTCCTCGACCCCGAGGCTGGCGCGGCCGAAGGCGACCCCGAGGGCGCGGTGGGAGCCGCTGTGGAGGCTGAACCGAGAGTGCTGCTTGCTATCGCCCATCGTCTGCACGTCGCTGACCCGGGCCGAGGGCACCAGCAGCCGCACGCCCGGATTGCCCATCCCGAACGGCGCCAGCTGCTTCAGCTCTTCGGCCAGCTCCAGTCCGAGGCCGACGCCGCCGACGATCGCGTCGACCTTTTCGGTGCGAAGCAGGTCCTCCTCGCTGAGGACCTCGTTGGCATGAGCGGCGAAGGCACGCTGGAAGGCCTCCACGTTCTCGGCCCTGATCTGCAATCCGGCCGCGGCCCGATGACCCCCAAACCCCTCCAAGTGCTCCGCACAGGCCTCGAGCGCCGCCAGAAGATTGAAGCCAGGGATGCTGCGCCCCGAGCCGCGTCCACCCCCGTCTTTGTCGAGCGAAATGACGACGACCGGCCGGCGATGGCGCTCGACCAGGCGCGAGGCGACGATCCCGACCACTCCGGGGTGCCAATCCCGCCCGGCGACGACAAACCCGCGTGCCTCCCGCAAGTCCTCAGGCAGCTCCCGCCGAGCCGCCTCGGCAGCCGTGTCGACCTCCCGCTCGGTAGCCCGCCGCTCGGAATTAGCCCGGCTGAGCTCGACAGCAATGGCCTCCGCCCGCTCCGCATCCTCAGTCAGAAACAGCTCGACCCCAGCATCGGCCCGATACAGCCGTCCAGCAGCGTTGATCCGCGGCGCCAGCCGGAACCCCAAATCGCTCTCGTCCAACAGCTCGGGATCGCATTTGGAGACCTCGAGCAGAGCCCGAATCCCCGGCCGCTGCGCCCGCCTGATCTCCGCCAGCCCCTGCCTCACAAGCGCCCGGTTCTCACCAACGAGCGGTACGACATCCGCCACGGTGGCAAGGGCCACCAGATCAAGATCGCGTTGGGGAAGGGAGGGCGGGGAGTCCTCCTCAGGGCACTCAACATCGAGCGCCAGCGAGATGTGCCCGGAGGAGGACTCCCCGCCCTCCCGCAACGCACAGCTCAACTTCCAAGCCACCGCGGTCCCACAAAGCCCCTCGAACGGGTAACCGCTCACCTGCGGATGGAGAATCAAACAGTCCGGCAGCTCCGCCGCCGGCTGATGGTGATCCGTGACCACCACCTCCATCCCAAGCTCCTTCGCCAGCGCCACCTCCCCCACCGAAGTGATCCCGCAGTCCACCGTCAGCAGCAGCCCCGTCCCCCGCTCCGCCAACCGCCTGACGTTCTCCGCCGAGAGCCCGTACCCGTCCTCGATCCGGTTGGGGATGAACCAGTCGCAATCGGCGCCCAGCCCACGCAGGGTCGAGACCACCAGGGTGGTGGCGCAGACCCCGTCGACGTCGAAGTCGCCGTGGACGGTGATCCGCCTGCCGTCGGCGATCGCCGCGCGGACCCGCTCGACCACCGCCTCCATCGCCTCGAAGGCAAACGGCGAGTGGGTCTCGTCGGCGGCGAGGAAGGCCCGCGCCTGCTCCGGCGTCCGGTAGCCGCGACGGACAAGCGTCACCGCAATCGGTTCGCTCAGCCCCAGCTCGTCGGCCAGGGTGCGTGCATCCGCGTAGGAATATGGCTCGGCGGCAAATGGGCTGATGGCTCCGGGCACCCTTCCAGGCTAGGAGCCGTCGCGGCGGATACCGCGACCGGGAGATCCCGAAGGTGCGGGAAAACCCTCGCCCGGCTCAGCCGACGCGCTCTTCGGAGCGGGCGCCGATGAAGTAGACGATCGCCAGGCCGATCGCGGTGCCGGGGATCGCGATCAGCGCCGTCGAGAGGTCGGTGTCCCCCAGGTCTTTGCCGCTCGCCTCCTGGACGATCATCCCGAAGACGATCGACCCCAGGACGGCGCCGATGAAGGCGCCGACGATCCCCTGCCAGAAGCGGTCCGGGAGGAAGACGGTGAAGTGCCAGAAGGCGATTCCCATCATGAAGAAAACGAGCAGCGCCATCTAGCGGCCCCTTCCGTGCTTGCGTCGTGCTTGGCGGCGGGCGCGGCGCTCGGCGTTCCGCTGGCGGCGCTCGGCCGATGCCGCGGCGGCGGCATCGGTGTCGCCGTTCTCCCGCGAGCCGGTTCCGTTGCCCGAATCCTCGGGCCGCTCGGCCGTGGCCACGGCGCCGGGAGCCGCCTCGGCGACCGCGTCGTCGAGCTGTGCCGCGGCGCCCGCTTCGATCTCGTCGTCGCGCCGCAGTTTCGCCATCTCGATCTCGTCGGCGTAGGCCGGAACCCGGCCGCCCTCGACTTCGGCGATCCGCTGGCGACGGCGGATGAAGCCCGGCTCGCGTTCCTTCCAGGCGGTCAGCACCGGCGAGGCGATGAAGATCGACGAGTAGGTCCCGGAGGCGATCCCGACCAACATCGCGAAGGCGAAGTCCTGCAGGGTGGCGCCGCCGAAGACGAGCAGCGAGGTCACCCCGAGGAGGGTCGAGAAGCTGGTCGCGAGCGACCGCGTCAGCACCTCGCTCATCGAGCGGTTGACGATCTGTGAGAAGGCGGCCCTCGGCATCCGCGGGACGTTCTCGCGGATCCGGTCGAAGACGATGATGGTGTCGTAGATCGAGTAACCCAAGATCGTCAGGAAGGCGGCGACCGTACCGCTGCTCACCTCTTTTCCGGTCAACGAGTAGACGCCGGCGGTGATCAGGATGTCGTGGAAGATCGCGATCAGGACCGGCACCGCGAACTTCGGATCGAAGCGCAGCGCGACGTAGCCGCAGATCACCAGCAGCGAGAAGATCAGGGCCTTCAGCGCGCTGTCGGCCACCTGCTGCCCGAAGGTCGGCCCGACGCTGGTGCTGTCGAAGCCGTCTTCGGCGATCCCGAATTCGGACTCCAGCGCAGCCTGCGCCTCGCGCACTTCCCCCGGCTCGAGCTGGTGGGACTGGATCTGGAAGACGTTGTCGCCGAAGTTCGGGTCGTTTTCGACCTGCTGGATCTCCTCACCCTTGATCCCGGCTTCGTCGAGCGCGTCGCGCACGGCTTCCTCGTCGGTCGACTGTTCCAGCGCCACCTTGATCCGGGTGCCGGACTCAAAGTCGATGCCGAAGTTGAGCTGCTTCGTCGCCAGGGCGAGGCCGCCGACGATCAGGATCACGCCGGAGATCGAGAAGAACCAGCGGCTCGCGCCCATGAAGTCGAAGTGCCACCGTTTGCCCTCGCCGCCGGCGCCCAGCGCGCTCGCCGAGCGCAGCAGCCGCGAGCGGCTCATGCTGCCGAGCAGCGCCTGGGTGAAGACGACGGCGGTCAGCAGCGAGACGATCGTGCCGACGCCGAGGGTGAAGGCGAATCCCTTGACCCCCGAGCTGGCGAGGACGAAGAGGATGAAGGCGGTCAGCAGGGTGACGACGTTGGCGTCGATGATCGTGCTGATTCCGCGTTTGTAGCCAGCGGCGATCGCGCTCGACATCGAGCGTCCAGCCCGGACCTCCTCCTTTATTCGCTCGAAGATGACGATGTTCGAGTCGGCGGCGACGCCGATCGTCAGCACCAGGCCGGCGATCCCAGGCAGGGTGAGGGTGATCGGGATCAGGTCGATGAGGGCGAAGAAGATGATCGCGTAGGCGCCCAGGGCGATCGAGGCGATCAGGCCGAGGAAGCGGTAGTAGAGGAGCAGGAAGAGGATCACCAGGGCGAAGCCGATGACTGCGGCTTTGGTGCCCTGGTGGAGGGCTTCGCTGCCGAGGGTCGCCGAGACCTGGGTTTGGCTGATCAGTTTGAGGTTGATCGGCAGAGCGCCGATCTGCAGGGTCGTCGCCAGTTCCTGCGCCTCGTCGATGTCGTTGAAGCCTCCCGATATCTGGGCGCCCTGGCGGCCGTCGATCCCGTCCGGGTTCTGGGAGTAGTCGATGATCGGCCGGGTTTTGACTTCGTTGTCGAGGACGACCGCGAAGTGGCCGGAGCGCGCTGCCGCTTCTTCCGCGCTGGCGGGGCCGATCGCCTGCGCCTGGCCGCGCTGGGCGATCGCGCGGGTGACTTCCTGGAACGCGCTCCGACCGGAGTCCGTGAAGCTGAAGGTGACGATCGGTTCGTTGGTTCCGTTTTCGTAGGACTGTTCGGGGTTGGTGATGTCGTGCCCGCTCAGCGCCGGATCGTCTTTCAGCGCGTACCAGCCGGGGTCGGAGCCCTCGATCACCTTGCCGGCTTCGTCGACGGGGAGTTCGGAGACCAAAACCGTGCCGGCCGGCACTTCGACGACGATCCCGTCTTTCGGCAGTTTCTCCCCGGTCGGGCTGACGTAGAGGTCTTTTTCCGCCAGCTCGGGCCCGGCCACCAGTTCATGCGGCGCCGCTTTCTCGAACAGGTAGTAGCGGGGCTTGGCGACCGAGCAGTTTTCGCAGTTCTCGTTCGGTTCCTGTTCGGCGGCGAGCAGCGCCGCTTCGTAAGCGGTCGGGTAGGCCCCGGCAAAAACCAGCCGCCCCTGCTCGGGTTTTTTCGGGTTGCGCCCCGCGGCGAGCCAGCGTTTTTCCGATTCTTTCAGCGCATTTTCCGACGGCTGGCCGGGTTTGCTGCCGATCGCCTTCTCCGGGCCGATCAGGTTCGGCTCCCAGTCGTAGAAGTAGAGCTGCGCCGTCGTTCCCACCTGTTCGGCAGCGCGGTTGGCGTCGGTGACGCCGGGCAGGCTGACCGTGATGTTTTCGGTGCCCAGCCGCGCCACCTCGGGCTCGGAGACGCCGAGCTTGTTGATCCGCTCTTCGATGATCGAGATCGACTCGTCGATGTCTTCGCCGCTGACTTCGGTCGCGGTCCCGGTCGGCTGACCCTGGTAGACGAGCTCGAGGCCGCCCTGCAGGTCGAGGCCGAGCTTCGTCTCCTTGCTGGCGATGACGATCCCGGAGACGATCACCATCCCGAGGACGAGCAGGAGGACCAGAACGTGGCTGCGCCGGGTCCCCATCGCTAGCCCTCCGGGGTGAGGACGAGGAGGAGCCCCCCGTCGTCGTCATAGGCAGGGAAGACGTCGGCGACGGCCCGCGCGGGCAGGTCACCCTCGGCGTTGACGGAGACCCGCTTGCCGAGCGAGCGGACCCCCCACTCCAGCGAGGTCTCGATCGGGTCGCTGACGCCGTCTTTGTCGGTGTCGGCCTCGACGCCACCGTCGCCGTTGTCGATCCAGTCGAGCCCGAGGACCTCGCGAACCGGGCGGCCGATCACGTCCTCGTCGGTCAAACCGGTCAGCTCGAAGCTGCCTTTGCCGGCGTCGATCACGCGTTCCTGCTTGTCACAGACGAAAAAGGCCGCATTGGGTGCCGGATAATAATCGTCGAGTAATTCGAATACAAAGCCGAAGCCGCATTTCGAGCAGCCCTTGGGACGGGTGCTGAAACCCGCGGTTCGCTCCCCGCTCACCTCCCGGTGCCCACAATTCGGACAGATGAAGAACGGCATGTTCGACAGGCTAGCTGGCGAGGCTCAGAAGAGGCTCGCCGCACCTTCGGGCATCGGCAGGCCGAGATGCTCGTACGCGCGCTGGGTCAGAACCCGCCCGCGAGGGGTCCGCTTCAGCAGGCCCTGCTGGAGCAAATAAGGCTCGAGGACGTCCTCGATCGTGTCCTGCTCCTCGCCGATCGCAACCGCCAGGGTCGAGAGCCCGACGGGGCCGCCGCCGAACTTGGTCGCGATGGTGTCGATCAGGGCTCGGTCGCTGCGATCGAGCCCGCCCGCGTCGACCTCGAGCATCTCCAGCGCGCCGGCGGCGACCTCGGCACCGATCCGCCCCGACCCCTTCACCTGGGCGAAGTCCCGGACCCGCTTCAGCAGGCGGTTGGCGACCCGCGGCGTCCCCCGCGAACGGGAGGCGATCGTCTCCGCCCCGGCGGCGTCGACCTCGACGCCGAGGATGCCGGCCGAGCGCTCGACGATCAGCGCCAGGTGCTCGGTCGCGTAGTACTCGAGGCGGTGGGAGACCCCGAAGCGGTCGCGCAGCGGCGTGGTCAGCAGCCCCGACCGGGTCGTCGCGCCGACCAGCGTGAACGGCGGCAGCGGCAGCGTCACCGTGCGGGCGCCCGCACCCTGGCCGAGGACGACCGGCAGCTCGCCGTCCTCCATCGCCGGGTAGAGGGTCTCCTCGACGGCCCTTCCCAGACGGTGGATCTCGTCGATGAAGAAGACGCTGCCGGGCTCCAGCGCGGTGAGGAACGAGGCGACGTCGGCCTTTCGCTCCAGGGCCGGGCCCGCGGTCTGGACCATCGGCACGCCGAGCTCGGCGGCGACGATGTGCGCGAGCGAAGTCTTGCCGAGGCCGGGAGGGCCGGCGAGCAGGACGTGGTCGAGCGGCTCGCCGCGGCGCTTGGCGGCCTCGATGAAGATCGCCAGCTGGTCGGTCACCTGCGTCTGATTGACGAAGTCCTCCAGCGTCGGCGGCCGCAGCGAGCGGTCGAGGTCCTCGTCGGGGGCCTCGGCGCGGGCGTCGTGGACCTTGACCTCGGCGTCGACCGGCACCGGCTCCTCGCCGATCCCGGGCGTGCGAATCCGGTTGCCCCCGATGTCCGGTGGCTCGCCGGTCACGCCGCGTTCCTCGCCGAAGCCGCTTTGCGCAGGGCGGCGGCGACCAGGTCCTCGGGCTCGGAGCCCTCCACCCCGTCGAGCAGCTGCTCTGCCTCCAGCGGCGCGTAGCCGAGGTTGACGAGACCGTCGCGGGCGAGCGATCGGGGATCGCTGTCCTCGGCGCCGGCCAGGGCGACCTCTTCCTCGAGCGCCCCGGAGACTTTCTCGCGCAGCTCGACGATGATCCGCTCCGAGGTCCGTTTGCCGATCCCGGGCACGGCCTGGAACCGTTTCGCGTCGCCGGCCGCGATCGCCCGCAGCAGGTCGCGGGCGGTGCCGCCGGAGAGGGTCGCGATCGCGACTTTGGGCCCGACGCCGCTGACCGTGATCAGCAGCCGGAAGAGGTCGCGCTCCTCCTCGGAGGAGAAGCCGTAGAGCGAGAGGGAGTCCTCGCGGGAGATCAGCTCGGCGTGGAGGAAGGCGTCGCGCCCCGTGGCCGGGACGGCTTTCAGGGTCTCAGAGGAGACGGTCAGCCGGTAGCCGACGCCGGCCGCGTCGATCACGACGTGATCGGGCCGCCGCACCATCACCTCTCCGCGCACCGCGGCGATCACCCGGCGATCCGCTCCCCGCGCAGCGCGCCCGTCGCTTCCCGCGCCACGTCGACCGCTTTGCGGTGGCCGCTGCCGTTGCCGTGGCAGATCGCAACCGCGAGGGCGTCGGCGGCGTGGTCGGGCGTCGGCGGCTCGGGCAGTCCGAGGAGCGTTCCGACCATCCGCTGGACCTGGCGCTTGCCGGCGCCGCCGGAACCGCAGACGGCCATCTTGATCGCCTGCGGGGTGTAGGCGAAGCACTCGATCCCGCGTTCGGCGGCGGCCAGCATCGCGACCCCGCTGGCCTGGCCGACAGCCATCGCCGAGCGCACGTTCTTGCCGAAGTAGACCTGCTCGATCGCCATCGCCTTAGGCTCGTGCCAGGCGAGCAGCTCCGCCAAAGACCTGTGAATCCGCTCCAACCTGCGCTCCATCGGCTGATCCGGAGCGGTCTCCACCACCCCTCCGTCAAGAGCAACCATGTGGCTCCCCTCCACCCGCACGATCCCAAAACCAAGGTTGGCAGCACCAGGATCAATACCCATCACAACTTGCATAGGCACTGATTCTCGGAATCCCATCGGATGCCTCCCCTGAGGCCACCTGACACTGCGCCAGAAGGCACCCACCTCCTCACGAATAGCGCTGCTATTCGCTCGTCGGCGGTCGCCTTCTTGCTTGGTCAGGCGGCCTCAGGCCGCCAGCTTCTCCAGAACGTCAGCCGGAATATCGAAGTTCGCGAAGACCTCATCAACATCATCCTGATCGTCGAGCGCATCGAGGAGTTTGAGGAGGCGCTCCGCGTCGTGACCTTTGAGCTCGACGCTGCTTTTCGGCTCGGTAACCAGGCCTGCGGACTCGACTTCGATGCCTTCCCCCTCCAGCGCCTCGCGGACTGCAGTGAGATCGGTGGGCTGGCAGATGACTCGGAGCTTGTCCTCATCCTCCTGCACATCTTCGGCGCCGGCGTCGATCGCGCCGATCAGGTCGTCCTCGCCATATCGGTTGCCGTCGACGACGATCGCCCCCTTTTTCTCGAAGATCCAGGCGACCGAGCCCGGCTCCCCGAGGCTGCCGCCGTGTTTGGAGAAGGCGTGGCGGATCTCGGCACTGGCGCGGTTGCGGTTGTCGGTCAGGGCCTCGACGAGGACCGCAACGCCAGCCGGGCCGTATCCCTCGTACATGATCCGTTCGATCGCGGCCCCGTCGGCCCCGGCCCCGGTGCCGACGTCGATCGCTTTCTGGATCTTGTCCTTGGGCATCGAGGCGTCTTTGGCCTTCTGGACCGCGGTCGCCAGGGTCGGATTGCCGCTGACGTCACCGCCGCCGTCGCGCGCGGCGACGGTGATCGCCCGCGCCAGCTTGCTGAAGAGCTTGCCGCGTTTCGCGTCGGCAGCGCCCTTCTTGTGTTTGATCGAGTGCCACTTGGAATGACCGGACATCGCCTGCCATTCTATGAAGTCGCTGCATGGCCACGACGGAGAGAACCCACGGAGCCGGACGCGCCCTCGCCGCGGGGCTGGTTTTCGTCGCGATGCTGCTCGCCGCTTTCTCGCTCTGGACGGCGATCCCGCTGAGCTGGGTCTACATCGCCTCGAAGCTCTCCGAGACGCAGTTCCCCAGCGGCGGCCCCTATGCCGTCGTCGCGGTCGGGATCGTCACCTCGATCCTCTTCGTCGCCTGGCTGATCGGCCGCCTCAACAACCTCTATATCCGCATCACCGGCACCAATCGCCTGGCGCCTATGCGCCCCAGCTGGCTGAAGAGCATGCGGGACACCAGCCCCGTCGCCCACTCGGTGACGGTGGTCGAGGCGGTGCTGATGGCCTCGGTGATGCTCGCCGCCCTCGCCCTGACCCTCTGGTTCTTCCTGCTCGCCGGGTCCCCGCTGCCGGATCAGTAACGAAGCGTGGCGAGAGCTGGCACGGAACTTTTACGTTTCGCGCACAATACGTTGCATCTCCCTCTGTAGCATGGCAAAATGGCCGTGATGGCAAGGGACCAGTGGACCGACCAGAGACTCGACGACCTGAACGCACGGGTCGAGAGCATCGATCGCCGCATGGAAGCTGGGTTCAAAGACATGCGCGAGGAATTCCGGGCAGTCCGCACCGAGATGAAAGCCGAATCGCAGGCGATCCGTCAAGAGATGGCGACCGGATTCGCCGCCGTGCGCGGCGAATTCGCCGCCGTGCGCGGCGATATGAAAGGCGAATCGCAGGCAGTCCGTCAAGAGGTGGCGACGGAGTTCGCGGCCGTACGTGGAGAGATGGCGGCTCAAGCCGCAATGCTGAACCAGACCATGTACCGCCTCTTCGGCGGGATGCTTGTCGCCTGGGTGGTGGGCGTGATCGCCATCATCGCCCAAACCTGACGCGCTAGACGACGAACTTTCCGTCTTCCTGCATTACGACCCCGTCGACTTCGAGCTTGCCGCCCAGGCGGAGGTCGCAGACCAGGTCGGTGTGGACGGCGGACTCGTTCTCGCCGCCGGACTCGGGGTAGCTGCTGCCGACCGCCATGTGGACGGTGCCGCCGATCTTCTCGTCGAGCAGGACCTCGCGGGTGCCTTTGGCGATCCCGTAGTTGGTCCCGATCCCGAGCTCGCCGAGGGTGCGGGCGCCCTCGTCGGTGTCGAGTAGCTTCAGCAGGTACTCCTCGCCGCGCTCGGCCGAGGCGTCGACGACCCTGCCGGCCTCGAAGCGCAGGCGCACGCCGGAGACCTCGCGGCCGCCGATCACCGCCGGCAGGTGAAAGCTGACCTCGCCCTCGACCGAGTCCTCGACCGGGCCGGTGAAGAACTCGCCGTCGGGCATGTTGTTGTCGCCGACGCAAGGGATGAACGTGCGCCCCGCGATGCCGAGCCTGATATCGGTCCCAGGCGCCGTCACCCGCACCTCCTCGTGGCCCTCGATCCAGCCCGCCAGCCGCGTCGTCTCCTCCGAGGCGCGCTTCCAGGCGGTCAGCGGCTCGGGGTCGGTCGCCAAGCAGGCGCCGTAGTAGAAGTCTTCGTAGTCGGCGAGGCTCATCTCCGCCTCCGAGGCGTAGGCGCTGGTCGGGTAGAGCGTGTAGCACCAGCGGAACGAGCCTTCGGCGCTGCGTTTCATCGCCCGCGTCATCAGGTCGCCGGTGACCGACTGGCGCAGCGTCTGGCGCTCCGGCGCCACGCCGGAGAGCTCGCGCGTGTTGGTGCTGGCGCCGATCGCGATCCGCACGTCGACGTTGTCGACCATCCACTCGGCGAAGGGCGAGATCCATTCCAGCTGCTTGTCGGAGGCGTGTTTGAAATAGGCGGCGATCTGGCCGTCGAGGGCGACGTTGAGGACCGGGTGCCCACCGGCCTGCAGCACCTCCTCGTAGACCGCCAGCAGCAGCGGCGCCGCGGCGCTCTCGCCGTCGATCGCGACGACGTCGTCCTCCTGCACCTTGGTCGAGTAGCCGACCAGGATCTTCGCCAGGTTCTGGACCCGGGGATCGCCTCCGCTCATCGTCTTGCCTCCTCCCCCGCCCGTTCGCGGGCGGCCGTGGTCATCGCCATGAAGATCGCGTGAAACCGCGGGTCGTCGGTCAGCTCCGGGTGGAAGGAGCAGGCGAGGACGTTCCCCTCGCGGATCGCCACCGGGTGGCCCCCGTAGGAGGCGAGCACCTCCACACCGGGCCCGTGCCGCTCGACCCACGGCGCGCGGATGAAGACGGCGCGCAGCGGCTCGTCGCCGGCGCCCTCGACCTCGAGATCGGCCTCGAAGCTCTGCAGCTGGCGCCCGAAGGCGTTCCGCTGCGCGGTCGCGTCGAGGAAGCCGAGGTGGTCGGCGTCGCAGACGATCAATCCGGCGCAGGTCCCGAGGATCGGCCGTCCCGCCTCGTGGTGGGCGCGCAGAGCCGGCTCCAGCTCGGCCGAGGCGATCAACTTGCCGATCGTCGTGCTCTCGCCACCGGGGATCACCAGCGCGTCGAGACCCTCCATGTCAGCCGGGGTGCGGACCTCGCTCGGCTCGGCTCCGAGCCGGCGCAGGGTGTCGAGGTGAGCTTCGAAGCCACCCTGCAGAGCGAGGACGCCGACCTCGAGGCCAGCCACCTACGCTCCGCGGTTCTGCAGCAAGGCGTCTTCGGCGGCGAGGTCGCCGATCTCGAGGCCGGGCATCGCCTCGCCGAGCCCGATCGAGGCGGCTGCGACCCGCTCGGGGTCGTCGAAGTGGGTGGTCGCCTCGACGATCGCCCGCGCCCGCCGCTCGGGGTCGCCGCTCTTGAAGATCCCGGAGCCGACGAAGTTCCCCTCGGCCCCCAGCTGCATCATCAGCGCCGCGTCGGCTGGCGTCGCGATCCCGCCGGCGCAGAACAGCGGCACCGGCAGGCGGCCCGCCGCGGCGACCTCCTGGACTACTTCCAACGGCGCCTGGTGTTCTTTCGCTTCGGCCGAGAGCTCCTCCGGGCGCAGCTGCGCGAGCCGCTTGATCCCGGAGGTGATCTCGCGCATGTGGCGAACCGCCTCGACGACGTTGCCGGTCCCGGCCTCGCCCTTGGAGCGGATCATCGCCGCCCCCTCGCCGACGCGCCGCAGCGCCTCGCCGAGGTTGGTCGCGCCGCAGACGAAGGGCACGTCGAAGGCGAGCTTCTCGATGTGGTTGCGCTCGTCGGCCGGGGTCAGCACCTCGGACTCGTCGATGTAGTCGACTTCCAGCGCCTGCAGAACCTGGGCCTCGGCGAAGTGGCCGATCCGGGCCTTGGCCATCACCGGGATCGAGACGGCCTCCTGGATCCCTTTGATCATCGCCGGATCGGACATCCGGGCGACGCCGCCGTCGCGGCGGATGTCGGCGGGGACCCGCTCCAAAGCCATCACCGCGCAGGCGCCGGCCTCCTCGGCGATCTTCGCCTCCTCGGGCGTGACCACGTCCATGATCACCCCACCTTTCAGCATCTCGGCGAGGCCGGTTTTCAGTCGAAACGTCGCGCGCTCGGTCATCCCGGCCATCTTACGTGGCGGAGATGCCGGCCTGCCTCCAGCGTTACTTCAGTTTGTAGGCACGAATGCGGTCTTTGTGCGCGGCTTCGTCCCGTGCGTACAACCCGTACGCCAAACCTTGGACAAGCGCCATGAGAGCCGTGTGGCTGCGGGTGAAGCTGGGGCTGTTGGAGGAGAAGTAGAGCGTCAGCTCGGCGTGCTCGCCGACCTCGGACATCGAGGCATCGGAGATCGCCAGGGTGCGGGCGCCGCGGTGCAGAGCCAGTTTCATCGCCCGCAGCAGCAGCGGGTGGGCGCGGCCGGCCGAAAGGGTGATGACGAGCGTGTTCTCGTCGATCCGGCCGAGGCGCTGGAGCGACTCGCCGCCGGTGCTGGCGACGATCTCGGCGCGGATGTCGAGCAGGCTGAGGGTGTGGCGCAGGTAGCTGGCGAAGAAGGCCATCTGGTCGACGCCGACGATCACGATCCGCTGGGCTTCGGCCAGCGCCGCGACCGCGGACTGAACCTGCTCGGTGCTCAGCTTGCGCGCGGTTTCCTCGAGGTTCGAGTAGTCGGCGCTGAGCGATCCCTCCAGCTCGGAGTGGTCGAAGGAAAAGAGAGCCCCGCCGTTGGCGCCGCTGGTGGCGATCGTCGTGCGGTACTCCTCGATCGCCGCCTGCTGGAGCTCGGGGTAGCCCTCGAAACCGAGGGCCTGGGAGAAGCGCACCACCGTCGAGGACGAGGTGCTCGCTCTCCGGGCCAGCTCCTCGGCGGTGAGGAAGGCTGCCTCGTCGAGATGGTCGACGATGTATCGGGCGACGTCCTTCTGGGAGCGCGAGAACTCGTCGAAACGCTCCTGGATGTAGTCGGAAAGGCTTTTGAGCTGTGGGGACTTCGTTGCGGTCTTGGTCACGGCGGTCCATTTCGCCGAACCTGACCCTTTCCCTTCCAGGTTCTGGTTGGATTCGTCGCAGATGACCCTCGAAAAGGCCCTGCGCCTCACCAATCGCAACATGATCGTCTTCGACCTGCTGCTCGGCAGTGCCGCGATCGCGGCACCCGAAACGACCCTCAAGGTGCTCGGCCATGACGAGCCCTCGCCGGACGCAAAGCACCTCTTCCGCCGCTGCGGGCCGATCTGGCTGACCTTCGCCGCCGCGCATCTGGTCGCGGACCGCCGCGGCACCTCCGGCGACTGGCAGTCGCTCGCCTGGCTGCGGGGAACGGAGATCGCGACCGATGCCCTCTGGTCGGCCTCGCCGGCGGTCAGCCGACCAGGTGCAAAGCTCGGCCTGCAGCTCGCCGGGGTCGCCAACGTGGCGATGGCCGCCGGCTTCGCCTGGATGTCGAGGCGGCGCTGAGGTGAGCCAGTTCGAGGGACTCCCGAGCATGCGCTGGTCCCTCACCGGGCTGAACGAAGAGGGCGACGAGACCTGGCTGATCCGGGGGATCGCCCGCAAGCTCTACCACTGCCCGGGCTGCCACGGCGACATTCCCGTCGGCGAGGAGCACACCGTCGTCCAGTACGTGCGCCGCCTCGGCGGCACAGATCATCACCACTGGCACCGGCGCTGCGCCGAAGAGCTGCTGCTGCCCGAGCTCGGCAACCTCAAGCGGGTGCCGGCCTCGGAGTCGAGCCAGTCGCGGCTCGAGGCGCGGGGACGCCGCCCCGCCGGCCGGCGAGACCGACGCCGGTGAGCCTGCGCCGCCGACTGGCCACCACCTACGCGCGGATCTGGCGCACCTACTGGGGCTGGGCGTCTTCGATCCTGCTGCTGGCGGTGATCGTCTTCGTCCCGATCGGGCTGCTGAGCGCGCTGACGCTGAACGTCGAACTCGACGCGCTGAACATCACCAACGGGGTCAAACTCGCGGCGCTGGCGCTCGCGGTCGGCGCCGTCACCCTCACCGGTCTGCTGGGCGAGGTCTTCTTCAGCGGCGCGATCGCGGTCTCGCTCACCCATCCGCACGGCGAGGACCCGCCGCCGCTGCGCGAGATCGCCCGGCGGCTCAACTACCGCCGGCTGATCGCGGTCGACCTGATCTTCGTCGCGATCGTCGGCCTCGGGCTGTTGCTCGCCGTCGTTCCCGGCGTCCTCGCCTACGTCTGGCTCGGGCTCGCCGGCCCGGTGGTCGAGCTCGAGGACCGGACCGCAATCGGCGCCCTGCGCCGCAGCCTCGCTCTCGTCCGCGGCAACTTCTGGCTCGTCTTCTTGGTGCTCGTCCCGATCGAGCTCGTCGGTGACGCGATCGGCGGCGGCCTGGCCACCCTGGTCCACGACCTCTTCGGCCACACCTTCCTCGCCACCTGGCTGGCGGAGTCCCTCGCCGACGCCGCCCTCTCCCCCGTCTTCGCCGTCGCCGCGGTGCTGCTGACGGTCGAGCTGATGCGGGCGAAGGACGGCGAGGCGCCTCCGGTCCACCTGACTCCGGTGCCGGCATGATCACCGCGTCCGTCTTCGGCGACTTCTACGACCGGATCGCCGAACACGAGCTGCAGGGCCTCTACCTGGTCCTGATCGGGTTCATCCTCTCCTTCGCCTTCATCCGCATGAGCACGCGGCTGATGCGCAGCCCCAAGGTCCCGTGGTGGCCCGGGAGCATCGTCAGCGACAGCGGCGTCCATCTCCACCACCTCGTCTTCGGGATCGTGACGATGATGGTCGCCGGCGCCGGCGGCTTCGCCGCCTTCGGCAACAGCCCCTGGACCGAGATCTGCGCCTTCGCCTTCGGGATCGGCGCCGGCCTGACGATCGACGAGTTCGCGCTCTGGGTCTACCTCGACGACGTCTACTGGGCCGAGGAGGGGCGCAGCTCGATCGACGCGACGGTAATCGCCGCCGCGCTGATGCTGCTGGCGCTGCTCGGCTTCACCCCGTTCACGATCGAAGACGGCTCGATCGGGTCGATCCTCGGCACCGTCCTCAGCGCCCTGATCGTCTTCCTCCTCGTCGCGATCTGCTTCGCCAAGGGCCGGATACTGCACGGCTGCATCGGCTTCTTCGTCTTCCCGATCGCCCTCTACGGCGCCTGCCGGCTCGGCAAGCCGGGCTCGGCCTGGGCGCGGCGGCGCTACGGCGAGCGGCGCCCGAAGAAGCAGGCCCGAGCCGAGGAGCGCTTCCCCCCGGACCGCCGCACCGAGCGCTTCAAGAACGCCTTCCGCGACATGGTCGGCGGCAAGCCCAGCGAGGGCTTGGCGGCGGCAAAAGAGGAGGCCTTCGCCGCGACCCGCGAAGCAAGCGAAGAAGTGCGCGAACGAGCCGAACGCATCACCCACCCCGGCGACGGCAAGGACGACTGAGCCGCTACTTCAGCAGCTGCACGGGGTCGCCGTGATAGCCGACGCGGGCGAGGAGGCGATCTTCGCCGCCGGGCCAGTAGGTCAGGCGCACCTCCGCCCGCTCGCCGGCGGGCTCCATCCGCAACCAGGCGAGCGGCGAGCTCTCGTCGGCGGCCTCACCCGCAGCGCGCACGATGCGCTCGAACTCGA
The DNA here is from genome assembly GCA_036260485.1 of Solirubrobacterales bacterium. Classification (GTDB taxonomy): domain Bacteria; phylum Actinomycetota; class Thermoleophilia; order Solirubrobacterales; family 70-9; genus VAYN01. Next base: position 15,257 of record DATAMR010000038.1, on the reverse strand, counting down.
TCCGTTCCGCATCGGGGAGGTACTGCATGACGATCGAGTGGAAGAGGACCGTCGTCGCCCCCTCGCGGGCTTCGCCGATGCGATCGTCGATCCAGCCGGCGGCGGAAGCTCGCTCGACCTCGATCGGCAACTGCTCTGCCGCATCGAGCGCAGCCCGCAGGCGCCGCAGGCGGGCGACCTGGTCGGGCCAGACGAACGCTTCAAGCGTCAGCCTGCCCTCCTCGCTGCAGGGATCGATGGGACTGCTGTCGCAGCCGCGCCGCTCGGCCACCTCCACGGGCGGTGCCCCCGGCACCTCGCCGCTCAGCTCGAACTCGATCCGGACCGGCGAATCGAGGTCGCCCCAGGTGAAGCGATCGGCCTCGTAGCCGTAGCGATCCCAGCGCAGGTTCAACCCGGCGCTGGCGCCGACCTCCAGTAGCCGCAACGGCAGCCCTGTTCGCTCGGCCGCGGCGAGGAAACCCGGCAGCAACGCCGCGCAGCGGCCGACTTCGTTGGTCTGCACCGGGCGGTCCAGCAGTGCACGAATCGCCTCGGCGTCGTCGGCCAGAGCCTGCCGAAACGTCGGCCACTCCATGTCCGACAGGGCACCTTCGAGCACCCGCCGCCGCACCGCACCCAGCAAACGCAGAGCCAGCATCGAGTCGGGTGGATCGCTCTCGTGGCCGCGAAGCACCTGCGCCACCGGCCCGCCTGCTTCGGCATCGGCCGCGGCCAGCTCGAGCAGGCCGGAGTAGAAGGGCGACCCGAGGCGGGCGCAGTGGCTCGCCTGCGTGCGAAGTCTCGTCGCCAGATCGAGCGCGGGGTCGAGCCAGTCCGTCACTTCTCGGTCACGCTTCGCTGCCGCTGCAGACGTGGAAGCCGATCTCTTCCGCCATCTGCTTCCGGTCCGCTTCGCTGTCGGTGCGCGTTTCGCGTGCTTCGACGTAGACGGTCGGGTCTTCGGCCTCGGCGGCGGCGAGGGCGTCGCGATCCCATTGCTTGACTTCCCGCTGCGAGGCGACGTAGCGGTTGTATGCCGCCTTCAGCGACTGCGGCGGCACCAGCGCTTCGAACTGCTCGACGGCGTTGGTGGAGATCCCGACCAGAACCCGGGAGTAGGCCACGTCGGGGACCACCTCCGCTTCGGGATCGCGGAAGCGGAGGAACTTGTCGCGGCTTTCTTCGCAGATCTCGTCGCCCTGGCGGATCAGCTCGGCCTCGGTCAGCGTCTGCGGCTTCGGCTTCGGCTGGTCAGCGCTGGCCCCTGCCGCAGCCCTCGCGCCCTTTGCGTCACGGGTTGAACCGCCACCATCTCCCCCGCTATCGCCCGCAGCGATCAGCATCGCCACCACAGCAACGACGACAAGAAGCGCTCCGAGCGTCTCGACTACCCGCAGCCCTCGACTGCTTCGCGAGCCCTGAAGCTCGCGAGACCGCAAAAATCCTTCTTGGGGGAGGATTTTTGCGGTCTCGGCGGGTGAGAGCTCGCCAATCACTTCCCGCTCCCGCGTCGCGGCGGCGCCGGTGGCGACGGTGCGCTCCGGGATCGAGATCGCTGTCCCGCTGAGGGCGGCCTGCGCCGCCCGGCCGAGGTCGCCGGCGGAGGGATAGCGATCCTCCGGCGACTTCGACATCGCCCGGACGACGACGTCGTCGAGGGCCATCGGCACGGCCGGGGCGTGGAGCGAGGGTGCCGGCGGCGGATCGTGGAGGTGGGCATAGAGGCGCGCCGCCTCCCCCTCACGCGGGAAGGGCACCTCGCCGGTCAAGAGCTTGAAGAGCAGGCAGCCGAGCGCGTAGACGTCGACCCGGGCGTCGATCGGCTCACCGGAGATCTGCTCCGGGGCGACGTAGTCGAGGGTGCCGACGAAGCGGCCGGTCTGGGTCAGGCCGGACTGGGTGGCGACGTTGCGGGCGACGCCGAAGTCGGTGAGGTAGGCGTGCTCGCTGCCGGCCTCGCCGCTGAGCAGGACGTTGGCCGGCTTGACGTCGCGGTGAACCAGGCCGGCGGTGTGGATCGCGTCGAGCCCGTTGCCGATCTGCGCGATCAGGCTCACCGCGTCGGCGGGCTCGAGCCCGCCCTCGCGGGCGACCCGCCGCTGCAGGTCGGAGCCGGCGACGAAGCGCATCGCGATCCACGGCACCCCGTCCTCCTCGCCGGCGGCGTAGATCGGAACCACGTTGGGATGCTCGATCGAGGCGGCGATCCGCGACTCCTCGGCGAAGCGCCGGGCGAAGACATCGTCGGCGGCGGCCTCCGGCGCGATCAGCTTCAGCGCCACCGATCGCTCCAGTCCCGGCTCGGTCGCCAGGTAGATGATCCCCATCCCCCCGCGCCCCAGCCGCCGCTCGATCCGGTAGCCGGCGAACTCGTCTCCGACAGAGAGCTCGGCCCATCGGGAAGGCTCAACCATTGCTCAACCCTAGCCGCAGATTCCGGTGCCTAGACTCGTCCCCTGGAGCATGCGCCGCCGGACCCTCATCTCGATCGCGATCCTCGCCCTGACTCTCGTCGGGGCGGCCAGCTCGCAGGCCGTCAGGGTCGCCAAGGACGGGATCGTGGTCACCTTCAACGCCGACTTCTCCCCGCACGTGCTGCCGCGCCTGCACCCGGCTCCGGTCGACGTCAAGGTGACCGGCAAGGTCGCCACCACCGACGGCAGCCACCCGCCGCCGCTGCGCCGGATCGAAGTCGCGATCAACCGCAACGGCCAGCTCGAAACCACCGGCCTGCCCGTCTGCACGGCGCCGACGCTGCAGTCGACCAGCAGCAAGGCCGCCCTGGCGCGCTGCCGGCCCTCCCTGGTCGGGCGCGGACGCTTCCACGCCGTCGTCAAGCTCGGGCGCGAGATCGATACCTCGGGGGAAATCCTCGCCTTCAACAGCCGCAGCCACGGCCGCCAGGCCCTGCTGCTCCACCTCTTCGGCGCCACCCCCGTTCGCTTCACGCTGGTCGTGCCGCTGACGATCGGCCACCTCCAGAAGGGCGACTTCGGCACCGTCCTGCGGGCCAACATCCCGCGCCTGGCCGGCGACCTCGGCTCGGTCACCGAAATCGACCTGACGATCGGCCGCCGCTACAGCTTCGGCGGCAAGTCCCGCAGCTACGTCTCCGCAGCCTGCCGGGCGCCGGCCGATCTGAACGAAGGGATCTTCCCCTTCGCCAGGGGAAGCTTCCGCTTCGACGGCCACCCGGAAATCAGCGAAACCCTGCTGCGCGTCTGCCGCGTGCGCTAAAGCCCGAGACCGCCGACGCCACCCTCGTCCCAACCGAGGTGGTGGGCGAGCTCGTGCCGCAGCGTCTGCTCGACCTGCCGGGCGAGCAGCTCGCGGTCGTGGCCGAAATCCCGTTCGAGCGTGTCGCGGTAGATGACGATCCGGTCCTCGTAGCGTTCGGCTGCAACCCCGTCGCCGAAGTACTCGCCGTAGGCATGGCGTTCGGTGCCGAGATCGGAGACGACGACCGCCACCCGCGCGATGACGCGCTGGAACTCCTCGGGGAGGGCGTCGATCGCATCCGCCACGAGGTCTTCGAAGCTGTCAGGCTGCGTCTGATTCATAGCCGCACCACGTTAACCAGCGACCGATCGGGAGCCACCTACCTATGAGCAGAAAGCTGCGCACCTCCTATTCCCTCTTCGCCGTGCTGGCGCTCGCCGCCGCAGGAGCCGCCTGGTCCGGCTGCGGCAGCAGCAGCGACGAAAGCAACACGGTCCGCGATCAGGCCGAAACGCAGGTCGAAGAAGGCACCAAGAAGGCCGAAGAAGCGATCGAAGAAGGCGCCGAAACGACCAAGAAGGGTCTCGAAGAAGCCAAGGAACAGGCCAGCGGCAAGACCAAGAAGAAGATCGAAAAGGCGCAGAAGGAAGCCGAAGAGGCTCTCGAAGAAGGTCAGGCGAAGGCCGAAAAGGGCATCGAAGAAGCCAAGGAACAGGCGGAAAAGTACCTGCCCTAGGCAGCCGCCTCAGCGGTGGAGGTCTGCGGTGGCGTCGATGCCGGCACCGAGGATCTCCACCGACCGCTCCAGCAGCTCCTCGGAGATCGTGAACGGCGGCGCCAGGCAGAGGATGTCGTCGAGGAGCCCGCGGGTGAGAAGACCGCTCTCCCGCGCTGCAAGCGCGGCCCGGCGACCGCGGTCGGCCTCGACCGGCCAGCGCTGACGCGACTGCTTGTCGCAGACGAGCTCGACGCCGACCATCAATCCCGCCTGCCGCACCTCGCCGACTTCGGGGTGCTCGCGCAGCGGCGCGATCAGCTCGGCGAGTCGCTCGCTCAGCCGGTCGACGCGGTCGAGCAGCCCTTCCCGCTCGATCGCCTCGATGCTGGCCAGGGCCACGGCGCAGGCGACCGGGTGCCCCGAGTGCGTGAAGCCGTGCATGAGGTAGCCGGGACGCTGCCGCGGGTCTCGCAGGTCGTCCCAAAGCTCGTCGGAGACGATCACGCCGCCGAGCGGCACGTAGCTGCTGGTCACCCCCTTGGCGAAGGTGATCATGTCCGGTGAGACCTCTTCGTGGTCGCACCCGAACCAGGCCCCGGTGCGGCCGAAGCCGGTGATCACCTCGTCGACGATCATCAGCACGCCGCTGCGGTCGCAGACCTCCCGCAGCCGCCGCAGGTAGCCGCGCGGGGGCACGATCACCCCGCCGGAGCCGAAGACCGGCTCGACGATCACCGCCGCGACCCGATCGACCCCGAGCTCCCCGATCCGCCGCTCGAGCACCTCGCCGCGGCAGACGGGACAGCTCTCGGGTTCGCAGGGGACCCCGGCCGGGCAGCGGTAGGGATACGGCGCCGGAACCTCGGCGACGTCGGGGGCTTCGGCTCCGAATTCGGGGTGGTACGCCGGCAGCCGCGTGGCCGTGGTGGTCACGCCCGAGAGGCCGTGGTAACCGCGGTCATGGGCGATGACGATCGATTTCTGCGGCTGGCCCCGGCGGACCCAGTGGCGCCGCGCCAGCTTGATCGCGGACTCGTTGGCCTCGCTGCCGCCGCTGACGAAGAACACGCCGCTGAGACCTGCCGGCGCCAGCCCGGCCAATCGCTCCGCCAGCTCGATCGCCGGCGGTGAGGAGACGCCGCCGAAGGTGGCGGCGTAGGGCAGCGTCCGCATCTGCTCGGACGCGGCAGCGACCAGATCCTCCCGGTCGTGCCCGAGGTTCGCCGACCACAGCCCCGCCATGCCGTCGATCAGCCGCCGGCCGTCCTCGGTGACGAGCTCGCAGCCCTCCCCGCGGAGGATCACCAGCGGGCCCTTCGCGGGCAGCTGGGAGTGGTCGGTGAGGGGATGGATCAGGTGAGCCAGATCCCCCGCGGCATGGCCTGGTGCGGACAAGTGCCCACACAGATTAATTGAGATTAGACAGCCTGTCTATGGGGTGGTCGGCGCCGGTTTACGGCCGAGCGGGCTCTGGGGCGCTTCCTCTGGCGGCACCGAGCAGATCGAGTACCAGTGAAGGAGGGCGAGCTGGTGGGCGACCTTGTTGATTTCCTCCTCGCTCGAGGAGACGTCGAATTTCGAGAGCACCGACTCGATCATCGCGAACGCGGCGCGAACGGCGAACTCGAGGTCGATGTCCTTGCGGATCAAGCCGGCGTCCGCGTCGGCGGCGTGGACGTCCACTATCCACCCCAGCAGCGCATCGTCAGCGGCTTTGTCGGCCTCCTCCCAACCGCTCCCGCGCAGGTTCTTGGCGACGGCAACGATCGGCCGCAGGTCGGCGTTCTTGACCCGCCAGCTGAGCGCTTCGCGGACCATCTCCTGGATCAGGTCGAAGGAGGTTTCTCCGGAGCGGGCGTTTTCGCGCAAACGGGTAGAGATCAACGCGTAGCCGGTCATGTAGTCGCGGATGATCTCGGCGAGAATGTCCTGCTTGTCGTCGAAATTGTTGTAGACGGTGGCCCTCGCCACCTGCGCGGCCTTGGCGATGTCGCCCATCGAGGTCTCGGAGAAACCGCGCCGTGAAAACAGCTTCCGGCTCGCTTCGAGAATCTTCGTTCTCGCGCGCGGTTCGCCGCGCCGTGGACGCGTCACGCTTGGCCTCTACAAAGGCGATTAGTCAGACCATTCACACAGGCGAGACTATCCAATGGCAGTGACACGACCATTCCTAATGAACCTCTTCGGGTATCTCGTACCAGCGCTTCTTCTCCCCGACTCGCGCCCGTAACTTCCACCGTCGCGTCTTGGGGGTACTGGCGAACTCCGAACGCAGCATCTGCAGCCGTTCGGCGACCAGCTCACCGGCATCGAATTCAGGCAGAGCGAGCGCAAACCGTTGACAGCGCTCGGCCACCATCTCGAGCGTTCGCCAAAGCCCCCAGTCGCTGGCGCAGAGCTGCGCGATGTACGCGCTGTTCACCCCACTCTCGTCGGCGGTCAGCCGATGGTCGGCGAAGATGGCGCAGATGTCCAGGTAGTCCTTTTCGTTGGTCTCGACGACCTGCAGCTTGAGCACCGCGAGGTCGGCGAGGGAGACGGTCAGCGGAGCCAGCTCGATCCGGCGTCTGAGATCGATCCGGTGACAGAGGTTCGCCTCGTCGACGAAGACGTCCACCTGACGACCGTTTCCCTCGTCCCAGAAGAAGAGGCGGCGGTGGCCGTGAAGCGTGTTGAACTCGCGATCGCCGGCGTATCCGAGCGCGTCCATCAACTCGACCACACCCTGGCGGTGGGAACCCGTCGTCGCCAGGTCGATGTCCGCGTACTCCCTGCTCAGCGGCGCACTCCGAGCGCTGGGACAGAGGATCGCGACGGCGACGCCGCCGAGAACCCGCAGCGGGAGGCCGCGCTCGGCGGCTGCCTTGCCGATCCGCGTCGCCTCGGCAACCGGATCCGGGAGCGGCTGCCAGGCGCCCGAGGTCACTCCGGGGGAATCTCCGCGGCCAGTTTGTCGACATCCACACCCTGGCGGAGGCGGACGGCGCGTGCGACAAAGAAGGTCAGCAGCGCCGCCCCGAGGATGTAACCGCAGTGGCGGAAGAATTGACCCTTGTCGATTCCGAGGCCGTCGTAGTGGAGGTAGACAAAGGCGATTCCGGCCAGCAGCACCGCGGTGAGCGCACCGGCCAGGGCGACGATCGGGATTCCCAGGAAGCGCTGGGTCGTCGCCGACGAGCGCCAGGCCTCGGGTTGCCGGTATGGCAGCAGTACTCCCGAGATGCCGAGCAGGATCATCGTCACCAATTGCAGCAGGAAGGCCTCGACCAGCACTCCGAAGAAGCCCTCTCCGTTGGTGACCGCCCACCTGAGGGTGATGATGCTGAGGATGACCGTGAGTCCGATCGCCCAGTTGGGAGCGTGGGTTCGCGGAGAGACCCGGGCGAAACGGGCGGGCAGGATGCCGTCCAGTGCCCAGGCGAAAAGGGTGCGGACCGGAATCGTCAGGTTGGGGATCATCAACAGTGGGAAAGAGGCGGCAAAGGTGAGAAGGAGCCACCAGGCAAGCAGCGTGCTGTTGCCCGCGATCGAGGTCAGGAAGGTGTAGAACGGCCCCACTTCGAACGGCGAGCCTTCTTCGCCGAGCGCGTTGATCGCGTAGAAGAAGTCGCGGCCGAAGCGGCTGAAGAAGAGGAGTGAGAGGATGGCCGCGATCCCGATGTGGACGACGGTCGCCAGGCTCATGACCTTCATCTGGGTGGTGTCTTTAGCCCGCCGCACCTCGCCCGAGATGTAGATCGAGAGCCAGCTGAAGATCGCAAGGCTGCAGATCGCGGCCCAGGTCGGCCAGGTGTTGTACATGCTGAAGGCCGGGCTGGTGTCGATCCCTTCTTCATGGGCGGTGCGGATGACCGAGTTGTAGGTGTCGGATTCGCCGGTGATCGGCCCGGCGAACTGGTTGAAGCTGTTGACGAAGCCGCTCTGGGACTTGAAGAGGAGAACGAGGAACACGGTGGCGAGGCCGAGCATCATCAGCACCCAGAAGCCGTTCATGATCCGCGTCGTCCAGCGCCAACCGCCGGCCAGAAGACCCGCCGAGACGAGGATCAACAGCGTCCCGATCGCGAACTGCCAGTTCTGATCCGTAGCCAGGTCGTTGCCGGCGGTGACCAGCGTGTTGTGGCCGCTGACGAGCCCGACCGCGGTGAGCGACGGCCCGAGCCCGACGGTGACGAAGGCCAGGGCGATGAAGGCAATCGAGAGGATCACTCCCGCGGTCCAGAAGAAGGACGAGATCAACCCGATCACCGGATGGGTGACGCGGCCGACGAGGACGTAGTCTCCGCCGCTGCGCGGGATCGCGGAAGTGAACAGGCCGTAACAGACGCAGATCGCGATCGCGACCACGAGCGCCATCGCCATGCCGAGCCAGATCGAGCCGCCCGGAAAGGCGCCCAGCAGAAAGAAGACCGCGATCGCGAGGAAGACCGCCGTCGGCTGCCCCGCCATGTTGAAGACGAAGGTCGAGAACGGAGACACTTCCCGCACCAGGCCCGTGGCCCTGCGCGCGTAGGTCCCCGTCGGGCCTCCCTGGGACGCCGGCCTCTCCCCCACCTCAGCCATCTCCTCCCTTTCGATCGGCCATCTCTACCCCGACACCAGGTACTGGCTGACGACCCGTTCCGGCGCCAGATGGACGAGGCACCCGTCGAGGTGGCCGCTGCCGTAGTCGGAGCCCGGGTTGATCGCCACCGTACGCCCGATCTTCGTCACGCCCTTGCTCTCGTGGATGTGACCGTGCAGGCTGAGCAGCGGCTGTGCCTCTTCGATGATCTGGCGAACCGCGGGGCTGCCGGTGGCGACCTCGTGAGGGCGCCCCCCCTTGGTCACGTAGTGGAGGTTCTCGTCGACCTCGAAGGCGGTGTCGAGGCTGCTCTCCCAGGGCGGGACGTGGATGTTGAAGATCGCCCGCCCGGGCGTTTCCAACTGGTCGACGAGCCGTTTCAACCGGGTGTAGATCTCGTCCTCGTCGAGCTCTCGCGGGGTCTTCCAGGGCGTGCGGTTGGAGTATCCGAGCGAGACCATCTCGTGCGGCCCAACCATCCGCACCGCTTCGTCGCAGGCGTCGACGTGGGCACCGGAGGCGAGCACCTCGTCGACCGACCAGGGGTCGTCGTTGCCGGGAATCACGTAGGCCACGGTTTCCGTCCCGGCGAGGCGCTCGTCGGCGAGCTCGACCCAGAGCCGCAGCTCGTCGAGCATCGCCTGCTCGAACGCCCGATCGCGCCGCGACGAATCCCCGGCCAGAGAGCGCGCCTCGTCCTGGTCGACGATCAGCGGGTACATCCCGTTGGTCGAGATCGCCTGCTGCATCTGGTCGAGCTCCTCGGCGCTGCGGGCAACCCGCTCCTCGCCGATCACCCGGGCCCGGTAGGAGCCGTCGCCCTCGCGCACGATCGGGACCAGGGCCTTGCCGGTCAGGTCCCCGCCCATGACGAGAGCGTCCGCCGGGTAGTGCGCGGCGGCGTTGATGAACTTCTTCCAGCAGAGCCGCGATCCATGCACGTCTCCGGCATAGAAAATCCGCGTGATGCTCTGGTTCTGGCGGCGCTTGAACATCTCTCCCCTTGGTCCCTTTTCCCTAGATCATCGGGTATTGGTACGACGGGTATCGCGCCGGTTCCGGAACCGAATTGGTCACTCTGTCACGTGTTGGGGAAGGCGAAGCTCCCGCCACATCAGCCGCAGGGCGGCCTCGGGATCGTGCGTCGCCAGCAGCCCGGCGGCGGCGAGGACGTAGTTGTCGTCGATCACGACAGCAGGGTCTCGGGGCGCCAGGGACCGCGGAGCGCGTCGCCGAAGCGCCTCGCGCAAGATCCACTCTCCGTCGTTCCTGTGTGCAAATACCCCGCCGGTACCGAGAACTTGACCCAACTCGCGCAGGTCGGGGCCCTTGCGCACCAGCGTCGGCAACCCTGCTTCGTTGCGGGTCAAGAGCATCGTCCCGCTGTGGCGGGTGACGGCGTGGGTCGCGCAGCCGACCGCCAGGAGGGCGTCCAGCCGAACCTCCAGCGGCTCCTCCGGAATCCACTCTGGATCTCCGGAACGATGTGAGACAGCTCGTCCAATCGTCTCCTCGTCGGCTTTCAGCTCGGCCTCGATCCAGCGACGATCGGCGGCGAGAACGCCGGCTGCGCCGCTGCGCAGACCGAGGTCTCCCTCGACCGTGCGCAGGGTCGCCGGGGGCGGCAGCAGCGGTCCCTCGATCCCCGGCGCCGCCGCCTCGTGGGCGTGGTCGGAATGGACGTCGGTGGTCGCTCCGCCGATGTCGACCACCATCAGGTCGCCGAGGCCGGGCTCTCCCTCCGTGCCACGGGCCAGCAGCCGCGTCGCTTCGAGCACGGCCTCGGGAGTCGGCATCTTCACCATCTGCGCGAAGGCCTCGCTTGCGCTGAGGCCCTTGCCGCCGATCACGTGGTCGAGGAAGGCGCGGAGGATCGCCTCGCGGGCGGACTCGATCTCCAGCCGGCCGAGTGCCGGCATCACGTTGCCGGCGACCTCGGCCTCGGTCCCCGCGGCGCGCAGTAGGCGCGCCGCCTCCTCGGCGACGTCCGCGTTGCAGGCGACGACCGCGAACCCGCCGAGCCTTCGCGAGGCGAGGCGGCGCGCGTTCTCGACCACCAGCTCGGCCTGCCCCCCGTCGGTGCCGCCGGCGAAGAGGACGATCTCGGGCCGCGCCGCCTGCAGCTCGTCCAGCTCCTCCTCGCCGAGGCTGCCGGCGAGGACGGCCTCGACCCGCGCGCCGGCGTTCAGCGCCGCCTGGTGCGCGGCCGCCGCGGTCAGGTCGGCGACGAGGCCCACCGCCGCGACCCGCAGACCGCCGCCGGCGCTGGAGACCGCCAGCCGCTCGTCGATCGTCGCCGGGCCCCCGAGCGAGGCGGTGGCGGCCTCGAGCGCCGCCGCGTAGCCCACCATCAGGTCGGTGCCGATGCTGGTCGGCGCCTCGGCCCGGGCGAGCAGCCGACCCTCGGCGGGATCGACCAGGCGGACCTTGGTGTAAGTGCTGCCGAAGTCCGCGAGCGCGACGACGCTCACGCGCGGTTCACACGGCGACGCCGCCGGCACGACGCTCCGCCAGCGCGTCGACGAGGCGGTCGATCGTCCCCGGCGTGGCGATCCCGTTGGCGTTGAGGTCGGCGCTCACGTCGATCGGGATGTCGGAGCCGTCGACGTCTTCGTTCAGCACGCCCCCCATGAAGACGGCCACCTCGCTCGCGCCCGCCGCGGCAAGCTCCTTCATCAGGTGCTGGCCGAAGGCGCGGGCGACGCCGTTGTGGGTGGTGATCACGACCGCGTCGGCGGCGGTCTCGATCACCGCTTTGACGATGTCCTCCGGGTCGCGGTTGATACCGAAGTCGATCACCTCGGTCCCCACCGCTGTCAGCGTCGAGGAGAGCAGGAACTCGGCGAACTCGTGCACGTCGGTCGAGGTGACGAGGACCTTCATCCCGCGGATCGCCTCCTCTTTGCGCCGCCCCTGCAGCTCGACCAGCAGCCGCTCTTTCTCTTCCATCGTCTTGCGGACCAGGTCGGTTTCCAGCACCGGCCGGCGACCGCGGGGGAACTCGGGGTGGGCCTCACCGGCGCCGAACAGCTCCTCGCATCGGGTCGAGCCGAGGCGTTTGAGGACCAACAGCAGCTGGGCCGGGTCGCGGGTGTCGATCCCGGCCCCGGCGAGGCCGCCGATCGCGGCCTCGAAGAAGGCCTTGCCGCCGACCACCAGCCGGTCGCGCATCGCCTCGATCTGGGCCCAGTCGACGACCGGCTCGACGACCGGCACGTAGTCCTCGAGCCGGCGGCTGATCGTCTGCACGGTCGCCACCTCCTGCCAGGTGGGGATCCGCTCGGTCTCGGTGACCGGGACGGCGATCGAGGCCGAGCCGAGCCGGTAGCGCCTGTCGACCATCTTGGTGAAGAGGAGGTCGGTATTGAGCACGGCCATGTTGGCGTCGAAGTCGGGGGTGTTGCCGATCGTGTCGCCCTGGGTGTAGAGGAACGGGACTCGGCTGAAGTTGACGGCCTCGAGGGCGAGCGTCACCGCCGACTTGATCACCGGGTTCTGGGTCAGGCCACCCCAGGAAGGCGAGTAGGCGGCGCCGATCAACTCTTCGCTGATGTAGCGCTCGACCATCGCCCAGCCGACGTAGTTGGCGTAGTCGTGGAAGACGCCCGGATAGCCGTCCTCCAGGTAGGAGTCGAAGACGACGCCCTCGTCCCTGAAGGCCGCGAGCATTCCTGCCGCCTGCAGCACCTGCGTCGTCTGGTTGACGTCGTCGTCGTAGTAGGGCCAGCGCCAGGAGTACTGCGAGAGAACGCCGATCGAGGTGACCCCCGCCTGCAGCGCGTCGCGGGCGTTTTCGACCGAGCCGGGACCCCCGATCGAGTTGTCGGCCGCCTCCGGCTCGATCGGCACCGTGTGCGCCAGCTCCCACCAGTCCTGCTCGGTCATCATCACCGGCCCGGTCTCCTGCGGCGCTTCGGCCCGCTTGTCTTTCGGCAGGCCCATCCGCCGCTCGGCGATCAGGTTGAAGCGGTCGGGCGGCCGCACCCCGCGCGAGAGGGCGTCTTCGTAGATCGACCCAAGCGCCTCGCGGGTTTCCGCCCAGGTGGGCAGGCCGATGTTCATGCAGGTGCAGACGATCCCCTCCTCGCGCGCTTTTTCGCGCCACTCCCGCTCGGAGCCGACACCCTTCTCCTCGCAGTAGAGCGAGCGGGCGCGCTCGAGGCCCGAGGCCATCGCCTTGCCCTCCTCGACCGCTCCGCGGCCGTCCGGCAGGTCCGGCGGCAGCAGGGCGGTGAGGTCGACGTCGATCTCGGTCACGTCTAGAACTTAGCCGCTGATCGCACCCACTGCGAGGCTCTTGTCCTTACAGCGGAGTTCGCAATAAACCGAGATTGCTAGCCGACCGGGATCAGATACGGCGGCGGCGGAGTTCTGACGCCGACCGTCGCCGAGCGAGCCGCAGGCCGCGATCCTCGGCCAAGAGCGATTCGACCTCGTGGAGCAGGGTGTCCGAGGTGCCGCGGCCGGCCGCCGGCAGGGGTTGAGCGGCCGGCCGCGGATACTTAGCCCCGGCGGGGGAAGCGCTCGTCCGGCGAGATGGCCGGCTCCGGAAGGGGCCAGGTGCCGGGGTGTTGCCGAGATCGAGCACGCCGCACACGATAGAGCCGATGAGGCCCTCCCTGGGACCGGTTGAGCCCGCCCTGCGAGTGGTTCATCATCACGTTGATGGCGTCGAAGGCGAAGAAGCAGCCCGATCGGTCCTTTGAATCCTTCGAGGGAGTGCAGGCGCTCCTGGACGCGCTTCCGGCGATGGTCGGCTACTGGGACAGGGACCTGGTCAACCAGCTTGCAAACGACGCCTACATCGAGTTCTTCGGCATCCCGCCCGAGGAAATGCGAGGCACCCACATTCGCGACCTGCTCGGCCCCGAGCTCTACGAGAAGAACCTCCCCTACATGGAAGGCGCCCTGGCCGGGGAGAAGCAGCTCTTCGACCGCGAAATCCCGACTCCGTCAGGGGAGATCCGCTACACCCAGGCCTCCTACGTCCCCGACCTCCGCGACGGCGAGGTGCACGGCTTCTTCGTCCTGGTCACCGACATCACCGAGCGCCGGCGGATTCAAGAGGAGGTGGCGCACAGCCGGGCGCGCCTCGCCGATGCCGAGAGGGTGGCGCGGCTTGGCAGCTGGGAGTGGGACATCCCCTCCAACCAACTGACCTGCTCCGACGGGCTTCTCGCCATCTACGGGATCGGGCCCGACGATTTCAACCGGCGCTATGACCCCGGCAACTCGCAGTACGTCCATCCCGAGGACCGCGAGCTGGTCGAGTCGGAGATAGACCAGGCGGTCGCGACCGGCACGCCGGTCGACTTCGAGTACCGGATCATCCGCCCCGACGGCCGCATCCGCCGCATCCACAGCCGGGCCGAGCTGATCGCGGGTCCCGACGGCAAGCCGCTGCGCCTGATGGGCACGGCGCAGGACGTGACCGAGCTTCACGCCGCCGCCGAGGCGCTCCACCAGACCGCCAGCGACCTCGGACGTCGCGCCGCAGAGCTGCGCTCCCCCGCCCGAAGCCGTCGCAACAGCGACCTCAACAAGCAACTAACCCCGCGCCAGATCGAGATCCTCGCCTTGGTCGCCGAGGGCCTCAGCAACGCCGAGATCGCCTCCCGCCTCTACCTCACCGAGAGCACCGTCAAATGGCACGTCCGCAAGATCCTGCGGGCACTCGGGGTGGCGAATCGGGCTCAGGCGGTGGCGCGGTACCTGTCGACCGCACGCTGACGCGGCTCAACTTCCCGGAAACAATGCGCCGACCGCCGTGCGAAATGAGGCCGGGTCGATGGCGGGAAATCTGTACAGCTCAGGCTCGATCAGGTCAAACTGAGCGCGCACGTCCTGCGGGTCAACCAGGCCGGCGCTCACCATCTCCTGCACATCGCGAATGTCCTGGGCATGTCCCCGCTCGATCTTCGACAACGCTTGAGCAACGGGATCGAAATGATGAAAGGAGAGATTCCCCTCTCTGCAAATCAGTGGACTTCGGTCTTCCCACCCTCTTGGCAGGGGAATGAAATCCGACGGCGCGGCGAGCTCGACGTTGAGGTCGAGCTTCTCCTTGAGCCGAGGGATCTCGCGGAGGATCTCGTCGCTATCGGGGATGAGTTTGATGTCTACGTCGATGGTCGTCTCCCGCCACCCGTAAAGAACGGCGGTTGCACCACCCGCAAGGTAGACGTGTCCCTCGGCATCAACCGCCCTGCCGAGCTCCCGCATGAAACTCTCGATGCGGGTTGAGTCGGCTAGCTGACGCATGCCGCCGCGTGCTCGAAGCTGACGAGTCTGCGGATCAATGAGTTATAGGCGGAGTGGGCCGCATCGCCTTTCTCGTCAGCCAGTAGCGCGTAGAGCTTGTGCTCGGGGGAGGCAATCGGTGTGGGAACCGCGATGCCCACCGATCGCAGTCGTGGCTCGCCAATCGAGACGAGCAGCGCCGCGGCCGACTCACGCCCGGCATCCAGATCTGCGACGCCCTGCTCGATGAGCGGGGCGGCGGGGAGAGCCTCCAGGCGTTCGAAGTCCGTCATTTGCGATCAGGGTAGCGGCCGCCAGCCAGTCCACCGACATATGGGGCGGGAAGGACTCGAACCTTCGACCGACGGATTATGAGTCCGCTGCTCTAACCAACTGAGCTACCGCCCCGGAGCCGCGAGCGTACCGCGAGACCGAGGGTCAGGCGCTGAAGAGCTGGGCGAGGGAGCGGCCGACGTCTGGTGGCTCTTCTTCGCCCTTGGCCGCCGCGGCGGCGCCCTCGGCCAGTGCCTTGGC
>DATAMR010000028.1:0-35503 GCA_036260485.1 Solirubrobacterales bacterium | reverse complement strand
CGACGATCTCGCGGATCTGCTTGCGGTCGAGCAGCTCGATCGCGTGATCGGCGGTATCGGTCTGGCGCAGCTCGTGGTCGGTCAGGGCCAGCATCCGGGCGACGTCCATCGCCACGTTGCCGTTGCCGATCACCACCGCCCGCTCGCAGGAGAGGTCGAACTCCTCCTCGCAGTAGTCGGGGTGGGCGTTGTACCAGCCGACGAAAGCGGTGGCGGCATGGCTGCCGGGCAGCTCCTCGCCGGGGATGCCGAGCCGACGGTCGGTCTCGCAGCCGACCGTGAAGACGATCGCGTGGTAGAGCCGCTCCAGATCCTCGACCTCGATGTCGTGGCCGACCTTGACGTTGCCGAAGAAGCGGAAGCCCTCGCGCGCCGCGGTTTTTTCGTAGACCCTGATCACCGACTTGATCTTCGGGTGGTCGGGGGCGACGCCGCCGCGGACCAGCCCGAACGGGGTCGGCAGGCGGTCGAAGAGGTCGACCTGGGCGTGCAGGTCGCCGTCCTTGAGGATGTGCTCGGCCGCGTAGAAGCCTGAGGGGCCGGCGCCGACGATGGCGACGCGGAGGGGGGTCTCTTCGGTTCCGATCTTGCTCATGGGATCGAGCAGGATACGGAACTCGGCACCTCAGCCGAGCGCCGGGGCGCTGGCGCCGACGGCGCTGGGGGTGCCGTCGAGGGCGTCGAGCGCTTTGCGCACCGACATCGCCACGCAGGTGAAGATCGGCGTCTCGCGCTCGGTGTACTCGCTCGACTCGGTCGGGCGCAGCTCGTTGACCAGGTCGAGGAACTCGCCCGGGTCGTCGCCCTCGAAGCAGACGACGAACTCCTGGTCGTCGATGCCGTAGGAGTAGGTCGTGTTGATCGTGATCTCGGGGTGGCGGCGACCGACCTCGATGTGGCTCTTCATGATCCGGCCGCGCTCCTCCGGCGCCAGCCCGTACCAGCGGCGCTGCTTGACCATCGGGTAGAGGAAGAGGTACTTGCGCTCCGAGGTGCAGATCTCCGGGCGGGCGTCCTCGGCCGAGTAGGGGGAGCGTTTCGTCATCGAGAGGAACGAGTGAGGGGTGGTCGTCCATTTCGCCAGCCCGCTCTGGCCGAGGACGACGTGGAAGGTGTGGATGTCGTCGAGATTGGGGCTCTGGCTGAGCAGGACCAGGTCGACGTCGCCGCGCGTGCCTATGGTTGAGTAAGCGCGCAGCGAGCGGTCCAGGCCGAAGTCCTCGCAGGCGGCGAGGAACTCCTGCTTATCTGCCGCCCGTAACTCTGGGTCCCGACGACGCCAGGCTGGATCGATCTTGAAAAACGTGAACTTGGCGAACGTGCGATCGGCCATGGTGGTCACGATAGCGCTGCTCCTCGGGACCGCTGCGTCAGGGGGTGGGGAGGGGCCTTCACTCACCTTTTTCGGTGAGTCCGCTCTGGCTGCCAGTGAAGCGCCCGCCGAAAAAGTACAAGCCGTTCAGACCCCTCCCCACCCCCTGTCCCGGGTGGTGTTGGTGTGGCTCCCAAGCGGCACGACCGTCGCCGAACTGGCAGAGCGAGGATTTTCGCCGGGGGTGATGAGCGGCGGGCTTGGGACGGTGCCGGCGGAGCAGACCCACCTGGACGTCGGGCAGGGGAACCGGGTCTTCGATTCGCTCTACGACAGCCCGCTGCCGAAGCTGCGCGGGGACCGCTCGCACTGGTGGCGCGAGGTGGTCGAACGGGCCGAATCGGCTCCGGCTGAGATCGAACCGGGGTTGCTCGAGGCGACCCTTGCGGCCGCGGGCGAGCGCAACAGCTTCTCGGAGATCCGGGGAGCCTCGCTCGATCGCCTGCCGCCGAGGCGAAGTTGCGACCTCCTGATCACGATCGCCGCCCCGGCCGGAGAATCGGACCGGCCGCTTCCGATCGGAATCATCGGCAGCGGCTTCGACGGCAACCTCACCTCCGACAGCACGCGGATGGACGGATACGTGCTCTCGACCGACGTGGCGCCGACGATCCTCGATCACTTCGGGATACCGATTTCCACCGAGATGTCGGGACAGCCGATCCGCAGCGAGGGAAGCGTCGACGTGGCCGCGATTGAATCCCTCGGCGATCGCATGGAGGTGATCTCCTCGCGCCGCGGGCCGGTGATCGGGCTGAACATCGCCGTCTGGCTGGCGGCTCTGGTGCTGGTCGCGCTCCTCAGCCGCGGGCGCCTGGCGCGCCCCGCGGTACGCGTCGTCGGGCTGACGCTCGTCTACCTGCCGCTCGTGCTGCTCCTGGGAGCCGCCCTGGAGCCGGGGGAGATGGCGGAACGCCTGCTGGTGCTCCTGCTCTCGCCGGCCCTGGCCGCGCTCACCCTGCTGCTCCTGCCGGGCTACCGGGCCCTTGCCGTTGCCTCGGGGCTCACCGTCCTCGCCTACGCGATCGACGTGATCGCCGGCTCGCCGCTGACTTCGCTCTCGCTGCTCGGGCCCAACCCGGGTCTCGGTGTCCGCTTCTATGGGATCGGCAACGAGCTCGAGGCGCTGTTGGCGGTGCTCGTCGTCGCTGGGACCGGCGGGGGCTTGGCGGCGTTCGCGCCGAAGGCGACGCCGCGGGCCACCTCAATCGCCTTCGTCGCCCTCGGCCTGCTCGCCGCCTTCGTCTTCGCCGCCGGGCGCTTCGGGGCCGACGTCGGCGCCGCGATCGTCTTCCCGGTCGGCGCGGTCGTCGCGGCGATGGCGTTCGCCGGTCACGGCAGGCGGCCGCTGCTGCTCGCCGTGGTCGCCGCACCCGCCGCGGTGCTGGCCCTGTTGGCGCTGGTCGATCTCCTCAGCGGCGCCAACGCCCACCTCACCCGCTCGGTTCTCGACGCCGGCGGGCTGGGGGACCTCGCCGACGTCGCCCAGCGCCGCCTCCAGCTCTCGGCCCACAGCTTCGCCCGGCCGGTGCTGCTCGCCTTCCTGCCACTCGTGTTCGCAATCGCCGCCCTCGCCTACCTCCGGCGCGACCGCCTGCGGGCCTGGCTCGAAGGGGTGCCCGCCGTGCGCGCCGGGTTGACCGGCGCTCTTGCGGCCACCGCGATCGGGACCCTCGCAAACGACTCGGGCGCGCTCCTGCTCGAGATCGGCACCGCCTACCTGCTGGTCTTCACCGGCTTTGCCTGGGCCGAGAGCCGCAGAAAATCCGCACAGAGCAGAGTCGCAGACGAAAAGTTACAATCTAGTGAGCCACGTGTATGAAATTTCTCCCTAGCCTTGGAGGCGTGGAGGCAATGCGATCAATCTGGACCCATTCCCGCTTGGATGACCTCAATGGCCGTGTAGGGGGCATCAGCGATGAAGTGAAGGAGTTGCGCAAGGACGTCCGCGAGTTGCGGGGAGAATTTGGATCTCTTCAGCGCACCGTGCTGCAGGTCGGCGGCGGTCTGATCGGGACGCTCGTCGTCGGCATGCTCGGGCTGATCGCCACCCAGCTCTGAAGCTCACGGGGGTCGCTCCGGGCCTCGCTTCGCCTGCCGGTCGATGATCTAACCTTGATCGTCCGTGCGCATAGGTCTCGTCTCGCCATATTCCTGGTCCTACCAGGGGGGCGTGAACCGGCACGTTGAGGCTCTCGCCGAGGAGTTCCTCGGTCGAGGCCACGATGTCCGCGTCCTCGCCCCCGTCGACCCGCCCGGGCGGGTCAGCCGCGTCCTGCATCGGGCCCAGGCCGAACGGCGCGATCTGCCCGAATACCTGACGCCGCTCGGCCGCACCGCGGGCTTCGGCGCGAACGGCTCGGTTTCGAACCTCGCTCCCTTCCCCGCCGGCGGGGTGGTGGCGCCGCGGCGCCTGGTCCGCAGCGGTGAATTCGACGTCATCCACGTGCATGAGCCGGTGGTGCCGCTGGTCGGCTGGAACGCCACGCTCGGTGCCCGCGACCCGGTCGTCGGCACCTTCCACAGCTACGCGACCAGGCCGCTGCCGAACTACATCGCCAACGCGCTCGGCGCCCGGCGGGTCTTCAACCGGCTGGCGGCGCGGATCGCCGTCTCCGAAGCCGCCGCCTGGACCGGCCGCCGCTGGTTCGGCGGCGAGTACCGGATCATCCCCAACGGCGTCGACGTCGACGCGGCGCCGAAGGAGCCGAAGCCCCCGGGCACCGAGCTGAAGATCCTCTTCGTCGGCCGGCCCGAGGAGCGCAAGGGGCTGCCGATCCTGCTCACCGCCTTCAACGCCCTGGTCGAGCACGTCCCCTGCCGGTTGACCGTGATCGGCTCCGAACGCGAGGACGTCCTCCGCTACGTCGCCGACCCGGAGCTGCTGCGCTTCATGGACGTCCGCGGCCGGGTCTCGCGCGAGGAGCTCTGGGCCGAGCTTCACCAGGCCGACCTGCTCTGCGCCCCGTCGCTCTCGGGCGAGAGCTTCGGCATGGTCCTGACCGAGGCCTTCGCCGCGGGCACCCCGGTGATCGCCTCCGCGATCGCCGGCTACAGCGACGTCGTCAGCGACGGCGTCGACGGCCTCCTGGTCCCGCCGGGGGACCCGCAGCGCCTGGCCGAGGAGCTGCAGCGCGTGCACTTCGAGCCGGAGCGGCTGCAGGAGATGGGCGAAGCGGCTCGCCGCAGCGCGCAGAGATACGCGTGGCCGCGGGTGGCGGACCAGGTGACCGCCGTTTACGAGCGCGCGATCGAGGCCCCGAAGCCCGCCCGGACCGCCGAGCGGTTCTCCCACTGGGCCGGCCTGCGGCCCGCCGACGGCGGGCCCAGGAGGCCGGCCGAGCGGCTTCCTTCGCTCGATCCTCCGCCCGCGCAGGCGGGGAAGAAGGGTCGTGCGGTGGCCCGCCGGCTCGCCCTCGTCGTGGCCGGGATCATGGGGGTCGGGCTGACCCTGCTCGCCGCCCAGAAGATCGGCATCGACAAGGTCGTCGAAAGCATCGTCCGCTCCAACCTCACCTGGGTCCTGATCGCCTGCGCCCTGATGGCCAGCTCACTCTTCTTCCGCGCCGCCTCCTGGTATTGGATCGCCCGCGCGGCGCTTCCCAACCGCCCGATCCGGCGCCGCGACGTCACCTCGGCGACGATGATCGGGGTGCTGATGTCGGCGACGCTGCCGGCGCGCCTCGGCGAGCCGGCACGCGCCCTGACCCTGGCGCGACGCAGCGGCCGCATGCGGGAAACCTTCCCGGTCCTGCTGGGAACGCTGGTCTCGCAGACGCTGCTGAACCTGGTCGCGCTGGTCCTGCTCGGCGTGATCATCGTCTCGACCACGCCGCTCTTCCACTCCGGCACCAAGCAGATCTTCGCCTTCAGCCTGGTCCCGCTGCTGGTCCTGCTCGTCGTCCTCTTCGCCCCGTTGCTGATGCGCCGCAACGGCAACGGACGGATGGCGCGCCTGGGGGGGATGATCCACGGGGCCCTGATCCAGGTCCGAGCCGGTCTCACGGTCTTCAGGGACCCCCGCTACGGCTCGCTCTCCGCCGCCGCCCAGCTCACCGCCTGGGCGATCCAGCTCGCCGCTTGCTGGGCGCTCCTCTACGCGCTCGGGCTCGACGGGCAGGCGGGAATCGGCGCCGCCGCCGCGGTTCTCTTCGCCGTCAACGTCACCGCGGTGGTGCCGGCGACGCCTTCGAACATCGGCGTCTTCCAGCTGGCGGTGATCAGCGTCCTCCACACCGGGTTCGGCATCAGCACCCAGGACGCCCTCGCCTACGGGGTGATCCTGCAGGCGGTCGAGATCGCCACCGCGGTCGCCCTCGGCCTGCCCGCCCTGGTCCGCGAGGGCCTGACCTGGAGCGACCTGCGCATGCAGGCTCTGCAGACGACGCCGGTGCGGCTCGAGTCCAAGCCCAGAGCCCGCCCCGGTCACCCCCGGGCGTAGTCGAAATTTGCCCGACCCGACCTAAGTGCTAAAAAACTCTGGTGTATTG
Source organism: Solirubrobacterales bacterium (assembly GCA_036260485.1). Classification (GTDB taxonomy): domain Bacteria; phylum Actinomycetota; class Thermoleophilia; order Solirubrobacterales; family 70-9; genus VAYN01. Next base: position 29,641 of record DATAMR010000028.1, on the reverse strand, counting down.
ATCTAGCATGCCCGGGAGGCGTGCCGCCACCATTTCCCAGGCCGGCATGCCTGCCTCGGGAGGGCGTGCGGCCGGGGCCGTTCCATCCAAGCGGCGCCCTGGCCCGCCTTCTCGGGCTCTTCATAGCCAGATCGACAAGGTTCCTTGACGGGTCCACAGTAATATGCATAGAGTCGAGCAATCGGCCATTAACTCACGCGAACTGGGGGAAAGGGAGTCGTGAGACTGTGAGATACGACTCAGCAGTGCTGGAGAGAGTCGCGCAACGCTTCCGGCGCGACATGTGGGATTCGGTAGTTCCGGAAGCAATCTCCGAATCGGGGGTTGAAGTAGAGAGGTTCGGACCGGTGCAGGCGACCGCCTTCGGCGATCTGCCCGAGGTCCACATGCTGCAGCAGATTCAGGGAGCAGCAGAGCCCGGTGCGATCGAGGGCGGCTATTTGGCCGCAGCGGTCGAATGGATGCGAGCACGCGAAGTCGACTACCGGATTCCGGTGGCGGCTGGCAGGCCCGGGGCGCCCGATGCCGAGGGCTGGCTGGGCGCGAGGGGCTACGAGCGCGGAGCGGGCTGGGTGAAAATGGTCCGCGACGGCTCGCCGCCCGATTTCTCCGTCGATCCGGGAATCACGCTGTACCGCCTGGGTGCCGACGAAGCCGAAGGCGAAGGTCTGAGCACGATTGCCGCCGAAGCGCTGGAGATCCCGCTGGTCGCGGGGACGCTGTTCTTCTCCCTGCCGCAGCGCAACGGTTGGCACTGCTACACCGCGGCACTCGGGCCCGACGAGGTTCCCGTCGCGACCGGCTCGATGCTGATCGTCGACGGGGTCGCCCAACTCGGCGCCGGCACGACGCTGGAGGAGGCGCGAGGACAGGGCTGCAACGCGGCGCTGCTCCACAGGCGCCTGCTCGACGCCCACCGGGCCGGTTGCCACACCGTGTTCGTCGAGGTCGGCGAATGCGACCTCGCGTCCTGGTCGGCCGTCACCCGCAACCTGCGGCGGGCGGGCTTCGAGGAGGCCTACGAAGGTCGCAACTGGCAGCGGCCGGCCCTGCACCCGGCAGAAGTTCCAGGCAGGTTCAGCGGCTGAGTTCGGGGGCCGGGGACGCTTCGGCGTCCTCGCCCTCGTCGCCGGGGTCCGGATCGGACTCCGGCGGCAGCCCGCCGCCGCGGGCGGTGCCCGCGATCAGCTCGTCCGCCGCCTTTTCGGCGGGAATGAAGCCCGACTTCATCCCGAAGTAGACCGCCTGCGGGTGGTGGGCGACGATCGCCACCGTCGACTGCTCCGGCATCACCGCGTAGCCGCCTGAGAGGGTCATCCCGATCTCTTCGAGCTCGAGCAGGCGCCAGACTTTCTCGTGCTCGGACTGGTCCGGGCAGGCGGGGTATCCCCAGGAGTAGCGGCGGCCCTGGTCGAGGTCGATCTCGAGCCCCCGCCGCACCTCGGAGTGCAGCCACTCGGCCAGTCCCTCGGCACTCTGGACGCCGAGCCCGTGGACGTAGAGCTGCTCGGCGAACTCGCCTTCCTGCTCGAGGCTTTCGATCAGCGTCGTCACCTCGGGGCCGACGGTGACGCCCTGCAGGGCGACGACGTCGCGTTCGCCCGACTCGAGCGGCCGGTAGAAGTCGGCGAGGCAGATCCGGTCGTGCCGCGGCTGGCGCGGGAAGACCAGCCGCTCCAGCTCCCGCTCCGGGTCCTCGGGGTCGAAGACGACGAGCTCGTTGCCGTCGGCGTTGCAGGGGAAGTAGCCGAGCCGGACGCGCGGATGCAGGTAGTCCTGCTCGCGCCACATCCGCTCCAGCCGCGCCGCGAAGCCCTCCTCCTCGGCGGTGCCCTCGACCAGTTCGCGCCAGGCCTCGCCCTTGACTCCGCGCCCGCCCCAGTGCAGCTTGAAGAGCACGTGGCGGTCCAGGTAGGGGTAGACGTCTTCGAGGTCGACGTCCAGCTCCCGCACGCCCCAGAACGGGGGCGTCGGGATCGCGACGTCGGTCGCCGTCTTCGAGCGGACGCTGTCGTCGGTCACCGGCGGGGCGTCGTCGACCACGACCGGCTTCTCGCGCAGCTGCTTGGCCTCGGCTCTCATCCGCTCGACCAGCGCCAAGCGCGCGTCGGAGTCGACCAGGGCGTCCATCGTGTCGAGGCCCTGGAAGGCGTCCTTGCAGTAAAAGACGCCGGGCTCGTAGACCTCGTCGGACTCTTTGCCCTTCGGGTAGAGCGTGCGGCGGCCGAAGTCGCGGTTGATCGCGGCGCCGCCGATCAGGACCGGGAACTCGAGCCCGCGCTGGTGCAGCTCGGCGATGCAGGTCGGCATCTGCTTCGAGGTCGAGACCAGCAGCGCCGAGAGGCCGATCGCGTCGGCCTCGTTCTCGACCGCGGCCTCGATGATCGCGTCGACCGGAACCTGCTTGCCGAGGTCGATCACCGTGTAGCCGTTGTTGGTGAGGATCGTGTTGACGAGCGACTTGCCGATGTCGTGGACGTCGCCGAAGACGGTCGCGATCACGACCTTGCCCTTGGTGTGGCCGTCGATCCGGTCGAGGTGGTTCTCCAGCTGCGCCACGGCGCGCTTCATCACTTCGGCCGACTGCAGGACGAAGGGCAGGATCAGTTCGCCGGCGCCGAATTTGTCGCCGACCTCCTTCATCGCCGGCAGCAGCACCTCGTTCAGGGTCGGGACGGCGCCGATCTTCGCGACCGAGAGCTCGATCTGGTCCTCGACCCCGTCCTTCTTGCGGCGCAGGATGTGCCAGTGCAGCGCCTCCTCGGGCTCCATCCCGGCGGTCGGGTCGGCGACCTCGGCCTCGGCCTCCTCGCCCTTGGACTCGAAGTGGGAGATGAAGCGCTCGAGCGCGTCCTCGCGGCGGTTGAAGACGAGGTCGTCGGTCAGCTCCCGCTCCTCGTCCGGGATCTCGCCGTAGGGGGTGATGTGGTTGGGGTTGACCATCGCCAGGTCGAGGCCGGCCTCGACGCAGTGGTGGAGGAAGACCGAGTTGAGCACCGCGCGGGGCCGGGGGGAGACGCCGAAGGAGACGTTGGAGACGCCGAGCGAGGTCTTGACCCCGGGGATCTCCGCCTTGACCCGGCGGATGCCCTCGATCGTCTCCACCGCCGAGGGCCGCCACTCCTCGTCACCGGTGGTCAAGGTGAAGGTGAGCAGGTCGAAGATCAGCGCCTCGGGGTCGAGGCCGTGCTCGTCGCAGGCGATGTCCCGGATTCGTTCGGCGATCTCGACCTTGCGGTCGGCCGTCTTCGCCATTCCGACCTCGTCGATCGTCAGCGCGATCAGGGCGGCGCCGTGGGCTTTGGCCAGCGGGATCACGACATCGGCCTTGTCGCGGCCGGCCTCGAGGTTGATCGAGTTGACGATCGCCCGGCCGGGGATCGTCTCCAGCGCGGCCTGGATCACGTCGGGCTCGGTCGAGTCGACCTGGATCGGCGCCGGCTGGGTGAGGGAGATCCGCTTCACCACCGCGCTCATCTGCTCGTCCTCGTCCTGGCGCTCGGTCAGGGCAACGCAGGTGTCGAGCACGTGGGCGCCGCCTTCGACCTGGTCTTCGGCGACCTGGACGAGGCCGTCGTAGTCGTCGGCCAGCAGCAGTTCCTTGGCTTTTTTAGAGCCCTGCGAGTTGACCCGCTCGCCGACCAGGGTCGGGCGCGGCTCCTGCACCAGCGGGGTCGAGGTCATCATCGAGGAGACCTCGATCGGGCCGGGCGCCGGGCGCTCGCCGGGGGTGCGGCCGTCGACCCGCTCGCGAATCGCGGCGATGTGCTCCGGCGTCGTCCCGCAGCAGCCGCCGACGATGCCGACGCCGTAGCGCTCGACGAACTCGCCCAGCGTCGCCGCCAGGGGCTCGGGCTTTTCGGGGAAGATCGTCTCGCCGTCGGGCCCCTGCAGCGGCAGCCCGGCATTGGGGATGCAGTGGACCGGGACCGTGCAGGTCTCGCCGAGGAAGCGGATCGCGTCGCGCATGTCCTCGGGGCCGGTCGAGCAGTTGAGGCCGATCACGTCGATGTCGAGCGCGGTCAGCGTCGTCAGCACCGACTGGATGTCGGTCCCGAGCAGCATCTTGCCGCCGTTGGGCAGCAGCGAGACGCTGCACTGGATCGGCAGCGTCCGGCCGGTCTTCGCGAAGGCCTCGCGGGCGCCGAAGATCGCCGCCTTGACCTCGAGGATGTCCTGCGCGGTCTCGATCATGATCAGGTCGGCGCCGCCGGAGACCAGGCCCTCGGCCTGCTCGGCGAAGACCTCGACCAGGCGGCCGAAGCTGATGTCTCCGAGGGTCGGGTCGGTGGAGGCGGGGAGGAACCCCGTCGGGCCGATCGAGCCCGCCACGAAGCGGTCGTCCCCAGCTGCCTTACGGGCGATTTCCGCAGCCTTGACGTTGATCTCCAGCGTGTGCTCGCCGAGGCCCCACTCCTCGAGCTTCAGCCGCGAGCCCTGGAAGCTGTCGGTCTCGACCACCTCGGCACCGGCCTCGATCATCGACGCATGAACGCCCTCGATCACGTCCGGGCGGTTCAGCACCAACGCCTCGTGGCATTTCCCCTCGAGGCCGCCGTAGTCCTCCTGCGTGAGGTCGAACATCTCCAGCGTCGCGCCCATGCCGCCGTCGAAGACGACGACGCGCTCGCGGGTTGCAGCTAGATAGTCACGGTCAGCCATGAACCTAAAGAGGCTACCGAGGCGCTGGGGCTCAGCGACGAAGGCCGAGTTTGCGGCGCCAGTCGCGGGCGCCGAAGAAGCGGGAGATGGCGGGGAGGAAGCGGCGGCGGGCCTTGCTGTAGGGGTACCAGGTGGGCTCCCGCTTGCCGCCGAACCGGGTGATCACCAGGGACTCGCTGCGGCAGTACTTCTTGATCCCGCCTTCTCCGTGGCGGGTGCCGATCCCGGACTGCTTCCAGCCGCCCATCGGCACGTCGGTGGCGAAGTAGTTGACGAGGACGTCGTTGACGTTGATCGCCCCGCACTCGACCCGGCGGGCGACCTGCTCGGCGTGGTCGCGCTCGCCGAAGACCGAGCCGGAGAGCCCGTAGGGGGTGTCGTTGGCGAGCCGGATCGCCTCCTCCTCGCCGCCGACCTTCATCACCCCGACCACTGGCCCGAAGGTCTCGTCGCGCATCACCTTCATCGAGTGGTCGACGTCGACCAGGACGGTCGGTTCGAAGTAGTCGCCGGGCCCCTCGACCCGCTTGCCGCCGGTCAGCGCCCTGGCGCCGGAGGCGAGGGCGTTGTCGACGTGGTCCTCGACGATCGCGGACTGGTTCGGCGAGGTCATCGCGCCGACGTCCTTCGGGTTCGAGCCGTCGTCGGCCCCCTGGCGCAGCCGGCCGACCTCGGCCGTCAGCTTGTTGACGAACTCGTCGTAGGCGGGCTCCTCGACGTAGATCCGCTCGACCGACATGCAGATCTGACCCGAGTTCATCATCCCGCCCCAAGCCGCCGCGTTGGCGGCGCGGTCGAGGTCGGCGTCGGCGAGGACGATCATCGGGTCCTTGCCGCCGAGCTCGAGGCTGACCGGGGTCAGCGTCTCCGCCGCGCGGGCCATCACTTTGCGGCCGGTGCGGTCCGAGCCGGTGAACTGGATGAAGTCGACGGCGTCGACCAGCGCGCCGCCGGTCTCGCCGACGCCCTGGACGCAGTCGAAGACATCGGGGCCGCCGATCTCGTTCTTCCAGGCTTCGACCACCTCGGCAAGCCCGAGCGGGGTGAACTCGGAGGGCTTGATGACAACCGCTGCGCCGGCCTGCAGGGCGGGAACCGCGTCGCCGAGGGCGAGGATCAGGGGGAAGTTCCAGGGGCTGATGATGCCGACGACCTGATGGGGCCGGTACTGGACCCGAAGCTTCTTCCCCGCCAGCAGCGGGGTGTGGGGGCGGATGCTCTCCTCGCCGATGAACTTGGCGGCGCGGCTGCCGTAGAAGTTGATCAGGTCGGCGAGGTAGGCCGGCTCGTTGCTGGCGTCGGCGCGGACCTTGCCGGTCTCCGCCTGCATCGTGTCGAGCACCCGCTCCTGGTTGTCGAGCAGCCAGTCACGCAGCTTGCCGAGCCAGTGGTAGCGGCCCTCGATCCCCATCGCCTCCCACTCGGGCTGGTTGCCACGGACGCGCACGACGGTCGCGGCGACGGTCTCGGGCGAATCGACCGGGATGGACTTGATCAGCCCCCCGGTAGCCGGGTTGAGGATCTCGATCGAGTCGGCGGCAGGCGCCGGCGCCCCATTCGTTTCCGTGCTCCGTGCCGCCGTTCCGCTCTCCACCACAGCTCCCTTCGCCCGTTTGGCTGACCAGCCAACTTTAGCGGCGAATCAAAGCTGGGTGGCGATGATTACTCCGAGGACGCCGAGAAACGACCCGATCAGCCCGAATCCGACCTGGAGGGTCCGGTTCATCGCCTCCATTCTCGCCTCCATCGTCTCGCCCAGGCCTTTGACCTCGGCCCTCACTTCGCCGAGACCTTCGCGCACCTGGCCGATTTCAGTTCGCATTTCGCCAAGCTCAGCTCGGACGCCGCGAAATTCAGCTTTCACTTCGCTGAACCCCTTCTCGGTTCGGCTCGAAAGTTCATCGAGACGCTCATCGGTCCAGTCTTCTCTTGGAGCCATGACGTCCATGAAAGCAAGTGTAGACAAAAAGATGCAACATGTTGCGCGCGGAAAGTAAATTCTTCCGCGCGTCAGCGGGGGACGAGCCGGTACACGGGGCCTTCGAGGGAGGTCACGTAGAGCCGGTGCTGCTGGTCTTCGCCGAAGGAGCTGGGGCTGGCGACCTGGAGGCCGAGCTTGCGGTCGCCGCTGGCTCGTTTCAGGTGGGGGACGAGTGAGCGCAGCTGTCCCTCGCAGAGGTCGGCGTAGACGTAGCGGCCGCGGAGGCCGGTCAGCCGGCGGTCGCGGACCACGTAGCCGCCGATGATCGAGCAGCTGCCGCCGCGGCTGTGGGGGTAGGCGAAGAGCGGCTTGACGGTGCCGCCCGGGTCGGGGGTGCCGCTGTTTTCGTCGGTGTACTTGGAGAACCCCTCGAGGGCGTCCCAGCCGAAGTTGGCCCCGCTGGCCCGGTCGACGGTCGTGTAGTCGAGCTCCTCGAACTGGTTCTGGCCGACGTCGCCGATCGCGATCCGCGGCTGTCCGTGCGTCGTGTCGAAGGAGAAGCGGAAGGGATTTCGCAGCCCGTAGCTGTAGATCTCGTCGCGGCCGGGCTTGCCGGCGAACGGGTTGCTGGCCGGCGCCGAGTAGGGCTTGCCGCCGGCGGCCCGAGGGTCGATCCGCAGCAGCTTCCCCAGCAGCACGTCCTTGTTCTGGGCGTTGTTCGGCGGGTCGCCGCCGGAGCCGCCGTCGCCCGTCGCGAAGTAGAGGAGGTCGCCGAGGAACTGCAACTGGCCGCCGTTGTGATTCGAGTTGACGGGGTGGGGGATGGTGATCACCGGCCTCCGGGTCCCGCTGTCGGCTCGGGTGGCGGTACGGCGCCGGAACTCGTCGATCTGGATGTTGCCCGCCGCGTCCGTGTAATAGACGTAGAAGCGCTTGCTGGCGGGGTAGTCGGGCGGGAAGGCAACCGAGAGCAGGCCGCGCTCGCCGCCGTAGTCGACGAGGTCGCGGACGTCGAGGAAGGTGCCGGCGCGGCGGCCGCCGTTCATCACCGCGATCCGCCCTTCCTGTTCGACGACGAAGAGAAGCTCGGGGAAGCCGGGGGCGCCGGTGACGTAGACAGGGGCGTCGAAGGAGCCGATCTTCTTCAGCCCGACGCCGTGCCTCACGCTGGAGGTCGCGCTACTTGGGCCGCTGTCTTGGTCGCTGGCCGAGCCGCAGGCCGGTAGCGCCAAAGCCAGCAGGGCCGCCAGGGCGACCGCGACCGTGGAGGCCCTACTTGCCTTTCTCGATTTCAACGATTTCGCCGCTGTCGTCGACTTCGGTATTTGGCAGGCGGTCGCTGATCTCGGCCGTGAACGAGCCGCCGGGGGCGACCCCGCCTTCGGTCTGCGCCTTAGCTTCGCCGCCCAGGCCAGCGTTGACGTCGTACACGAGGACGTACTTGCCGGCGCGGACCGCGCTCAGGTTCCAGACCGCTTGGACCGTCTTGCCGGGCTTCAGCGGTCCGAAGGCGAAGGTCTTCGGGTTCGAGGTCGAGGCACCGCCGGGGTCGGATGAGCCGAGCAGGCGCGGATAGGTCGCGGCGAGCACCCAGACCGGCCGGTCTGGTTGGGCGATTTCGGGCCCGGGGTCGCTGACCCCGAACGGGAGCGAGGAGTCTTCGCCCTGCTGGCCCTTGATCGTGAAGCTGACGGTCAGGCCTGGCACGGTGCGATCGCCAGTGTTGCGGATGCCCAGGTGCAGTAGGGAGGTCTGGCCCAGGTGCTGCAGAGGGGGGAACTCCGCTTCGGTCACCTTTACGTCGAACTTGCCGCTCGGTTCGTTGGCAGCCTCGGAAGAACCGCCGCCACAGGCAGCGAGAACCGCCGCCACCGCCAGCGCGACGAACCCGGTCGCGACGGCTGGGAGGCGGGTGTGCCGGGAATGTCTTCCGGTCCCCCGCAAAGCGGCCCGAACATAGCACGGGGTTTGGCCGCTTTCGCAGGCATTTCCTCCCCTTGCCGGGGGTTAGCGGGATCTCAACACGGGGCTAACCGTTGACGCGTTGGCATCCCCTAGACTCCCGCCCACCGAGCGGGGTGCCCGCACGCCTGCGGTCGCGGCTCGGATGGAGGAGCTGATGGTCGGATCCGCGGTCAACAGGGCTTTTTTGCCCGCCAAGTCGCTGTTCGAACAGGTGGGGGAGATGATGATCCTCACCGCGCGGACGATCGTCTCCGCGGTCAAACCGCCCTATCCCTACGGCGAGGAGTTCATCGGCCAGTTCCTCTTCGCCCTGCAGCTCTGCTGGTTCCCGCTGCTGGTCTCGACCGTCGCCTTCGGCTTCGGCGCTCCCGGCCTGCAGGCGGCTAACTTCCTCTCGCTCTTCGGCGCCCTCGACCGCCTCGGCGGCTTCTTCGTCCTCGCCTCGATCCGCGAGTTCGCGCCGTTCGTGACCGCGGTCGTCGTCGCCGGCGTCGCCGGCACCGCGATCACCGCAGACCTCGGCGCCCGCAAGATCCGCGAGGAGCTCGACGCACTGCAGGTGCTGGGCGTCGACCCGATCAAGAACCTGGTCGTGCCCCGCTTCCTGGCGCTGATGCTGATCACCGGCCTGCTCGACATCTACGCGCTGGTCTTCGGGATCAGCGGCGGCATCCTCACCGAGATCCTCTACAACCAGCCGCTCGGCGGCTTCTTCGCGACCCTCTTCTCCAACGCCTCGATCACCGACCTCTGGGGCTCGGTGATCAAGTGCACGCTGTTCGGGGCGCTGATCGCGGTCGTCTGCTCCTACAAAGGGATGACCGCATCGGGAGGCGCCGCCGGCGTCGGCCGCGCCGTCAACGAGGCCGTCGTCATCTCCTTCATGGGCGTCTTCGCCTTCAACTACGTCTTCACCCAGACCCTGCTGGCGACCAACCCGGAGCTGCAGACGATCCGATGAACGCCTGGCTCGCGATCCCACGCAACTGGCTCGACTCGGCGGGAGAGATCGCCCGCTTCGGCTCGCGCGTCGCCGGCCTCGTCTACTCGGGCCGGGTGCTGCGCTTCTTCGGGGAGAGCCTGCGCCAGGCCGGGATCCTGATCCTCGGCTCGGCCCTGATCATCTGGGGCCTGGTCTTCACGCTCGGCCTGCAGTGCGGGATCGAGGGCGCCTACCTGCTCCGCGCCCAGGGCGCCCCCGCCTACGCCGGCGTCTTCTCAGCCTGGTGCGACCTGCGCGAGATCATGCCCTACGCCTTCGGCTACATGCTGGCGGCCAAGGTCGGGACCGGGATCGTCGCCGAGCTCGGGGCGATGCGGATCTCCGACGAGATCGACGCGCTCGAGGTGATGGGGGTGCCGCCGGTTACCTTCCTCTGCGCGACCCGCCTGCTTGCCGCCTGGATCGCCTTCCCGTTCATGTACCTGGTCGGGATCGGGATCATGTACCTGGCCAGCTACCTCGCCGTCGTCGAGCAGATCGGCGACGTCTCCTCGGGCGGCTACCTGCTGATTTTCTGGATGTTCCAGAACCCCCCTGACCTGTTCTTCAGCTTGATCAAGGGCATGGTGATGGCGACCGCGATCGTGCTGGTCGGCTGCTATTACGGGTATACCGCCGGTGGCGGCCCGGTCGGGGTGGGGACCGCGACGGCGAAGTCGATGGTCCTCAACATCGTCTTAGTCCACATCATCGGGATGCTGGGGACCCTGGTCTTCTGGGGAGCCAACCCACGTGCGCCAATAGGAGGCTGACTTGCCGAGCGACGAGCAGGAGCGTTTCAACGAGGGCGAGGAGACGCAGTACGAGGCCGAGACGGAGACCAGCGCCGAGCTGGCCGAGCCAGTCGCTGCCGAGCCGGCTGCCGCCGGACATCCCGAAAGCGCCACCGACGACGGCCCCTATGTGAGCGAGGACGGCGCCGTGATGGGGCGCGACTTCGTCATCCCCGGCGTCAATCCGCGCGAGCACGACCCCTACAAATTCCACACCGGCCGCAAGCGCGACCACGGCGGCGAGGACGCGATCGAGATCATCGACCTGGTCAAGCAGTTCGGCCGCGCCCGCATCCTCAACGGGCTCAACCTCGGGCTGCCGGAGGATCAGGTCTCGATGGTGCTCGGCCCCTCGGGCACCGGCAAGAGCGTGCTGATCAAGCACATCGTCGGCCTCCTCTACCCGGACTCCGGCGACGTCCTCGTGCACGGCGAGTCGATCCCGAACATGACCGACGACGAGCTCTTCGACGTGCGGAAAAAGTTCGGCCTGCTGTTCCAGGACGGGGCGCTGTTCGGCTCGATGAACATCTACGACAACGTCGCCTTCCCGTTGCGGCAGCACACCGACAAAGGCGAGGAGGAGATCGGCGAGATCGTCAACCGGCGGCTGAAGGAGGTCGGCCTCAGCGAGGCGACCTACAAGATGCCGAACGAGCTCTCCGGCGGGATGCGCAAGCGCGCCGGCTTCGCCCGGGCGCTGGTGCTCGAACCGGCGATCGTGATGTTCGACGAGCCCGACTCGGGCCTCGACCCGGTCCGCACGGCGCTGCTCTGCGAGCTGATCCGCGAGGTCCATGCCGAGAACGGCGGCTGCTACCTGGTGATCAGCCACGATCTCGGCACGGCGCGGCGGATCGCCGACTTCATCGCGGTCCTGTGGAGCGGCAAGATCGTCGAGTCGGGCCCGAAAGAGGAGCTGTTCGACTCCAGCAACCCGTTCGTCAATCAGTTCCTCAACGCTGACGTCAGCGGACCGCTCTCGATGGACTGAGGTTGGAAGCGGGATCTCTGTTCGGGCGCGTCGCGGCGTGGGCGGCGAGGCACGCCCGTCCGCTCGTCGCGCTCAGCGCTCTCGTCGCTGTGGCCGCCGCCGTCGGCGCGACGCAGCTGCCGACCGACGCTGGGGTCGACACCCTCGCCGACTCCGATTCGGCGACCGCGCGGGCGACGCAGCAGGTGCGCGAGGACTTCGGCGAAGAACCGATCGTCGTCCTCGTCAAGGGCGAACTGCCCGAACTCCTCCTCACCGACGATCTCTTCCGGATCCTGCGCCTGGAGGGGTGTCTCTCGGGTAAGGTGCCGGAGGGCGCCGAGGCGATTCCGGGTCCCTGCGCGGAGCTGGCCGAAATGGGCGCCGTCGAGTTCCTCACCGGCCCCGGGACCTTTCTCAACGAGTCGGTGGTCCAGATCGACAACCAGCTGCGCCGCCTGGCCGAAAACGTCCCCGCCGACCGCTTCCGCGAATACCTGCTGGCGGTGGCGACCAAATACGGGATCACCAGCGCTCCGAGCATCGCCAACGAAGACTTCGTCGCCACCGTCGTCTTCGACTTCGCCCGCCCCCGAGGCACGCCGAAGGCGCGGCTCTCCTACCTCTTCCCGAACGCGAAGTCGGCCCAGATCGTGATCCGGCTGCGGCCGGACCTGAGCGAAGCCGAGCGGCGGCGGGCGATCGAGCTGATCGAAGACGCCGTCGAAGAAACGACGCCGCGAAAGGCGTGCAAGGAACGGGGGAAATCGGCGCCCTGCTTCGAGCTCGAAAACGGCAGCTACGTCGTCTCCGGCGCGCCGGTTGTGATCGACGGCGTCTCCAGCGCGCTGAAGGACGCGCTCCTGCTCCTCTTCGCCGTCTCAATCGCGGTGATGGCCCTCGTCCTCTTCCTCGTCTTCGGGTCGCGCTGGCCGCTCCTGCCGCTGGGGATCGCGCTGATGGCCGCAGCGATCACCTTCGGGCTGCTGGCTCTCGTCGGTGGATCGCTGACGATGGCTTCGATCGCGGCGCTGCCGATCTTGATCGGGCTTGCGGTGGACTACGCGATCCAGTTCCAGGCTCGGTTCGACGAGACGGGTTCGGCGGAGAAGGCTGCCGCGCTCGGCGGGCCGACCATCGGGGCGGCTTGTCTGGCGACGGCGGCAGGGTTCCTGGCGCTGCAGCTTTCGCCGGTGCCGATGGTTCGTGGGTTCGGGTGGGTGCTCATTCTCGGGATCGCGATTGCCTTCGTGGCCGCGTTGGCTATCGGGTTAGGGACGTTGGCGGTTTGGCGGGTGGGTCATGTCACCGCAAGGGACCCCTCCTCTTCTGCGGGGGCTAAAGCCTCCTCGGAGAGGGGCACCCTACGGCGCCACCCACCCGTGGAGCGGATTTTGTCCCTGGCTCGGACGTATCCGGAGGTGGTGCTGGCCGTTGGCATTGGGCTGGCGGTGATGGGCTGGGCCGCCGGGACTCGGGTTGACACCGTCACGGATATCCGGGAGCTGGCGCCTCAGAACGTCAAGGCGGTCGAAGGGCTGAACGAGCTGCAGGACACGACTGGGGTGTCTGGGGAGCTCGATGTGAGCATCGAAGCGGAAGATCTGACGGATCCGGAAACCGTCGAGTGGATGGCTGGGTTCAAGAAGCGGGTTCTGGAAGCGGGTGGCTTCGGTGGGGAAGACCCGAGTTGCTTGGAGGCTGAAATCTGCCCGGGGCCGGCGCTCTCGGACTTCTTGGTCAAGGGGGAAGAAAAGCCGACGGCGAAACGGATCGATGCGACGTTGGGGGCGCTTTCGCCTTATGCGTTGAGGCAAGTAGCTCCTATCGACCCGAAGACGGGAGAAGTAGGGCACCAGGCCCTGATTTCGTTCGGGATCAGGGCTCAATCGCTGGAAGACCAGCAGAAGCTCGTGGACCGGGTGCGGAATGAGATCGGCGAACCGCCCGATGGGGTGGAGGTGCAGTTGGCGGGGCTGTCGGTCATTGCTGCGGGATCGGCCTCTGAGCTTTCGAGCAGCCGGTATTGGTTGACGCTGGCGGGGATCTTCCTGGTCGGGCTGGCGCTGCTTCTGATCTACAGGTCTTGGCGACGGGCGCTCGTGCCGTTGGTGCCGACTGTTCTCGCAACCGGTTGGGCTTCGCTGCTCCTCTGGATCACGGGGATTCCGCTCAACCCGATGTCAGCCGCTCTTGGCGCTCTGACGATCGCGATCGCTACCGAGTTCGGGGTGCTGCTCAGCGGTCGCTTCCATGAGGAGCGCGAGGCCGGCGCCGGGGTCGAAGAGGCTCTGGAGCGTGCCTACTCGCGGACCGGGGCCGCTGTGATCGCCTCCGGGGCGACCGCGATCGCCGGCTTCGCCGTGCTGATCGCCAGCGACGTGCAGATGCTGCGGGACTTCGGGCTCGTCACGGTCGTCGACCTCGGTGCCGCCCTGCTCGGCGTGCTGCTGGTCCTGCCGGCGACCTTGCTGCTCCTGGAGCGACGATGAGGGACCGCTACTCCGTCGCCGTCGGCCTGATCTTCCTCGCGATCATCGTCGTCGCCACCGTCAGTACCCTCCGCGGCGGCGGCGGAGGGGAGACGCTCGGGCTAGACAGGCTGCCGCCGCGCTGGCCGCTGCCGGAGTTCGCGGTGCCGGCCGGGGCGGGCGAGCTCGAAGGCGACGCCAACGTCGCCCAGGACGACTGCGAAACCTCGGCGATCCCCTGCCCGCAGGACGCCCAGCGGACCCCGGCCTGCAAGGTCGATCTCCCGGAAGCGATCCGCGTCTGCGACTTCTTTGGCCGGCCGCTGGTGATCTCGTTCTGGTTCAGCAAGGGTGGCAGCGACTGCGTCACCCAGCAGGACCTGGTCGAGCGGGTCTTCCGGCGCTACCGTGGTCGGGTGGGTTTCCTCTCGCTGGACATCCGCGACGACCGCGACATCGTGCGCGAAGCGATCCGCCGCCGCGGCTGGACGATGCCCGTGGGCTACGACCGCGACGGCGCCGTCGGCGGTCTCTACGGCATCGGCCTCTGCCCGACCTTCGCCTACGTCTACCCCGGCGGGACCCTGCAGAGCGCCAGCGTCGGCGAGCTCACCGCGCCGCAGCTGAGCGAGCGGGTCGACCGTCTGCTCGCGGCCACCGCGGCCTCCGAAGGGAGCTGAGATGAGCGCCGATCCCGCCAGCCATCGAATGGGGTGGGAGCCGGCGCCGCAGCAGGGCTGGGTGGCTCCCCACATCGCCTCCGAGTTCCCCGGGCTCGGCGTCGCCTGGGTCGAGGTCGACGCGAAGCCCGGGAAGAGCCCCGAGTCGGTCCGCCGGCGGTTGCGCGACCTCTCCGACCGGACCTACGGTTCGCAGGCGATCCGGCTGCGGGAACGGCCGATCCCCTGGGCCTACCGCGTCTTCTTCCGCCAGATCGGCCTCGACCCCGATCGCACCCGCACCCCCGTCGAGCAGCTGACCCTCGACCGCCTCCACGACGGCGGCTTCCGCAGCAACGGGCTGCCGAAGGACGCCCTCTCCATCGCGATCGTCGAGACCGGCGTGGCGCTGCGCGCCTTCGACGCCGACCGCGTCGAGGGGCGCCTCTGCATCCGCGACTCGGCCCCCGGCGAGTCGCTGGCCGGGATGGCCGGTGAGCTGGCGAAGGGCACGCTGCTCGTCGCCGACGAGGCGCGCCCCCTCGGCCTCCTCTTCGGCCCGGCCGCCGAAGGCGTCCGCGTCGAGCGCACCAGCCGCCGGGTCGCCGTCGCCGCGATCCAGGTCAAGGGCGTGCCGCAGATCGCCGTCGAGGAGGCTCTGTGGATGTCCGCTTCGACTATGGAGGCGGCGTGACTACAATTTCCGGGATGCCCGCTTTGCTCAGACACCAGGAGTTTTCGGAATTGGGCGTCGCGGTGGACGAGCGCGAGGCGCGTCTGCAGCTGCGCTCGCAGATAGCCCGCCTCGAGACCGAGCTGTCCGGGCTCTTCGCCGAGGCCTTCGGCCACACCGAGGTTCCCCATCGCGTCGCCGCCCTCGCGGCGCAGCCGCGGGTGCTCGACCTCGGCGAGCTGGAGGTGGTCCGCGACGGTCTCGCCGACCGCGTCGCCGAGGCGCGGCAGGCGCTGGTCGAGCGCAAGAGCGTCGAGGACGGGAATCGCGAGCTGGTCGAGCGGATGATCGCCGCGCCGCAGGACTACAAGTGGGTCCAGGTCTCGCGCCAGGACCTCGGCCTCCCCGGCTGCGGCCACTGGCACTCGCGCCCGCGACTCGGCCCGATCGGGATGCTGATGGGCTGGTGGCGGGTCAAGGTCTCCTCCGGATGCCCGTTATCCGGGCGGCTCGAGGCCGTTGAGCACTAAAACCAAGCCCGCCAAGCGGGTCGACTCGGCCGACGAACGGCCGCCGGCGCCGTGGGGTTCGGCGCCGCTGGCCGAGCTGGTCATCCTCGCCGGCATCGTCTCGCTGGCGATCGGGGTGATCGGCGGCCACCCGACCGCGATCGGGATCGGCGTCGCCCTGGCGGGGCTGGGGGGCCTCGAGGTGGCGATCCGCGAGCACTTCGCCGGCTATCGGTCCCACACGACTATGCTCGGCGGCGCGGCGTTCGTCCTCACCACCGGTCTGCTCTTCTACGCCGCCCACACGATCCTGGCGGTGGCGCTGGCGATCGGTGCTGCGGTCTTCGCGATCGTCTTCTATCTGGCTCGCCGCGCATTCCAGCGCGCCTCCGGTGGCCTCAGCTACCGGGTCGGCGGAATGCGCGGCTGACCGGCTAGACGGTCAGGGCTTCTCGCCCCGCGCCCCGCCCCGAAAGCTCTGAGGCGAGGATCCGGCGCTGCCGGGACGTCAGCGTCCCGAGCTGCTTGTTCTCGTTGAGCGAGAGGGGCATGAGGAACTTGCGGGCCCGGGTCCGGCCCCAGCGGCGCTGGCTGGTCAGCAGCTCGGCAATGGTCATGCTCTCGGTCTCCCACGGGCAGTCGCGAACCACCTCCGCGGCATCCATGTCTCCTCGCGCAATCGCGCGCTTCAGCTCTGCACGGGCAAGCCTCACCATGTTGGCTCTCTCCAATGCCCTCATGTGCTGCGGCGCGTCTACTGGGGCTGCGATGGTCGATGGTGGTGCCGTTGAGGCAGCTTCCACTGGACTCCTCCCTTCAAGGAATCGATAACTGGGCTGGGGTATGTCGTGTCCGGCCGTGGCAACCCATGGCCCCGCGAGGGGCATGGTCCTGCCGGACCGACTCTCTCTTCCCGAACGCCCCGCCAGGGTCGTTTCGGCGAGGGGGCCAAGCTATGCCTTCGGGATGGGGGGCGTCAACCCGCCGTGCACGAAATGACGTCCGACCCATTCGCTAAGAGCAACAATTTCGACACATCCTCCCCCTTGTCCAATTCCGGACAAGCCGGAAACTCACCCGGCTGGGGGATGTCAAATTTTCGTGACCAAAAAATTAAGTGCGCGGCAGGTCCGGGAAGTTCCCGATCACCCGGGCGATGGTTCCGAGGGCGCCGTCGAGATGCTCGCGCTCGTGGGTCGCCATCAGGCTGGTCCGCAGCAGCGCGCCGCCGGGCGGGACCGCCGGGTGGATCGCGACGTTGGTGTAGACGCCGGCGTCGAACAGCGCCTTCCAGAGCAGCACCGCCTGCCAGTCGTCGCCGACCACGACCGGGACCACCGGGGTGGTCGCCACGGTTCCGTCGGGGAGCGTCCCCGGCTCGACGACCTGAAGTCCCAGGTGGCGCAGGCCCTCGCGCAGGTACTCGGCGTTGGCGAGCAGGCGCTCGAAGAGCCCCGGCCCGTCGGAGCGGATCACCCGCAGCGCCCCCAGCGCCGCGCCGACCGCGGCGGGCACCGCCGAGGCGCTGAAGATGAATGAGCGCGAGGAGATGCGCAGGTACTCGATCACGTCGGCCGGGCCGGCGATGAAGCCGCCGCAGGAGGCGAGGCTCTTGGAGAAGGTCCCCATCCGCAGGTCGACCTCGTCCTCGAGGCCGAACAGCTCGCAGGCGCCGGCGCCGCGGGCGCCGAGGACTCCGGCGCCGTGGGCCTCGTCGACCATCAGCCGGGCGCCGTAGGCCTTGCAGAGCTCGACGATCCGGGGCAGGTCGCAGACGTCGCCCTCCATCGAGAAGACGCCGTCGACGATGACGAGGACGCCGCCGCCGTCTTCGGCGGCGCGCTGCAGCATCTTCTCCAGCTTGTCCATCCGGTTGTGGCGGAAGGGGCGCAGCTTGGCGCCGGAGAGGCGACAGCCGTCGAGGATCGAGGCGTGGTCGCCGGAGTCGCAGATGACGGTGTCGCCGGGGCCGAGGATCGTGCCGATGCAGCCGACGTTCGACTGGTAGCCGGTCGTGTAGACGATCGCGTCCTCGGTCCGCATCCACTCCGCCAGCTCCCTCTCCAGGTCGAGGTGCAGCGGCGTCGTCCCGTTCAGCAGCCGCGAGCCGGTGACGCCCGTCCCGTAGGTCTCCAGCGCCTCGCGTGCGGCGCTCTTGACCCGCTCGTCCCCGGTCAGCCCGAGGTAGTTGTTGGAGCCGAGCATGATCGTCTCCCGGCCCTCCATCTCGACCACCGGCCCGGCCTGCGAGGTGAGCAGGCGGAAGTAGGGGAGGAGGTCGTGCTCCTTGGCGGCTTCGAGCTGCTCGAGGCGGTCGTGGCTGCGGGCCTTCTCGAAGACGTCGACGGGCGCCTTGGCGGTCTCGCTCATCGCCCCAGAGTGTAGGTTGCGGCCCACATGGCAAGTGTCTCGATCCGGCCCGTTCGCACCCGCCGCGAGCTGAAGCGCTTCGTCAAGGTCCCGTTCGGGCTCCACCGCGAGAGCGAGCAGTGGGTGCCGCCGCTGGTCTTCGAGCGGATGCAGTTTCTCGACCGTAAGAAGAATCCGTGGTTCGAGCACGGCGAGGCAGAGTTCTTCCTCGCCGAACGCGACGGCGAGGCGGTCGGCCGCATCAGCGCCCACCTCGACCGGCGCTGGGACGAGTTTCAGGGCGGCAAGGACGCGATGTTCGGCTTCTTCGAGGCGGCCGAGGACCCCGAGGTGGTTGGGGCGCTGTTCGACGCGGCGAGCGAGTGGGCGCTCGCGCGGGGCCGCGAGCGGCTGCTGGGGCCGATGGACTTCACCACCAACGACGAGATCGGGATCCTGATCGAGGGCTTCGAGCTCGAGCCGATGATCCTCGAGCCCTGGCACCCGCCCTACTACCAGCGCCTGATCGAGGCCGAGGGCTTCGGCAAGGCGATGGACGTGCTGATGTGGGAGCTGCGGATGGGCGAGCTGAAAGAGGGCGAGAAATTCGACCCCTCGATCCACGAAGCCGCCGAGAAGGCCCTGCACGACGAAGGGATCACGATCCGCAACATGCGCAAGCGCGAGATGGCCGGCGAGGTGCGCCGCTTCATGGACGTCTACAACGAGGCCTGGGGGAACAACTGGGGCTTCGTCCCGATCACCGATGCCGAGGTCGAGTTCCAGGCCAAGAACCTGAAGCAGGTGCTCGACGAGGAGTGGACCTTCATGGCCGAAAAGGACGGCGAGGTGATCGGGGCGGCGCTGACGCTGCCGGACATCAACCAGGTGATGGCCGGGCTGAACGGCCGCCTGCTGCCCTTCGGCTGGGCGAAGTTCCTGCTCGGCAAGCGCAAGATCGACCGCCTGCGGGTCTTCGCCCTCGGGGTCAAGCACGACTACCGCCACACGGGGGTTGCCGCCGGCCTCTACCTCGAGCACATCAAGATGGCCGCCCTGCCCGACAAGATCCACTGGGGCGAGATGGGTTGGATCCTGGAGACGAACAAGCCGATGAACCGGGCGATGGAAGGCATGGGCGGCAAGATCGTCAAGAAGTACCGTCTTTACGAGCGATCGCTCGCCGGCGCCGACCCCACGCCGCGCTAGAGTCGCCGGGGTGGACGAGCTGCAAGTAGACGGCGAGGTGATCGCCGAAGAAGACGTCGGCCCACGGGACGCCACCGACCCGGTCCGCCCGCTTCCCTCCAGCTACGAGGAGGCGTCCGGGTCCTCGCTGCCGGTCCTGCGCCCGGAGGTGAAGAGCGCCGCGATCGCCGCCGCCGGCGGCGTTCTCGCCGGTGCCGCCACGGTGGCCGCCGTGCGCGCGGTCAGCAGCGCCGCTTCCCGAGCGCGGTCGCCGCGCCGCCTCGGCGGGCGGCGGCGCGACCGCCAGAACGTCGTCGCCAGCCGGTCTTTCCTGGTCGATGTACACCTGCTCGGTCGCTGAAGCCGAGGTCCGGCCGCCGTCGCCCTACCGGCTGCCCCGCGGCAGCTCGGACCGCACGCTGCGGGTGCGGGGCGGGGTGGCGACGCGGTTCCTCCACGTCGGCGGCAGCCCGGTGCTGGTGCGCGCCTGGCAGCCGCTGCGCGACCGGGTCCGGTTCCGCGCCGAGTCGGTCGACCCGGCTCTCGTCTCCCGCCCGCCGATCGAGATCCCGCCCTGTCCGGGGCCAGCGGGCCGCGAGCAGCTCGAGGAGGCGATCGAGCGGATGCGCTGCGCTCTGTGGGTCGACGCCGACCTCGCGGACTTCCACCGCCGCTTCCGCCGCGACCCCCTCGTCGGCCCGCTGATCCGGCGGATGCCCGACTTCCGCCCCAAAGGCCGGCCGTGGCCCTGGGAGGCGCTGGCCGCGGCGGTGGTCGGGCAGCTGATCGAGGCGCGGCAGGCGGCGCTGATCGAGCGGCGCATCGCCGGCCGCTGGGGAACGCGGCTGGGGGAGGGGCGCGAGGCGCTGCGCGACGTTCCCGGGGCCGAGGCGATCGCCGGCCGCGCCCCGGCTGAAATCGAGCAGATGGAACTGGTCGGCAAACGGGCGCTGGCGCTGCGGCGGCTGGCCCGCGACGTCGCCGCCGGCCGCTGCCGGATCGAGAGCGCCGGCGCCGACCGGCGGCTGCTGGCGCTGCCCCAGATCGGCCCCTGGACCGTCCAGTGCCTCGGCCTCTTCGGCCGCAACGAAGTCGACGCGCTGCCGGCCGGCGACCTCGGCTACATCAAGCTCGTCGGCCGCCTGAACGGCGGCGGACGGCGGGCGACCGTCCCCGAGGTGGAAGAGTTCTACGCCCCGTATGAGCCCTACCGCGGGCTGGTCGGGGCGCTGACCCTCTCCGGGCTGTACCGGCTCGTCTCCCAGGGCCCGCCGATGCGCCTCGCTGCCTGAGCGAGGTTGGCACCCGACAGTTCTCAAGGCGCCCGCCACCCTCGCCGATGAGCGAGGAGGATGCGTGAGCCCGCCGACAGGAACTGGCCCGACCACGAGGTGAAGCGATTTCTCGATCAGCTCGCCGCCGGCGGGCACGACTTCCAGCGCTTGGTCGAGCGGCTGCCGGTGATCGTCTACACCGCCGAGCTCGGCGAACGGGGCGGCTGGCGCTACGTCAGCCCGCAGGTCGAGGAGATCCTCGGCTACCGCCCGGAGGAGTTCGTCCGCGACCCCGGCCTCTGGGCCAGCCTCCTGCACCCCGAGGATCGCCAGCGGGCGCTGGAGCTGGAGACCGACGATCACCTCGGCAAACGCGACACCGCGCCGGTCGAATACCGGATGCACACCCGCGAGGGGAACGTGGTCTGGATCCACGACGAGGCGGTGCTGGAAGCCGACGAGGACGGGATCCCGGTCTGGCACGGCGTCCTCTACGACGTCAGCGTCCGCAAGGAGACCGAGAACGAGCTGCAACGCGCCCTCTCCCAGCAGGCCGTCGTCGCCCGCCTCGGCGAGCGGGCGATGCAGAACAGCGACCCCCAGGAGATGATGGAAGCGGCCACCGAGCTGATCGGCAAAGTCGACGGCGTCCACAGCGCCTGCATCTGGGAGCTCGGCCGCGACGGCCGCCGGCTGAACCTGCGCGCCGGCCTCGAGGGGGCGGCGGTCGGGGCCGGCCGCCGGGTCTCCGCCTCCCGCGACTCCCACGCCGGTGCCGCGCTCGACACCGGCACCCACGCGATCGTCGCCAACTGGGCCGAGGAGACCCGCCACACGATGCCGCCGGTGCTGCGGGTCTTCGGCACCGCCAGCAGCCTCGCGGTCGTGATCGACGGCAAGAACCGGCCCTTCGGCGTACTCGACGTCCACGCCACCGAGCCGCACCGCTTCACCGCCAAGGACGTGCCCTTCGTCCAGGCTGCGGCCAACGTCCTCGCCGACGCGATCGAGCGCCACGCCGCTGACCAGGCATTGCGCTACCGGGTCCTGCACGACTCGCTCACCGGCCTGCCGAACCGGCTCAGCTTCGTCGACGCGCTCGGCGAGTCGCTCGACAAGGCGGCGATCTCCGGCTCGCCGGTCGGCATCCTCTTCCTCGACCTCGACCACTTCAAGCTGATCAACGACAGCCTCGGCCACCACGCCGGCGACGCCCTGCTGCGAGCCGTGGCGCCGCGCCTGCGCTCCCATCTGCGGCCTGGCGACGTCGTCGCCCGCTTCGGCGGCGACGAGTTCGGGATCCTGATCGACCGGCTGGCCGACGAAGGCGAGGCCGTGGCGATCGCCGACCGCGTCGCCGCCGCCTTCACCCAGCCCTTCTCGCTCGACGGCGTCGACCATTTCGTCAGCGCCAGCATCGGGGTCGCCGTCGCCCGCGCCTCCGAAGAGCGCACCGTCAACGCCGAGCTCCTGATCCGCGACGCCGACGCGGCGATGTACCGGGCCAAGGAGAGCGGCCGCGCCCGCTGCGTCCTCTTCGACGCCGAGATGCGGGCGGGGGCGATGAAGCGGCTCGAGGTCGAACGGGAGCTGCGCCACGCGCTCGATCGCGACGAGCTGGCGCTCTTCTACCAGCCGGTCGTCAACCTGCGCTCGGGCTCGATCGACGGGCTGGAGGCGCTGGTCCGCTGGCGCCACCCCGAACGGGGGACGCTCGACCCCTCCGAATTCGTTCCGATCGCCGAGGACAGCGGTCTGATCGAGCCGATCGGCCGCTGGGTCCAGGAGCGCGCCTGCCGCCAGGCGCTGGAGTGGCACCAGCTCCGGCCCGACTCGCGGCCGCTCGACGTCGCCGTCAACCTCTCCGCCCGCCAGGTCGCCCACCGCGACCTGGCTGACACGGTCGAGGAGGTGATCGCCCGCACGGGGATCGACCCCGTCCACCTGCGGCTCGAGATCACCGAGAGCGTCCTCGTCGAGGAGTCGGCGAACGCGATCTCATCGCTCGAGAAGCTGAACGAGCTCGGCGTCCGCCTCGTCCTCGACGACTTCGGCACCGGATACTCCTCGCTCGCCTACCTCAACCGCTTCCCCTTCCATGCGCTGAAGATCGACCGCTCCTTCGTCGACGCGCTGGGGATCGAGCAGGAGGCGACGGCGATCGTCGAGGCGATCATCGGCATGGCGCGGGCGCTCTCGCTCGAGGTGATCGCCGAGGGGGTCGAGAGCGAGGTGCAGTTGAGCGAGCTGCAGCGCCTCGGCTGCGACTACGCCCAAGGTCACCTATTCCACGCGGCGATGCCCGACCGCGAGGTCAGCCGGCTGATCGCCGAAGGGACTCTCGGCTATTCGGGGATTTCGCCCGAGGGCAAGTAGCCGTTGTCGAGCAGTTCGCCCGCCGTCGGCAGCGAATCGATCAGGCCGTTGTCGCGCATCCAGCCGGCGAAGGTCGACCACTCTTCGGGGTCCATGTAGCCGTAGGGCTGCCCTTTGGTTCGTGCGCCCAGCAGGGGCAGCGTCGCTTTCACCTCGGCCGCGGTCAGTTTCGGTTCGAGGTCGGGATTGGCTTCGGTGACCGCTTGCGTGGCGGCGTCCGGCTGCTGCACGGCGGCATCGGTGCCGCGCTCCAGCGCCGCGAGGAAGAGGCGGAACTTCTCCGGGTCGGCTTCCAGGCTCGCCCGGCGGGCGACCAGGACCAGCTCGTCGTAGGTCGGGACGCCGAGCTGGTCGACCGGGGTGACGACGGGGGCTTTGCCGCGTTCGCGCAGGTCGATGCCCTCGACGTTGGAGAAGCCGCCGAGCATCGCCTGGGCCGAGCCGCCGAGCAGGGCGGGGAGGAGGCCGAAGCCGACGTTGACCGACTTGACGTCCTCGGGGGTGAGCTTCACCCGGGCGAGGATCGTCTTCAGGAAGGCGTCCTGGTAGGGGATGCCGGCGGTGGCGACCGTCTTGCCCTCGAGGTCGCCGACGCCTTTGATCCCAGACTTCTGCAGCCAGATCAGCGAGGTGAGCGGGCGGTTGACGAGGGCGGCGATCGCGACCACGTCGAGCCCCTGTTCGCGCGCCAGCGCCACCTCGGGCTCGTAGGAGAGGGCGAGGTCGGAGCTGCCGGTGGCGACTGCCTTGATCGGCAGCGCGGGATCGGAAGGGGTGGCGATGCTGAGGTCGAGGCCGGCTTCTTCGAAGTAGCCGAGCTTCTCCCCCATGTAGATCCCGGCGTGGTCGGGGTTCGGGTAGAAGTCGAGCGTCAGGCTGAGGCTTTCGCGGTCGCCGGTCGTCTCCTCCGACTTCTCCCCGCAGGCGGCGAGAACGAGGCTGAGGGCGAGGACGGCGAGGGCGATGGCCCAGATGCGGTGGCGCGTCATCGCATGAGTTCTATCGCCAAGTGACGACGCGCCGCTCCGCGAGGGCGGTCAACCCCATCAGCGCGAGGGCGAGCACCGAGAGGACGAAAACCGTGGCGAACTGACGGGCGACCATGTAGTAGGCGGTGTCGGACTGGATCAAGTGCCCCAAGCCCGAGCTCGACCCGGCCCACTCGGAGAAGATGGCGCCGATCGGCGCGACCACGACCGCGATCTTGAATCCCGTGAACAGGCTGGGCAGGGCTGCCGGAGCTTCGGCCCGCCAGAATCGCTGCCAGCGGGAGGCATCGAGGCTCCGCATCAACTTCACCGCCTCGGGATCGACCGAGCGCAGGCCATCGAGGGCGTTGACGGTGATCGGGAAGAAGCAGATCAGGGCGATGATCACGATCTTCGGCGTGATTCCATACCCGAACCAGACCACCAGGATGGGGGCGATGACGACGATCGGGATCGTCTGCGAGGCGATGATCACCGGGTAGGTCGACCGCAGGACGAAACCGGAGAAATGCATCGCCACCGCGAAGCCGATCCCGACCAGGACGGCGAAGAGCAGGCCCAGCAGCATCTCCCGCAGCGTCACCCAAGCGTTTTCGGCGAGCAGCCCGCGGTTCTCCCAAAGCGCGGTCGCGACTTCGGCAGGGGAGGGAACGAGGAAGTCTTCGAGGTCGAGAGCGTTGGCGATCGCCCCGGTCGAAGTGGCGATCTGCCAGATCCCGACCACGGCCGCCAGGAACAGCGCCGGCAGCAGCCATCGCCACATCCCATCCCATCGCGTGGTTCCTTTCGGACTCATGGCGACCGTAGGGAACCACGCAACGCGTGCATGGCCTCCTCGCGGACGGCGACGAAGGCGGGGTCGGTGACGGCGGCGTCGCGGTCGGCGGCGCGGGGGGCGGGGGCGGCGAGCTCGGCGACTACCCGCGCCGGCCGCGCCGAGAGCACGGCGACGCGGTCGGAGAGGTAGAGCGCCTCCTCGACGTCGTGGGTGACGAGGACGACGGTGCGGGGGTCGGTGCGAAGCGCGGCGGCGAGCCACTCCTGCATCTCGGCGCGGGTGATCGCGTCCAGGGAGGCGAAGGGCTCGTCCAGCGCCAGCACCGGCTTGCCGGCGATCAAGGTCCGCAGGAAAGCGACCCGCTGGCGCATCCCGCCGGAGAGCTCGGCCGGGCGAGAGGCTTCGAAGCCGGAGAGCCCGAAGCGCTCGAAGAGGCCGGCGGCGGCGGCGCGGGCCTGGCGCCGCCCCATCCCCTGGTTGCGCAGCGCCAGGGCGGCGTTGTCGATCGCCGAGTACCAGGGCAGCAGCAGATCGCGCTGGGGCATGAAGGCGCAGCGGTCGAGACGGTCTGCGGCGGTGGTGGCGGCCCCGACCTCGATCGTGCCCCCGGTGGGATCGCGCAGGCCGCAGATCAGCTCCAGCAGGGTCGACTTGCCGCAGCCGGACGGTCCGACGAGGCCGAGCACGCCGTGCGCGGGTGCGTCCAGGTCGATCGCATCGAGCGTCTCCAGATCCGCGTAGGCGTGGCTGACGCCGCGCAGCAGCAGCGCATCGGCGGGCGCTTGGGGGCGCGGAAGGGGCGATTCCACGGTTTGAGATCCCCGTCCTTCGGGCGTCATCCTGGTATCCTGGCGCACTCCGCACTCCTGACCAAGAAGGTCAGGAAAGTCGAAATCAGTTCGTGCGGACCCCAGATCATTCATGGACCCGGCAATCGTCCTCTTCGGATTGGGCATCGGCGTACTCGTCGGTATGACCGGCATGGGCGGAGGCTCGCTGATGACCCCGCTGCTGATCCTCATCTTCGGCATCTCGCCGACCACCGCGATCGGGACGGACATCTTCTACGCGGCGGTGACCAAGACCGTCGGCGGCTGGCGCCACCTGAAGATGAAGACGGTCAACATGGACCTGGTCAAGTGGCTGGCGATCGGCAGCGTGCCCTCGGCCGTCGGCGGCGTCCTCCTCGTCTCCTGGCTGCAGACGCAGGTAGGAGAAGACCGCCTCGACGAACTCGTCTACGCGGTTCTCGGCGGCACCCTGCTGATGGTCGGCATCATCACCCTCACCCGGGCCCTGATCCTCCGCAACCTGATCGACGAGCGGGACCGCTTCGAGGTCGAGCGGCGGCACAAGGTCGCGGCGATCGTGATCGGCGCGACGACCGGCTTCGTGATCGGGATCACCTCGGCCGGCTCCGGCACGGTGATCGCGATCCTGCTGATCGCCGTCTACCGGCTCTCGCCGAAAAAAGTGGTCGGCACCGACGTCTTCCACGCCGCGATCCTGCTCTGGGCCGCCGGAATTGCCCACTGGGTGGGGGGCAACGTCGACTTCGTCCTCGCCGGCAACATCCTCCTCGGCAGCATCCCCGGCGTCGTGATCGGCGCCTCGCTCTCGGACAGGGCACCGCAGGGTTTCCTCCGCACGGCGCTCGGCCTCGTCCTCGTCGGCTCCGGGATCGTCACCGTGCAGAAAGGCGATCCCAACGTCTGGCCGATTGCCGCCGGCATCGCCGCCATCGGCCTCGGCGCGATCCTCTACGCGCCGCACTGGATCAACAAGCGCCGCGAGCAGCAGCGCCAGCAAGAGGCCGATCAAACGGCGGCGCTCGCCCGGACCCTGCCCGCCGACTGATTAACTAGACACATGCGAGTTTCCGCGAAGGCCGACTACGCGGTGCGGGCCGCAGCCGAGCTTGCGGCCGCCCAGTCAGAGGAAGCGCCCGTCAAGGGCGAGCGCCTGGCCGAGGCCCAGGACATTCCCCTGCAGTTCCTCGAGCACATCCTGCTCGAGCTCAAGCACCACGGCATCGTCCGCGCCCGCCGCGGGGCCAAGGGCGGCTACTGGCTGGCCCGCCCGGCCGACGAGGTAACCGTCGCCGAGATCGTCCGCGCCGTCGAGGGCCCGATCGCCCACGTCCAATCGACCCCGCCCGAGGCGATCGAGTACCGCGGCCACTCCGAGCACCTACAGGAAGTCTGGATCGCGGTCCGAGCAAGCCTCCGCACCGTGCTCGAGGAGGTCACCCTCGCCGACCTCGTCTCCGGCGAGCTGCCAAGCGTCGTCACCGACCTCGCGTCCTCGAAGGACGCCTGGGTCGCGCGCTAGCTGCCGTTCTCCGCATTACCTAGGGCTCCGGGGCGTGTCCCGCGCGAGCATCGTCTCGTAGAGGCGCCCGCCGAGCTGTCGGGCGTTGACCGCGGCAACCCGCTCGTTGTCCCCGAGAGCTTCTGCTAACCTACAACCAAATGGTTGCAAGTAAGAGATCCACCCACGACGAGGAAAAAGCCACCGACCTGCTGTTCAAGGCGCTGGCCGATCCGATCCGCCGCGACGTCCTCCGCCGCGCCCATGAGGGGCGACTCTCGGTCTCGGCCCTGGCTCGCGAACACCCGATCAGCGTCACGGCGATGCAGAAGCACGTCGCCGTCCTGGAGCGGGCCGAACTGGTGAGCAAGCACCGGGTCGGTCGTGAGTCGATCGTCCGCACCGAGACCGACGCCCTCGTCCGCGCCCACGCCGCACTCGATCGTCTCGAGGCGGACTGGCGTGACCGGATCGAGCGGATGGACCAGATCCTCGAAACCGACAAAGGAGACAGCTGATGCCCGTAACCGACGTAGTCAAGGACGTCGACGCCCTGACCCTGACGATCACGGCCGAGTTCGACGCCGATGCCGAGCGGCTCTGGGAGCTGTGGTCGGATCCTCGCCAGCTGGAGTGCTGGTGGAGCCCGCCGACCCATTCGTCGACCTTCGTCGAGCACGAGCTCACTGTCGGCGCGCGCACTGCCTACTTCATGACCGGCCCGGACGGTGAGAAGCACCACGGCTGGTGGCGGATAGAGGAGGTCGAGCCGCCCCACCGGCTGCGCATCAAAGACGACGAGGTCGACGACGAGGGCAAGCCGGTTGACGGAGGCCCGACGGCGATGACGGTGACGATCGCCGAGGCCGACGGCACCGCGACGATGTCGATCCAAACCCACTTCACCGACCGCGAGTCGATGGAACAGACGATCGAGATGGGCTTCGAACAAGGCATGACCGAAACGGTCGATCAGATCGACCCTCTCCTCATCAGCACGAGGGCGTGACGAAGGGCCGCGACAGACGGGCACCGATCATGGGGGTGGGACCTGACCACCGCCGATCCCGCTGAACACGTTGCCGAGGAAGCGCGGGTCGCTGATGCCGGCGGCGAAGGCATCCGTCGCCGATTCGGAGCTCTCGAGTGGCCAGTCCATCCCGTTGCTGAGGGTCTCGAACCAGATCAGGGCGTCAACCTTCGGGTAGCGCAGTTCCAGCGCTTCGAACATTTCTTCTATCCAAAGGGCCTTCGAGCCGGCGGACTCGCTGGCGGCGATCTCGCCGATCGCCAGCGGCTTTGAGGGCGCGATCGCTCCGGTGACCTTGGCGTAGGCTTTTTCATAGAGGCTGTCGAAAGTCCTCCAGCCGTACCTTTCGCCCCAGTTGTAACCGTCGAGACAGGTCCAGTCGACGTAGGCATCGCCCGGATAGAGGGACGAGTACAGGTTGAGGTGGTTGATGTACGGACACCACACCCAGGTTGCGTTGGTCGCCCCCTCCTCGGTGAAGATGTCGTGTACGTGGCGCCAGGCGGTGACGAATTCGCCCGGCTGGTTGCCGTTGACGCCTTCCCCCCAGGGGAACCAGTCTCCGTTCATCTCCCAGTTGAAGCGGAGGAAGAACGGATGCCCCCATTCGCCAGCCTTGGCGGCCCAGGCGTGGATGTAACTGTCGTGTTTGCCGGCAATGACGTCGGCAAGCTGGAAGTCCGGCTGTTCTGGGGTGCCGGGAATCATCTGCGAGCCCCAACTAAAGAACGGGATCGCACCATAGGCGCGGGTCGCGTTGAACGGGCCCCAGGGGAAGGCGTAATAGGTGCACGGCGAATTCGAGCAGTCGGCCCAAGGGGAGCTGAACTCGAGCAGCGACAGCGGCTTGCCCACCATCTGCTCGAACTCCGAGACCGCGTCCATGTCCCAAGGAGCAGCTTCGCCGGTCAGCTGGGAGCCAATCCAGGCGCCCCAGTAGGCGCTGCCCGCCGGGACCGGCGGTTCTTCTTCTTCGCTGGGGGGTTCTTCGCCCGGGGGCGGTTCTTCGGCAGCAGGCGGCGGGGCACTGTGGACAGCGGGGCTCGGCGCCAGGTCCGTCGTCTTCGGCGGGGTGGGGATTGCTTCGGGCGCGACCTTCGCGGGCCTTAAATGGACCTTGCGGACAGGCGAGCTCCCGATCGAGCGACGACCCTGCATCAGCGTAGCCCGCATTCGCAGCACACCGGGGGTCGCCTGCCGCAGCACGAAGGCGAACCTGAACCTGTCCCCGCGAACCGCACCCCCTGCGACCGTCCTCCAGGCCCCTGCTCTCCAAACCTGGAGCACGACCCGTCCCGGTTGGGCGGGCGCAACCCTGCCCTTCGCGACCGCCGGCGTCCCTTGAGAAACTTCCGCCGGAACCGAGAGTACGACGCGGGAGGCCGATGCACTCGCCGCGAATGCCCCGTCCCCCTCTCCGGTGCCAGCCATGAGGGCTCCCGAGCAGAGCGTTGCGACCAGCGCCAGCTGGAAGCGAAGAATGTTGCTCAAGCGACCCATCCAGTCTCCTCTACCCGCTATCCGGGGTGATCTTCGGCTGTGAAGACCACTTCGCAGATCGTATATGCATGAACCTCCCCGCATTTGCGGGGCTTTCGTGAAATAGCGAGGGCAGGTTCGAACCTGTGACGTTTCGGGTTATGAGATCGTCCATGCTGGTTCACTGGGCTGGTTTGTGGCTTGCTGAAGCGGATCGAGTTGGACCGAGTTGACCTCAGTTGCGCTCAACTTAGTACCC
>DATAMR010000014.1:0-135756 GCA_036260485.1 Solirubrobacterales bacterium | reverse complement strand
AGGATCACGGTGCCGTCGGCCGCGGCGCGGATCGGCGTCCCTTCCGGCACGGAGATGTCGATCCCCTCGTGCATCCGGCCCCAGCGGTAGCCGAAGCCGGAGGTGAGGGTGCCTTCCACCGGCCAGATGAACCCGGCTGCGCTGGGGCTCGGCAGCGGCCCCGCCGGCAGCGGCATCCCACCGGTCGCTTCGGCGATTTCCTGGGCGATTTCCGAGCGCAGGCCGGCGGCGATTTCCTCGTGCGCGTCACGGGCGCCCTGGACGCTGTTCAGCGCCTGGCGGCGCTCGGCCCGGGCCGAGAGCAGCGCCCCCTCGCGCGACTCGAGCGTCGAGCGGGTCGCTTCCAGCCGTTGCTCCTTGGCGGCGATCTGGTCGCGCGCCTTTTCGATCGTCAGCTTCGCGACCTTCCGCACCCGGACCAGTTCCTTCGCTTCGTCGCGCAGGCTCCGCACCCGCTCGGCGAGGGCCGAGTCGCTTTCGTTGATCGCGTCGAAGTACTGGGTGCGGGCGACCATGTCGCCGTAGTCCTCGCTGCTGAGGATCACCGCGGTGAGGTCGGAGGTTGCGCCGTAGGTGTAGATCGCGACCAGCCGCTCGCGCAGGTTGGTCAGCGCCCGCTCGAGGCGGCCGCGCAGGGTATCCAGCCGCTTCAGCGCTTCGGCCAGTTCGTCTTCGGCCTGCCCCAGTTCGGCTTCCTTCGCGGCGAGCTCTACTTCGGCCGCCGCCTCCTGGGTCCGCAGCCCGGCGACCTGGCCTTCGAGGGCGGAGATCTCATCCGCCATCGCTTCGATGTCGGAGGTCAGCACGCCTTCGCGTTCTTCGGCGGCGCCGATCTTCTGTTCGACCGCTTCCAGCTTCTCCGAGGCGCTCTTCGCGGGCGCGGCGGCGACACCCACCAGGCAGCTGGCGAGCAGGGCAAGCGCCATCGCGGTAAGCGACGAAAGCCAGCGCCGGCGCGGTTTTGCGGTCGGATTCGCCATGAAAGAAGAGGAAAGCCGGCATACGGCGCCGGCCTTCCACAAACCGTAGGCGGGCCAATCGACTCGCGCCCCGCGACGGACCGGCCTGCAACCTCAGTTGCGCAGGTACTCGCAGTGGCGGGAGCTGTCCCCGCCGCGGCCGCCGATGCAGCGGTCGCTCCCGCCCCTCGCGTCGAGCCGGTCGGAGCCGCCCCGGCCCAGCAGGGTGTTGGCGCCCGCGTTGCCGCTGAGGATGTCGGGACCGGGCGAGCCCTCGATCTTCTCGGTGCCGCGGGCGATGCGCCCGGCCGTGCAGCCCGGGACGTCCGGGTCGGTGACCGCGCCGCCGATCTGCGCTTCCACGTTGACGCCGGCGTTGCGGACCCGGGCAAAGGAGACGCTGTCGTTGGCGCCGCGCCCGCCGACGAAGAGGTCGCCGTCGCAGGGCTGGCTGCCGATCAGCAGGTCGTCGCCGCCGCCGCCGATCATCGTCGCGGCGCCGCTGGCGTGGCGGGGATGGAAGATGTTGACGCCGAAGAGCGCGTCGCCGCCGGGGCCGCCTTCGAGCCGGTCGGGGACGTCGTCGTCGCCGCCGTAGATCGTGTCACCGCCGCGCCCGCCGCGCAGCCAATCGCTTCCCGCCCCGCCCTCGATCGTCACCTCGACTTCCGGCGGCAGAGAGGACGTGACCACGACCCGGTCGTTGCCGTCGCCGAGCGAGACGAGCAACGAGCCGATGCGGCGTTCGTCGCCGACTTGAAGAACGGGGCCCGATCCGGCGGAGATGACGATCTGCTGGTTCTGAAGCCCGATCGCGAGGCTATCGTCTCCGGCACTGCCGGAGACGGCGATCCCGGTCGACCCGCACCAGCGAATCGCCAGGGAAGCTTCGAAGCAACCGTCGTTGCCGGGCCCGCCGAGCACGTTCTCGATTCCCCGCAGCTGCTCGTCTTCCGCCCCGCTGACGCGCCCGATCCCGAGTTCGACCTCGATCGGCCCGCCAGCGCTGCGGTAGGAGGCGGTGTCGTGCGCGCCCGGTCCGCCGTCGATCTGGTCGCGGCCGATCCCGCCGGCGATCGCATCGAAGCTGCCGCGCCCACCGGTCACCGTGTCGTCCCCCATGCCGCCGTCGACGTCGTCACGAGCACCGGAACCGCCGCGGACCAGGTCGTTGCCGCTGTCGCCGCGTACGCGGTCGCGACCGTCGCCGCCGAAGACTTCGTCGGAACCGCGGCCGCCGTCGAGGAGATCGGCGCCCTGCTGGCCGTCGACGGTGTCCTTGCCCCGCCCGCCGTGGATCCGGTCGCGGCCACCGCGGCCGCAGACCACGTCGTTGCCACCGGCGCCGAAGATGACGTCCGCGCGGCGGCTGCCGACGATCACGTCGGGCCCGCGGGTCCCGTGGATCGTGCGGTGGACCGCGGCGATCGTCGCTCGCTTGCCCCCGCAGGACGGAGGCCGGGCCTCGAGCGGGGCGGCGCACGCGAGGGCGGTGGCGGCGAAGGCGACAACAGTGATCGCCAAGTGACGAAAACCGACTGCGCTCGGCATGACCGACCCCCTTCCGCCTCGAGTGCTCCCTTTCCTGACTCCTCCCAGCTACCCGTTCACGGTTCTTTGGCAACCGGGGTCGAGCCGCTCAGGCCAGGGTGGACACCGCGGCCGATCGCCTGCTGGTCGACCATCTTCTGCAGCAGACCGACCAGGCGCTTGCGGTCGGCCTCCCCCAGGCCTTGGGTGAGTTCCTGCTCGTGTTCGCCGGCGAGCTTGCGGCCGCGGGCGAGCGTCTGTTTTCCCTCCCTGGTCAAGTACAGGGCGCGGACGCGCCGGTCGGCGGGGTCTGGTCGGCGCTCGACCAGGCCGCGCTGCTCGAGCTCGTCGACGAGGGCAACCATGCGGCTGGCGGGCACCTCGATCGCCTTGCCGATCGCCTGCTGCGAGCGTCCTTCGGCGGCGTCGATCAGGTTGAGGACGCGGAACAGCGGCGGGTTGAGGCCGACCGTCTCGATTCGCTCGGCGAACTGCCGCGAGGCGTGGATCCCGACCTGGGAAAGGAGGAAGGCGAGCGTGGACGGCGCCCGGTCGCCGTTGATCCTCTCTTCGGTCATCGCACGAGGAAGCTTACCCATATTGCTTTTTGCTATGAATGATTTCTTGCCGGAACCTTTCCAGTCATAAAGAATCTTTCACACGGAGGTAGCTCCGCATGACCCGTCGCCTCGCCGCCCTCGCCGACCTCTCCTACCGCCGCCGCGGAACCATGGTCCTGCTCTGGATCGTCTCCACGGCCGTGATCATCGCCCTCGGCTTTGCCTTCACCGGGGAGTACGAAGCCGACTACAACACCCCCGGCTCGGACTCCAAGGCAGCCAGCGAGCTGACCGAAAACGAGTTTGGCGGCTACTCGGGCCAGGAAGTCTACGTCGCCTGGAAGGACCCCTCGGGAGCGATGAGCCCGGCTGCCAAACAGCAGGTGGACACCTTTTTCGGAGAGGCGGAAAAGGTCGAGAACATCGAGAGACGGGAAGCTATCCGGGTCTCCGATGACGGGACGATCGCGACGACGACGCTGCCGCTGACGATCCCCGGCTGGGAGGTGACGAAGGAGGACGGCGAAAAGCTCGTCGAGGCGGCCGAAGACAACAGCGGCAACGGCCTGCGGATCGAGCTCGGCGGCGACCCGATCCTTCGCGCCCAGGAAGGCGCCAACGAAGAGGGAATCGCGTTCCTCCTGGCGGCGATCGTGCTCGTCATCGCCTTCGGCTCGCTTGTCGCCGCCGGGCTGCCGCTCGTCATCGCCCTCGTCGGGCTTGGGATCTCCGGCTTCGGGCTGATCGTCCTCCTCGCCAACGTGATCGACGTCCCCGACTGGACCCTCGCGGTCTCCGGCCTGATCGGGATCGGCGTCGGGATCGACTACGCGCTGCTGGTCCTGACCCGCTTCCGCACCTCGCTCAAGGCCGGCAACGACCGCCACGACGCGGTCGTCGAGGCGGTCACCACCGCCGGCCGCAGCGTCCTGATCGCCGGCTCCACCGTGGTGATCGCGATCCTCGGGCTCTTCATCACCGGCCTCCCCTACATGTACGGGGTCGCGATCTCGGCCTCGCTCGCGGTCCTTGTCGTGATGCTCGCCGCGATCACCCTGCTGCCGGCGCTCCTCGCCTACCTCGGACCGAACGTCGACCGGCTGCGGATCCCGATCCTCGGCCGCCGGCTCGACAAGGTCGAAGACGGCGAATCGCCGGCAGCCCGCTGGAGCCACGCGGTGCAGCGCCGACCCTGGATGGCGGCGATTGTCGCCAGCGCGATCCTGCTCGCGCTCGCGGCGCCGGCGCTCGGCATGCGCCTCGGCTTCCCCGACGCCGGCAACGACCCCAAGGACACGATGACCCGCCAGTCCTACGACCTGATCAGCGAGGGCTTCGGACCCGGCGCCAACGGACCGCTGGTGATCGCCGCCGAACTGCCCGATGCCGGCGCCAAGGGGACGATCAACGCCTTGGCCGTCGATCTGAGGGACGAAGAGGGCGTCGCCTACGTGCCGCCGCCGCGCTTCAACTCCGACGGCACCGCGGCGATCGTCACCGTCGTCCCGACCACCTCGCCTCAGGACGAGGCGACCTCCGAACTGGTCGACCACCTGCGCGGCAGCGTCATCCCCGCCGCCGTCGGCAACTCGGGGGTCAACGCCCTGGTCGGCGGCGTCAACGCCGCGCTCGAGGACCAGAGCTCCTACATCACCGGCCGCATGCCGTGGTTCATCGCCGGCGTCGTCGGGCTCTCGTTCCTGCTGCTGCTGGTCGCCTTCCACTCGCCCTTCATCTCGCTCAAGGCGGCGGTGATGAACCTGCTCTCGGTCAGCGCCGCCTACGGCGTGATGACGCTGGTCTCGCAGGGCGGAGCGGCCGGCGAACTGATCGGGATCGACCACGAAGTCCCGATCGCGCCGTTCATGCCGGTGATGATGTTCGCGATCCTCTTCGGGCTCTCGATGGACTACGAGGTCTTCCTGATCTCGCGCATCCGCGAGGAGTACCTGAAGGACGGCGACACCCGCCGCGCGGTCGCCGACGGCCTCGCCAAGACCGCCCGGGTGATCACCGCGGCGGCGGCGATCATGGTCGTCGTCTTCCTCGCCTTCGTCGCCTCGCCCGAAGTCTTCCTCAAGCTCTTCGGGATCGGGCTGGCCGCGGCGATCTTCCTCGACGCGACCCTGGTGCGGATGGTCCTGGTCCCGGCGGTGATGCAGCTGCTCGGCCCGCGCAACTGGTGGATTCCGGACTGGCTCGAGCGGATCCTCCCCCGGATCGAGGTCGAGCGCGAGGCCCCGGGCGTGGCGACGGAGAGCGGTAACTGAGCAGCTCCACTTGATCGATCCCCCACGAAGGCATAGAAAAGGATCGTCAAGCAAACGAAGGAGCCGCTGTGGATCTGAGACAGAAACACCGGGCGATGTGGGCGTCCGGCGATTACCCCTCGATGGTCGAGACCTTCCTCCTGCCGCTCGGCCCGCGCCTGGT
Organism: Solirubrobacterales bacterium; assembly: GCA_036260485.1. GTDB lineage: Bacteria > Actinomycetota > Thermoleophilia > Solirubrobacterales > 70-9 > VAYN01. The sequence continues at coordinate 130,274 of DATAMR010000014.1, read as the reverse complement.
CGAGGCCTGCGGGATCGGCCCCGGCCAGCGCGTCCTCGACGTCGCCGCCGGCACCGGCAACGCCTCGATCCCGGCGGCCAAGACCGGCGCCGATGTCGTCGCCAGCGACCTGACGCCGGAGCTCTTCGACGCCGGCCGCACCCGCGCCGAGGCCGAGGGCGTCGAGCTCGAGTGGGTCGAGGCCGACGCCCATGACCTGCCTTTCGAGGACGCGAGCTTCGACGTCGTCATCTCCTCGATCGGGGTGATGTTCGCCCCCTTCCACCAGAAAGCAGCCGACGAGCTGGTCCGCGTCTGCAAGCCCGGCGGCAAGATCGGCCTGCTGAGCTGGACGCCGGAGGGGATGATCGGCGCCCTCTTCCGCGCCATGGGCCCGTTCATGCCGCCGCCGCCCGAGGGTGCCCAGCCGCCGCCGTTGTGGGGCGGCGAGGACCACCTCCGCGGCCTGCTCGGCGCCCGGGTCGAGCTGGAGACGGTCGAGAAAGGCGTCCTCGAGGTGACCGCCTTCCAGCGCCCCGACGACTACGGCGAGCACTTCAAGCAGCGCTACGGCCCGACGATCGCCGCTCGCGCCAACGCCGAGAAAAACGGCCGCGCCGAGGAGTTCGACCAGGCCCTGAGCGAGTTCTGCGCCGAGTGGAACCAGGGCAGCGACGAGGACGCCCAGTTCGAGATGGAGTACCTGCTGGCGGTCGGGCGTAAGCAGCCATAAGCGCGACCCACTCGAGCTAGACGATTAATCGTCTTGACGTTTAGACGATTAATCGTCTAAAATGGGGGCGTGATCTTCCAGGCCCCTCCATTGGATGAGCAGCTTCGGGAACGCCTCGACATCCTCGGCGATCTGCGCAAACAACTTGGCGGTGAGGTATCCACCCGCGCCCGTTGGATCGGCTCGCTGCGTCGGCAGGTGCGTGCTTCGTCGATCGAGAGCTCCACTTCGATCGAGGGCTTCAGCGTCTCCCCCGACGAAGCGCTGGCCCTGACCAGTGGCCGCCGGGTCCCGGATCAGGGCGACGCGGACCAACAGGCGGTCGCTTGTTACGCGCGGGCGATGGACCACGTCGGGACGATGGCGATCGACCCGTCGTTCAAATGGCTGGACCGGGTCATCCTCGATCTCCACTTCGAGACCTGTTACTTCCAGCGCGACAAGGATCCGGGTCTGTGGAGGACCGGGCCGATCGGGGTCACCGGGGCCGACGGGTCGCTCGAGTACCAGGGTCCCGACGCCGACCAAGTCATCCCCCTGATGACCGAGATCGTGGACTGGCTGGCCGAAGATCAACCGGGATTGGATGTGGTCGTGAAGGCGGCGATGGCGCACCTGAACGTCACCTCTGTTCATCCCTTCCGAGATGGCAACGGCCGGATCTCACGGATCGTCCAGTCGCTGGTCCTCGCCCGCGGCGGCCTTGGCTCGCCCGAGTTCTTCTCGATCGAGGAGTACCTCGGCGAGCACACCGGCGAGTACTACGCCGCCCTCCGCGAGACCCAGGGCGGCAGCTACCAACCGGAGCGTGACGCGACCGGCTGGGTCTCCTTCTGCCTCGAGGCGCACATCGCTCAAGCCCAGCAGCGACTGGACCAGATCGAGCAGGCGGCGGCGCGCTGGCAGGGCCTGGAAGAGCTCGCCGCCGAGCGCGGCTGGCCCGACCGGATCGTGATCGCCCTCGAGCAGAGCTTGCTGGGCGGGACCGACCGCGGCAGATACGCCGAGGAGGCCGACGTCTCCCCCGCTACCGCGAGCGCCGATCTCCGGCGGTTGCTCGATGCCGGCCTCGTCGATCAGCTCGGCCGCGCCCGGGCCTCCAGCTATACCGCCGGCGCCGCCCTTCGCTCGGCGATCACGCCGGATGGTCCCGCCGCGGGCTGAACCCGCGCAGCCGCAGCGAGTTCGTCACCACGAAGACGCTGGAGAAGGCCATCGCGGCGCCGGCGATCAGGGGGTTGAGGAAGCCGCCCGCGGCGAGGGGCAGGGCGGCGACGTTGTAGGCGAAGGCCCAGAAGAGGTTGCCCTTGATCGTCGCCAGGGTGCGGCGGGAGAGGCGGATCGCGTCGCCGACGGCACGGGGATCGCCGGAGATCAGGGTGATGTCGGAGGCCTCGATCGCGACGTCGGTGCCGGTGCCGATCGCCAGGCCGAGGTCGGCCTGGGCGAGGGCGGGCGCGTCGTTGACGCCGTCGCCGACCATCGCCACGACCCGGCCCCCGGACTGCAGGCGCGCGATGACCGCGGCCTTGTCGGCCGGCATCACTTCGGCGATCGCCTCGTCGATCCCGACTTCGGCCGCCACCGCCCGCGCGGTCGCCTCGTTGTCGCCGGTCAGCAGCAGCGGCCGCAGTCCCAGCTCGCGCAGCTGCGCGATCGCTTCGCGGCTCGATGGCTTCACCGTGTCGGCGACGACCACGAGGCCGCGCACCTCCCCCTCCCAACCAACCGCAATCGCACTTTGGCCACGCGCTTCGGCCTCGCCGCGCGCCGTGGCCAGCTCCGGCGGGAGGCCGTGTCGACTTTGTTCGGATATGCCGAACAAAGTCGACATCGACTCGTCGGAGGCGCGACCGACGACGGCGGTGCGCTCGCCGACGACGCCTCGCACCCCCACCCCCGCCTCGCTCGTGAACTCATCGACCGCGGGCAGCAACACGAACTCCTCCTTCGCCCGGGCCGCGATCGCCGCCGCGATCGGGTGCTCGGAGGCGTCCTCGACCGCGCCCGCCAGGCGCAGCACCTCCGCCTCTTCTACGCCTGCTGCCGCGTGCACCGCGACGACCGCCATCTCACCGCTGGTCACCGTCCCGGTCTTGTCGAGGACGACGGTGTCGATCAGCCGCGTCGACTCCAGCACCTCCGGTCCCTTGATCAGCAGCCCGAGCTGGGCGCCGCGGCCGGTCCCGACCAGCAGCGCCGTCGGCGTCGCCAGCCCGAGCGCGCAGGGGCAGGCGATGATCAGCACCGCGACCGCGGCGGTGAAGGCGAAGCTCGCCCCCGCCCCGTCGGCGAGCCAGAAGCCGAGGGTGCCGACGGCAAGCGCGATCACGACCGGGACGAAGACGGCGCTGACCCGGTCGGCCAGCCGCTGCACCGGCGCCTTGCCCGACTGCGCCTCGGTGACGAGCCGGGCGATCTGCGCCAGCGCCGTGTCCTCGCCGACGCGGGTGGCGCGGACGACGATGCGGCCGCCGACGTTGATCGTCGCGCCGACCACCTCCTCTCCCGGCCCCACTTCGACCGGCACCGACTCGCCGGTGACCAGCGACTGGTCGACCGCCGAGGCGCCGCTCTCGACGACGCCGTCGGTCGCGATCTTCTCGCCGGGCCGGACGACGAAGCGGTCGCCGGCCGCGAGCTCGGAGACCCCGACCCGCCGCTCGCTGCCGCCGGCGTCGAGCAGGGCGACGTCCTTGGCGCCGAGGTCGAGCAGCGCCTCCAGCGCGGCGCCGGCCCGGCGCTTGGCCCGCGCCTCGAAGTAGCGGCCGGCGAGGATGAAGGTGGTGACGACGGCGGCTACCTCGAGGTAGATCTCGTCGGCGCCGGCGCCGCGCTCGGTGACGAGTTCGAACGGCATCTTCATCCCGTTCATCCCGGCGTCGCCGAGGAAGAGCGCGTAGAGCGACCAGCCGAGCGCGGCGAGGGTACCGACCGAGATCAGGGTGTCCATCGTCACCGCGCCGTGGCGCAGGTTCTGCCAGGCGGCCTCGTGGAACGGCCAGCCGGCCCACAGCACCACCGGCGTCGCCAGCTGCAGCGAGAGCCACTGCCAGTTTTCGAACTGCAGCGGCTCGATCATCGCCAGCGCCAGCACCGGCAGCGACAGGGCGGCGGCGAAGATCAGCCGCCGGCGCAGGTCCGCGGTCGGGTCGGCTTCGGCGGCCTCGCTCTCCTCGCCCTCGGCGGGCGGCAGGGAGGCCGAGTAGCCGACCTCCTCCACCGCGCCGAGCAGCTGCTCGGGGGCGACCCGCTCGGGGTCGAACTCGACGGTCGCCCGCTCGGTCGCGAAGTTGACCGTCGCCTCGACCCCCTCGAGCTTGTTGAGGCTCTTCTCCACCCGGCCGGCACAGGAGGAGCAGGTCATCCCCTCGATCGGCAGCTCCAGCCGCTCCTCGACTGCCGGTAGGTTCTCCATATACCCCATAGGGGTATAATAGACAGATGACCAAACAAGCCCCCGGATACATCGAGAACAAAGAGAAGGTCAAGAACCGGCTGCGCCGGATCAGCGGCCAGATCGGCGGCATCGAACGGATGGTCGAGGAGGAGCGTTACTGCATCGAGATCCTCACCCAGATCTCCGCCGCCCAGGCCGCGATCGACAAGGTCGCCCTCGCCCTGCTCGACGAACACACCCGCCACTGCGTCGTCGGCGCCGAGACCCCCGCTTTGCGCGAGGAAAAGACCGCGGAGATGATGGAGGCAGTCGGCCGCCTTCTGAAGAGCCGCTGAGCTATGCCAGTCTGCGCTCGATGAGCGAGAAGCCCATCAACCGAGGCAGCCGCTTCGCCGCAGCGGCGCAGCGCTTCAACCGCAATCCGAAGCTGGTCGGGTTCGCGCGGCGGGCGCGGGAGCGGACGCTGGGCGACGACGAGTTCGTGGACCACCTCTCCACCGCCCGCGACCGTCCCGCCGACCGCGCCGCCCGGCAGCTCGTCGAGCTGCGGGGCGAGGAGCACGGCTTCGCCGGCGAGCTCGGCCTGACCGCGCTGCAGGCCTGGCAGCGGCTGGCCGAGTCGCAGGACCGCGGCCGCGGCAAGGCCGACGTCGCGATCCTCTTCACGGATTTGGTCGGCTTCTCGAGCTGGGCGCTGGAGGCCGGCGACCGCTCGGCGGTGCGGTTGCTGCGCGAGGTCTCGGAGGCGATCGAGCCGCCCGTGCTCGAGCGCCAGGGCGAGGTGGTGAAGCGCCTCGGCGACGGCCTGATGGCCGCCTTCTGGAGTGCCCCCGATGCGGTCGCGGCGGCCTTCGACGCCGCCGAGCGGGTGGCGCCGATCGAGGTCGACGGCTACCGCCCAACGCTGCGCACCGGCGTCCACCTCGGTCGGCCGCGGAAGCTCGGCGGCGACTACTTCGGCGTCGACGTCAACGTCGCCGCCCGCCTAGCCGACGCCGCGAAGCCGGGCGAGATCCTCGTCTCCGACCGCGCCCTGGAGAAGCTGGCGCCGGGGAGCGCGGAGGCGAAGAAGCGCCGCTTCAGCGCCAAGGGCGCGCCTAAGGGGATGACCGCTTACGCGCTCCGGCCTTCCCAGACTCCGCGCGTCACCGAATAGACCTGGACCCGGTCGCCCAGCAGCTCGTCAAAGCGCAGCGGGCTCATGCCGAGCCGCTCGGCGACCCCGATCGAAGCTTCATTGCCAGGCCGGATCATCGCCGTCACGTAAGACAAGTCGAAATGCTCGAACCCCCAGCCCAGGACGGCTGCCGCCGCCTCGGTGGCATAGCCCCTCCCCCGCGCCTCCGGTCGAAGCACCCATCCCAGCTCGGTCTCTCCGAACTCCGGCCAGTACTTGAGCCCGGTGCGCCCGAGGAAGCGACCGCTCACCCGGTCGAGGACGACGACGAAGCCGTGTCCCCGCTCCCGCCATTCCGCTTCGCTCGCCCCGACTCGCCACTCGTACCAATCGCGGTCCCGGACCCCCAAGTACTCGGCCACCAGCGGGTCTTCGTGCAGGCTGACGAGCCGGTCGACGTCGCCGCGGCCGACCACGCGCAGTCGGAGCCGTTCAGTCTCGAGCGAGAACGGCAACGGCATCGAGTAGCTCCTGGTGGCTGTCGAGGACGAACTCGGCCTCGGGGCCGGCGTCGGCCTCGCCCTCGTCGTTCATGCCGCGGTAGCGGGCGGTCCGCATCCCGTGGGCGGCGGCGCCGGCGACGTCGGTGCGCCGCAGGTCGCCGACGTGGAGGGCGCTCGCCGGCTCGGCTTCGAGCATCGCCAGCGCGGCTTCGAAGATCTGCGGTGCCGGCTTGTAGTGGCCGACTTCGTCGGAGAAGGCCCAGCCGTCGAAGTGGCGCAACAGCCCCTCCGCCTCGAGCAGCTCGCGCAGCAGCTCGCCGCCGCTGAAGCCGACGTCGCAGACGATCCCGAGCCGAATATCCCGCTCCCGCAGGCTCTCCAGGCAGGCGTGGATTCCCGGCGCGAACTCGAGCTCGACCTCCCGCCCCGCGCCGAGGAACGCCTCGGCGACCATCTCCCGCGCCGCGCCTTCCACGCCGAGCGCGCGCACCAGCGACTCCGCGGCTTCGCGCGGGTGAAGGTGCCTGCCCTCCGCCCACGATTGCTCCCAGCTCAGGCCGACTTCTTCCAGGCTCGCGGTCAGCAGCTCCGCCTCGACCCGCACGTCGCTGCTCTCGCAGGCGGCGGCGACCGCCCGCTCCCGCGCCTCGGTCATCGCCCCGGTCGGCACCCGGGCGATCGTGTTCCAGAAGTCGAAGGTGACGGCCGCGATCAAGAGTCGATTGTCGCGGCTCGCCACCAAATCCGTCTCAGATCAGCCCGTCACCCCTTTCACCACCGGGTAGTAACCGCTCGCATGACCGGTGACCTTCGGGTGGTAGCTTTCGCCGGTCGGGTTGGAGAGGCCGTTGATCCACTCCGTCGACGAGCCGCCACCGCCGTCACACACTGCGTGGCCGATGAAGGGCGGGATCACGTCGCGGAAGACGAAGTTCGCCCCCGCTCGGGTCGCCGCCGCGCTGACCACGTTCTTCAGCATGTCCGCCGTCTGGTTGAGGCGGGTCATCTCACTGCCGCTGAAGAAGGTGAGGGCGTTGCAGTCGGTGCCGTTGAACAGGCGCGGGTAGTCGAGGACGACGACTTTCGCACTCGGCGCCCGCGACTTGATCGCGTTGTTGACCAGGTCGAGCCGGCCCGGCAGCGTGTTGGTGATGTACGACTGGGCGGTGTTGATCGCCCCGTCGCAGTTCGACGCCCAGGACGGCAGCGCGCATTCGGTGATCACGCTGGAGAAACCGGCATCGTTGCCGCCGATCGTGTAGGTGACCCAGTTGGTGTCCGAGGTCACGCTGGTGACCTGGGTGTTGATGACGTCCCCGGTCTTCGCCCCCGCGCAACTGGCGTTGACGAAGGTCCATTCCGGATGGGCGTTGTGCAACAGGTACGGGTACGCATAGACCGACCGCTGACAGGTCGCTTCGTAGAACGTCCGCGTCCCCGTGCCCGACGAGTAAGAGTCCCCGAGCGCGACGTACTTCGTCGCCAGTGCCGGACTGGCGAACAGCAGGCAGAAAGCCAGCACGCAGAGGGCTGCTGAAATGCGCCTCCCCTTCATATTGCTCCTCCTAGAACTAAGACCGCCGCCCCCGCCGCGCCCCACGTCCCGCGCTCACCGGTAATGATCAGATGTTATTGATCATACTTTCGGCGGCAAACCCTGCTGTTCGGCCGTGCTCGCCGGGCGCGAGCGCTCCCTACCGCGGCAGGCTGAAGCGCACGCGGGTGCCGTCTCCGCCCGGCTCGAGCCAGATGCGGCCGCCGTGGCCCTCGACGATCGCGCGGGAGACGGCGAGGCCGAGGCCGGCGCCGTCGGATGAGCGCGAGGCGTCCTCGCCGCCGCGGAAGAAGGCGTCGAAGACCCGCTCGCGGTCGGCGGCCGGGATCCCGTCGCCGGTGTCGGCGACCTCGATCTCGACCCCTCCCCGGTCCGTCGTCGCCCGCACGGTGACGCTGCCGTCGGCGGGGGTGTGGCGGATCGCATTGCGGATCAGGTTGAAGAGGACGCGCTGGATCTTCTCCGGGTCGGCCCGCGCCCGCAGCTCCTCGTCGCTCAGCTGGGTGCGGATCTCGACGCCCTTGGCGCCGGCCTCGGGCTGCATCGCGGCAACCGTCTCGTCGACCAGCATCCCCAGCTCGACCTGGCGGATCGACCACTCGATGTCGCCGGCCTCGATCCGCGAGAGCTCGAAGAGCTCGTCGATCATCGTGCTCAGCGAGTCGACGTTGGTCCGCATCGTCGCCAGGTAGCGGCGGCGGGTCTCCTCGTCGACGATCCCGTCGTCGACCGCCTCGACCAGCAGCCGCAGCGAGGCGAGCGGGGTGCGCAGGTCGTGGGAGACGGCGGCGACCATCTGCCGCCGGGTCGCCTCGGCCTCCTCGCGCGAGCGCTCGCGCTCGGCCAGCGCCGCGACCCGCAAGGTGACGACGCCGATCCCCAGTACGAGCACCGAGAAGAACAGCGCGTCGCGGTCGGACACGTACATCATCCGCGCGGCGAGGAAGATCGCGACGAGGACGGCGACGACGATCGCCACCGTCGCCATCGCCTGGCGGCGCAGCGCGCTCACGGCTGGAACCGGTAGCCGACGCCCCAGACCGTCTGGATGAAGCGCGGGCGCTCGGGGTCGGGCTCGATCTTCGCCCGCAGGCGACGGACGTGGACGGTGACGGTGCTGGTGTCGGCCAGCGGCGCGCCCCAGACCCGGTCCAGCAGCTGATCGCGGGAGAACGCCTGCCCCGGGTTGGAGGCGAAGAACTCGAGCAGGTCGAACTCGCGCTGGCTGAGCTGGACCTCCTCCCCGGCGAGGGTGACGCGGCGGGCGCGGCCGTCGATCTCGAGGCCGTCGAAGCGCAGCGGCTCGGCGTCGGCGCCGGGCGGGTTCACCCGCCGCAGGACCGCGTCGACGCGGGCGACCAGCTCGCTCGGCGAGAAGGGCTTGACCACGTAGTCGTCGGCGCCGTTGCGCAGCCCGGCGAGCTTGTCCTCCTGCTCGCCCTTCGCGGTCAGCAGGATCACCGGCGTCGGGCCGTCCTCGCTCTCGCGCAGGTGGCGCAGGACCTGGAGGCCGTCGAGCTGGGGCAGCATCAGGTCGAGGACGACGAGGTCGGGACGCTCCGCGTCGGCGATCCGCACCGCCTCCAGCCCGTCGGCGGCAGTCCTCGTCGCGTAGCCGGCGCGCTCCAGGTAGCGGGAGACGATCTCGCCGATCGTCGGCTCGTCGTCGACGACGAGCACGGTGCGGCGACCTTTCTCCTCAGCCATGGGCTCGATTCTCCCAGTGCCGAGGCTCATCCGAAGGTGAAGGCGTAGCCGGAGATCCCGGGAGCGAATTCGAGCGTGAGCAGGTGGCGCTGGGCGCTCGGCAGTTCCACCAGGCGATAGAGGCGCTGGCGGTCGATCGTGGCCACCCCGGCCTCGACGTCGGTGCCGGCGAAGCGCTGCGGCAGCTGCTTGCCGTCGAGCAGGACCCGCAGCGGCCGCGGCCTACCGCCCTGCGAGCCGAGCACGAGGAAGACGCGGCGGGCGCCGAAGTCGAGGTCGAGGCGGGCGCCGGCGAGCGCGGTGGCGTCGTCGAACCCGATCCGCCAGCGGCCCTCGTAGGCGAGGCCGTCGTCGGGCACTTCGTCGGCCGAGGCGGTGAAGTTCTGCGTCCCGGCCGCGATCGAGCCGTTGACGAAGCGCAGCGCGCGGCCGGAGCCGAGGTAGCTCTCCGGCGTCGTCACCCCGGCCGAGGGGGTCTCGGCGTGGGCTTCGGCGCGGGCGCCGGGCTTGTGCCCGGCTTCGGCGAGGAGCTCGCGGATCGCCGCTTCGGTCTTGCCGTATTCGCCCTCGCCGAAGTGGGCGAAACGGACCCGTCCCTTCGTGTCGATCAGGTACTTCGCCGGCCAGTACTGGTTCCCCCATGCCTCCCAGGTCCCGTACTCGTTGTCCTGGACGACGGGGTATTCGATCCCGTTCTGGTCGATCGCGTCGGCGACGTTGCCGGCCTCGCGCTCGAAGGGGAACTCGGGCGTGTGGACGCCGATCACCGTCAGCCCCTTGTCGCGGTAGCGCCGGTCCCAGGCGGTGACGTAGGGCAGGGTGCGGATGCAGTTGATGCAGGTGTAGGTCCAGAAGTCGATCAGCACGACCCGGCCGCGCAGCCCGAGCAGGGAGAGCGGCCGGTCGCCGGGGGTGTTGAACCACTGCTCGGTGTCGGCGAATTCCGGCGCCTTGCCGAGCACCGGCAGCTTGCCGCCCTCCGCTCCCCCCGCCGCGGCGGCGCGGGTTCCGACGCCGCTGTGGACGGTCCGCAGGCGGGCCAGCTGGCTGCTCACGTCGCCGTTTTCCTCCAGGTCCTTGGTCGGGTTGACGAGGACGGCGGGCAGATCGCTGGCGATCGCGGTCTGGAAGCGGGTGTCGTAGTCGCCGGCCATCAGCAGGGCGACGATCACCATCACCGCGCCGGTCGCCATCTGCAGCCGGCCCGCCTGCGGCGCCAGCCGGGCGATCGCCTTGCGGCCGCCGAGCAGGAGGAAGTAGAGGACGACGGCGCTGCCGGCCGCGTAGGAGAGCGCGACCGCGAGCCGGCCGGCGGTGAACGACTGCGAGGCCGAGACGGTGATCACCCCGGCGAGGATCGGCCCGGCGCAGGGCGCGTAGACGAAGCCGAGGCTGGCGCCGAGCAGCAGGCCGGAGCCGAACCCGTCGCCGGCGCCGGCCTTTGGCGCCGGAGCGATCCGGCCGATCCAGGCCTCCAGCCGGGCGGAGACCGGCGGCAGCAGCAGCGTGATCCCGCACCCGAACAGGACCAGGATCGCGAGGTTGCGCAGCAGATCGCCGGGGAGGCCGAGCGCGTCGATCACGTAGACGAGCGCCACCGTCGCGAAGGCGAAGGAGAGGGCGAGCCCGGTGACCACCCCGAGCGGCCGCCGCCGGCCGCCGGTAACCCCAGCCGAGAGCGCCACCGGCAGCACCGGCAGCACGCAGGGCGAAAGCGCCGTCGCGGCGCCGGCCACGAACGCGAATGCCATCAGGGCGACCACGCCAGGGACTCTGGCAGGCGCCGATTACGAGTCCCTTACGGTTTTTTCTTCCTGCGAGGTTTGTGCTTCGGTACGCACTTCGGCTGCCCTTTGCGAATCACCTTTTTCTTCGATTTCGGGCAGCGGAGGACTTTTTTCACCGGGGGCGGGGGTGGGGCGACCACAGGGGGCGAGACGATCGGCGCGACCGTGCCCCCTCCCCCGCCGGTTTCGACGGGGACCTGCGCGTTCTGCACCACCTGGGTGAGGACGCTCGAGGTCGATGCCGTGAAGAGGCTGTTGCCGCCGTAGGCGGCTTTGATCGCGTGCGAGCCGACGACCGGGTAGGTGACGGTGCATGACGCCTGGCCGCCGGGGCCGATCGTGACCGCGGCGCAGCCGGAGATCGGGCTGCCGGCGTCGGTGAAGGCGACGGTGCCGCCGCTCGGCTGAGGCGAGACGGTGGCGGTGAATTTGACCGCCACCCCGGGCGTCGAGGGGTTCGCCGAGGAGGCGAGCGCGGTGCTGGTGGTGGTCACGCTCGGGCCGGTACCGGTCTCGACCGCCCCGGCGTCGCAGCTTTTCCCACCGCCTCCCCGCGGGAAGCCGCGCTGGTCTTCGGCCACGCAGGCGGCCGGGGGGACGAGTCCGATCGCGCTGCTGCCGGCTTCCGGCAGCAGGGTCTGCGTCAGGCCACCGTTGTTCTGCAGAGGACCGAGCAGCGGGTCCGCGAGCGTCCCCGGGCAGGAGCTGTCCGGGAAGGTGACGTTGTTGCCCAGATCCTTGAGGTCGACGTACTGTTCCGGCGGGTAGTACTGGACGCAGTTGAGGTCCCCTTCCAGGACCGAGCCGTTGCGGGCGACCACCGTGTTCTTGAAGTAGACGCCGGCGTTGGTGCCCGGGTCGAAGCGGCTGCCGACGGCGACCCCCGCGCCCTTGCCGCGCTGACCGGACACACCCGGCGAGAACAGATCTTCGCCGGGAAGACCGGCCGCGCCGACGCCGTTTTTGGCGATCGTGACGTGGACAAGTTCGACGTAGTCGGGGGAGTGCGCTCCCTCCGCCCAGAGGCCACCGCCGTAGCCGCCGTAACCGCCGAGGCCCGGCCCGAGCGAGGCCGAGGTGGAGCCGTTGCCGCCCGTGCCGCCGTCGCCGGTGAAGTTACCGACGATGGTGACGTTGGTCAGCGTCGCCCCTTTGCCGAAGTTGAAGAGACCGCCGCCGAGCCCGCCGCCGCCGCCCGGTCCGGCACGGCCGCCCGTCTGGAAGTCGTTGTTCAGCTTTTTGCCGCCGTTCCCCGCCCCGCCGCCGTTGCCGCCGGCGCCGGTGTTGTTGCCGGCGATCGTCGAGCGGCTCATCTGCAGGGTGCCGACGTTGTAGAAGCCCCCGCCGCCGCCGTAGGCGCGGTAGCTGAAGTTGCCGGTGTTGGGGTCGTAGGCCAGGCCGGAGTTGCCGCCATAACCGCCGTCGCCGCCATGGCCCGAGGGCTGCATTTCGGCTTCGCCGACGCCGTGACCGCCCTGGCCGCCGTGACCGCCACGGCCGGTGAAGTTGTCTTCGATCGTCGAGTCGACGACCGTCGCGTTGCCGGCGTTGTAGATGCCGCCGCCGCTGCCCGAAGGGCCGCCGTCGCCGCCGTCTGAGCCATCGGGGAATTTGCCGATGCCGAGCTGGCCGGTGGCGCCGTTGCCCCCGTCGCCGCCGTCGCCGGTCCCGTTGTCGCTGATCTTCGAGGCGATCACGCTCAGCGAGGCCCCGGCGGCGTTGAAGACGCCGCCGCCGCTGCCGCCCGCCCCGCCGCCCTTGCCGTAACGGGTCGAGGAGACTGAGAGCTGGTCGCCGTCGACGCCGCGGCCGCCGTGGCCGGTGAAGTTTTCCTCCACCCAGACCCGTTCCAGGGTCAGGGCCCCTTTGTTGAGAATGCCGCCGCCGTCGCCGCCGGGACCGCCGAACTGGCCGGGGCTGAAGCCGTCGGTGCCCACCAGGGTCTGGCCGCCGGTCACCCGCAGCGCCTTCAGCACCAGCTGCGCCCCGCTGGCGACTTCGAACACCCGGCTATTCCCGGCGGCGTCGATCGTCGTCAGGGCAGGCGCGTTGGGGTTGGACCCTTCCACCACGACGTTCGCCCCCGGCCCGATCGCCAGCTGCCCGGCACTCAGTTCGTAGGTCGCGGCGGGGACCGAGATCGTGATCGGGGCCGAGCCCGCCGGCCCGCAGTCGGCGCTGTTGGAGCCGGCGGCAGCCGCGGTGACCGCCTCGCGCAAAGAGCAGGCACCGTTGCCCTGCGTCGCGTCGTCGGCAGTCGTGTCGACCGTCATCGCCAGGGACGCCGGGGCGAAGAACAGCAGGACCGCGCACGCCGCCGCCCACGCGATCGAACCTCGGAAGCCAGTCGTTCTCCCCAACATGCCGCGACAGGTTCGCAGAAACGGCACGTTTCGCAAAGCGGTCGGGCTCAGCCGGGGTGAGACGACCGCAGCCGGGTCTTTTCGACCCGCGCCAACTTCCGTTTCATCCGCTGGAACTGGGCCTCCTCGCGCGGCGAGCGTTCGTAGCCTTCGTGGGCGAGGTTCTTCTGCTCCAGCGGGTCGGTCTTCAGGTCGTACATCTCCCACTGTGGCGGCTTCGGTTTCACCTTGCTGACGTCGTAGTAGCGGGCCAGCTTCCAGCGCCCTTCGCGGATCGCGACGATGTGGTTGGGCGGTTTCGGATAGGGCGGTTTCGCCTGGCCGGACTGGAAGTCGTCGTAGGTGAAGACGACGTAGTCCTGGACCGGCTTGGCGCTCTTCGGCCGCAGCACCAGCTGCGAGTAGTCCACCCCCTGCCAGTCGGCGCGGGCCGATTTCGGGGCCTTCGCGAGGCTGGCCAGGGTCGGCAGGAAGTCGACGTGGGAGACCAGCGCGTCGGTCGACTGCGGCGTCGGGAACAGCTTCGGGTTCGAGTAGACGAGCGGGACCCGGGTCGCCTCCTCGTAGAAGTTGAAGTTCTTCTGCCGCATGCCGCCGTGGGTCAGGCCCATCTCGCCGTGGTCGGCCGTGCGGACGATCAGCGTGTCGTCGTAGAGACCGGCCTCTTCGAGCTTGTTCAGCACGTTGACGATGTAGTTGTCGGAGGAGCGCATCAGGTTGCCGTAGTAGTTCAGGTAGGCGCGCTTTTCCTTCTTGGTCTTCGGCTTGCCGGTGAGGTTGAAGATCCGCAGGAACTGTTCTTGGACCGTGGGCTTGGTCGAGAGGTCTTCTTCGTTGGTCGCCGGCACGTCGATGTCGCCTTGGATCCAGGAGTCGTCGTAGCCGGCTTCTTCGAAGGTCTTGCTCGGGTAGAAGAGGACGTCGTGCGGGTTGACCAGCGAGATGACCAGGAAGAACGGCTGCTGTTTGGCCGCGGCCGAGCTGAGGTACTGCATGACGCCCTCGTCGCCGGCCTCCGGTGAGCCGGTCGATTCGATGAACCGCCCGTCGTTGTCGACGAAGCCGCCGCCGGCCTCGGGGACGCTCTGGTTGGCGCCGGCGTCGGGTGGGTTCCAGCGGGTGAAGCCGTAGCGCTCGAGGTCGGAAGGCTTGGCGTTTTCTTTTTCGGCCGGCTTCGAGCAGTGCCACTTGCCCTTGTAGATGACGTTGTAGCCCGCCGCCCGCATCACCGTGGCCAGGTTCGCCATCTCCGGCGGCCGCGGCAGTTCCACCTGGTGCGGGTATTCCGGGAAGGGCATGTCTTCCTCGAGCGTGTACTTGACCCCGTGCTGAGCCGGGAAGAAGCCGCTCATCAGGGTCGAGCGCGCCGGCGAGCACATGCAGGCGTTGGTGAAGGCGCGTTCGAAGCTGACCCCGTGCTGGCGCAGGCGCCGCATCCCGGGCAGGTTCTGGCGCAGCCAGTTGGGCGGGAAGTGCTGGATCGCCCGCTCCTGGTCGGTGAGGATGAGGACGATGTTCATCCCGGCGACGTCCTTCCGGCCGCCTTTGCCGGCGGCCAGCGCCCGCTCGACGCTCGAGCCCTGCGCCAGCAGCGCCGCAGCGGCCGCTCCGGCGCCGGTGCCGAGCAGCTGTTTGCGGGTCAGCCCGTCCTGACGCTCGCGATCCCGATCCGACCCACTCATCTGTTCCTCCTGAAGACGTCGACCGCGTCGCTGTTGAACGAGGTCGAGTAGAGATAGCGACCGTCGGGGCTGAGCGCGATCGAGCTGACGCCCTTCAGCGCCCGGGCCGCCGTGCAGCCCGGCAGGTGCGTCGCCAGGCAGCCGGCGGCTCCCGGCTTCTGCGCCACCGCGCCCGATTTGCCGCGGTCGAGGACGGCGATCGCGCCGGTCTTGAAGGCGGCGACGTAGACGTTCGTGCCGCCGGGCGCGACCGCCAGACCCTCCGGCGCGATCAGGGCGCGACCGAACGAGCAGCCGGCGGAGCGCAGGTAGATCAGGCAGCCGGCCGTCCCTTCCTTCTGCGCCAGCAGCCCGCCGGAGGCGGCGCGGGAGAAGGAGGTGACGCTGTTGGCGAAGAGCGAGGTGACGTAGACGTCGTCATCGTCGGGGCTAACCGCGACCGCGTTGGCGCCGGCGAGCTCGCGTCCCAAGGTGCAGCCGGTCAGGGCGCTGTCGACGATGCAACCGCCGCCGTCGCTCGCCTGGGCCAGGGCGCCGGTCGTGGGATTGCGCTGCAACGTCACCGCCGCGTTGGAGAGCGCGGTGGCCGCGTAGACGGTGGCGCCGTCGCCGCTGATCGCCAGCCCCTCGACCGACTTGAGCGCGATCCCGGTGGCACAGCCGGGGGTTTCCTCGGCGATGCAGGCGGCGTTGCCCGACAGCTGCGCCAGCGCCCCGTTGGTCGGGTTGCGGGTGAGGGCGGCGACCGAGTTTCCGAAGAAGGAGCCGACGTAGACGTTGTTGCCGTCGGGGCTGACGACCACGACGTCGGGGGCGAGCAGGCCGACGCCGGCGGCGCAGCCGGGCAGCGGCGCCCCGGAGATGCAGCCGGCGAGCGGCGGCGGCAGCTGGCGCAGCGCTCCCGTCTTCGGGTTGCGGGCGAAGGCGGTGATCGAGTTGCCGGCGCGCGAGGTCGCGTAGACGTTGTGGCCGTCGGGGCTGATCGCGACCGAGTTCGGTTCGTCGAGGCCGATCGCGACGGCGCAGCCGCCGGCGCCTTTGGCGGCGATGCAGCCCGCGCTCTTCTTCGCCTGGGTGAGGACGCCGGTCTGGCGGTTGCGGGTGAAGATCGCGATCGCGTCGCTGCCGGAGGAGGCGACGTAGACCTGCTTGCCGTCGGGGCTGACCGCGATCGCCCGCGAGCCCATGAACGGCCCCGGTCCGTCGAGCGCCCGCGCCCTGGCGCAGCTGCCGGCCTTCGCCGCGCGGTCGACCAGGCAGCCGCGATTGCCGGCGAGCTGGGCCAGCGTCCCCGGCTTCGGCTTCGCAAGGGCGCCCGGGGCAAGCCCGAGCACCGCAGCGAGCAGAGCAGCGAAAGCCATAAATAGGCGCGACGAACCCGAAGTCATGGCGCCAACCTATGCAGCCCGACGGACACCCCACCCCAGCCGTCAACCAAACGTCCGCCCAAAACAGAGAGGATGTGCGAATGCCCCAACCCCGTCGCACCGGCAAACGCAAAGAACCCCAGGACTTCGGCTGGGTCATCTCCTTCGGCTGCAAGACGACCGGAACCCTCCGCCGCCTCAAAGTCGACACCGACCCCTCGTCCGACACCAGCCCGATCGAGGTCCCCTGCCCCTGCGGCGAAACCCACCGCGTCACCGTCTCCCCCTATCGGCGACGGCGAGCGGCGGACGAGCCCTTTGACCTCGAGGTCAAATCGCTCGACGAGCTGCGCTGAGGATCCTATATCAATATTGATATATTCGCCTGGTGATCAATGTATCCCAAGCCATCCTCCAAGCGCGACTGGATGCAAACCTCACCCAGGTAGACCTGGCTGCGCGCGCCGGCACCTCACAGCCGACCCTGGCTCGCTATGAGACCGGAGCAGCCCTCCCGACCCTGCCGACCCTCGAGCGACTTCTTGCAGCGTGCGGCAGACGCCTGGAGCTACAGACTCCCCGTGCAAAGCACCCAGGACCCACCAGCTCGATGCGAGGGCAACTCGGCCCACAGGCGGACAAGCTGCGGCGCAACCGCCGTCGTCTACTCGACGCGGCCGAGAGGCACGGCGTCGACCGGGTGCGCGCCTTCGGGTCCCTTGCCCGCGGCGAAGTGACGGCCGAAAGCGACGTAGATCTCCTCGTTGACCTGAAGCCCAGTCGCACCCTCCTCGACCTTGCCGCATTTCGCCGCGAGGCCGGCGAGATCCTTGCCCTGCCCGTAGACGTCGCGACCGTCGACATGCTCAAGGAGCGCATCCGCGACGAGGTGGTCAGCGAGGCGCTCCCCCTATGAGCAGGGACGAGCAGGAGCGCCTTCGGGATATGCAAGACGCCATCGGTGCGATTCGAGAACATCTCGCAGAGGCTGGTGAGGCTCCCGCAGCCAAGAAGGACGCGTTGCTGCACGACGCGCTTCTCTTTCAGTTCGTCGTGATCGGCGAGGCCATCAAGCACCTCGGGCCTGAGGCTCGCAAAGCAGCCCCCGAGATCCCCTGGGCCGACATCGCCGGCCTTCGAGATCTAATCGCCCACGAGTACTTCCGTATCGACATCAAACGCGTGCTCGAGATTGTGGAGCGAGACTTACCGCCCTTGGAGCGCGCGATCAGTCGCCTGCAGAACTTGACTCCTCAGCCCGGCGCTTGACGGCTGCCAGGAGGCGCATCGTCACCAGGACGTGGCCGCGGGTGCCGATCACGGCGGCGCGATAGAGGCGACCGGAGGCGCCGGGGAACCGGGCGCGGGTTTCGGCGCGCACGCGCGTCCCCGCGCCGCTGGCGTCGAGGTGGAAGACGAGCGCGTACTCGGAGTAGCGGTGCCGGCCGGCGAGCGCCAACTCGGAACCCGGCTCGGCGCGGGCGACGGTGAAGCCGGGGAAGGCCGAGCCCTCGGCCAGAGGTCGCGGTCCGGACGGCGCCGTCTCTTCGCAGCCGAGCAGGCGGGCGAAGCGGGCCGCGACCGGCGAAGCGAACGAGCCCTCGGCGACGCGGCAGAGGGATTCCCAGACGACCTCGGGCGGCGCGGCGACCTCAACGCCGTGCTCGTCGACGAACGGCAGGGCGTTGGGATCTGGGTGCATCAGCAGCGATCCTAGCCTGGGCGACGACTCAACCGCCGGCGACGATCAGCCAGGAGTACCTCGCCTCGCGGCTGCTGGCGCTGCCATTGACGGCACGGACGTGGAAGACCTTGCGGCCCGGTCGCAGGTGGACGTAGCGCTTGGGCGAGGAACAGGAACGCCACCCGCGCAGCTTCGGCGCCACCCGCTTGCCGCTCAGCCGGCAGATGAAGGTGGCACCCTGCAGGGGCGCGCGGAACCGGAAGGACGCGGAGCGCTTCGCCGTCCTCCTCGCGACTGCGGTTTGGAGGCGAGGGCGGCCCGGCGATGCGTCCGGCGGGTGGTCGTACCACTGGGTGACGTACTGGCCGTCGGCGGTGAACTTCTGGACCCTGGCACGGCTTTCGTAGGGGTACGGTTCGGCCCGGTCGGCGACGTAGACGTACCCCGCCGGGTCGGTGGCCACCGAGGTCGGGGTGAAGAAGCGGCCGTGGGCGCGACCGGGCCTGCCCCACGAGCCGAGGAAGGCTCCCTCCGCACTGAATCTCTGAACGCGGTCGTTGGCGGTGTCGACGACGTACACCTCGCCGGCGGCGTTGACGGCGATCCCGTAGGGGTAGACGAACTGCCCGTCGCCCGACCCATACTTCCCCCACTTGGTGACGAAGATTCCGTCGGCGGTGAAGACCTCGATCCGGTTGCCGTAGGTGTCAGCGACGTAGACAAGGCCCGAAGGACTGGTGTCGAGCCCCCAGATTTCCCCGAACTGCCCGTCGGCGCCGCCGCTCGCCCCCCATTTGGAGAGCAGCGCGCCGTCAGCGGAGAAGCGCTGGATTTCATGGGAGCCCGCGAGATACACGGACCCGTCGGCCGCGACGGCGAGGTCACGACCGCTCGCCCCGATGCTCCACTGGCGGAGCGGGCCGCCGTCAGCCCCCAGGACGTAGATCACCGCGCGGCTGCTGTCGGCGACGTAGAGAGCGCCGGCGGAGTCGGTGGTGATGTCGCGCGGCGCAAAAGGGTTGCCCGATGCGGCGAAGCTGCCCACCTCCGCCAGCAGCTCACCGTCGCTGGAGTACTGCTGGACGCTGTGGCTGCTCAGCGGATTCGAGAGATAGACGTGCCCGACGCCATCGGCCGCCACCGAGAGCGGTATCGGCTCGAAGCCGATCGAGGTGTGCGCGGGCCGGGCGGCAGCGGAGGCCACCGGCCCGGCGAGAGCAGCGAGGGCCAAGAGCCCGAAGACCGCGACTCGCGCAGCGGTGACCATCACGCCAATGAGGACGCCGCAACGACGGAGACATCGTCGTGCGCAACGGCCCCCTTCTGCGCCCGAGCCGTGACCAGGGCTGGCTTCCGGTTGGTCGGCGAGACGTCGAGGGCGAACTCGATTCCGAGTCGGCGTACCGCGTTGATGATCGTGTCCACCTCCGGGTTGTGCTCCCCGGACTCGAGCTTGACTATCCGCGGCTGAGAGACCCCAAGCCGCGTCGCCAGGGCCCGCTGACTCAGCTTGTGCTCTGACCGGAACCGCAACAGCGTCGCTGCGAACTCCCGAGCCGGAGCAAGCCGCTGCCACTCGGCTTTGAAGCTAGGGTCGGCCAGCTGCTCTTCTGCGACAAGCGCGTCGAAGTTCTCTCGTGGAGTCATCGGGCACTCATGATAATAAATTTATTATCAAGCTTGTCAATGTACCCCTCAGGCGTTTGATGTCGTCCCCTGCTGGAGAATCGCCCGATGGCGCCCACTCCCCACTTCGACCTCAGCACGAAGCAGGCGCGGCGGCTCGCGATCGCCGCGCAGGGGCTGGCTCGGCCGCGGCCGACCGGGCGGGTGGATGCCAGGCACCTGCGGCGGGCGATCGACGACGTCGGCCTGCTGCAGCTGGACTCGGTCAACGTCTTCTGCCGCTCCCACTACATGCCCGTCTTCTCACGGCTCGGTCCCTATCCGCGGGCGGCCCTGGACCGGCTGGCGTGGCACGAGGACGGGGGCGCGAAGCCGGGTCGGGCGGGGCGCCGCGACCTGATCGAGTACTGGGGGCACGAGGCCTCGCTGCTGCCGGTCGAGCTGCAGCCGCTGCTGCGCTGGCGGATGGCGCGGGCCGACGCGCTGGCGTGGAAAGGCGTGGCGCGGGTGGCGGCGGAGCAGCCGCAGCTGCTCGAGTTCGTCCTCGACGTGGTGCGGGAGCGTGGGCCGATCCGGGCCTCGGACCTGGCGGCGAAGGGGAGGCGGCGGGAGCCGCGGGAGATGTGGAGCTGGAGCGAAGAGAAGACCGCACTCGAGTACCTGTTCTTCGCCGGCCGGGTCTGCGCGGCGCGGCGGGTCAACTTCGAGCGGCTCTACGACCTGCCCGCGCGGGTGCTGCCGCGGTCGGTCCTCGAGGCGCCGACGCCCTCCCAGGACGAAGCGCAGCGCCAGCTGATCCTGATTGCGGCCAAGCGACTGGGAGTGGCGACCGAGGCCGACCTGGGCGACTACTTCCGCCTCCCCCGCGCCGAGTCCAAGGCCCGCGTCGCCGAGCTCGTCGAGGACGGCGGCCTCGTCCCGGTCCGGGTCGAGGGCTGGCGGCAGCCCGCCTACCTCTCGACCGAGCGGCCCGCCGGCCTGCGCCGCGCCGCCTCGGCCCGCGCCTTGCTGACCCCGTTCGACTCCCTGGTCTGGGCCCGCGAGCGGACCGAGCGCCTCTTCGACTTCCGCTACCGGATCGAGATCTACACCCCGGCCCCCAAGCGCGTCCACGGCTACTACGTCCTTCCCTTCCTCCTCGGCGACCGCCTGGTCGCCCGGGTCGACCTCAAGAGCGACCGCCAGGCGGGCGTCCTCCGCGTCCGCGGCGCCTTCGCCGAGCCCCATGCCGATCCGGCACACGTCGCCGCTGAGCTGGCCGACGAACTGCGGCTGCTCAGTGCCTGGCTCGAGCTCGGCGGCGTCTCGGTCGCCCGCAAAGGCGACCTCGCCGCACCGCTGCAGAACGCGCTCGCCTGAGGGCAGAGCCCGACTGATCGTGGTCCCTGGAGCGAGGCGGCGAACCCGCCTCGCTCTTTTTTGGCCCTTGCAAATCCGTGGTTTAGGAAAGACCCTGGGATCTCCTGTCCACGCCTGAATTCTCATGACCGCTACCGACATAACTTTCTACGCAACCATCGCAACGGTGATCCCCGCGTTTCTCGTCGCCTATGTCGTCGGGGTGCAGAAAATCATGGTTGGGTTCGCCGAGGGGCACGCGAATTCCACGCAGGAGTACCTGCAGGTCATGCGAGGCTCCTGGGAAAACGAGGGCGGAAGGTTGCACAACTTCCTCAGCGGCATGTTGGCGATGACCCGGGCAACCTTCTTCCAGATCGCAAGCGCCTGCCTGTTCGTCGTCGCGGTCGGGACGCCGGCCGTCGCCGAGTACGTGTCGCTCCACAGCCTGTACGCCGGCCATGCGACGGCGGACACGAAAACGGTCGGGCTCGTGGGGGCCCTGGTCGCCGGGACGGTCGTGGTGGCGCCCCTCGCACTCAGCATGCTCAGGGCCTACGACCCCTTCGGGCTCCCGATCGGCCTCGCGCGCCTTTTCATAGAACAGATCAAGACCCAGAACGAAGACACCGAGCAGAGCCAACTGCCGAAATCGGGGTCCGAGGATGCGGCAGGAGACACCCGAGACGACGCGGCACACTGTGGCGATGGTTGAGACCCCGACCTTGATCACGATCCCGATCAGCCATTACTGCGAGAAGGCTCGCTGGGCGCTGGACCGGGCCGGCATCGCATACCGGGAGCGGGCGCACCTCCAGGTGCTTCACTGGATCCCCGTCGCTCGTGCCGGCGGGAGGAAAACGGCGCCCGTGCTCGTCTGGGGAGATCGGGTCTTCGCCGACTCGGCGGACATCGTCGAGGAGGCGGGCAGGTGGGCGCAGCCCGACCGTGCCCTGTTCCCCGAGGATCCCGCCGCCGCGGCCGAGGTGCGAGCGCTGCAGGCCGACTTCGACCAGGTCCTCGGGCCCGAGGGGCGCAGGTGGATGTACTTCAACATGCGCGGCCGGCGCGACCTCGCGGTCGCCTACGCCTGCACCGGGGTGCCCGCCTGGCAGCGCCAGGGGCTGCCGCTGGCGTACCCGCTCGTCACCCGGATCATCGACCGCTACCTCGACATCACCCCGGCCAGCGCCGAGCGGTCCGAGGCGGAGGTGCGGGCGGTCTTGGACGGCGTCGCCGAGCGGCTTGGCGACGGTCGCCCGTACCTCTGCGGCGAGCGCTTCAGCGCCGCCGACCTCACTTTCTCCTCTCTCGCGGCGCCGCTGCTGATGCCGCCTGAGTACGGCGTCCCCCTCCCCCAGCCCGACGAGTTCCCGCCGGCCATGGCCGCAAAGGTCCGTGAGTTCCGCGCCCACCCCGCTGGCGCGCACGCCCTGAAGATGTTTCGCGTGGAGCGACGCTAGCGGCCCGGGCCGCGGACGCCGCAAGACCGGCCGTTCCGCCATGATCCCCCGATGCGGCGGTGGGGATTGATCGCAAGCGGGATCGCGACGTTGTTGCTGCTCTGGGCGATGTCGCCGATGGAGGACCGCATGCAGGCAAACGGCCCGGGCATGGTGCCGTTCGAGCTGAGCGGCGGCGAAGCGCGAGCCGACGAGATCCTCTCGGAATGGGGCGAGGACGGGCGCGACGCGGCCCGCGAACAGCTCTGGATCGACTACGGCTTCATGCTGGCCTACGGCACCTTCCTCGGCCTGGCCGCCGCCGCCATCCGCGACCTCTGCCGCCGGCGCAACCTGCAAAGGCTCACCAGAATCGGCGACAGAGCGATCTGGCTCGGCCCCCTCGCCGCGGCCTTCGACGCCCTCGAGAACGCCTGCCTCCTGCTCACCGTCGGCGGCTCCGGATCGCCCTTTCCGACCCTGGCAACGACCTTCGCCGCCATCAAGTTCGCCGTCCTGGCAGCAGCAATCGCCTACCTGATTGCCGGAGGCGCGGGCGTGGCCTCACGCGCCGTGCGGCCGGCCCAGCCGGGCTAAGCGAACTCGATCACGCTGCGGATCCCGTCCTGGGCCTCCATCAGCTCGAAGCCGCGGTTGACCTCGTCGAGGCCGATCCGGTGGGTGACGAACGGCTCGAGGTCGATCTCCCCGGCCAGGTAGCGGTCGACGAGGGCCGGGACCTGGTCGCGGCCCTTGACGCCGCCGAAGGAGGAGCCGGCGATGCGGCGGCCGGTGATCAGCAGGCGGGGGACGACGTCGAGGGTCTCCCCCTTGCCGGCGACTCCGGCGACGGTGCAGAGGCCCCAGCCCATCCGCGCCGCCTCGACCGCTTCGCGCATCACCGCGACGTTGCCGGTCGCCTCGAAGGTGTAGTCGGCGCCGAAGCCGCCGGTCATCTCGAGGATCCGCTCGACCGTCCCCTCCCCGCCCTCAAGCAGGTCGGTCGCGCCCTGGCCGCGGGCCAGCTCCAGCCGCTGCGGCGAGAGGTCGACGCAGATGATCCGCTCGGCCCCCTGCAGGCGGCAGCCGGCGACCGCCCCGAGGCCGACCATCCCGGCGCCGAAGACGGCGCAGGTGCTGCCGGGCCGCACGGCGGCGGTGTTGATCGCGGCGCCGAGCCCGGTCGAGAGCCCGCAGGCGAAGAGGCAGGCGTGCTCGAACGGGGCCTCCGGGCTGACCTTCGCCAGCGCGATCTCCGGCATCACCGTGTACTCGGCGAAGGTCGAGCAGCCCATGAAGCTGCGGATCTCCTCCCCGTCGCGGGAGATCCGCGTCGTCCCGTCGGGCAGGTGCCCCTTGTTCTGCTCCTCGCGGATCGCCAGGCAGAGGTTGGTGCGCGGGTCGAGGCAGTGGACGCACTCGCGGCACTGGGGCGAGAAGAGCGTGACCACATGGTCGCCCACCGCCAGCGTGCCGACGTCTGCCCCGACCGCTTCGACGACGCCGGCGCCCTCGTGGCCGAGCACGGTCGGCGCGTAGCCCGACGGGTCGGCGCCGGAGGCGGTGTAGAGATCGGTGTGGCAGACGCCGCAGGCATGCAGGCGGACCAGCACCTCCCCGGCCCGCGGCTCGGCCAGCTCGACCTCCTGCACCTCGAGCGGCTGTCCGAACTCCTCCAGCACGGCGGCGCGCATCTTCATGCGCTCAGGGTAACCCCCGTCGGATAGATCAGCAGCCGGCGGGCAGCGCGATCGTGGATGAATGCGCCGGCTCAGAGCAGCGAGGAGATCCCGATGCGGGAGTTGCCGGCGCGGCACTCCGGCGCGATGCAGGCGAAATCGATGTCGAAGAGCCGGCCGAAGATCGACTCCTCGGCGGGGAAGACGTAGGTCCCCTTCTCCAGCAGCACCCGCTTGACGTCTTCGCGCTTGAGGATCAGCAGCTGCGGCTGCCGGCCCGGTTTGCGGAAGCGGATCAGGACCGAGTTCGAGTCGCTGGAGACGTAGCTGCCCTCGATTTCGCGGTCGTCGGTGAGGACGACCAGGGCATGGGGCCGCACTTCCGGGAACTCGCGCTGCCGGGCGCCGCTGAGCACGGCGGCGGCGAGGGCGGCCGCGATCAGCAGCCGCCAGAGCGGGAAGCGGCTGGCGCCGTCGTCCGCCGCTTCCCGCAGGTAGGCCGCGGTCAGCCGCAGCGAGTAAAAGAGGAGCAGCGAGAGGACGACGGTGGCGATCACCCCCGCCCAGGTCAGCGGAACGAAGAGCAGGATCAGCGCCGCGAATACGACGGTCGGAACGAAGGCGTCCTGGGAGAAACCCTTGGCGAGGAGGCGACGGAGGCCGGAGGCGTGCTCGGGGTCGCGGGTGGCCCAGCGGGCGAGCCGGGCGCCGCCCCAGCCGAGCACGGCGAGGACCAGCGCCCCGAAGAAGATCGAGACGACCAGCTCGCGGACGCCGGCAGCGGCGACCTGCGCCTGGGAGATCAGCGGCAGGATCTCGTCCGGCGGCAGGCCGCCGCGCTTGAACTTCTGCCACTCCACGAAGTAGCCGACCGCGAAGAAGAACACGCCCGCCCCCGCGATCGCGACCACGGCCTTGCCGGCGGTGTCGACCGTTTCGCCCAGCCGTTCCCGCGCCCCCTTCCCGACCTTGCGGACGGCATCGGGCTCGACCAGCGGCGGCAGCTGTGGGCCGGTCGCCACGGCGGTCTCAGAAGTCGATTTCGACGTCGTTCCAGAAAACGCTGCGGCTCTTCAGCGACTGGGTGTTGCTCAGGTCGCTCATCTTCGTCAGCTCGTCGATCAGCACCTTGCGCGGCACCTCGGTCCCGCGGGCGGTCGAGCCGTGCTTGCCGGCCGCGGTCGAGACCATCGTCGCCAGCCTGCCCGGCTCCGGTTTCGCGTCGCGGTGCTCGAACCCGTTCCAGAGCGACTTCGGGGTCGCGTTGAGGCTGCCGTGGTGCCCGACCTTGTAGAAGCAGGCGCTCGCCAGCCGCTCGCGGATCGCCTCGGCCTCGTCGCATTCGCGCAGCGCGTAGTGCCAGTTCTCCAGCTGGGCGTCGCCGGGGAAGACGAGCCGGCGCTCGCCGACCTCGAAGAGCAGGATCACGCTGGTGTTGTTGAGGACGCCGTCGAGGCTGCGGAGGATCGCCAGCAGCTCCTCGCCGCGCATCCGGTCGATGCGGGGGATCACCCAGCGCGCCTCCTGCGGAATCTGCCGCGCTTTCCGCGCGCCCGGGAACAGCTCGCCGTCGGTCCCCCCGACCGTGGCGAGGTGGCGCTCCGCGAGGTGCCAGAACTCTTCCTCGTCGGTGGCGGTCTGATGGGAGATCGCGGGCGACTGCTCGAGCGTCGGCGGACCGAGGACGTCGACCTGGACGCCGGGCAGGATCCGGCCGAGCGCGAGCTTGGTGCCGAAGTGGGCGTAGACGTGCTTCTTGCCCATCGAGGCGAGGTTCCGCACCGCGTCGAGGTTCGCGAGGTTGGTTTCGCCGAGGAAGGAGACCTGCTCGGTGACGGTCTTCGACACCCCCGGCGCCCGTTGCAGCCGCGGCACCTGCTCCAGCGCCGCCGCCGCCATCGCCTGCATCGCCGAGAGGCGCGCGACCGCGGCCCGAGCATGCAGCGCCCCGTTGCCGCCGCCGTCGGGGCCGCTGGCCTCCGGGTCGAGGCCGGGCTCCTCGGTCCAGGGCTGGACGACGATCTCGGGCTCGAGGCCGATGATCACCTTGCCGGTGTCGCCGCCGAACCCGGAGATGTGGTCGGCGTGGCGATGCGTCGCGACCAGCATCTCCAACTTGCCGCCGCAGTCCTCGCGGATCTTCTCGGCAATCTCCTTCATCCCCCCGCTCGGGCCGGTCCCGGACTGTTTGGTGGAGCCGAAGTCGATCAGGACGTTGCGCGGCTTCCCGCTCGCGTAGCTGAAGGTCAGCAGGAAGCAGTCGCCGAAGCCGACGTTGTAGGAGCGGATCCGGATCCCGGTCGGCGGCGTCGCCATCACCAGACCTCGCTGCGAGCGATGCGGTCGTCGAGGCCGAGGCGGCGGCGGTGCAGGGTCGCGAGCCGGGCGGCGAAGCTGGCGCCCGCGCTCATCGCGCCGTTCTCCCAGAGGTACTGGAGACGGGCCTGCGCTCTCGCGTTTCCGCTCGGCGAGCGCCGGCGGGGTAGGGGGTTGTAGATCTCGAACTTGAGCCTGCCGTACTCGTCGAGGATCAGGGTGCTGCCGCCCTCCAGCGTCAGCTCCTGCTCGGGCGGCATCCCCTCAGGCGGGGTCAGGCCAAACTGGCCCAGCTCGTCGGCGCGCAGCCTCACGTACTGGGTGCACTCGGCGACGGTCTCGCGCAGCGGCAGCCCGTCGTCGGGGGAGATGCGGACGCAGGGCCGCAGGCTGGCGACGCGGGTGTAGGCGCCGGGGTCGATGCGCAGCCGCTTGCGGTTCGCCCAGAGCAGGGAGAACATCTCGATCGGCTCGGTCTGCAGGCTCTGGAAGCGGACGCCGTCATAGCGGAGTGGCCCCTCGGGAGCGCTCCAGCGACCGTCGGCCGTGTCCGATCCCGGCGTGATCCCGTAGCGCCCGAACCATTTGGCGAGGCCTTCGCGCAGGCCGTAGCGGCTGTCGTCGGAGCGGATCTCGCCGTCGGCGGTGAGCAGGGCGCTGAGGTAGTCGCGGAAGTCGATGTGGATCGGCGGCGTGTAGTCGATCGCCCGGATCGCCATCGTCAGCAGCGAGGCGGCGATCGTCGCCCCCTCCTCGGCGACGCGGCCGAGGTCGAGGTACCCGCCCTCGATCGTGCCGAGGGAGTCGAGGCGCCGGGTCCAGACGTCGACGAAGGTCCGCATCATCGCCGCGACGAGAATCTCGCCGCGCGCGTGCGCCTCTTCGTACTCCGGGCGGTCGAGGATCGCTTCGTCGGGCTCGATCCGCACCGAGCGGCGCAGGGCGCCGGCCCGCGGCGAGCCGATGTCGCCACCCATCTGCTCGGCCAGCCCGAGCAGGACCGAGTCCATCAGGGCGTCCATCGTGACCCGGTCCCTGGCGATCAGGCCGCCCCGCGGAGTTCCGTCCCCGGCGCCCCCCGACAGCAGCGTCAGCAGCACTTCGCCGAGCGAGAAGACGGAGAGCAGGGCGACGATGTCCCCGAAGCCCTCGTGAAAGGCGGCCTGGTCGGGCGAGGAGGGCGCCATGAAGCGCTGGCGCAGGCCGTCCAGGAGGGCGTGCGAGGTCTCATGGACGACGACGTCGTGGGAGAGACAGGTGAAGGAGACGCCGCGCGGCGTCCGGTAGTAGCCGAAGACAAGCGCCTCGTCTTCGGGCGAATAAAAGGCGTTCATCTCTTCGAAGGCGTGCGGCACGACCTTCAGCTGATGAGCTCTGAAGCCCCAGTTGACCCTGCGCCCAAGCGCATACTCGAAGCGAGCCAACGTCCGCATCACCAGCGCATAGACGTTCCGCGCATGAAAGCCCGGGTCCCCCATCAGCTCCTCGTCCCGCCCTGGCGCACCCCCGTCCTCCCCAACCAAGGTCGGCTTGTACATCGTCTGCGTCGAGGAGTCGTAGTCGACCACGCAAACCCGATGCCCCACCGGCCCCGGCTCCAAGTCCTCCCAAGGCACTTTCACCGAGGTCGTCAGGATCCGCCCGTCCCGCAGCACCCCAGGATCCTGCGCCACCACCTCCATAGTCCGGGTCCGCAGTTCCGCCATGGAGCGAATGCTTATCCCAGGCGCGTCGCCAGAGCAAGGACAGCTGAGTATTTAACTCGCCGAATCCAAAGAGGCCAGGCTCCTGCCGCAGTCGACGATCGTCTCCTCGACCGGGCGCGGCTCCCAGCCCAGCGCCCTCGCCTTCGCATTGGAGAGCTCGACCCGCGAGCCGAGCTGGCCGACGACCGAGCGCGCGGCGGGGTCGAACAGCGCCATCCCCCGCACCAGGAAGTTGGGAATCGAGCGCTTCGGCACCTTCGCCGCCTCCGGCCCCAGGCGCTCGCGCAGGACCGCGGCGACATCGGCCATCCACTGGAAGCGGGCGACCGCAAGGTAGCGCTCGCCCCCTGCCTCAGGGGCGGTCATCGCCAGGATGTGCAGCTCGGCGACGTCGCGCACATCGACCACGCTGAACCCGATCCGCGGCGTCCCCGGCATGCCTTTCAGCAGCCGCTCGACCAGCGCCAGGGAGCTCGAACTCTCGCCGCCGAGAACCGGGCCGAGGATCGCACCGGGGTTGACCACCGCCAGCTTCTCCTCTTCGCCCCGCTCCCGCACCAGGTCCCAGGCGGCCTGCTCGGCGATCGTCTTCGAACGCGCGTAGGGAGTGAGCTTCAGATCGTCGGGGTCCGACCAGTCCGCCTCCGTGAGCGGCGCCGAAGCGGAGCCGGCACTACCACGAACGGCAGCCACCGAAGAGGTGACGACGACCCGGCGCACCCCAGCATCAAGAGCGGCCCGCAACACCCGCAGCGTCCCCTCCCGCGCCGGCACGATCAGCTCGTCGGGATCCTTAGGCTGCGCCGCCGGGAACGGCGAAGCGACATGGAGCACGTACTCGCAACCAGCGACCGCCTCCGCCCACCCCTCATCGGAGCGCAGATCCCCCGCCACCACCGAGAGCCGGTCGCCAGCATCGATCTCGGACCCGACCCGCGTCCGCACTTCCTCCTCCTTGGCAAGGTCCCGCACAGTCGTCCGCACCCCATAGCCCCGGCGCAACAGCTCAACCACGCACCGCCCCCCAAGAAACCCCGACCCGCCGCTGACCAAAACCGTCTCCATCAGCGACCACCGTACATCGTCATACCTGCGCCATGGGCTTCTGTCTGATTAGGAAGGGAGTTGAACTCTGGCTTCAAACGCCAATAGCGACCCGCGACCCTTATATGCACCGCATTCCCAGTGGTTATGGAGCAGGACTCCACCTGGCTTCCAAGTCATTTCCTCGGCTGGCGGGAGGGAGTCAAGTCTGCCGACTCATACTCCAATCGAGTTATTCTTGGAATCCTTACTCAACAGTCCAACCGCCCCCTTCAGCACGTTCGGACCAGCGAAGTTCATCAAGCCGAGGCCAACGAGGTAGACCTTGGTGGACTCCTCGAGATCGCCAGCGTCGAGTTCTTCCACCGTCCTGGCGAGGGTCTGCTGCTCGGCCGACGTCGCATTCTGCATCAATCCCAGACAGAGAGCCGGAAGCTCCTCACGAGCCTGATTCCAATTCACGGTGCTCAAGAGATGGCGGACAGCCTGCGAGCGGGCAGTTCCGCGGCTCCTATCGACGGCTCGATCGGTAGCGGCAAGCAGACTCTCGATAACGCCACTCGGACCAATGCCGACATCGGCACCATCCACACGCGCAAGGAAGAACGAAGAACGGAGCACGGCCATTGCACCAAATCCGGCGACCAGCACCTGCAGCCATCGCTGCGCTTCGGACTGTCCTGGCTGACCGAACCCCCAACCGAAGGCACGGATCAAGCCGAAAGCACCCGCAGCGGCAGCGACGTTGATGCCCATATACAGCCAAGCTGGGAGACACAGTAGCGCTCGCTCAGGAGCATCTCGATAACGCACAACAAGCTCTCCCGCCCCTACCAGCGCACCGATAGTGGCCACACTGACAAGGCTGAGAAACACTCACTCGCCCCTGAGAACCACGTCGCGCCCAAGATCGGTTAAAGCGATCTTTTCATCTTCGCCCAGCCCCGCAGCCTGAATGAGATCGAGGCTCGCAAGATTGCGCAGGGTCTCGTCAAGGACGCCTCGACTTAACGACATCTCCTCCGAGAGCTCCCTCCGAGTTCGCGCTGATGAACTCAGGACACGGAGAACCTGCCGCACCGGAAGGGATTGGCTTCCTTCTGCAGATTGACCTCCAGCGCGAGATCCTTCGCGCAGAGTTCTGAGAAATACCCCAGCCGGATTGATTTGCTCCTCGCCCATGGATCGCCCTAGCCCGTCTGCACTCGCGCTCGGGCCCGGACTCTCGCACGCTGGCGCTCCTGGAGCCTGGCGTGCAACTGTACATCGGGATCGGAATGCTTCAGGGAGACGATCGCAGCAAATCTCTGGTCGACGACGTCCACAGGGGCCCACCTTCTCTGCGAGGTGACAGCGAGGACAAGGGGACCCTCCGATTGCCAGGACCGATTCTTCACTTCGCAGCAAGCTTTCTGGAGAGTTGAGCGCTTCCGGAGAGTTATGCCCGGTGTAAGAGCAACCCTCTGCCTCCCCTTAAGGGAATCCATTTTTCGCTCGAGCTCGTCCTCGGTCGGTCCGGCGGGTGCCTCTTTCCAGTCTCGAAACAGCTGCTGAACATCGGCTACAGGAGTGTTCCGGAAGAGGTAACAGTTTAGAACTACACCGAAGTATGAATCCGCGCGGGTTTGACGGGTGGGTGGATCGTAAGCCAGCGTGACTGAGATCAGCCGCTGTCCACTCCGCTCAATGAATTCTGAAGGGATTTCAGCAACCTCAAACAGCTGATAGCTATCTAAGGCGATAACGGACTCAGTGGTGAGGAGAACATCATTCTCCTCGGAGTGAGCGGCCCTTTCATATTCAGGGCGACCATGGCCAAAGACTCGCCACACCTCCTCCTCCCATGGTTTTCCGGTCAGTCCATTGGGACGATGGCCGGGAAGCTGCGCGCTGTCCGCAATGAGCGCTCGAATCAAGTTCGGGCTCGCATCCGGGAAGCGATCAAAGAGGCGGGCTGCGAGGTTGGCCACCGTCGGAGCCGCAAAGCTAGTGCCATTGACTCGGCGAACAATACGACCCTCCGGCGGCGCAAACCCTCGATTGGTGGAAAGCACGCCAACGCTAGGATCATCCACCCGCTCAGATGACGCATCAAGCACCCAGTCCCCTGCAACCTCAACAACATCCGGCTTGACCGCGCCAGCAAGACCTGGTCCACGGCGAGTAAACGGCGATGGGTAGCCTTCGGTGCCGGCGACCGCGCTGCGACTTTGGATCGTCGGATTGCGGCCTGACGCAATGCCTCCAACCGTTAAGGCCAATGCAGCACTCGCGGGCTCGATCAATCGTGCTCCCGAATGATTGAGGTGTAGCCCGCAAGTATCCCCTGGCTGCGGCTGCATCAGAGGATTAAGAAGGTTCCCGGTGCAGACGACGAACAGGACATTTCTATCTCTTAACTCGTAGGCGAGTTCATCAATGCGCGCAGCAAGGCGTGGCTGGCGTGACTCATCGGTCAGGACGACTCGGTCATCCGCGAGAGAAAGATTGATGACTTTGCACTCCGGATAGTTGTCGAGAAAGTAGTAGATCGCCTCTGCAAGCTGATGCTCGACGAGCCGATCCGGATCATAGGCGCAGTCGTCGTCAAGGACGCGAGCGGAGAAAAGTCGCGTCCCCGATGCGGTGGCCCCAGAAAGCAAGGCCTCCACGTCGCCCAAGCCAGCGCGGCCGCAGACTGCCGTGCCATGGCCTCCAGCCAAGCCCTCCGTGTCGAGCGCTACGTATGCCGGCTCCCCTGGAGCGGAGAATGCCGCGGCCTCACCCACTAAGGGGGCTAGGAGGGGATGGTTGGGGGTGATTCCAGCATCCAACACAAGTACTCCAGCGCTCCCCTCCGAGGGCTCCTCGATCTCTGGAAAATCGTCGATGCTGAAAGCCTCAGTCGGCGTTTTAGGCACTCCTGCATCCGGAATGCGATCAACCTCGCGAATCCGATCGATCGACAGCAGTCCGTCTATGGCTTGAGCATCAATATGAACCCGGGCCAAGAGGAGATCCTCGGTCACGATTGAATCGCTGAGCGACCCGCCCAAATCCCTCACAGCGGCGCCCAACTCGTCGAGCCGTTGCGAAGGCGCACCATCTGCAGATCCTGGATGCCACAGCTCTACGTCGAGGGGGACGGCGACGTCGTCGTGAGCCAGCGGCCGGCTCTTCAGTCGTGCACCCACTCGATCTTCAGGAGATACCGGCAGCAGATGCTCAATACCGCCGAACTCCTCGTATTTTGCGCCGCCCTTTCGGGAGTACTGCGCAAGGCGCGTCCGGAAGGCAGTCAGGTCAGAGTCAGAAGCGAAGACGACGAGCGTCTTGTCGGGTTCGTGAGCTAGGAGGGTGAGTCCCATCCGATCTAACAGATCATCGTCAAGTCGTCCGGCCGGATGGAGGTCGACCTTGAAGATCAGCTCTGGTTTAAGTCCAGCCGGCAGTGGAGACGCTTTGGACCCTTCGACAATCGAGTTGATCTCGGAACTCAGACGTCGGCCATGTTCCTTCTTACTGCCCCGAGGTACAGGCCGACCGCCGCCATGCAGCCGACGAGGTATCGACCCCTGCACTTGCGGCAGAGGCAAATGGTTTAGATCTCTCGGCATTCATCTCACTCCCCCTCAGAGGCCTGCGTGAGCGCCATGCGGTTGCGCTGGCGCTTAAGCCCAAACATAAGATCGTCCAAAGATAACGTTTTACGTTGCGCGAGAATCATTTGCTTGGTGCTTTCGACAGCAACTCTCTCGAGGTCACTGCCCGTAAACGATTCGGTATCTGAAGCAAGCACTCTCAAGTCGGTATCTAGGTGCCTAACCGAGGAAAGAAAGTGGCCCAAGAGAGCTAGCCTGCCGCGTTCGTCAGGAACATCGAATTTGACTATCTCATCGAATCGGCGCCAAAGAGCTGGATCAAGCGCCTGCTCGTGGTTGGTTGCGGCTACTAGCAAGCTGTCACCGCGAAAACTATCCATCATTTGGAGGATCGAATTGATCACACGCTTTAGCTCACCGTGCTCGCCCGGATCGTCCCGACTTCGTCCGACAGCATCAAACTCGTCAAATAGAACAACCCATTGAGATCGGCTTGCGAAGTCGAAGAGCTTACGTAGATTCGCGGCAGTCTGGCCAAGGTACGAGGAGATTAGAGAGTCGAAGCGAACGTGAAGTAGGGGTAGTCCAAGCTCGCCTGCAAGAGCGTGTGCGGTGACCGTCTTCCCGCAGCCAGGGGGTCCGAAGAAGAGCACCTTTCGCTTTGCAGCGATCCCAAACGAAGCGAAGATTTCACGCGCACCGTAGTCCTCAACCAATGCTCGTAGCGCCTCTTTTGAATTGTCGTTCAAGACACTTCGCTCTAGGCCGAAGTTGGGATGTCGTACGTCAGCGAGTGGGAACCCGCGCTCATCGTCGGCGGGAACCTCCTCTGCTATCCGAGGACGCGGTGCTGCGGGTCCTTTACCGTTGAGAGGCTGCCGAAGCGATTGCTTTAGGTCACGCGCTAGCAATCGGTGACCCTTGCGTCCTTCGAGTTCAATTAGCGATTCCGCCGCTTGGCGAAATGCCTCGTCGTCTTGGACTGCATGGGCACGAAGCATTGCTTTGAGGTAGTCGCTTTGCACCATGCGTAGAGAGCATAAAAGGTTGGCCTGCTAGCAACGGACCCGGTCAACGGCAAACCGGAATTCGAGTCAATCGGCGCCGATGAGGCACATCAGCATCGTTCAGGTTGATTCTGCCTGAACGGGAGCTGAATCCAGGCCTCGGCTCAAACGCCATCCGCGACCCCGTCGCGCCCATTTCCAACAACTCAAAGAGGGTGGCTGACGGGATTCGAACCCGCGACCGCCGCGACCACAACGCGGAGCTCTACCAGCTGAGCTACAGCCACCTCGCTGGACCCAATTTAGCTTGCGGGGGCGGTGGTTGGGAGCCAGGCAGATGGCGGCGAAATGTCCGTCAGGCGTTCTCGTCCGCAGCCGGCGGCGCGTAGCGATGGTGGATGGCCAGGGCGTTGCCGTCCGGGTCGTTGAAGAAGCCCTGATGGCAGACGCCGGAATCGAGGGGGTCGCCTTTGAACTCGACGCCGCGCGATTCCAGCTCCGCCTTGGCGGCCTCGAAATCGTCGACGTGGAACTCGATCGGGAGATTGTTGGGGCGGAACTCGATGTTGAAAGCGTCCACCTGCATCAGGGCGATCGTCAGGTTCCCGGTCTCGAACTCGCCCGCGGGCATGCTCCCCCAGCGCTTCGCGAACTCGAGGCCCAGCGTCTCGCCGTAGAACCTGGCGGCCCGCTCGTAGTCCTGCGTCGCCACGGTGATGAAGTCGGTGCCGCTTATGACCTTGGTCTGAGTTGCCATCTGGCTCCCTCCGTTGGTTTCCCGATTGCTCGCCTCACCCTCCACGCTAACCGCCGAAGGACCGGGCGGTGGGCGCCTCAGGTGCGAGAGCGGATGACGACGCGCGCCCCGTAGCGCGGGATCATCGTCACGTTGCGATGGAGGGCGCGCTCGGGCTCCGGGTCCGCGGCTTCGAGGTCGAGGCGGCGGGCCATCGCCTCGAGGACGACCCGCTGCTCGGCCATCGCCAGCGCCGCGCCGAGGCAGCGGCGGATGCCGCCGCCGAAGGGCAGCCACTCGTAGGTCCCCGGCTTGCGGTCGAGCCAGCGCTCGGGCTGGAAGGCAAAGGGCTCGGGGTAGAGGTCCTCGCGATGGTGGAGCAGGAGGATGCTGATCAGGACCGGGGTGTCGGCCGGCACCGCGTACTCGCCGACGCGCCAGGGCAACTTCACCCGGCGGCCGACGATCGGCACCACCGGGCGGGAGCGCATCGTCTCGGTGATCGTCGCCTCGACCGCCTCCTCCGCCCCGTCGCCGGTGCGGACCGCCGCGACCAGGCGCTCGTGGGCATCCGGGGTGCGGACCAGGCGCTCCCAGGCCCAGGCGAGCGAGTTGGCGGTCGTCTCGTGGCCGGCCAGCACCAGGGTGATCAGCTCGTCGCGGATTTCGCCGTCGGTCAGCGGCTCGCCCTCCTCGCCGCGCGCCTGCAGCAGCAGGGAGAGGATGTCGTGGCGCTCACCGAGGTCCTCACGCCGCCGCGTCGCGATCACCGCGTCCATGCGGCGGTCGAGCAGCGCCCGCCCGAGGCGGGTGATGCCGACCGGCTCCTCGCGGCGGACGTTCATCAGCTCGGCGACCTGGGCGATCGGCTTGGTCGAGAGCCAGACCAGGCTCTTGATCGTCGAGCGCAGCCGCCCCTCGCTGCTGCGCGGCGCCGGGTGGCCGTCGATCCCGAAGATGCCGGCCATGATCACGTCGAGCGTGATCGCCTGCATCCGCGGCGCCAGCGCGAAGGGCCGCCCCAGCGGCCAGCTGTCGATCTCCCGCTCGGCGGCCTCGGCGATCGCCGCCGTGTAGTGCTCGATCGCCTCGCCGTGGAACGGCGGCAGCAGCAGCTTGCGCTGGCGCATGTGGCGCTCGCCGAGCGAGGTCAGCACCGAGTCCGGCCCGACGATCGGCCGCAGCGGCGACTCGGCCGCCAGCGAGGGCGCCTCCTCGGGCTTGGCGGTGAAGAGCGAGCGCACGTCGTCGGGGAGGCTGGTGATCACCAGCGGCTGCGGTTCGGGCGTGCGCAGGGCGAAGACGTCACCCAGCCGCCGCCGCGCGCCGAAGACGAACTCGATCTGGCGCTGGTTGAAGCGCAGCAGTTGGGCCAGGCCCCCCATCTGCACCAGCGGCGGCGTCGGCAGGCCGGCTGCCTCCTCGGGCGCGAGCGGTCCGCTCTGCGGGGCCGTCGCGGTTGCGGTCTCCGTCACGCCCACCGTGCGACCTGACTAGGCGACGGCGGCGACGCCGTCGCTCTGCTCGTCCACGGCGGCCGCCGCCGGCCCGCGCGAGAACTCCATCTCCTCGTCCATCGGGCCATGGTTGAAGAGCCGGATGTCTTTGGCGTAGTTCTGGTGCAGGCGCCAGGGATGGCGGTCGCCCT
Source organism: Solirubrobacterales bacterium (assembly GCA_036260485.1). GTDB lineage: Bacteria > Actinomycetota > Thermoleophilia > Solirubrobacterales > 70-9 > VAYN01. Next base: position 94,274 of record DATAMR010000014.1, on the reverse strand, counting down.
GCTGCGGCAGCTGGTCCATCGCGCGCAGGACGTAGCCCGATTTGAGGTCGATGAAGGATTCGCGCGCCAGCGCCGCCCCCGGATCGCGCGGCATCGCCACGCGGTAGCCGTGGGCGTCCATGTAGTTGAGCAGGCGACAGACGTACTGGGAGACGAGGTCGCACTTGAGAGTGAAGGACGCGTTGGTGTAGCCGAGCGCGATCGCCATGTTCGGCACCCCGCCGAACATCGCGCCCTTGTAGCCGACCAGGTCCTTGAACTGCTTGCGCTCGCCGTCGACCTTGACCTCGATCCCGCCGAACACCAGCAGGTTGAGACCGGTCGCGGTGACGATCACGTCGGCCTCGAGCTCGCGCCCGGAGGTCAGCTCGATCCCCTTCTCGGTGAAGGTCTCGATCGTGTCGGTGACGACGTCGGCCTTGCCCGAGCGCAGCGCCGTGAAGAGGTCGCCGCCGGGCACGAGGCAGACGCGCTCGTCCCAGGGGTTGTATTTCGGTTCGAAGTCGCGATCGACGTCGTAGCCCTGCGGCAGCTGGCGCTCCACCCCGCGCCGGATCAGCTTGCGGGTGAAGCCCGGCGCCCGGCGCGAGAGCTGGTAGAAGGCCATCTGGGTGAGGACGTTCTTCCAGCGGACGATCCCGTAGCGGACCTTGTCGGGCAGGAACCGGCGCAGCACCTTGGCGATCGGGTCCTGGGCGGGCAGGGTGACGACGTACCCCGGCGAGCGCTGCAGCATCGTGATCTGCTCGACCTCGGGAGCCATCGCCGGGATCAGCGTCACGGCGGTCGCGCCGCTGCCGATCACGACCACGCGCTTGCCGGCGTAGTCGAGGTCCTCGGGCCAGTGCTGGGGGTGGACGATCCGCCCTCCGAAGCGCTCGCGGCCGGGGAACTCCGGCGTGAAGCCCTCGTCGTAGCGGTAGTAGCCGGTGCAGCCGTAGAAAAAGTCGCAGGTCAGCTCGACCGTCCCGCCCTCGTGCTCGGCCCGCACCGTCCACAGCGCCTCGGCGCTCGACCACTCGGCGGAGACGACCTTATGGCCGAAGCGGATCTTGTCCTCGACCCGGTACTCGCACGCCGTCTCCCTTATGTAGTCGCGGATCTTCTCGCCGGCGGCGATCGAGTCCTGGTCGTTCCACGGCTTGAACGAGTACCCGAGCGTGTACATGTCGGAGTCGGAGCGGATGCCGGGGTAGCGGAAGAGGTCCCAGGTGCCGCCGATCGCCTCGCGGGACTCGAGGATCGCGTAGCTCTTGCCCGGGCAGTTGCGCTGCAGGTGGACGCCGGCGCCGATGCCGGAGAGGCCGGCGCCGATGATCAAGACGTTGACGTGCTCTCGCTCCTGGGACATGGGGAAATTCTCCTGGCTAGCGGTTGAGGCGGGCGATCAGGTCGCTCGTCATCGGGGTTGACTCGAAGGCGCCGCGCTTGGCGCCGGCGCGCATCTGGCGGCGGATCGCCCGCTCGACCCAGCCTTTGGGGATGAAGCGGAGCGCCGCGTAGGCGCGGCCGCCGCGCTTGGTCGTGGCGAGGTCGCGGGCCGGCTTGCCGTAGATGGCGCGGACGATCGTCTGCACCGCGGCGCCGAGCGGCTCGGCCGGGACCATCCCCTCGAGGCCGACGCCGGCGTTGCGGCTGGCGTCGTGGATCGGGGTGCGGATGTACCCGGGATAGACGGTCGTGACTGTGATCTCGTCGCCGACCTCCGCCCGCAGCTGCTCGGAGTAGCCGACGACGGCGCGCTTGCTGGCGCCGTAGGCGGTGGCGAAGGGGACGGCGATGTGGGCAAGGCCGGAGGCGATGTTGACGACGCGCCCGCCCGAGGCGCGCAGCGCCGGCAGCGCCGCGGCGGTCGTGCGCCAGGTGCCGAGCAGGTTGACGTCGAGCACCCGCAACGCGTCGGGGCCGGGACGTTCCCCCGCGCTCTGGGGCAGGCCGATGCCGGCGCAGTTGACCAGCGCGTCGAGCCCGCCCAGCTGCTGGACCGCCGCCGCGATCGCCTTGTCGACCGATTCCTGGTCGGTGACGTTGCAGGCGATCACGTCGTCGGCGGGCTTGAGGTCGAGGCCGACGACCGCGGCGCCGCGCTCCCGCAGGGCCTTGGCGGTCGCCTCGCCGATGCCGCTGGCGGCGCCGGTGATGATCACTCGCTTGCTCACGGCCGGAACTCTATCAACACTGTGTCGAGAAGGTCAACGACTTGTCGATTCTCTCGACACGATGTATCGTGGACCGATGGCGACCGCCTCGAAAGCCGGCACCCCCGCTCCCCCCAGCGCGCCGAAAGGTCGCGGCCGCCGTGGCGCCCGGACCAGCGGCGACGACCGCGAGCGCGCGATCCTGGAGACGGCCGAGCGGCTGCTGGAAGAACGCCCGCTGGCGGAGATCTCGGTCGACGACCTCGCCAAGGGAGCGGGCATCTCCCGCCCCACCTTCTACTTCTACTTTCCCTCCAAGGACGCGGTGGTGCTGACGATCATCGACCGCCTCGTCGCCAACGCGGCGGAAGGACGCGAGGAGATCCTCACCACGCTGGCCGAGAACGGGCCGCGGGCGGGACTGCGCAAGAGCCTCGAGAACCTCTACGCCGCCTTCCGCTCCCGGCCCGGCGTGGTGCGGGCGGGGTCGGACCTGCGCCCGACCAACGGGGAAGCCCGTGACCTCTGGGGAGCGGTGATGGAGAGCTGGGTCGCCGACGTCACCGCGGTGATCGAGTTCGAGCGCGGCCGGGGCGCCGCTCCCGCCGGCCCTCCCGCCCGTGAGATGGCGATTGCCCTGGTCCAGATGAACGAGCGCGCGCAGTACGCGACGCTCCTAGGCGAGGCCCCGTCGCTCGACCGCGACCGCGTCCTCGACGTCCTGATCGACATCTGGCTCCGCGCGATCTACGGCACCCCAGAGCCCGGTTAACTGGCGAGCGCCGGGGCGATCTCCCACCCCATCAGCGCGACCGCGTCGAGGTCGCGGTGCAGCAGGTGCTGTCCCATGATCCGGGTCAGGCCCGCGGCCTGCAGCTCGCGCAGCTGTTCGATCGCTTCCTCGGCGGTGCCGAGGATCGTGCTCTCGCGCAGGCCGGCGATCAGGGCCTCGCCGTCGTCGCCCTCGCCTTTCCACTGCGCCAGGCGCGAGGCGCGGTCGATGAGTTCGTCGCGGTCGGCGCCGACCAGCCAGCCGGTCATCATCGAGAGCGGCAGATTCGCCGGGTCGCGGCCCTCTTTTTCGCAGGCCTCGTCGAGGCGCCTGCGGAGGTCGGCGATCTCCTCGGCGGTCGACATCACGGTGTTGTACTCGTCGGCCCAGCGGGCCGCCATCCGCAGCGTGCGCGGGCCGCCTTTGGCGCCGATGATCAGCGGCAGCGGTTGCTGCACCGGCTTCGGCCGCGCATCCAGTTCGCGCGCCGAGTAGTGCTCGCCGTCGAAGTCGAATGGTCCGTCGCCCCAGTGCCCGCGGACGATCTGCATCTGCTCTTCGAGCGCCTCCATCCGCGGCCCGACCGGCGGCAGCTCGAAGCCGTATAGCTCGTGCTCGCGCTCCCACCAGCCGGCGCCGATCCCGAGTTCGACCCGGCCACCGGAGACGTGGTCGGCGGTCACCGCCAGCTTCGCCAGTACGGCGGGATGGCGGAAGGTCGCCGGCGAGACCATCGTCCCCAGCCGCAGCTTCTCCGTCACGGCGCCGAGCGCGGCGATCGTCCCCCAGGCGTCGAGCGAGCCGCGCTCGCGGCGGTCGTCGACCGAGAGGTAGTGGTCGGAGCGGAACATCGTCCCGACCCCGTGCTGTTCGCAGGCCGCGGCCAGCGCCAGCCAGTCCTCCCAAGTCACGTCCTCCTGGCCCTCGACCATCAGGCAAACGTCCATTTTCCGAGGCTACCCCCGTTACGGTGCGGCCATGCACGAGCTCCTGGAGGCACGAGACGCCATCGCGGATCGGCCGCGGCAGAGGTTATGCACCGCATAAGGCCTAAAAGCTCTGCCGCGATCGCGCTGGGACTGCTCATCGCGGCCCTCGCTACGGTCTCCCTGGGCGCTTCTGCGCGAGCCGTCGGTCCCTATCCCGACCTTGGGTCCTGCCAGGTCTTCCCCGACCCGCCGGCGTCGCTCTCGCCGCGGGCGCCGTCGCTCGGCACCGAGGCGGCCTGGAACCAGGACATCTCCAAGGCGCCGCGGGATCCGCGCTCGAGCGCCTACGTCGCCTACATCGACGCCCACGGCGGAGAGAGCCTGCACCCCGACTTCGGCTCGCCGCGCCCCTACGGCTTCCCCTACTCAGTCGTCGGCCCGGGACAGCGGATGCTGCCGGTCCACTACACCGCCTATGGCGACGAGAGCGACCCCGGGCCCTTCCCGGTCCCGGGGAAGGCGCCGGTCGAGGGCGGCAACCGCAGCGACGGCGACCGCCACGTCCTCGTCGTCGACCGCGCCGGCTGCAGGCTCTACGAGCTCTACCGCGCCTTCTTCGTCGCCGAGCCACGGCCGCACTGGAACGCCGACTCGGGGACGACCTGGGACCTGCGCTCGGCCGCCCGCCGCCCCGAGGGCTGGACCTCGGCCGACGCCGCCGGCCTGCCGATCTTCCCCGGCCTCGTCCGCTACGACGAGGCCGCCTCCGGCCGCGTCGAACACGCGATCCGCGTCACCGTCGAGAGCACCCGCAACGCCTGGGTCCACCCCGCCTCGCACTGCGCCGGCGACAGCTCGGACCCGAGCGCGCCGCCGATGGGCCTGCGGCTGCGGCTGAAGGCCGGCTACGGCCTCGGCCGCTTCAGCGGCCCCGCCAGGGCGATCGCCGTGGCGATGAAGCGCTACGGCCTGATCGTCGCCGACAACGGCTCCAACTGGTTCTTCTCCGGAACCAGCGACTGCCGCTGGGACGACGAGAACCTGAACCAGCTGAAGGGCATCCCCGGCAGCGCCTTCGAAGCCGTCAAGAGCGCCGCCCCCGTCCACGCCTGCTGATTTTCCCTGCAATGGATCGGGTACCCGATCCATTGCGACCAGTCGCAATGGGAACAAAGCTCCGAGGAGAGAGGACGATGGCTCAGACGAAAACCAAAGCGAAAAAACGATCGGCGCCCAAACGCGCGAAATCGTCGGTGGCGAAACCGTCATCGAAAGCGAAACCGAAAACGCAAACGAAAGCCAAAGCGAAAGCCAGGCCGAAAGCCAGGCCGAAAGCGTCGAAACCGAAATCGGCCAGCAGCAAGGCGCCGAGCGCCAGTAACGGCGCCTCGCATTCGAACGGCTCGTCGAGCAAACACTCGAACGTCGAAGCCGTGAAACACGCGGTCTCCAAAGCGAAAGTGCCGCTCGTCGCCGGGGGAGCCGCACTGGCCGGCGCTGCCGGTGGGATGGCTCTCGCCGCTTCCAAGAAAGGCAGCAAGGGCGCGCTCGGCAAGGCGATGACGCGGAGGCCGAAGATCAAGGTCAAGGCTCCGAAGATCAAGGTCGACTCCAAGGATGTCGCCAAGGCGGCCAAGGGTGTCGGACAGGTCAGCGCACAGGTAAGCGAGATTGCCGGCGGTCTCGAGACCGCCGCGTCGGGGAAAAACGGCAGGCATCGCTCCCCGGTCGAGGTCGTTCTACAGGGACTCACCGCGAGGCACTGAGCCAGGCAGGCCCTGAGGACATGGCTGCGACCGCGTGTACGGGACGCGCGGTCGCAGGCCGAAATCAGCTTGCGCGGCGGCGGCCGCCGCTGACCAGGCGCCAGGCTCCGCCGACGACGTAGATGACGGCGAAGGCGATCGCCAGGCCGATCGCCCCGAGGACCAGAAGGAAGAGCACGAAGGCGACGATCGCCAGCGGGATCAGGAGGAGTTTCACTCCTGCGTAGTCTTGCAACGGGCATGGGTTCGACGGCAGCACTACTCCAGGTGACGATCGCGCTCCTCAGCGCCAGTGGCGGCAGCCAGGCCGTGGACACGCTGAACGACAGCCTCGCGATGGTCGAAGCACGCCACCGGATCGAAGCGGGCCCAGCCGCACACCCGCGCAAGACCGCCAAGCAGGCCCAGCTCCCGACGGCGAAGGAAATCGCCGCCGACCCGAGCCTGCTGCCGCCGGCCTCGGCCGGGAGCAACGGCACCCACCTCCCCCACCGCTCCTCCGGGCTCAGCCGGGCGGAGATCTTCGCCCACAGCCGCGGCGGCTCCGGCCCGACCGCGATCCTCCTCACCGGCGTCGCCCTCGCGCCTCCGGATGCCCCCGAACCGGTCCAGGGCGCGATCAACGCCGCCAACACGATCGTCGGCCGCCCCTACGTCTGGGGCGGCGGCCACGCCTCCTTCTACGACAACTCCTACGACTGCTCCGGCGCGGTCAGCTTCGCCCTCTTCGGCGGCGGCCTGATCCCGCAGCCGCTCACCTCCGGCGACCTGATGCGCTGGGGCGCGCCGGGTCCCGGCAAGTGGATCACCGTCTACGCCAACCCGGGCCACACTTTCGTCGAAATCGCCGGGCTGCGATTCGACACGGTCGGCGCCGAACAGGGGACGGGACCGCGCTGGCACCTGGCGACGGTCTCCACCGCCGGCTTCGTCGCCCGTCACCCGCCCGGCCTCTAGGACGCGAGGGCACAAAAAGGCCGGCCCCCGCATGGGTGACCGGCCTCGGTGGCTGGTGGCTAGGCGCCCTTCCCGATCGAATCGAGGGGCATCACGCGCTCGGTGCGGAGATCCATCCGTCTTCACCTCCTCCCCGGCTCTGACTGTCTGAGCTGTCGCCCAAGTATTGGTGAAGCTGATTCCACCATTGAGGGGTATTTCAGCAAAACGGGCGAATTTTTTTACAGAACGTCCAGTAACTGGTTACGATCAAGCCCTCGCCAGTAATCAGCCCTCGATAAGGAAGAGCGATGTCGACGAAAACCGAGCGCCGTCAAGCCACCAAAAACCGGATCAAAGCGATGAGCCACCCCCTGCGGGCGTCGATTCTTCGGATCCTGGTTGAGCGAACTGCCAGTCCGGCGGAAATGGCCAGGGAGCTTGACGAGGAGCTTTCGAACGTCAGCTACCACACCAAACAGCTGGTCGAGTTCGAGTGCGCCGAGCTGGTCAGCACCCGACCAGTGCGCGGCGCTCTGGAGCATTTCTACCGGGCAACCGAACGGCATCTGATCGACACCGAGGAGTGGGAAGAGCTGGAACCGCTGGTGGCCGAGGATCTCGTCTGCGAATTCATGCAGAAGATCCTCGACGACTTTGTCGCTTCCGCCCGAGCCCAGCTGATCGGAGGGGACAAAGACTTCCACCTCACCCGCACTCCGCTCGTCTTCGACCAGGAGGGCTTGCAGGAAGCGCTCGAGGCCCACGAAAGGGCCCGCCTGGAGATTCTGGAGATCGAGGCGCGCAGCGCCGCCCGGATGGTCGAGTCCGGCGAGATCGGCACCAACGTCTCCAGCAGCCAGGGCCTGTTCAAGATGCCGAGCCCGAGGCGCCGCTAAGCCGGGGATTCACCGCTTGGGAGCACCGGATCGACTTCTCGATTCGGTCAATACCACCTAAGCGTTCAGGACTTAAGTCCACTGGACGGATTGTCGATGAGGGGGCAATCCGGAGCGTTCGTCGCTCGCCTTTGAACGAAAAGAGATCCCATGCACCACCTCACCAGTAAACGGGCGCTCGTGGCAGTCGTCTGCCTCTCCGCCCTGGCTGTCGCCGCCGTCGCCTACGCCTACTTCACGAGCACCGGCTCGGGCACCGCCACCGCCAAAGTCGGCACCAGCTCCGCAGTCACCCTGAAAGGGACCGTCACCGGCAACCTCTACCCCGGCTCCTCCTCGCAGGTCTCCTTCACCGTGGACAACCCGTCCGGCGGCGCGCAGCGGGTCGGAACCATCTCGCTGACGGGGATCACCGTCGACGCGGGCCACTCCACCTGCAGCGTCGTCATCACCGGCGGAACCCCCGATTTCGCGATGCCCGCCGTCGCCGTCAACGCCACCTTCCCCCCGGGGAACGGCCAAGCCGTGACGCCGAAAGGCACGCTGACCATGAACGACACGGGCGTCAACCAGAACGCCTGCCAGGGCGCCGAACTCACCCTCGCGCTCTCGAGCAACTAGCGAGCAACCAGCGACCAACCGGGCCAGTCGAGCGATGCATGGGCGTCGGCATATCGGGCCCGGCCGTGCGACCAGGGCGATCGTCGCCCTGGTCGCCGCGGTCGCATGCCTTGGCAGCGTTGCCTACGCCGCCATCCGTCCCAGCGTCGCCGAGCGAAAGGGGGACGGCACTCGTCACCCCTCCCGCGCGCGTGACGACGGGCCTCCCCGGCCCCGCTTCATCGAAGTCCCGCCCAGCGGCGGGATCCTCACCGACGTCCAGTTCCGGTTCCATGTCCCGCCGCCTCCGCAGCCGGCCGGCCGGCCGGGCCCCGGGCCGGGACCGACTCCGCCCGCACAGTGGCGTCGCTTCCAGTGCCGCTTCGACGGCGCCGACTGGAGCGCCTGTTCCTCCCCGGCCCGCTTCGCCGGGCTCGAGCCCGGCGACCACGCCTTCGCGGTCCGGGCCCTCAACCGCCGCGGTCAGCCTGGCCTTCCGGCCCACTACCGCTGGGCGCAGCTTCAGCCGCAGAACTTCACCATCGATTCCCTCGCCACGCTGGAGGAGCTGATGCCGGGCGCGCCCGCTCAGCAGCTGCCGGTGCGCATCGGCAACCCCAACCCGGTGCCGATCGAAGTCACCGCTCTCACCGTCGCGGCGACGCCAGATGCGCCGGCGTGCCCCGGCGAGACCAACTTTGCGGTCACGCCATCGAACGTGAGCTCGGCCACGCCGCTCAGCATCCCCGCGGGCGGTTCGGTCAGCCTGCCGACGGCAAGCGCGACGGCGCCGACCTTGGCGCTGCGCGAACTGCCAAGCGACCAGAACGCCTGTCAGGGCGCCACCGTCCACCTCGACTTCCGTGGTGAGGCGCGGGGATGAAGCGTCCCGGGATGAAGAGCGCTCGCCGCGGCGGCGCCGCCGGCCTGCTCCTCTGTTCGATCACGGTCGCCCTGGCCGGAAGCGCCATCGCCTACTTCTCCGGCAACGGCGCCGGCAACGCCGCGGCAGCGGTCTCGAAACTGAACGCGCCGACGATCACCGCCGCGACCCCGGCGGCCGGCGGCGCGGTGACCCTCACCTGGGGCGCGGTGACGCCCCCCGGGGAAGGCGCTGTGACCTATTACGTGACCCGCGACGGCGGCAAACCGGGCGGTACCTGTCCCGACCAGACGGCGCCGACCGCAGTCATTACCTGCGTCGACGGCGCGGTCCCCATCGGCGAACACACCTACGTCGTGACCGCCGTCTGGCACACCTGGGAAGCGGCAGGCGCCGGCAAAACGGCGAAAATCACGGTCGGCGCGGTCGCCTCCTTCACCGTCTCGGCGAGCGCGACGAGCATCGTCGCCGGCGGGTCGAGCAACCTGACGATCACCGCCAAAGACGAAAAAGGCAACACGGTCACCACCTACACCGGCTCGCACTCCCTCGTCTTCTCCGGCGCCAACGCCAGCCCCAGCGCCACCAAACCGACCGTCGTCAACAGCTCGGGGACCGCGGTCAACTTCGGGACCGCGACCGCGATCGGCTTCACCAACGGCGTCGCCACCGTCACCTCGAGCAAAAACGGCCTGGTCAAGCTCTACCAGGCAGAGACCGCCAACATCGTCGCCACCGAGGGGTCGATCACGACCCCGAGCCCGGCCGCGATCGCGGTCAGCCCCACCACGGCGTCGAAATTCGTCCTCACCGCAGCCTCGGCGACGCCGACCGCGGGTGCCCTCGATGAGCTGACGACCACCGCCCAAGACACCTACGGCAACACCGCGACCGCCTACACCGGCGTCCACAGCCTCGTCTTCTCCGGCGCTTCGGCCAGCCCCGGCGGGACCAACCCGACGGTCAGCGACTCGACCGGCGCCGACGTCGTCTTCGGCGCCGCCACCACCCTCGACTTCACCGCCGGCGTCGCCAAAGCAAGCGAAGCCGACGGTGGCGGGATGAAGCTCTACAAGAGCGGCTCGACCGCCGTCAAAGCGACCGAGGGCTCGATCACGACCCCGACCGCGGTGACGGTGACCGTCGCCGCGAGCACGGCGACCAAGCTCGTCCTCTCCTCCTCGACGCTGACGCCGGTGGCGGCGACCGGGTTCAACCTGACGACCACCGCCCAGGACGTCTACGGCAATACCGCCACCGCCTACACGGGCTCGAAGAACATCACCTTCGCCGGCGCGACCGCGAGCCCCAGCGGCGCCCTGCCGACGGTGGTCAACGCCGCCGGCACCGCGGTCAACTTCGGCACCGCGACGGCGCTCACCTTCACCAACGGCGTCGCCACCCCGGCGTCCTCGAAAAACGGGTTCACGAAACTGAACAAGGTGGAGACGGCCAACGTCACCGCCAGCGACGGCACGATCTCGACCTCGGCTGCGCTTGCCCTCACGGTCTCGACCGGCGCCGCCGCCAGGGTCGCCCTGCTCGAAGTCAAAGTCAGCGCCGGTGCGATCGGCTCCCCCTGCCTCTTCACCTGCACGATCACCTCGCTCGGCAACTCGGGAACCGTCAAAGCCAAGGCCGGAATCTCCGACAGCGTCGGCAATATCGTCTCCAACCTCGTCGCCAAGACGATCACCATCACCGCCACGTCGGGCACCACCGTCGCCGGCTCACCGCTGACCGCGGCGGCGACCGGCCCGGCGATCTCGGCCACCGAATTCACCACCACCGCCCCGGCGAGCGGCTCCTTCACCCACACGATCACCGCCGCTTCGACCGGCTACACCAGCGCCACCGCGACCACCAGCAAATAGCGACCAGCTACTTGAAGCGGAAGCTGGTCAGGTCCTGGTTGAAGGTCGGGTTGTAGATGACCTGGTCGAGGTCGATCGCCGAGGAGACGAAGGTCGGGACGGTGCCGTTGCCGTAGGGCGCCCACGGCGCCTGTTCCATGAATTCCCGGTCGAGGTCGGCGTATTCGGCTTCCACCTGGGAGTCGAGCGGCTGTTCGGCGAGGCGCTCGATTTTCGCGCTCAGCTTCGGGTCGGCGAACCGCGAGAGGTTCGAGGTGTTGGTCGGGAAGATGCTTTCTTCGGAGAGCAGCGGCTGGAAGAACGTGTTGGGATGCGGGTAGTCCTGGAACCAGCTGGCCCAGCCGGTGTCGAGGTCCGGCGTCGAGGCGTTGCCGATCACCGTGAAGTAGTTGTCGGCGTTCAGCACCTGCAGCTTCACGTCGAAGCCGATGTCTTCGAGCACCGCCCCGTAGTAGGTGCCGGCTTCTTCCTGGGTGCGTTCGTTGTCGGTCCAGACGGTGATCTGGCGGTCGGCGGGGTCGGCTTCGTCGATCATCCGCTTCGCCTTTTCGAGGTCGTAGGGGTAGAGCTCGTACTGCTCATAGCCCGGCATCCCCGGCGGCAGGATCTGCTGGGTGCCGACGACCTGGCCGGCGTAGATGCGTTCGAGCGCCTCGGGGTCGACGGCGTAGTTGACCGCTTCGCGGACCTCGAGGTCGTCGAACGGCGGCTCGGTGACGTTGATCCAGAAGAAGTAGGCGCTCTCGGTCGGCTCGACCCGGAACTGGGTGCCCTCGAACTTTTCCTTCACCGCCGCGTACATGTCCGGCGGCGGCGGGTTCTCCATCCAGTCGAAGCGCCCGCTTTCCACGTCGTGCACCTGGGTGGCGGGGTTGCGCAGCACGGTGACTTCGATCCTGTCGACATGGCCGCTGGGGATTTCTGGCATCCGCGCTTCGTTCGCCTTCTTCCAGAAGGGGTTGCGGTCATACGACCAGCCCTTCCCCGGCTTCGAGGAGACGATCTCGTAGGGGCCGGTGGCCGGCGGCGGGTCGTTCGTCAGGTCCTCGTCCGGCGTCCCCTTGGGGAGCGGAGCGACGAAGGGCAGCGCCAGCTCCTGCGAGAACGTGCCCTGCGGCCGGGTCAATTCGATCGTGATCTCGCCGGTCTTGTCGTCGGCGACGATGCCGGAGATCCCGCCCTTCTTCGCCTTCGCGAACTCAGCCGCCCCGACGATGTCCGTGTAATAGGTGGACCCACTCGAGTTGAGCAGGAAGACCCGTTCCACCGCGTGGGCGAAGTCCGAGGCCTTGACGGGAGAGCCGTCGGAGTAGCGCAGCCCATCCCGCAGCCGCAGCTCATACGTCTTCCCATCCCCGCTGATCTTCGGCAGCGACCGCGCCAAGCCGGGAATCACCACGCTCCCCTCTTTCCCCGACGCGTGCTGGTAGGTCAGCAGCGGGATATACGTGTTGTAGATCGCCGTCCAACCTTCCTCCGAATGCGAAAGCGCCGGATCCAGATAATCCGGAAACGACCCAAACGTCGCCTTCAGCGTCCCCGACTCCGATCCCCCGCTCGACCCGCAGCCAACAAGCGCCAGCGCAGCCAGAGTGACAAGGATTGCAAGGTATCTGTGGCACCCGCGCTCGAGCATGGACAGAGCACTCTTCCATCCAGGGCGGATACATCGGAGCGAATCGCCGAGACATGGACGGATTCCCGAGTGGGATCGAAGAAGACGCCCCCGGCTGGCTTCGAACCAGCGACCGTCCGATTAGAAGTTCAGCCGGAAGGTGTCTAGCAGGGCGAATCTGGCCTGATAGAGCCAATCACGCCCAAGGAATTCGGCTGAGTTCGCTGGAGTTGGGGACCAATTTCGGGACCAAAAGTTGGAGCGGTGGAGCATTGCTCAAATGAGCTCCCGGCAGTGGGAGGAAAGAGCAACCAGAAATCAGCCGTCCCCAGGTCCGGGCAGCCCGCCCCGAAAGGGATCGAGCCCCTGCCTTCGAGGAACAGAACCTCGAAGCGTCAGCACGAGCCGCAGACTGCGAGGTGCGGTTGGGGCAGCCGGAGGAGGGCGACGAGCACATTCCTGCCAGCGCTCCGGAACCGCGCTACAAGACCAACCCGCCGACGTCAGGAGAGCACGTCGAAGAACAGCAGGCGGAGCGCCTACCGGGAGACCCCTCCTCCAGTCAGCGTCGTGCACTCCCTCGAGGACAGTCGCCTCGCAATCCAGTACCGGCTCGACCTGCCCGAGCAGGCACAGCTCGAACTGATTGGCCTGTTCGACACCTTGTACGGAGGAACCCTAATGGGCTGCCGCTCTTATCACTAATCAATAACGCTTGCGGCCATTGACGCTTTCGGTAAAGCTACCTGGGGGAAATTCGGTGGCGAGCCATTGATTGGGGTCACTCCCAGTATCCCCACTCCCCAGGCTCACATATCACCTTGAACAATTACCCAAAGATTTTCGCCCCCACTTTCATCGTCGCTTCCAGGTATCGAACCCGGGCGATAATTACTTCCCCCACTGAATCTGGGTCAGATAGGCGTTCATGCAGTCATACCATTCCTTTGCCGGGATACCAAATGATACAGCCGCTACTCCGGCCTCAAATGGGATTACTATACGCATTCCATACTTCCCTATCATCTGCCTCGCCTTGTCCGAAAAAGCCAAGAAGGGCAGAAGCTTTACAACCTTCTGGCTGACGACGTCATTAACGTATACGAAATTATCCCAACCTCGACGGAGGTTGCCCCCCAAGGTGAACTCGCACGGCTTTTTCCCTCCTCTACTTTCCGACGGCTTGGGGACCCGGGGCGGCTCGGGGGGCTTAGGGGGCGGCGGGGGAGTTTGAGGCCTTGGGTATTGGGGGCTCGGGTACTGCGGGTCGGGGCGAGGACTAGGGGGCTGTGGATCACCACATCCATCGCCACCAAAACTAATCGAGAAGGGGCTAAGGCCGAGGGGGTCACCACCATTGACCGGATTAGCAGCCGCGTACGCATACGTTTCCCCTGAAGCCGCAGACAGTGGGTCGGGGCTGAGAAACTGCGCCGTCACAGGATCGTAAACCCGAGCACGCAGATAGATCAGTTGATTTTGGGTGTGCATCCGGTACTGCCCCGCGAACCCCATCTGGGTGCCCTGGGTGCCGGTCTGTTTCCAGACCGCTCCGTTGGGGCCGTAGCGGTAAGTCCCCACGACGCTGCCGGTCGAGTTCGTCAAGACGCGGGTCGACCCGAGCTGGTCGTGATGCAGATAGGTCGCAGTGCCTGAGGTGATCTGCTCGATCGGCAGACCGCCGGGGCCATAGACGTAGTAGTCGTTTCCTTTGCGCAGCAGGAGGGGCACCTCTGCCGTGGAGTCCCAGACCATCGGATAGGTCGAGGCGTTCCTGGTTTCGGTGGTTCGCAAGCCGGTACCGTCGTATTTGAAGGTGTTTTCGATTTCCCCGTTTTTGGTCGAGGCCAGGTTCCCCGCTTGGTCGAAGGAATAGGGGATGGCCGATCCACCCGTCGGAGTTTCTTTGACTCGCTGGCCGACTTTGTTGAATTCGAAGGTTGAATTGCTCGCCGTAGCGATCTGGTCGGCTTTGTCGTAGGTATAGCTCGTGGATGAGATTTTCGACACGTTGTTGGCTGCGTCCCATCCAAACGTGGTGCCGTTGCTTTTGGTCAGCCGGTTGGTGGTGTCGTATTCGTAGTTGCGTTCGGCTTCTTCGGAGAAGCCAGTATCGACTGATTTTTCGACCCGCCCGAGATTGTCCCGCGTATAGGTCATCGACGCCAGGACTTCGGCGCCTTTCTTCATCGAGACCGACGTCATCTCCCCCGCCCTGTTGTAGACGTATTCGTCCACGTTCGTGGTCGCGGCGGGGAAGGTGATCGCTTTGTTCAGCGAGTCCCGGTTGTAGGAGAAGGTGGTTTCTTTTCCGAGCCAGTCGGTGACCTTTTCCAGGCGCCCGGCTTTGTCGAAGGCGCGTTTGACGGTTTCGCCATTCGGATAGACGATTTCGGTCTGCTGGTTGCCGAGGTCATAGGTGTATTTGACGACTTCAGATTTGCCGTTTTTGACTTCGGTCAACCGGCCGAGTTGGTCGTAGGCTCTCGTGGTCGTCCCGGTGCCGTCGACTATTTTGACGATGTTGCTGTTTTTGTCGTATTCGTAGGTGGTGTCAGAGGTTGATGCTTCGGAGTAGTTGACTTCTTTGAGCTGATCGGCAGTGTCGTAGGCGTAGGAGATAGTGCGTCCGAGAGCGTCTTCGGTTTTTTTCAGATTCCCGGCTGCGTCGTATTCCCGTTTCGTTTTGCGTTCCAGCGGGTCGATCGTTTCGGTCAGCTGGGCCAGCACGTCGTGTTCGTATTTGGTCAGGTTGCCGTTGCCGTTGGTTTGGCTTTTGACTTCGCCCATGCTGCCGTAAGTGAATTCGGTCGTGTTGCCGTTCGGCTTTTCGACTTTGGTTTCCTCGTCGTTGGCGTTGTAGGTGATTTTGGTCGTCTGGCTGAGGGCGTTGGTCACCGATTCCAGATTGCCATTTTTGTCGTAAGCCAGTTTGGTTTCGCGACCGAGCGGATCCATGACTTTGATCGGCCGCCCCTGGGCATCGCGTTCAATTTTCGTTTCGAATTCTTCAGCTTTGGCGCCTTCTTCATTGCCACGGGGGCTGACTTCGGTCAGCCGCTCGCCGTTTTTGTTGTAGGTCCAGGTGGTTTTGTCCCCTGCCGGATTGATTTCGGCGTTTAGGTTGCCGTAGGTGTCGTATTCGAATTTCGTTTCGCGGGCAAGCGGGTCCGTCGCAGACTGCAGATCGCCGTTGGCAGCGTATTTCAGCGTCAATTTTTGGGTCGTTTCGCCAGGGGCCGGTCGTTCGATCGCTTCGACGTTTCCTTTGGCATCTCGTTTGTAGGTAGCCACCTCGCCTTTGGGCGTGGTTTCGGTCAGGACATCATGGGTGGCGTTGTAGGTCCATTTGGTTTCGTTGCCCTCGGCGTCCTTTTCAAGCGTGCGATCTCCCGACGCGTTGTATTCGTAGGTCGTCGAGTGCCCCAGTGCGTCGGTCAATTTGACAGGCCGATAGGCAGAGTTGTATTCGTAGGTGGTTTTCCGTTCAAGACCCGTGCCTTTGGCTTTGATCACTTCAAGCGGGCCACCGGCGGGGTTGAACTTCTCGAAGGTGGTCGACCCGTTTGCCTCGGTGATCGTCGTCGTCTTTTTGCCTTCGGATTCGCCGTAGGCGAATTTGATCACCCGACTCATCGGGTCGGTTTGTTCTTTGACCCGGTGTTTTTCGTCGTAAGCGGTTTTGACGACGCCACCGCGCCCATCGGTCATTTCGGTCAGCTGATGGGAGGCGTCGTATTTGAATTTCCAGCGCGGGGTTTCTTCTCCCGGCAGCGTCACTGAGGCGAGGTTGCCTGATTCGTAGGCGTATTTGACTTTGTTGCCCATCGGGTCTTCGGCGCTCGTCACGCGGCCTTCGGTATAGACGAATTTCAGTTCCCTGCCGGCACTGTCTTTGACAGAGAGGGGAGAGCTTCCGATGCAAATGCAGGTGATGGCGTTGCCATTGCGGTCTTTCTGTTCTGTGAGCCAGCCTTCCGAGTTGAACTTGAGCTTTTCCTGCGTGGGCAGGGTGAAGATGTAGTTTTCGCCTTCTTTGACCAGCGTTGCCTGGATCCAGGCGCCGGGGACGTATTTGCCACCTTCGAGGGCAAAGGCGGCAGTGGAGCCGTTTTCCTGCACGACGGTCACCGCACCGGATTCTTTGTTGATTTCCAGATGCGAGCTGTAGGGGCCCGACCAGCCGTAGCCCCAGGCGCCGCTCGATTTGGCTTCGACGGCGGCCTGGGAGTTGTAGGCGCGGGTGATGTGAAGGCCGGAGCCGCGGCCACCCAAGGCGAGGTCGGTCTGTTCCTCGGTCTGGTTGCCAGTGGCGCAGTTCACCGGTGCCGCCCGGAGGCATTTGGGGAGGTTAGGGGCGGCGGGGTTGGTGTAGCTATAAATAGTTGGCAGCTGAACCGGCGGTTCGTTCGGACAGGCGATGGCGTAGGTCACGGCGAGAGCAGCGGGAGCGAGAAGGGCCAAGAGGCAGACGAGAAGTGCTCTGGCCCGAAGGGTCATTGGATCAACGTGTATCGATTGGGTTTAAATCCTTGACCATTGGGGTACTATGTCATACCTTTTTTGGAATGCAAGTGCTAACAGCAAACAAGCTGAAGTATTTGTTTGTCCTGCTAGCGCTTGTGATCCTGATAGGCGTGGCCGCGGTCGTGGCGAGTAGCGGCGGCTCGAGCAGCCGGCCGCACCGCCTGACGATCCCCCAGGAACCAGACGCCGGGAAGCGGACCTACGCGCTGCTCCTGGGGATTCCCCAGCACGATTCGACCCTGGGCTACCGCAACGCCCCGGTGACGCTGCAGTTCTTCGGCGATCTGCAGTGCATCGACTCGCGCCGGGTCATGCTCGGCGCGTTGCCGTTTCTGATCCGCCACTGGGTGCGGGCGGGCAAGCTCCAGATCGTCTTCCGCTCGACAGAAACCGACACCAAGCACGCCGGCGGCTGGTACGAATTCCGGGAACAGCAGTCGGCGGCGCTTGCGGCGGGAAAGCAGGGCAAGCTCTGGAACTTCATCGACGTCTTTTATCGCGACCAGGGGCCCGAGTTCACCGGCTACGTCGACGAAGGGTTTCTCCGCCGGATCGCCGAAGTTGCAGGGGTGGATATGGAGCGCTGGAAAGAAGCGCGGCGCGAAGATTGGGTGCCGCAGATCGAAACCGACGAAACGATGGCCGGGGTGCTGGGGCTCGTATCCACGCCGTCCTTCCTGATCGGACCGACCGGCGGAAATGCCCATCCCCTCCTCCACTTCTCCTACGAAGAACCCGTCGTTTTCGACGAAGCGATCAGGGAGGAACTGCGGGACCTCTGATCGAGACCGGCCTCGTGAACGCCCCCGGCTGGATTCGAACCAGCGACCGTCGGATTAGAAGTTCAGCCGGAATGTGTCCAGCAGGGCGAATCTGGCCTGATAGAGCCGATCCCGTCCAAGGAGTTCGGCTGAGTTCGCTGGAGTTGGGGACCAATTTCGGGACCAAGTTTTTGGCCCGGGGTTTCGCTACCTTGGACCAGGTGCGCGGCGCGAGCTTCCGAGACCTGGCAGGGGCAGATGTTGAGACGAAGAACGTCAAGAGGATGCTCGCCTTGGACGAGACGCTGTTTGAGGACGGTTGCGACCGCCACCGAGAAGATCCCCTGCGGCAATTGGTAAAGGCGGAACGCCTTGTCGATCGCCGCCGGCGCCTGTTCGCTGATCAGGGCGCCAACGAAGCTGTTGATCAGGGCGTTGAAGTTGATCAGGCCGAGGCTGATCGTCTCCGGCAGCAGCTACTCAGTACCCTGACTTGTGTTGCAGGGGAAGATGGAAATTGGGACTAGAAGCCGGCGTCTGCTCGTCTGGGGCCTGCTGCTCGGGCTCATCCTGCCCGCAACAGCCTCAGCGGCGACCTGGCAGCCGGCGCAGCTTTCCGGCCTGGCCGCGAAAAGCTACATCCTCAACGTCTCCTGCCCGTCGAGCTCGCTGTGTGTGGCCAGCGGGACCAACAACATGATCGCCTCCTCGACCGATCCGACCGGCGGCTCGGCCGCGTGGGACCCCGTCTTCGTCGGCGAAGGGCCCTGGCCGAACTCGAACACCTGGCCGAGCCAGGAGATCTCCGGGCTGCAGATCCAGTCGATCTCCTGCCCCTCGACCCACCTCTGCGTGGCGGTGATGAACAAGGGCTTCGTCTACAGCACCACCAATCCCTCCGGGCCGGCTTCGGCCTGGAAATCGGTCGAGATCGGCGAACCGGGAGGCCGCAACGTTCACCTCGTCGGCGTCTCCTGCCCGACAACCACCCTCTGCGTTGCGGTCGCCGAAAGGCACGTGGGCGGCGGCACCGCCGGGGACCTGAGCGATAACCACGCCAAGGTCCTCGTCTCGACGAACCCAACGGGGGACGCCTCGACCTGGCGCACCTTCGAACTGACCGAACCGTTCAACTTCGGCGCCATTTCCTGCCCTCGCGCGGACCTCTGCGTTGCGGTCGGCCAGGAAGGCGGGATCGCCTTCACCACCAAACCGCAGGGCGAAGCCGTCGACTGGCACGTCGTCGGCGCGCCCGCAGGCCCCGGCGGGATGCAGGCGATCGGCTGCGTTTCGACGGTCCTCTGCGTGGCAGGAAACAAATCGGGCAGCCTGATCACCAGCACCGCCCCGACGGGCGGGCTCGGAGGCTGGAAGGCATTTGGAGGTGGCGGTTCGGTCCAGATCACCGGGGTCTCCTGCCTATCCGCGTCGGAATGCGTGGCAACCGACAACAACGGCAGCGTCCTCACCTCGACCAATCCCACCGCCGGTAGCTCCGCCTGGAGCTACGTGAACCTGATCCGCTACGAACTTCCGCAGGGCGGCTCCCCCCAGGAGGGCAACGGCCTCTTCGGCGCCGCCTGCGCCTCGCGCACCCTCTGCGCCGTCACCGGCGCCCGTGGGCAGATCTTCACCAGCACCGACCCATTCGCCGACCCGCCCGCGCCGACCAAGGCGAAAGCGAAGAAGCGCGGGCCCGAGCGCCCGCGGGCGAAGATCGCGACCGTGAAACCGCCCAGCAACCGCGCCATCGAAGAGCATCGTGCGAAGGTGCTGGTCCGCTTCTTCGCCCGCGGCAGGACCGGCGGCTTCGTCTGCAAGTTCGACAAGCGGCCCTACCGGCGCTGCAGCTCCCCGAAGCGCTACCCGGTCAAGATCGGCAGGCACGTCTTCAAGGTGAGGGCAATCGGGGTGACCGGGCTCCGTGGCCCGGCGGCTTCGGCCGTAATCCGAATCACCAAGCCCTGCTCGTTCGGAGGGCATCAGTTCGCGGCGCGTCCCAAAACCTGCGGCTCCACGGTCGACAAATAGCCCCCATCTTGGGGGTGCGAAGCGCTTGTCCTCTGCTGTCAAGCCCGGTGGCAGTTTGACTCCGTTTGCCCGGTTCTTAGCGCCCCCGGCTGGATTCGAACCAGCGACCGTCGGATTAGAAGTCCGGTGCTCTGTCCACTGAGCTACGGGGGCGGGGGGTCAAGATTAGGCGGTGGTTGGGCGGCTCGCTTAGGATCTCTCGATGGCGAAAGTCGAGGTTGCGGGGAGGGAGTTCCACTACGAGCGCGCCGGTTCCGGTGAGCCGCTGCTGCTGATCCAGGGGATGAGCGGGACGCATGTCTCCTGGGGGGAGCAGTTCAAAGGGGCGCTCGAGGGGGGATTCGACGTGATCGCCTTTGACAACCGGGGGATCGGGCTCTCCGCTCCTGTCGACGGGCCGTTCACGATCGTCGAGATGGCGGAGGACACGGCCGGCCTCCTTGAGACGCTGGGCATCGAGACCGCCCACGTCGTCGGCATCTCAATGGGCGGGATGATCGCTCAGGAGCTGGCGCTCGCCCACCCGGGGAAGCTGCGCTCGCTGACGCTCGGCTGCACCTACTGCGGCGGCCCCGGCTCGCAGCTGATGCCCGAGGAGAACCTGCAGAAGCTGGTCGCCGGCATGGCCTCCGGCGATCGGGACAAGGCGATCCGGGCGGGCTACGAAGTCAACCTCTCCCCCGCCTTCCGCGCCGACGAGGGCAACTTCGCCGCCTTCCACGAGATGGCGACCACCGTGCCGGCCGCCAAAGCGACGATCGAACTGCAGGCGCAGGCGATCTTCGGCCACGACACCAGCGGCCGTCTGGGCGGGATCTCAATCCCGACGCTGATCGTCCACGGCACCGAGGACGGCGTCCTCCCCTTCCCCAACGGCGAGCTGATCGCCTCGCTGATGCCGGCCGCCCGCTTCGAGGTCTTCGAGGGCGTCGGTCACATGTTCTGGTGGGAGCAGCCACAGCGCTCCGCCGCCCTGATCCGCGAGCACGCTCTCGCCACGGCATAACGCCGCGCCCCGCGCCTACTCGATCGGTTCTTCGCCCGGGACCTCGGGGCGTTTTTCCGGCTTGCAGGCCGTGGGGTCGAGCTTGCCCTCGACCTTGAACACGTAGTCCGGCTGCGGCGAGGCGACGTTGTCCTTGACCACCAGCTTCACCGCCGGGTCGCCCTTCACCCAGGCGTAGACGGGGAACTGGTACGGGTTCGCGACGCCGGTGTTGTAGGGGCCGGTGTCCTGCGTGTACTGGCTCATCACCAGGTAGTCGTAGTCGCCCTGGTTGATCAGTGCCCGCAGCTGCGGGCAGCTGGTCGGCAGCCGGTTGGCGCCGTGCGGGCCGTGGACCCCGATGTATTCGACGTGGTTCGTCGCGTCGTTGCCGTAGAACCCGTACTGGCCGAAGATGATCTGGCTCGAGCCGATGATCCCGATCCGCTGGTCCTGCAGCTTCTGGGTGTAGACGAAGGCTTCCTTCGGCCCGCCTTCGCCGAGGAACGGGTCCGGGTTGACGTAGTGCTGGTCGGCGTACTGGACCTGCTGCGCGCGCCCGAGCACCACCGCCAGCAGCACCAGGACCACCGCCCCCGCGGCGATCGCCGGGCGGCTGACGCTCCCCCGCGACCGCGCCAGCGAGAGCGCCGCCGGCGCCCAGACCAGGCACAGCGTGAGGAAGACCGTGCCGACGAGGTAGCTCGTAAACCAGCGCGGCGTCGTCAGCACCGTGATCGCGAAGACCCCGGTCAGGAAGAGCAGCGTCTGCCAGGCGCGCCGGTCGGGCGCCCGGATCGGCCGCGCCAGCGGCAGCAGCGCCATCGCCAGGACCAGCCCCGGCACCAGGTAGCGCGTGTTGGTGAAGAAGCCCGTCGGCGACCCTTCCTGCCCGGCCGCGGTCAGCGGGGTGAAGACGTAGACGACCGCCGTCAGCAGCGAGGCGACGGCGATCACCCGCAGGATCTTGTTGCGCGATTTCCAGGCGATGTAGACGGCGGCGCTGACGGCCATGATCAGGATCAGCGGCCAGAGCGGCCCGAAGGCGTTCTCCAGCTCGGGGAAGAACCAGCGCCGGTAGATGGTCGCGTTGGTGATGTAGTCGATGACGGCGAAGCGGGGCCGCGGGTCGAGCGGCATCTGGTCGGGCCGCGGCAGGTTCAGGGGCCCGAATTTGGTGATCGGGATCGGGTTGCCGCCGGTCTTGATCGCCGCCCGCAGGTACCAGTAGCCGCCGACGACGAGCATCGGCAGGCCCATCACCCAGGCCGAGGTCCAGCGCCGGCCGCGGCCGCTGAAGATGACGACGCCGATCGCGATCGCCACGACCGGAACCAGGAAGGTGGTCTTCACCGAAGCTGCGAGCCCGGCAGCGATCCCGGCCATGATCAGCGGCCCCTTGTCGAGCAGCGGCGCGTCGCTCTCCGGCGCGTCCTGGACGGCCCCGGCCGCCGGGGCTCTTCGCTGGTGGCCGTTGATCAGGAAGGCAGCGAAGGCGAGCAGGAAGGCGAGCCCCATGATGTCGTTGCGCGCCTCCCCGGGCTGGGTTTCGATCATCACCCCCGCGTCCAGCACGATCGCCGCCGCGACCAGCGTCGCCGGTCCGACCTTGTAGGGACGGCCGATGCACCAAGCGGCCAGCAGCCCGATCGGCAGCCAGATCAGGTTCTGCAGCGGCGCCAGCCAGTCGCTCTTGAAGAGGACGATCGTGGCCGCGTTGACGAGCTCGGTGGAGGCCGGGTAGAACCAGGCGGCCAGCCGCAGCGGGTCCGTGTAGTGGAGGTGGACCGTCGAGTGTTCCTGGGCGATGAACGCCGAGAAGGGCATGTGGTACCAGGTGGTGTCGCCGCCGAACATGCCGAAGTCGAGGCTCGACTGGGCCGGGAAGGTCCACTCGGCGACGGTCCAGGAGGCGACGCCGAGGGCGATCACCAGGGCGATGTCCTGCACCCGCGGGGCCGCCACTTCGCGCCCCTGGCCGCCGGCTTTCGAGTGCCCGAGCCAGGCGGCGCCGAGGCCGACGCCGATGCAGAAGACGACGATCCAGCCGAAGTAGAGGAGGCTGAGCGAGCCGAGGATCTGCAGGGAGACGACGAGCAGCGCGACCGCCAGCGTCGCGTCGGCGAGCCGCGCCAGCGCGCCGCTGAATTCCGGCACGATCCAGCGCCGCAGCCAGTAGCCGCCGAGGCCGAGCGCCGCGATGATCCCGATCAGAGCGAGGCAGCCGGCGATATAGGAGCCGAAGGAGGGTGCCACGAAGGCCGGGATGCTATTCGGCGCGCCCGGCGGGTACCGCCACGCCCCTTACGCGGCGGCGGGGATGCTGCAGGCGACCCCGGTCCCTTTCAGACCGCAGTAGCCGTTGGGGACCTTGTGCAGGTACTGCTGGTGGTAGTCCTCGGCGTAATAGAACGGCCCGGCGGGCTCGATCTCGGTCGTCACCGGCTCCTTGCCGGCGGCCCGCAGGGACCTGTCGTAGGCGTCGCGGACCATCTCCGCGGTCGCCTTCTGGGCGTCGTTCGTGAAGTAGATCCCCGAGCGGTACTGGGTCCCGACGTCGTTGCCCTGGCGCATGCCCTGGGTCGGGTCGTGCTCCTCGAAGAAGACCTTGAGCAAGTCGGCATAGGAGACCTTCTGCGGGTCGAAGGCGACCATCACCGCCTCGGCGTGGCCCGTCTTCGCCGTGCAGACCTCCTCGTAGGTCGGGTTCGGGGTGGTCCCGTTCTGGTATCCGACCGCCGTCGCGTAGACGCCGTCGAGCCTCCAGAACAGCTGCTCCGCTCCCCAGAAGCAGCCGAGCGCGAAGTAGGCGACCTCGATCCCCTGCGGGAACGGCGGCTCCAGCGGCGTCCCGAGGACGGCATGGGTGGCAGGCACCTCGTAGCCCCGCCCGCTGCGGCCGGGCAGCGCCTCCTCCGGAGCGACCAGCTTCGTCTTCTCCGGGTGCATCGTCGTCAGCAGATTTCCGAGTCTGTTCATCTGAACCCGTCCCTTGTCTTGATCTTCTGCCGGAAACGTTACGCCAAGGAGATAACGAGTCGGTGAACTTCTGTGTTCCCGGCCGGCCCAGGGGGTAGCGTCTGCCCATGGCCTGTCTCGTCGTCCTCCTCGCCTTCATCTCGCCGCGACTGGCGCTGTTCGCGATCTTCCTCTTCTCCGACCTGCTGAGCCGGGCCTTCGACAGCTGGTTCGTCCCGCTGCTCGGCTTCTTCCTGCTGCCCTGGACGACGCTCGCCTACGCGGTGATGTGGTCGGCGAGCAGCAACGAGGTGACCGGCTTCGAGTGGTTCATCGTCATCCTCGCCTTCGTCATCGACCTCGGCTCCTACGCCAGCCGGGGCCGGGCGCGGCAGGACTGACAGGCGCCGCCTACCGCTCGACCGGGTAGGCGATCCGGATCTGGCGCTTGGAGAGGACGAGGAAGGGCACCTCGGTGACCTTGCCGTCGGCGAGCGAGGTGACCTCGACCTTGGTCAGCGGCACGAACTCGAACTCGCCGCGGTTGAGCGAATCCGAGAAGCGGCTCTGATAGCCGGTCGGGGGCAGCGTCAGGTCGCCCTCGATCACCTGCCGGTCGGTTTCGAACACGGCCCGCTCGACCCGCCGCCGCTCGCGGGTGTCGGCCGGATCCTCGACCTGGTTTCCGAAAAGCTCATCCATCTTTGTGTTCTTCGACCGCAGCCGCGAACTACTTGACCTCTGACGGATTCGGCCGCTAGCTCTCGGCGTGCTCCGCGGCCCTCTCTCGCGCCTGAGACTTCTCCTCCAGCGTCATCGCGCCGGGGTGTCCGTCGCCGGGCCAAGGTGACAAGACATAAAGCAGCCGCGCGTCGGCGCGGGCGACGATCGTCCGCCGCTCGCCTGGGTCGAACTCAAAGAGGTGGCCGGCACGGGCGTTGGCGAAGTCGGAGCCACCCTCGGTGGTGACATCGACGACGCCGCCGATCACGATCAACCGCGCCCGCTCGTGGACCTCGTGCTCCTGCATCTCCTCCCCCGCCGGCAGCTGTAACACGATCGTCCGCGCATCGTCAGCCGAAGCGAGGATCCGCGGCTGATGCGGCTCCACCTCGACCGTCGTCAGGTCCCAACTCTCCATCCCAACCTCCATTCGCCCGGTGAACGTCTGCGAATTCCCTACCCGGTGAAGGAACGATTCATCCTCGACCGCAAGGGTGAGTCGATCGGGGTGCCCGGATTCGAACCGGGGACCTCCGCCACCCAAAGGCGGCGCGCTACCAGGCTGCGCCACACCCCGACTAGGGCAAGTGTAGGTTCTTGGGGCGATGGCGGAGGTGCTTCCTTTCAAGGCGCTGCACTACGACCTCGGGAAGGTCGGCTCGCTCGATGCCGTCGCGGCGCCGCCCTATGACGTGATCGACGCGGCGCAGCGCAGGGCGCTGCTGGAGCGCTCGCCCTACAACGCGGTCGCGATCGACCTGCCGAAACCGTTCGACCCGGCCGACCCCGACAGCGACCCCAGCGGCGATCCCTACGCCGAGGCGGCGGCCCGAATCGAGAGCTGGAAATCCGACGGCGCCCTGGTCCAGGACACCGAGCCCTCGCTCTGGGCGCTGACCCAGGACTACGTCGCCCCCGACGGCAACAGCTACAGCCGCAACGGGATCCTCGCCCGGGTCCGGGTCGAGGACTACGAGAGCGGCACCGTCCGCCCCCACGAGCGCACCCACCCGGGCCCGCTGCTCGACCGCCTCGAGCTGACCCGCGCCAGCGGCTACAACCTCTCGCCGATCTTCTCCCTCTCGACCGCGGACGCCTGGCCGCTGGTCGCGCCGAGCCTGCCGGACGAGCCCTGGGGCGAGGCCCGCGACGAAGACGGCACCGTCAACCGGCTCTGGAAGATCGAGGACCCAGACATTCATGCAGCCGTGACCGAGTGCCTGGCGGGCGCCCAGCTGCTGATCGCCGACGGCCACCACCGCTACGAGACCGCGCGCGCCTTCCGCGACGAGGTCGGCGGCGAGGGCCCGCACGACTACACCCTGATGTCGTTGACCGGCCTCGACGACCCGGGCCTCACCGTCTTCCCCACCCACCGCCTGCTCTCCGGCTTCGCCGACAACCCTGAGCGCCAGCAGGCGCTCGGCAGCGGGCTGCGCGAGCTGTTCGACGCCGAGGAGGTCTCCCGCGAGGAGATCGACCCGGCGGGCGAGGACGGCGTCGGCGTCTTCGGCCTCTACGACGCCTTCCACAAGCGCGCCTTCCGCCTGCGCCTGAAGGACATAGGCGAGGTCGACCGTCGCATGGAGGGCAAGCCCGAGGCATACCGCCGCCTCGACTCGGCGATCCTCGAGACCCTGGTGCTAAAGGGCCTGGCTGGGATGAGCGACCACGACATCGACGAGCGCAACGGCCTCGAATACGCGAAGACCGTCGACGCCGCCCTGGCGATGGTCGACGACGGCGACTACGACGTCGCCTTCATCCAGCGTGGGGTGCCGGTCGAGCAGGTGAAGGAGATCTGCAACACCGACGCGGTGATGCCGCCGAAGTCGACCTTCTTCTTCCCCAAGGTGATGACCGGCCTCGCCTTCAACCCGGTGCGCTGACGTGGTCAAGATCTACACCAAGAAGGGCGACGACGGGACGACTTCGCTCTGGTACGGCGGCCGCGTCCCCAAGCACCATGGCCGCACCGACGCCTACGGCACCCTCGACGAGGCCTGCTCGCAGCTCGGCGTCGCCCGCGCCCTCTGCGGCCCCGAGCAGACCGAGCTGGCTGCCGACATCCTCCGTCTCCAGGACGACGTCTTCGTCGCCGGCGCCGAGCTGGCGACCGCGCCCGAGGCGGCCGGCCGCCTCGAGGACGGCGTCAGCCGCACCACCGAGGCGATGGTCGCCGAGCTCGAGGAGCTGATCGACCGCTACATGGCCCGGGTCGAGCTGCCGCCGAAGTTCGTCATCCCCGGCGGCAACCAGCTCTCCGCCCAGCTCGACGTCGCCCGCACCGTCATCCGCCGCGCCGAGCGCCGCATCTCGGAACTGAACGAAGCCGGCGAGATCGCGAGCGAGACCGTGATCCACTTCGTCAACCGCGCCTCCGACGCGGTCTACGCGATGGCCCGCTTCGCCGACGTCGACGACCCCGCCCTGTTCGAGGGCCGCGGCAAGGGCTGAGCGTGCGGATCGTCGCCCGCCGGGTCGAGGGCTTCGCGCACGACGTCGAGCTCGAGGGCGGCCACGACCTGCGGGTCGACGAGCCGGCCGCGGCCGGCGGCACCGACACCGGCCCCCGTCCCACCCAGCTCCTCGGCGCCAGCCTCGCCGGCTGCATCGCGATCACGGTCGAGATGTACGCGACCCGCAAAGGCTGGGAGGTCGGCCAAATTGAGGTCGACGTCGAGGTTGGCTACGAGGGCCCGGTGCCGACCAGCTTCGAGGTCGGCCTGAAGCTGCCGGCCGAGCTCGACGACGAGCAGCGGCGCCGCCTCCTGGTGGTCGCGACCAAGTGCCCGGTCCACAAGGTTCTCGCCGGCGAGGCGCACGTCGACGTCGTCGAGCGCCTGGAGCCGGCCTGATGGACCTCGGCCTGAAGGGACGGGCCTGCGTCGTCACCGGCGCCAGCGCCGGCATCGGCCGCGCGACGGCGGTGCAGCTCTGCGCCGAGGGAGCACGGGTCCTGCTGGTGGCGCGCGGCGAGGAGCGCCTGGCCGAGGCGACCGAGGAGGCGGCGCAGGCGGCCGTGCCGGCGAAGGGGTCGGCGGCCTCGCTGACGCTCGACGTCACCGACGAGAGGGCCGGAACGCGGATGCTCGCCGCCTGCGAGGAGCACTTCGGAGCGCTCGACGTTCTCGTCAACAACGCCGGCGCCGCCAAGTGGCGCGACCTCGACGAGGTCCCCGACGAGGACTGGCGCGCCCAGTACGAGCTGAACGTGATGGCGCCGCTGCGGGCGATGCGGGCGGCGATCCCGCTGATGGCCGACCGCGGCTGGGGCCGGGTCGTCAACGTCTGCTCGACCGCCGGCAAGCGACCCTCGGCGGCGATGGCCGAGTACTCGGTCGCCAAGGCCGCCGAGCTCTCGCTCTCGCGCCTGTTCGCCGACCGCTACGCGAAGACCGGCGTCCTCGTCAACGCGGTCGCGCCGGGGCCGGTCGAAGCAGAGATGTGGATGGAACCCGGCGGCTTACTCGACCAGTCGATGGCGATCTCGGGCGCCGAGAGCCGGGAGGATGCCCTGGCCGAAGCCGGCGCCAAGCGCCCGATCGGCCGCCTCGCCCAGCCCGAGGAGATCGCCGCGACGATCGTCTTCCTCTGCTCCGAGCGCGCCTCCTACGTCGCCGGCGCCGCCTGGTCCGTGGACGGCGGCACCGTCGCGGTGATCATCTGAGCGCCAGCGC
Source organism: Solirubrobacterales bacterium (assembly GCA_036260485.1). GTDB lineage: Bacteria > Actinomycetota > Thermoleophilia > Solirubrobacterales > 70-9 > VAYN01. Next base: position 66,197 of record DATAMR010000014.1, on the reverse strand, counting down.
TGTCGAGGCCGCCGTGCTGCTGCCCTTGTACGGGTGGCCCGAGGAGCCCGGCCTCGTCTTCACCGAGCGCCGCGCAGACCTGCGGCGCCACGCCGGCGAGATCTCCTTCCCCGGCGGCCGCCGCGACCCCGAGGACGCCGACCTGCAGGCGACCGCGCTACGTGAGGCCGAGGAGGAGATCGGCCTCGACCCGGCCCAGGTGAAGATCGGCGAGGCACTGCCGGCGACCCGGACCTTCGTCACCAACTACGTCGTCCACCCCTTCGTCGGCTTCGTCCCCCACCCGCGGGAGCTCGGGCTGCAGCCGAACCCGAGCGAGGTCGAGACCGTCCTCACCTTCTCGCTCGAGCTGCTGCGCGAGGGCTACGAGATGCGCCGCCTGATCCGCCGCGGCGTCCCCATCCACACCCCGACCTACGAGGTCGAAGGGCACCTCATATGGGGAGCCACCGCGCGGATCTTGAGCGACTTGCTGGACCGCCTCGACTAGCCCTTGTTGGGTTGGGGGACTATTCGGATGTAGGGCTTCGGCTCGTCCCAGCCGTCGGGGTAGGTCTCTTTCGCCTCGTCGTTGGAGACCGAGCCGGCGATGATCACGTCATCGCCCTGTTGCCACTGCGCCGGGGTCGCCACTTTGTGGTTGGCGGTCAGCTGCAGCGAGTCGATCACCCGCAGCACCTCGTCGAAGTTGCGGCCGGTGGTCATCGGGTAGACGAGGATGAGTTTGATCTTCTTGTCGGGGCCGATGACGAAGACGTTGCGGACCGTCTGGTTGTCGGCCGGGGTGCGATCGCCAGGGTCCCCGGAGACGTCGGCTGCCAGCATCCCGTAGGCCTTGGCGATCGAGAAGTCGGCGTCGCTGATGATCGGGTAGCCGGGCCTCGCGCCCTGCGTCTCCTCGATGTCGTCGGCCCAGAGCTCGTGTTTGTCGAGCGGGTCGATCGAGAGGCCGGCGATCTTGACGCCGCGCTTCTCGAACTCCGGCTCGATCCGCGCCATGTACCCAAGCTCGGTGGTGCAGACCGGCGTGAAGTCCTTCGGGTGGGAGAACAGGACCCCCCACGAGCCGTCGAGCCAGTCGTGGAACTTGATCGGCCCCTGGGTCGTGTCGGCCTCGAAATCGGGTGCTACGTCACCGAGCTGCAGAGCCATGAAAACGCTCCTCTCGCGCTTCTTCGTCTATTTACCTGAATCCTTATCGGAGTTTAGCTATTTAGGTTCGCCGGCCAGAACGGCCCGCACCTCGTCGGCGAGACCGTCTGCACCCGCGGAATAGGCGGGCTGAGACGGTCTCGGCAGGACCCGCACTGGGATGCGCCAGGTTTGGGCGGCATTGCGGACGATTTGCTCTCCCGCCTCTGTCCCCTCATAAAGGACGCCCCGCACCGGGGTTTCGACCAGGTGTTCCATCAACCGCTCGAGGCGCGGCCCGTGGATCGCCTCCAGCTCCTCGGCGCTGCCTTCGGCACCGCCCAGGAGCAGCACCAGAACGGTGACGTCCTCGACCAGCTCGAGGATCGTCCCCGGCCTCTCGGGATCGGCCAGCGCCGGCTCGATCCCCGCCGCCTCGATCGCCGCCAGCCCGTCGGTGCGCCGGCTCGTCCCGCGCACCGCCCAGCCGTCGGCCCGCAGCCGCCCGCCGAGCTCCCGGCCGCGGCAGCCGCAGCCGACGATCAGCGCCCGCGCCATCTACTCCGCCTCGAACGGGCCGCGGCCGCGCAGCCGCATCCGCTCGTCCTCGGCGACGCTCGCCTGCAGCTCCTCCTCGGTCATCTCCGGCACCCCGCGCCGCCGCCGGATCTCGTTCTGCGCTTCCATCATCTGACGGACGTCGTCGATCTCGTTCTGCGCCTCGACCTCGGGGGAGCGAGTCGGGACCCAGTCGACGAGGCTGGCGGAGCTGCCCGGATAGAAGTGGCCGACGACCAGCAGCACGCCGACCATGAAGGCCACCAACCCAAGGGTTCCCAGGATGAAGAGCACCCGGGAAGGATACGGTTCGCCGCGATGCCCGAGGCCTACGTGATCGAACCGCTGCGCACCCCGATGGGCGCCTACCGCGGCGCCCTCTCCGGCGTCCGCCCCGACGACCTCGCCGCGCACGCGATCGCCGCCGTCGCCGAGCGCAGCGGCGTCGACCCCGAGCGGATCGTCGACGTCTACTTCGGCGCCGCCAACCAGGCGGGCGAGGACAACCGCGACGTCGCCCGGATGGCGGCGCTGCTGGCCGGGCTGCCGCAGAGCGTGCCGGGCGCGACCGTCAACCGCCTCTGCGCCTCCGGCCTGGAGGCCGTCAACAGCGCCGCCCGGGCGGTCAAGGCCGGCGAAGGCGACTTCTACCTCGCCGGCGGGGTCGAGTCGATGAGCCGCGCGCCGTGGGTGGTCGAGAAGCCCGAGCGCGGCCTCCCCCGCGGTCCCCAGACGATGCACGACACGACGCTCGGCTGGCGGATGATCAACCCGCGGATGGCTGGGCTCGGTGTCTCGACCGAGTCGATGGGCGAGACCGGCGAGAACGTCGCCGAGCGCTACGGGGTCAGCCGCGAGGACCAGGACGCCTTCGCCCTGCGCAGCCACCAGCGCGCGGTTGCCGCCGCCGAGGCGGGCTGGCTCGCCGAGGAGATCGTCCCGATCGAGGCGCCGCGCGGCCGCGAGACCGTGCTCGTCGAGGCCGACGAGGGGCCGCGTCCCGACGCATCGGCGGAGAAGCTGGCGAACCTGCGGCCGGTCTTCCGCGAGGGCGGCACCGTCACCGCCGGCAACGCCTCGACCCTCAACGACGGCGCCGCCTGCATGCTGATCGCCTCCGAGAAGGGGGCTGAGGAGATCGGCGCCGAGCCGCTGGCCCGCGTCGTCGCCAGCGGCGTCGCCGGGGTCGACCCCGCCTACATGGGCGTCGGGCCGGTCAAAGCCGTCCCCCGCGCGCTGGAGAACGCCGGCCTGACGATCGACCAGATCGACCTGGTCGAGCTGAACGAGGCTTTCGCCTCCCAGGTTCTGGCCAGCGCCCGCGAGCTCGGGATCGAGGAGGAGCGCCTCAACGTCAACGGCGGCGCGATCGCCCTCGGCCACCCGCTCGGCTGCTCGGGCGCCCGCCTCACCGGCACCCTGGTCCGCGAGCTGCGCCGGCGCGGCGGCAAGTACGGAGTGGCGACCCTCTGCGTCGGGGTCGGCCAAGGTTTGTCCACCGTCTTCGAAGCGGTCTGAACGCTCAACTAGGGTGTTGAGGACTTTGATGTGGGGGCAACGACGACTGCTGGCAACTCTCGGCGGCGCGATCTTGGCGCTGGCACTCTGCGCGCCCGCGGGCGCGTCGGCGTCCGGTGGCGCCTCGGCGTCGATCATCGGCGGCAGCCCCGCCACGATCGAGCAGTTCCCCTACCTCGCCTACATCGAGGCGGGCAACCAGCACAGCGGCTTCGCCTGCACCGGCACCGTCGTCGCGCCGCGGGTCGTCCTCACCGCCGCCCACTGCGTCGAGGACGTCGAGACCGGCGAGTTCTCCAAGCCGCCGGAATACAGGGTCGCGACCGGGGTCGCCAACCCCAAGCGGGCGCTGCTCGCCGAGAACGTGTTCAACGTCGTCGCCACCCACGTCTTTCCCAGCTTCGACCCGGGCGTAGTCCACGGCGACGCGGCGATCCTGATCCTCGACCGTCCGACCGCCGCGCCGCCGCTGGCCCTCGCGGGGGCGACCGACGCGGCGCTCTACCAAGGCGGCGCCCTCGTCTCGGTCGCCGGCTGGGGCGTAACCGCGGGCCAGGCCCGCCAGGCGCCGGCCAACATGCGGACGACGACGATGACGGTGCAGAAGGAAAGCACCTGCCGGGCCAAGACCAAGGGCTTCTACGGGGACTACTCGGGCGCGTTCCAGCTCTGCCTGCTCGCCACCCCGAGGGACACCTCCGGCACCTGCTTCGGCGACAGCGGCGGCCCGGCGGTAGCCACCCGCCCCGACGGGACCCCGGTCGAGCTGGCGGTGATCAGCGTCGTCGGTCCCCTCTGCAGCCCGCAGACCCCGAACGTCCTGACCCGTGTCGACTACGTCTCCACCTGGGTCGGGGAATGGATCGCGGCGACCGAAAGCGGCGGCCCGGCGCCGATCGTCGACCCCGGGGCGGCGCTGCCGCCGATGAAGAAGTCGACCGGCGAAGAGTTCGCGGTCTTCACCCTCCTGCATGCCTTCGGCGAGCGCTTCAGCTCGGCGAGCAGGGTCGCCGGCGGTTGCAAGCGGGTGAGCCTGACCCGGTTCCGCTGCGAAATCGCCTGGCTCAGCCACGGCACGATCTACGCCGGGGTCATCTCCCCGTTCTACGTCCGCAAGCAGCAGACCTTTGCCTGGGACAGCCACTACCAGGTCCGCTGGGCGCCGCAGCGCTGCGTCGAGAACGAATTCCGCGGCGGCGGCTGCCGCATTCACAGCAAACACGGTTGACGATCAGGCGTGGCTGGCGAGCGCCGGACCAAGCGGGGCAAGGACGCAGGGAGGCCAAATAGCAGCGCTATTTGGCCGACTGAGGACGCCGCACCGCGCAGTGTCCGCCGCCGCCAGGCGCGCCTGAGCGATAGCCTCGCCGCGTGACCCTGAGCTTCGAAAAGCTGGCCAGCGTCGACGGAAGGATGGGCCCCACGAGCGAGGCCACCATCGGCCTCGAGGACGACGGCCTCTACCGTGGCGACGGCGCCTTCGAGGTGATCCGCCTCTACGAGGGCAAGCCCTTCGCGCTGGTCGACCACCTCGACCGGCTGGAGCGCTCCACCGCTGCGATCGAGCTCAGCTTCGACCGCGGCGCGCTGGAGAGCGAGATCGCCGCGCTGCTGGCGCAAGCGGGACCGGTCGAAGGGCAGCTGCGGCTGATCGTCACCCGCGGCGGCCGCCGGATCGCCGCCACCGAGCCGATCCCGCCCCACCCCGAGACCGTCAACCTCGTCTCCGTCACCTACAGCCCGACGGTGATCCTCAACGGCGTCAAGTCGCTCTCCTACGCGGCGAACATGCAGGCGACCCGGATCGCGAAAGGCAAGGGCGCCGACGAGGCGGTGCTGGTCCGCCCCGACGGCACCGTGCTCGAGCCGCCGACCTCTTCGATCTTCTGGGTCTCGGCCCAAGGCGAGCTGCGGACGCCCGCCCTCGACGGCGGCGTCCTGGAGTCGATCACCCGCGACCGGATGATCAAGGCCCTGCAGGTGGAGGAGGGCGGCTGGCAGCTCGACGACCTGCACGGCGCTACCGAGGCCTTCCTCGCATCGACCACGCGGGAGATCCAGGCGGTCGCCTCGATCGACGGCCGCGCCTTCCCGGCCGCGCCGGGGCCGCGCACCCAGGAGGCCCAGGCGGCCTTCGCCGACACCCTCGGCCGCGAGCTGCGGGAGCTGTAGAGATGGACTTCCAGCTGAGCGACGAGCAGAAGCTGATCCGCGAGACCGCACGCGAGTTCGCCGAGCGCGAGATCCTCCCCAACGTCCGCGACAACGACCGCGAGGGCCGCTTCGACCGCGAGCTGGCGCGGAAACTGGGCGAGGTCGGCTTCCTCGGCGCCCCGATCGCCGAAGCCTACGGCGGCCGCGCCCTCGACTACATCGGCTACGGGCTGATTGCCGAGGAGATCGGCCGCGCCGACTCCTCGGCCCGCACCGTCGTCTCGGTCTGCACCTCGCTGGTCGGCGGCCCGATCGAGAAGTGGGGCACGGAGGAGCAGAAGCAACGTTGGCTGCCGCGCCTCTGCTCGGGCGAGGGCCTCGGCTGCTTCGGCCTGACCGAGCCCGACACCGGCTCCGACGCCGCCAACCTCCGCACCCGCGCAACCAAGACCGAAAACGGCTGGTCGATCAGCGGCCAGAAGATGTGGATCTCGCTCGGCAACGTCTCCGACTTCGCCCTGATCTTCGCCCAGACCGACCCGGCCCTGAAGCACCGCGGCCTCGCCTGTTTCATCGTCCCCACCGACTCCGCGGGGTTCACCACCCAGGAGATCCACGGCAAGCTCGGCCTGCGCTCATCCGACACGGCGGAAATCTCCCTCGACGCGGTCGAGGTCAGCGAGGACGCGATGCTCGGCGAGGTCGGCGACGGCTTCAAGGTGGCGATGAGCGCGCTCGAAAACGGCCGCTACAGCGTCGCCGCCGGCTGCGTCGGGATCTGCGAAGGCTGCGTCCAGTCCTCGATCGAATATGCCAAGGAGCGCAGGCAGTTCGGCGTCCCCCTGGCCCGTTTCCAGCTGGTCCAGGAGATGATCACCGACATGATCTTGAAGCGCGACGCCAGCCGGATGCTGGTCCTCCGCGCCGGGCTGCTGAAGGACGAACGCAAACCGAACCTGACCGAGACCTCGGTGGCGAAGCTGTTCGCGACCGAGTCGGCCGTCGAGTGCGCCAACCTGGCGATCCAGGTCCACGGCGGCTCCGGTTACGTCGACGACTATCCCGTCGAGCGCTACCTGCGCGACGCCCGCGTCACCACCCTCTACGAGGGCACCTCGCAGATCCAGAAGCTGATCATCGGCCGCCAGGCCACCGGCATCAACGCGATGCTCCCCTTCGAGGAGAGCTGAGCGCGGTGGCGATCGTCGAGGCCACGGTCGACGACTTCCACGTCGGCCTGCTGCGGCTGAACCATCCCGAGACCCGCAACTCGCTCTCGGCCGAGATGCGAGAAGGGATCGTCGCCGGCCTCGAGCGCTTCGACGCCGACCCCGAGGTCCGCTGCATCGTGCTCGCCGGCTCGGAGAAGATCTTCGCCTCGGGCGCCGACATCAGAGCCCTGGCCGCCCGTGCCCCGGGCGAGCCCTCCGACGCCAGGGGCGCCGAGTTCTGGCGCCGGATCGCCGCGGTCCAGACCCCGATCGTCGCCGCCGTCGCCGGTTACGCGCTGGGCGGCGGCTGCGAGCTGGCGATGGCCTGCGACATGATCGTCGCCGACGAAACCGTCCGCTTCGGCCAGCCCGAGATAACGCTGGGGATCATCCCGGGGGGCGGCGGCACCCAACGCCTGACCCGGGCGATCGGCAAGCAGCGGGCGATGGAGTACGTGCTCACCGGCCGCCACTTCGACGTCGGCATGGCCGCCGCCTGGGGGCTGGTCAACAAAGTCGTCAAGACCGGCGATTCCACCCTCGAGGCGGTCGAGCTGGCGCGCACGATCGCCGAGCGCCCGCCGATCGCCGCCCGTCTCGCCAAGCGGGCGGTCCTCACCGCCGAGGAGAAGGCGCTCAGCGACGGGCTCGACGCCGAGCGCCGGATGTTCGAGCAGGCGATGGCGACCGAGGACCGGGTCGAGGGGATGACCGCCTTCATCGAGAAGCGCGAGCCGAAATTCAAGGGACGATGACCGTCAGCCGCATCGGTGTCCTCGGCGCCGGGACGATGGGCCGCGGGATCGCCCAGTTGGCGGCCCTGGGCGGCTACGAGACGGTCCTCTACGACGCCGACCGCGAGGTCCTGGAAAACGTCGGCATGTCGATCGGCGACGAGCTCGGAAGAGGAGTGGGCCGGAACCGCTGGAGCGAGGAGGAAGCCGAAGCGGCGCTCGACCGCTTCACGACAGCGCCGAACCTCGAAGGGCTGTGCGGCTGCGGCCTCGTGATCGAGGCCGCCCCGGAGCGCCTCGAGCTGAAGCAGGAGGTCTTCCGCAGCCTCGCCGGCGAACTCGGCTCCGAGCCGATCTTCGCCACCAACACCTCCTCCCTGCGGGTTGGCGACATCGCCGCCGGCGTGCCCAATCCGGAGCGCCTGGTCGGCATGCACTTCTTCAACCCGCCGGCGCTGATGAAGCTGGTCGAGGTGGTCGCCGCCGAGCGCTCCTCCGAGCCGGCGCTGGCGGCCACGACCGAGGTGGCCGAGCGGATGGGACGCACCCCGATCCGCGCCAAGGACTCCCCCGGCTTCGTCGCCAACCGCCTCGCCCGCCCGTTCTCGCTGGAGTCGCTGCGGATCCTCGCCGACGGCGTCGCCGACGTCGCCACGATCGACCGCATCGTCCGCCTCGGCGGCGGCTTCCGGATGGGCCCGTTCGAGCTCCTCGACCTGATCGGGCTCGACGTCAACCTTGAAATCGCTCGCTCCTTCTTCGCCCAGGGCGGCGAGCCAGAGCGCTGGCGACCGAGCCCGATCCAGGAGAAGCTCGTCGCCGAAGAACGCTTCGGGCGCAAGAGCCATCACGGCTACTACGAGTACGGGATGGACGTGACGCGGGAGCCAGACCCCGACCTCGGTATCGACGCCCCCACCCTCGACCCCGGGCAGCTGGCCAAGATCGACCCCGCCGCCGAGGCCGTTCTGAGCCGGCTCTTCGCCCAGATCGCCAACGAGGCCGCCTTCGCGCTCGAAGAGGAGATCGCCTCGCCTGCCGACATGGAGACGGCGATGCAGCTCGGCTTCAACTGGCCGCTCGGCCCGTTGGCGATCACCGAGCTGGTCGGCCCCGCCCGCGCGGTCGAGCTGCTCGACCGCCTGCGGGAGGAGCGCGGCGAGGCCTACGCCGTCGCCCCAGGCCTGCGGGCGGCGGCCGAGGCGGGATGAGCGCCCCGCGCAAACCTGCCTCGGAGGTCACCGCGCGTCGCAACCGCGAAGCCGCGGCGGGGCTGCCGCCCGAGAGCGCCGAGGACCTCGCCGACGCCGAACGCGGCCTCGTCGCCCGCTTCGAGCCGGCCCGGGTGGAGGGCGCCGGCGGCAGGGTCGTATGGGACCTCGACTCCTACGCCTTCCTCGGCGATGAGTGCCCCGAGACCGCCAACCCCAGCCTCTGGCGCCAGAGCCGGCTCAACCGGATCGCCGGCCTCTTCGAGATCGCGCCCGGCTTCTACCAGCTGCGCGGGTTCGACCTCTCGAACATGCACGTGGTCGAGGGCGAGCGCGGGATCGTCGTCATCGACCCGCTGATCTCGGCCGAGACCGCCGCCGCCGCCCTCGCGCTGTACCGCGAGCACCGCGGCGAGCGCCCGGTCACCGGCCTCGTCTACACCCACTGCCACATCGACCACTTCGGCGGTGCCGCCGGGATCGTCTCCGCCGCGGAGGTCGCCGAGCGCGGCATCCCCGTCCTGGCCCCGGAAGGCTTCCTCCACCACGCGGTCAGCGAGAACGTCTACGCCGGCACCGCGATGGGCCGCCGCGCCGGCTACATGTACGGGGCGAAGCTGGAGCGCGGCCCCGACGGCGGGATCGGCTCCGGGCTCGGTCAGACGACCTCGCTGGGGACGCTGACGCTGATCCCGCCGAACCTCGAGGTGACCGAGACCGGCCAGGAGGAGACGGTCGACGGCGTGCGGATGGTCTTCCAGCTGACCCCCGGGACCGAGGCGCCGGCGGAGATGAACTTCCACTTCCCCGAGCACCGGGTGCTCTGCATCGCCGAGAACGCGACCCACACGATGCACAACCTCCTCACCCTACGGGGCGCCCTCGTCCGCGACCCCCACGTCTGGGCCGCCTACCTCGACGAGGCGATCGAGCTGTTCGGCGGCGAGAGCGACGTCCTCTTCGCCGGCCACCACTGGCCGCGCTGGGGCCGCGAGCGGATCGTCGACTACCTCGCCAAGCAGCGCGACCTCTACGGCTACCTCCACGACCAGACCCTGCGGCTGATCAACGCCGGGCTGACCGGGCCGGAGATCGCCGAGCAGCTGGAGCTGCCGCCCGAGCTCGCCGACGAGTGGCACTGCCGCGGTTACTACGGCTCGGTCAGCCACAACGTCCGCGCGGTCTACCAGCGTTACATGGGTTGGTTCGACGGCAACCCCGCCCACCTCTGGGAGCACCCGCCGGTCGAGCAGGCCAAGCGCTACGTCGAGTTCATGGGCGGCGCCGAGCAGGTGCTCGAACGGGCTCGCAAGTCCTTCGAGGAAGGCGACTACCGCTGGGTCGCCGAGGTCGTCAACCACGTCGTCTTCGCCGAGCCCGACAACGTCGCGGCGCGGGCGCTGCAGGCCGAAGCGCTCGAGCAGCTCGGCTACGGAGCCGAGAACGCGACCTGGCGCAACTTCTACCTGGTCGGCGCCCAGGAGCTGCGGGACGGGATCACCGGCACGCCGTCGGACACGCGCGCCCCGGCGATCCTCGCCCGGCTCTCGATCGCCCAGATCCTCGACGGGATGAAGGTGCGGCTGAACGGGCCGCGCGCCTGGGGCATGCGCCTGACGATCGGCTGGCAGGTGACCGATCCCGACGAGCGCCACCTGCTGAGCCTCGAGAACGGCGTGCTCAGGCACCGGCCCTGGCAGCAGGGCGCGCCCGAGCCCGAAGCGACCCTGGTGATCGAGCGCGGGGCGCTGAACGAGATGCTCTCCGGCGGCGCCGACCTGGCCGAGCTCGCCACCAGCGGGCGCCTGCGGGTCGAGGGGGACGGGGTGAAGCTGGGGGAGCTGCTCGGCCTCCTCGACGAGCCGGACCCCGGTTTCGCGATCGTCACCCCGGAGGCCTGAGGGCCGGCCTCAGCCGGACTCGAGCCGCATCATCAGTTCGTCGGCGTAGCACCAGCTCCAGTCCTCCCCCGGCTCGGCCGAGCGGATGATCGGGTGGCCCGTGTCCTGATGGTGGGCGGTGGCGTGCTTGCCCATCGAGTTGTCGCAGCAGCCGACGTGCCCGCAGGTCTGGCACATCCGCAGGTGAACCCACTGCATCCCCATCGCCAGGCACTCCTCGCAACCCGCGACCTCCCCCGGGACGTCCAGGTACGTCACTGAGTCGAGATGGGTGCACTCGCTTGCCACTTACCCAAGATATACCTGGGCCGAAAGCTCAGGAAACTTCAAATTATTAGGAGCCGGTTGCGATCTCGGTCGGCTCGCCGCCGGGCATCCAGTGCGCCTCGACCGGCACGTCGGCATCGCGCAGGTAGCGCTCGGCGTCGAGCGCGCCCATGCAGCCGGTTCCGGCCGCGGTCACAGCCTGGCGGTAGGTGTGGTCGACGACGTCGCCGACGGCGAACACCCCGCCGAGGTTGGTCCGGGTCGAGCCGGCCTCGGTGACGATGTAGCCGTCCTCGTCGGTCCCGACCTGGCCGCGGACGATCTCCGATTTCGGCACGTGGCCGATCGCGACGAAGGCGCCGTCGGCGGCGATCTCCTCCGTCTCGCCGGTCTCGGCGTTGCGGAGGCGGACCTTCTCGAGCTTGCCGCTCTCGCCGGCGAGGAACTCCTCCGGGATGAACGGCGTCTTCAGGTCGATGTTCTCCTTCTCGCGGGCGCGGTCGAACATGATCTTCGAGGCGCGGAACTCGTCGCGGCGGTTGACGATCGTCAGATCCGAGGCGAACTTGGAGATGAAGATCGAGTCCTCCATCGCCGAGTCGCCGCCGCCGACGACGATCACCTTCTGGTCTTTGAAGAAGGCCCCGTCGCAGACGCCGCAGGTGGAGACGCCGCGGCCGCCGAGCTCCATCTCGCCGGGGACGCCGAGCCGTTTCGGCTCCGCCCCCATCGCCAGGATCACGGTCTTGGCGCGGTGCTCCTCGTCGCCGAGGAAGACCTTCTGCACGCCGCCGTCGGAGAGCTCGACCCGGTCGACGTCGTCGGTGACGAAACGGGTGCCGAAGCGCTCGGCCTGAGCGCGGAACTGGCCCATCATCTCCGGGCCCATGATCCCCTCGGGGTAGCCCGGGTAGTTCTCGACGTCGGTCGTGTTCTGCAGCTGGCCGCCCCACTGGAACCCCTCGAAGACGAGCGGCTCCAGATTGGCGCGCGCGGTGTAGAGCGCCGCCGTGTAGCCGGCCGGCCCTCCACCGATGATGATTACGTCCTCGACCTTCTTCTGATCTGCCATATCTACCGCCTGGAGTCTAATACTTTACTTTGTATAGTACTCCCTTGCTGAACTGCATCAGATTCTCCACCCAGCAGAGGGAAAATCTGATGCAGTTCAGCCGACGGCCGGCTCGAGGTCCGAGGTCGCCTTGCCGCCGCGGTCGATCGGCAGGTCGCCCTCTTCCCAGTGGTGGACCGTGTTGCGGAGCTGGAAGAAGGCGAAGATGCCGGGTGGGATCGGCATCCAGAAGGAGACGAGGCGGAAGATCAGGATCGCCGGGAAGACGGTCTCCTCGGGGATGCCGAAGAGGACGAAGGCGCCGATCATCCCGGCATCGACTGCCCCCACCCCCGCCGGGGCGAGCGGGAAGAGGTTGGCGACCATGCCGAGGAAATAGCCCTGGACGACGACCGCCAGCGGGACGTGGACGCCGAAGGCGTGAAACGAGGCCCAGAGGACGCCGATGCTGAAGGCCCAGTAGCCGGCGGCGCCGATCACGGCCAGCCCGCCCTTCGAGGGATGGCGGAAGAGCCCGAGCGCGAAGCGGAATCCCTCGGCCAGCGTCGCCGGGACTTTGCCGATGGTCTCGAGCATGTGACGGGAGCGTTCGGTGTGGGCGAAGTGGGCGAACCGCCGGTCGGTGTCCGGCGGGATCAGGGTGATCAGGACGCCGATGATCAGCAGCGCCCCGGCGACGCCCGCCGGGATGATCGTCAGCTCGACTGAGCCCTTGCCGTTCATCACCCCGGTCCGCAGCAGGATGCCGAAAACGATCAGGGCGATGGGGTAGAAGATGTAGTGGAGCGAGACGAAGGCGACCATCCGCCGGCCGACGTCCCGCCGCCGCATCCCCGCCTTGCGCAGCGCCCAGTAGGTGAGGGCAACGCCGCCGGCGCCGCCGGCCGAGAAGATCAGCGTCGCCGCGACCCCGGCCATGTTGATCTCGTAGGTCTCCTTCCAGGTCAGCCGCAGCGCATCGCCGCCGACGACGGCTTTGAAGAGGGCGATGTAGGTCGCATAGGCGGCGACGTTGAAGCCGATCGCGATCGCGATCCAGAGCGGGTCGGCCTCGTCGAGCTTGTCCAGGGCGTTGCCGAGCCCGACCAGCTTCGGGAACAGGAAGTAGATCCCGCCGAGAAGCAGAAGGACGACGACGACGGTCTGGATGATCCGCCGCGTGGTGAATATCGGCATTTCGGCGAGGCGGCCGTTGCCGTTCGCCGGGTCTTCCGGAGACACGCTCGGGAAACTACCCGCTCGCGATCCTCTCCAGACGCTGAAGCGCCCCGTTTACCCCGCGTATGAGGGGTTCTGCCAGCGGCTCGCCCTTTCTCACGGCGGCGACGAGCGCCGCACCGGCGATCAGGTCGGTGACGTAGTGCTCGCCGAGGTAGACGAGGGCGAACCCGAGCGTCCCCGCATAGCCCCAGCCGAGGGCCCCCTCGGCCTTGCCGGCTTCTGCCAGGGAGAACGCCGCCGCTAGCGAGGTGGCGAAGTGGAGCGAGGGCATCGCCGCCCAGGGGTTGCCGCCGAGGGCGTCATACATCCGCTCCCAGGCGCGCCCCCAGGTCGGTTCGCCGACCTCGACCATGATCCGCCGCACCTCTTCGCCGGTCAGGCCCTGCTCCGAGGACCACCAGGGCGGCGCCGTCGGGACCGCGAAGTAGACGACGCAGCCAAGGTCGAAGACCGCAGCCATCTGCCGGGCCGAGCGCGGAAAGCGGTCGTTGTGGCGGACGAGGATCCAGCTCAGCGAGGCGTAGGGGACGATGAACCAGAGCCAGTGCGTCCAGGCGAGGAATTTGTTCAGCGCTCCGACCTGCGGCAGCCGCGCCAAGCCGCGCTGCAGGCGGGCGTTGGGCAGCCCACCGGCGCCGATGAGGCGGTCCGTGCGGATCGGATAGAGGGTGCGAAGCCGCGATTTCAGCCGCTCGGGGTCGTCATAAGGCAGCTCGTGGGCGACGGTGAAGGCCCACATCTGCATCGCGAAGAGGACGACGTCGCGCCGCTTCGAGCGCGGACTCAGCACCGCCAGCGCCAAAGGCCCCGCGGCGACGGCGGTCACCGTGACCGAGGTCGGGATCCGCAACCGGCGGCGGAGCAGGGGCACCGCCACGGCCGCACCGACGGCACCGAGGGCACCGGCCCGCACCGCTAGGCGGAGCGCATTCGATGGCCGGGAGCGCTTCCTCATAGGGGCGGCGAGTATAGGTCCGCCCCCGCATTCCTCTGTTCCTTTCCGTTGCCATGCACCGATAAGGAACAGAGGAAGTGGCCGGGAGGGCGTCGCGCCGCCTCGCCTGAATAGAATGGCCGCGCTTTGGCGTCCCACTCCCCTGGCACGGACCAGATCGACACGCTGTTTTGGATCGGCTTCTTTGCCGCGGCGATCCTGATCGTCGTGGTCGTCGGCGCGCTGCTCTACGTCGTTCGCCGCTATCGCAGCGAGCGGGGCGCCGAGCCGCGCCAGCTGCTCAGCGGCCGCCGCCTGCAGTTCCGGGTCGCCGGCGTGCTCACGGTCTTCGCGGCGCTGCTCTTCATCGTCGGCATCGTCTTCACCGACAACGCGCGGGAAAAGCCGAATACCGGCGAGGCGGGCCTGGCCTCGCTGAAAGGCGAACCGCTGAAGATCGAAGCGACCGGCCAGCAGTGGCTGTGGCGCTACGGCTATCCGAACGGCGCCTTCTCTTATTACAAGCTGGTGGTCCCGGTCGACACCGCGGTCGAGCTGGAACTGGTTTCGACCGACGTCGTCCACACCTGGAACGTCGAAGAACTGGCTCGCAAGGCCGACGCGGTGCCCGGCAAGACGAACAAGATCCTCTTCAGCGCCGACGAGGAAGGCGCCTACCTCGGCGACTCGGCCACCCTCTCCGGCCAGGCCTACGCCGCGATGAGGACCGAGGTCGAAGTGGTCTCCCCCGACGAATACGAAGAATTCGTCGAAACCCAGAAAGAAGAGATCCAGGCCGCCCAGGAAAAGGTCGTCAGCCAGATCGAAAACGGAGAAACTCCATGAGCCCCAGCCCGCGCCCCGAGCTCGTCGCCGACGGCTACAGCCCCAAGCGGCCCCGCTGGGCACAGCTGGCGACCTCGGCCGACCACAAGGACGTCGGCCGGATCCTCGTCTGCGGCGCCCTCGGCTTCGCCTTCCTCGCCCTGGTCGAGCTGGTCCTGATGCGGATTCAGCTGCTGGTCCCGGAGAACACCTTCCTCTCCCCCGTCGGCTTCAACCGGATGCTCTCGCTCTACGGCACGACCGCGATCTTCCTCTTCGCGCTGCCGCTCGTGATCGGGATCTCCTACTACGTGACGCCGCTGCAGATCGGCGCCCGCGGAACCGCGCTGCCGCGGCTCGGGCAGATCGGGCTGACGCTCTGGGCCGCCGGCGCCACCGCGCTCTACGCGACCTTCCTCTTCACGCCCTCGGAGGCCGGCATCAACCCGCTGGCGCCGCTGACCGAGAAGGCTTTCCTCTCCAACAACGGCGTCGACGCCTGGGTGACCTCGTCGGGGCTCGCGACCCTCGGCTTCGTCTTCCTCGCGATCAACCTGATCGCGACGCTGAAAACGATGCGGGCGCCGGGCCTGGCCTGGCGCCGGCTCCCGGTCTTCGCCTGGGCCACCGCGGTCGGCTCCTGGCTGATGGTCGTGATCGGCCCGGTGCTGCTGGCGGCGCTGACGATGCTGATGATCGACCGCCACTACGACGGGATCTTCTTTGCCGACGGCTCCGGCGGGGCGCCACTGCTCTGGCAGCACCTCAGCTGGATCTTCTACACCGGCACCTACATGCTGATCCTGATCTTCGCCTTCGGCACGATCGCCGAAATCGCCACCGCCTTCGCCCGCAAACCGCTCTTCAACCGCACCGTGGTGATGGCCTCGCTGGCCGCGATCGCGGTGATCGGCACCCTGGCCTGGATGCAGAACATGCTGACCGCGCCGATCGGCATCGGCTGGATGTACTTCGCGATGTTGATGTCGCTGGCCCTGATCGTCCCCTTCGGCCTCGTCTTCTTCAACCTGATCGCGACCCTCGCCGGGGGCACGCTGCAGATGCGGGCGCCGCTGCTGTTCGCGGTCGGCGCGCTCTTCGCGATCTCGGTCGGGCTCGCCTCCGAGCTCTGCCACTCGCTCGTCGCCTCCGCCTGGCACCTGAAGAACACGGTCGACTCGACCGCCGCGACCCACTTCACCCTGATCGGCGGCTCGGTCTTCGGCGGCTTCGCCGCGCTCCACTACTGGTTCCCGAAGATGACCGGGCGGACGATGGGCGAGCTGATGGCCCGGATCTCCTTCTGGACGATCATGGCCGGCCTGCTGCTCGGCTTCGTGCCGCTGTTCTTCGCCGGCACCGAGCAGGGCCAGGTGATCGACGCCTACAAGTACTTCGCCGGCACCGGCGTCACCGCCTACAACGCGATCGCCTCGATCGGCGTCTTCGTCCTCTTCGTCGGGATCATGCTGACCGTCGTCAACGCGATGCTCAGCCGCGAGGGCGGTCCCGAGGCCGGGCACGACCCCTGGGGCGGCGAGACGCTCGAGTGGTTCGCCCTCTCGCCGCCGGAGCCGCACAACTTCGACGTCCTCCCCGACGTCCGCAGCCCCCGTCCGCTGCGCGACATCCGTGAGGCGATCGGCCATCGCACCCGTCGCTCCGAGCAGGCGACGGCGCGCGATTCCCAGCCGGTAGCCTGAGCGCCATGCAAACCGGTGCCGGCGCGCAGACCGCGCCCAATCCGACGGCGGCCACCACTCGCTCGGTCCTTCCCACCGTCGTCCGCGACTACCTGACGCTGACCAAGCCGAAGGTGCAGTCGTTGCTGCTCTTCACCACGGTGACGACGATGTACGTGGCGGGCGACCCCTCGCTCGGCCTGATCTTCCTCACCTGCCTCGGCGGCGCCCTCTCCGCCGGCGGCGCCGGCGCGATCAACCACGCCGTCGACCGCGACATCGACCGCACGATGGCCCGCACCGCGGAAAGGCCGGTCGCCTCGGGCCGGATCTCGCCCCGGGCGGCGATCGCGTTCGGGATCGCCCTGGCGACCGCCTCCTTCCTCCTGCTCTCGCTGACCGTCAACCCGCTGGCGGCGACGCTCTCGCTGAGCGGCTTCGTCGGCTACGTCGGGGTCTACACGCTCTGGCTGAAGCGCCGCACGCCGCAGAACATCGTCATCGGCGGCGCAGCCGGCGCGGTCCCGCCGCTGGTCGCATGGGCGGCCGTCACCGGCGGCCTCGACGGCATGGCCTTCTACATGTTCGCGATCGTCTTCTTCTGGACCCCACCGCACTTCTGGGCCCTCTCGCTGCTGATGAAGGACGAGTACGCCAAGGCCGGCATCCCGATGCTGCCGGTCGTCCGCGGCGAGGACGAGACCCGCCGCCAGATCCTCCTCTACACCGTCCTCCTCTACGCCGTGACCCAGCTCCCCTTCTGCGCCGGAGGCCTGGGAGTCGCCTACCTAATCCCCTCGATCCTCCTGGGAGCCGGCTTCATCTTCTACGCCGTCCGCCTCCTCCAAACCAAAGACCGCCGCTGGGCCCTGAAGACCTACCTCTTCTCCCTCGCGTACCTGGCGCTCCTCTTCCTCTCAATGGCCATAGCGGCCAACGTCTAACAAGAGCTCTAAAGCTCCCGCTCAGGGTTCTGGGGGTCTCGCCGACGCTCCGGGTGGAGGGTCATGCACCCCTTCCACAAAGGCTCAAGAAGTCACGCTGGCGCCCACAAGTCCGCGCAGCTGCGCGACGGTCTTTGGGGAAGGGGTGCATGACCCTCCTAAACGCCCCCAACCCTGATAGAAATCCCCCTTCATGGACCGCGAAACCGCACGCCGACAGATGAAAGCGGGGCTGGTTGCAGGTGGCATTGCCGCCGGCATTTTCGCCCTCAGCTTCGTCGCCGCCTTCCTCTACGTAGCCGGCTAGGAACGAGTCATGGCTGAGCACAGAGAGGTTCCCGAGCCCGGCGAGACGATCTACCTGCCGCGCCCCTCCTGGGGCCCGGTCTTCTTCGCGATCGGCGCCCTCGGCGTGATCTGCGGCATCTTCGCCGGCGGCTTCATCTTCGCCCCCTACATCTGGGGCATCATCGGCGCGATCTTCCTGCTCGCCGCCTTCCGCCACATCGTCAAGGGCGCCGTCCGCGACTACTACCGCCTCCCGCGCCGCCAGGAGATCCGTGGAGCCGCGCTCCCCGTGGAAACCATCTCCGGGCCGCCGCAGCCCTAGCTTTCCTAGCTCGGCAGCTTCATTTCGGACGTCGCCCCATCTGAAGTCCAGACCCTGACGATGTCCCTCATCGAGAGGACGCCGACTGCATCCGGCCCGTCGAAGACGACCAGGTGGCGGACGCCGCGGCGGGACATCTCGGCAGCGGCCCGCTCGAGGCTCCAGTCGGGGGCGGCGGCGAGGACGCCTTCGCTCATGTGGTCGACGACCCGCTCGCGGTCGGGGTCCTGGCCCCGCGCCACGGAGATCAGCAGGTCCCGCTCGGTGACGATCGAGGGGGTTGGCAGCTCGTGGTCGATCACCAGCGCCGCACCGGTCCCTTTCTCGACCATCTTCGTGGCGGCCTCGCGCAGCGTGTGGGAGGGGCCCACGGTCAGCGTGATCTCCGACATTCCGTCCTTCACCTGCATCTGAGACCTCCCGTTGCCGTGATTCCTGAGTTAGTGCGGATCGACTCGAGACTACCGACCAACCGTGCCTGACGGCACGCTTCCCGGCAGCCCCGACATATAGACTCCGCCCCGCATTACACCCCATGGTCCGCATTTCGAAACTCATCTCTCCCCTGCTCGCCCTCGTGGCCTTGGCCGCCCTCGTGGTGGCCGCCTCGGGCTGCGGCACGACTGACGCCGACCCGCAGCGGGGCCGCGAACTCTTCCGGGTCAAGTGCGGCACCTGCCACGCGCTGGCGCAGGCCGGGAGCACCGCCCAGGTCGGGCCCAATCTCGACCACGCCTTCGCCGCGGCACGCGAAGAAGGGAACGACTCGGACACGATCGAGGGCGTCGTCAAAGCCCAGGTCGAGTACCCGCGGCCCAACAACGGCAACACCGCCGTCTCGATGCCGGCCGACATCGTCACCGGCCAGGATCTCGACGACGTCGCCGCCTACGTCGGCGAATGGGCCGGCGTCCCCGGCGCAGCCCCGCCGATGGTCCCCGGCGGTCCCGGCGCCCAGGTCTTCGCCAACAACGGCTGCGGCAACTGCCACACCTTCGCCGCCGCCGAATCCGGCGGCGTCACCGGACCGGATCTCGACGAAGTGCTGCCCGGGCAGACGGACGCGATGGTCGAAGAGTCGATCGTCGAACCCAACGCCCAGATCGCCAAGGGCTACCCGCCGAACGTGATGCCGCAGAACTTCGGCGAAATGCTGAGCCCCAAAGAAATCGAAGACCTCGTCCAGTATCTGATCGAAAACTCGCCTGCCGGCGGCAAATCCAAAGGCTGAGCGACAGCGGCCGCGCGGCCGCTGCGATCATTGCGGGTAGATGCGGGAACGCCTCACAAGCCGCCTCGAGATCTCTCCCCACCGCTACGCCCAGGTCACCCTCGTCGCCCTGGCCGCCCTCGCCCTGATCGTGCTCACTGGCGCCGCGGTGCGCCTCACCGGGTCCGGCCTCGGCTGCCCCGACTGGCCCAAATGCTACGGCGGCAGCACGCCCCCGCTCGAATCGCACGCGGTGATCGAGTATGGCAACCGGCTGCTGACCGGGTTCGTCGGCTTCGCGGTGATCGCCGCCAGCATCCTCGCCTTCTTCCGGCGGCCCTACCGCTGGCACCTGGCTCTGTTCGGCGCCCTGCTGCCCCTCGGCGTCGTCGGCCAGGCGATCCTCGGCGCTCTCGTCGTCAAGTACCACCTGGCCCCGGGGCTGGTGATGTCCCACTTCATCCTCTCGATGATGCTGCTCGACGCGGCCTTCGCCCTCGCCTGGTGCTCGCGCTACGAACCCTGGGAGCGGCGGCGCTCGCGGGATCGCCTCAGCGTCTGGGCGGTGCGGGCGCTGATCCCGCTCGGGCAACTGACGATCCTGGCCGGGACGATCGCCACCGCCTCCGGCCCCCACGCCGGGGCCCACGAAGGACAGCTGGTCCACCGCTTCGACTTCGAGGGGACGGGGACGTTGGAATGGGTCGTCCAGCGCCACGCTTTGCTCGCGACCATCTACGGCCTCGCGACGATCGGCGTATGGCTGCTCCTGCGCCGCCCAGGGGCCGACGCCCGCGCCCTGCGGCCCCTGAGCCTCGTTATCGGCCTCCTGGCCCTACAGGGCGCGATAGGCGGCCTGCAGTGGTGGCTGGAACTGCCGGCGGGCATCGTCTGGATCCACGTCGCGGTCGCCACCTGCAACTGGCTGGCGATGCTCTGGACCGTGGCCGCCGCCGGCCGCCTCGAGCCCCGGGGCGAGACCTCGCCAGCCGAGCAGCCGGGGGCCGAGCGACCCGCCACGGCCACCGCCGGGCGCGCCTGACGCTTGCTCCCCTTCTGGCTCTCGATCGGCGTCCTCAGCCTGGTCCAAGCGCTGCTCGTCGCAGCCCCCAAAGCCCCGTCCACCACTCTGCTGGCACGGATGCGCAGCAACTGGTGGGCGCTGGTGCTGCCGCTCTCGATCGTCGTCGTCATCTCGGGCATCGCCCTCGAATCGGCCAGCGCCCGCTTTCTCACCTACCTGGCGCTGGTCGCCGTCCCCCCGCTCGCCGCCGCGGCGCTCGCCTGGCTGCTCCGCGGCTCCCGCCCCCCGCTGGCGCTACTCGTGCCGCCGCTCTTCGCGATCGCCTGGGCCGCCGAGGGCGCCCTCGGCGGCGAGACCGCCGCCCTCTGCCTCTCGGCGCTGGCCTGCGTCACCCTCGGCTGGCTCGTCGCCTGCCTGGTCCCGGGTCGCTGGCTGAAGCTGGGGATCTACGTGATGGCCGCGATCGACGCCTGGCTGGTGGGCACGAACCTCCTCCAGGAGCCGAACTCGGTGCTCAACGCCGCGGCCCCGGCCGCCGACCTCCCCCGCCTCCAGTTCGCCTCCTTCGGCTCGGCGGTGATGGGCTTCGGAGACCTCTTCATCGCCGCCACCCTGGGCGCCATGCTCGCCTCCGACCGCCGCCTGCAGCTGCGAGGAGCCCTGCTGGCGGCGATCATCTGCCCCGCCTTCGACCTGCTCTTCTTCTGGGTCGACCAGACCCCGGCAACCGTCCCGATCGCGCTGACGCTGGCGGTGCTCGAACTGAGTAAGGGTGTCAACCCAAGGCGATGACCAGGCCCGCGACGCCGACGAAACCAGCAATCACTACACCGAACATCCCCACAAGAGCCTGAAGCAGGCTCTTGTGGAAACCTTCGAAGCGCAGGTTCATTTCTTTCTGCATCGCTTCAAACCGATCTTCGAGCTTGTCGAAGCGCTTATCGACATCTTTGAATTTCTCTCCCACGTCGGCAAAGCCTTTGTCGACCTTCTCGTTGAGGTCATCGAGCCGCCCGTCGGTCCAGTTCTCCCTGACCATCGTCTCCATACTGGCAGCCTACAGAGCTAAATGCAACTTTTTGTCGTACAACGTAAATTCTCTGTGCCAACTCAGCCATATCTCGCGCGCGCCCAGCGATAGGCATAGACGCACCCCGCGATCACGAGCACCAGTCCGAGCAGCGCCCCCACCAAAGGCCGCGTCAGCAACGTCACCACGACGACCGCAGCTCCGGCGATCCCCACGATCACCACCCATCTGAAAACCGCCGCCTCGCTGAGTTTCATTGCGCCGGCTTTGTGGCGACTCGATTAGAGAATATAAACGGTGACGTACACGATGATCCACATGATGTCGACGAAGTGCCAGTAGATGCCTGGCACCTCGACACCGAGGTGGTCCTCCGCTTTGGGGCCGAAGTGGCCGCGGAAGGCGCGAATCGTCGCGAACGTAAGCAGCATCAGGCCGACGAAGACGTGGGCTCCGTGCAGGCCGGTGAGGCTGTAGAAGATCGAGCCGAAGGAGAGGTCGCGGGCGCTGAAGCCGATGTGCACGTACTCGTTGATCTGGATGAAGAGGAAGGTGGCGCCCAGCATCCAGGTCGCGACCAGGCCGAGTTTCAGACCCTTGTGGTTGCCGCGCCGGATCGACTCCAGGGCGTAGTGGATCGTGAAGCTGGAGGAGACGAGGATCGCGGTGTTCATCCCCGCCACGCCGACCGGCAGCGTGTACGGTTCCGGCGGCCAGCTGGGCGGGTCGACGACGACCCGGAGGAAGAAGTAAGAGGCGAAGAACGCTCCGAAGAGCATCACCTCGGAGACGATGAAGAGCAGGATCCCCAGCGTCTGGCGGTCGATCCGCGAACTTTGGTTGGCCTCGGGCGGGCCGTGGTGGTGGTTCTCGGCGTGGCCGACGGCTACCGATGCGCTCTCCATTAGTGCCGCTCTCCCTCTCCCTCGGCGACGGCGGCGGCGACCGCCGCCGCGGGCCGGCCGACCTCGATGTGCTCGACGGACTTCTCGGTGATCTCCCGGACCCGGCCGATCAGGTCGTCCTCGAGCCACTGCGAACCCTCGCCGGCGAAGGTGGAGATCAGGATGTCGTCGATCCGGTAGTGCTCGATCGCGTTTTTCACCGCGTAGAAGGGGTCGGGGCTCATCGGCTGGCCGGTGGCGTCGATCTCCGAGCGGTAGAGCTCGGCCAGGGTCGAGGCCAGGTCGCGGACCACCTGCCCCTCGCTGACGTCCTCGGCTCGCGGGCAGACGATCGTGAAGCGGTGCGGGCGGATGCCGGCGCGGTCCTTCATCCGGGCCACCAGGTCCGCGGCGGCGACGGTCTTGGTCGCCACGACCAGGGTGTGGTTGAGGTCCCAGCGGATCGCATCGTCCTCGATCCGGACCGGGATGTGGGTCAGCGTCACCTCGGGCTCGACCTTCTCGCGCGCCCACTCGACCAGGTCGCGGCGCATGAAGCCGAAGCGGGTGTCGGCCAGACAGGAGAGCAGGACCTCGCCCGGACGGTGCGCGCGGACGGCGTCGTCGAGCGCCAGCGAGGGCTCCGGATCCATCACCTCGCCGATCGAATCGATCCCGAACTCGGCGAGCACCGCCATCGTCACCTCGACCCGGGCGCGGGCGGCCTCGCGGACCTCGCTGGCGTCGATCAGCTGCCCGACGGACGGCTGGTTCTGGGGCGCCGCGACGACGACGCCGGAAATCTCGTCCTGGCGCTCGCGCACCGCCCCCAGCAGCTTGCGGCCGCCGGCAACCTCGTTGAGGAAGACCAGCAGGGGCTTGCGATCGTCGGCCTGCACGGCGCTCATGAGCCGGTACCCACGACGCTTTTCTCACCGGCGGGCACCTCGGTGCCTTCGCCGGCCATGATCGCGTGCTTCGCGCCAGGGATCCCGTACTCGTAGGGACCGCCGACGACCCGCGGGATCTCGTCGAAGTTGAAGATCGGCGGCGGCGAGGAGACCAGCCACTCGATCGAGTTGGCGCGCCAGGGGTTGGCGTCGGCCTTCGGGCCGTAGCGCCAGCTGACGACCATGTTGTAGACGAAGACCAGCTGGACGGCGCCGAGCATGAAGGCGAAGCAGCTGATCAGCAGGTTCCAGTTGCCGAACTGCTCGGCGTAGTCGGCGACGCGACGCGGCATCCCGTCCATCCCCACCCAGTGCATCGGGATGAAGGTGCCCCAGGTGCCGACCAGGGTGCCCCAGAAGTGGACGCGGCCGAGTTTCTCGTCATACATCCGCCCGGTCATCTTCGGGAACCAGTGGTAGACGCCGGCGAAGATCGTGAAGACCGAGCCGCCGAAGAGGACGAAGTGGATGTGAGCGACGATGAAGTAGGTGTCGGAGACGTGGATGTCGATCGGCACCATGCCGAGCATCACGCCGGAGATCCCGCCGATCGTGAAGGTGACGATGAAGGCGAGCGCGAACAGCATCGACGTCGAATAGGTGTGGATCTTGCCGAAATAGAGCGTGCCCAGCCAGGAGAAGATCTTGATCCCGGTCGGCACCGCAATCAGCAGCGTGGTGATCATCATCGGCACCCGCAGCCAGGAGAACATCCCGGCGACGAACATGTGGTGGGCCCAGACCGAGTAGCTGAGGACGACGATCCCGATCAGCGCCAGGGCCATCAGCCGGTAGCCGAAGATCGGCTTGCGGGCATGGGTCGATATGACCTCGGAGACGATCCCGAACCCGGGCAGCATCATGATGTAGACGGCCGGGTGGGAGTAGAACCAGAAGATGTGCTGGTAGCTGATCACGTCGCCGCCGGCCGCGTAGTCGAAGAAGTTGGTGTGGAGGGCGCGGTCGAAGAGGACCATGAACTGGACGCCGGCGATGAACGGGGTCGCGGCGACGACCAGCAGCGAAGTCGAGAGGTTCGCCCAGACCAGCAGCGGCATCCGCCAGAAGGTCATCCCGGGCGCACGCATGGTGATGATCGTGACCAGGAAGTTCAGCGCCGTCGCGATCGAGGAGGCGCCGGCGAACTGGACCCCTAGGTTGAAGAACGACTGCCCCAGCGGCGCCCCGGTGGAAAGCGGCGCGTAGCCGGTCCAGCCGGCGTCGAAGGCCCCGCCGGGGGCGAGGAAGCTGCCGATGAAGAGGATCCCGGCCAGCGGCAGCATCCAGAAGCTGAGCGCGTTGAGACGCGGGAAGGCCATGTCCGGCGCGCCGATCATCAGCGGCAGGACGTAGTTCGCAAGCCCGGCGAAGACTGGGATCACGAAGACGAAGATCATCAGCACCGCGTGCGTCGAGAAGAGGCTGTTGTAGGTCGACGCTTCGACGATCTGGGTGCCCGGCTGGGCGAGCTCGGCCCGGATCAGCATCGCCATCAGGCCGCCGAGGAAGAAGAAGATGAAGGTGGTGACGACGTACTGGACACCGATCACCTTGTGGTCGGTGTTGAATTTGAAGTAGTCCTTCCAGCTCTTGGCGCCGTGCTGGGAGTGGTCGTCGGGGATCGTCGGCATCCCGGCGGCCCAGCGCAGCCAGTAGTCGAAGCAGCCGAAGCCCGCCAGGAAGCCGAGCGGGGCGGTGATCGCCGGCACGATTATGTGCGGGTAGCCGGTCTGTTCGGTCTGGTAGAGCGGCAAATCGGAGATCGCCCGCAGGGCGATGACGAGGCCGAAGCCGAAGGCGCCGAAGGCGATGGCTCCGAGGAGGCCACGCCACCAGCCGGGTCTCTTGATCGCGGCAACCATCAGCTCTCTCTCATTATGCCCCGCCGGCGTCCAGGGCCGGAGGGTTCTCCGTCGTGGTGTCTTCGACCACTTCCATCAGCTGTTCGGGCAGTTTCTGTTTGAGGCCTTCGACCCATTCGTTGAACTTCGCCGGGGACTCGACCACGACTTTGGCGCGCATCGTCGCGTGGCCGAAGCCGCAGAGCTCCGTGCAGACCAGCTGGTAGGTCCCGACCTTGTCCGGGGTGACGATCGCCTTGGTGGTGATTCCCGGCACGTTGTCTTTCTTGATCCGCCACTCGGGGACCCAGAAGGAGTGGATCACGTCCAGGGCGTGCATCTTGAACTGGACTTGGCGGTTGACCGGGACGTGCAGCTCCCCCTCGCTGTAGGCGTATTCCTTGCCGGGGTAGGCGAAGCTCCAGGCGTACTGCTGGGAGAAGACGGAGACGGTAAGGGCGCCGTCCTTCTTGTCTTCGATTTCGTCGAGCACCTTCCAGCTGTAGCCGCCGGCGAAGAGGACGATGACCGTCGGGATCAGGGTCCAGGCGATCTCCAGGCGGGTGTTGCCGTGGATCGGCTCGCCGTCGGACTCGTCCCCCGGCTTCGCTTTGAATTTCCAAAGCGCGTAGAAGAGCATCACCATCACCAGCGAGAAGACGAACGACGAGAGGACGATCATCACGTTGAGGAGGTGATCGATCTTCGGCGCGGCCGTGGACGCCTGCTGACCATCCCAGTTGATGGAGACCATCACCGCCGACATGACCACCGTCGAGGCGATCGTCACCAGCAGCATCTTGACTATGGGCAGGCGGCCGTACATTGGGGCGGCGGGCATTCTATTGAAGCGGCGGCGGGAGGCTTTGCGGCCCCAGGTGACGCTTCGCACTAGCTCCCCGGTCGCGGTAAACGATCGAGTTCCCCAGCGGCCGCGGAGAGGACGCCGCGGGCCACTCCCTCCCAGCTCCAGAGCCGAGCGACGGTCTCGACCAGGGCCGCGCGGGCGCGCTCCCGCTCGGTCTCCGGAAGCGCAAGCCAGGCGTTGAGCCGGGCGGCGATCGCTTCGATCGCACCCGCTTCGACCGGGAACGAGGTCAGGTCCCCGACCTCGCCGGGCAGCCCGGCCTGCAGCTGCCGAGATACCTCGAGCATCCCCGAGTGCCCGGCGGCGACCGGCAGCGTCCCGCAGGCGGCGGCCTCGACGGCGACCATCCCGAACGCCTCGGGGAAGGTGCTCGGCATCACCATCGCCTCGGCGCGGGGGAAGAAGGAGGCGACCTCGTGGTGCTCGAGGCGACCGACGAACTCGACCGAGCCGGCGGCGGCGCGTGCCATCTCGGCGTAACCCTCGGGGGGGTCGGCGAGAAAGGCCGAGAGGATCGAGAGCGGCTTCTCCTCCCCGCCCTCGAGCACCCAGCCGAGCCGGGCGACCTCGCGAGCGTCCTCGAGGTCCCCCCGCTCCAGCGCCGCCAGCAGCCGCTTCAGCCCATCCTCGTAGGCGCCGAAGCCGGCGACCGCGAGCCTGGCGGCGGGATGGGCCGCCCGCACCAGCGGCCAGGCGGCGAGCAGGAGGTCGACGCCCTTGGAGACGATCAGCTTGCCGACGAAGGCGACGAGATCCTCGCGCTCGCCGCCGGGCCGGAACTCCTCGACGTCGACCCCCGGCGGGCCGAGCCGCGACTTCTCCCGCAATCCCGGCACGTCGGGGAGGGCCGTCCAGAGGGATTCCGCCGTGTGGGCCGAGCCGATCAGGACCCCGCGGGCGGCCTCCATCCCCTCCCGCGCGTAGGGCAGGAACCGGGGGTGCGGCTTGACCGTGTACTCGAGCGCCGAGCCGTGGATCTTGGCCGCGAAGGGGGCGATGGCGGCGCGGGCGAGGATCGTCGGGCCCATCACCAGATGGTTGGCGAGGGCGAGATCGACGCCGCCCGCCTCGGCGGCAACCTGGCGCACCGCGGCGACGTTGGCCTCGATGTAGTGGGCAAGCTCGGCCTCGCTCAGCTCGGGGAAGGTCTTGACCTCGAAGCCCTCGTAGGGATCCTTGACGTAGACAGGCAACAGGCCGCCGATGTCGGGGTTGTGGATCTGCACCCCCTCGATCCGCACCTCGCGGTCCTGGCAGAGCAGGTGCACCTCGTGCCCGAGCCGGGCCAGCGCCCGCGCCAGGTTGACGTTGTAGATGTTGCTGCCGGTGCCGCGCAGCATGTAGCCGTGGAAGATGAGGACACGCATCGGAGCCGCCCAAGCTATTAGTCTTCCCGGCGATGAACGAGAAGCAGCTCTACCGCATGCGCGCCGCGGCCTCCGGTCGCGAGGCCCTCGCCCCCGCCGAGCCCGGCTCGGTCTACGTCGATCGCGAGACCGGCGAGGAGATGTCCCCGGTCGCCAAGGTCCTGCCCCTGGCCCCCTCGGACTCCTCCCTGCCCCGCAGCCCCGAGAACCTCCGCGCCTGCCGCCGCTGCGACCAACTCATCGGGCTGGACGTGTCTGATTGTCCGTACTGCGGTCTGCGTCAAGCGGCTTTGTAGGGACGGGCCGGTAGGCCCCCTTCACTCGGTACCTCGTCGTCGAAGCCGGGACAGCTATCGCCTCTGACCGCCCTGCTCCTCCTCCGCAAAACGTTCAGGGGGCCTACCGGCCCGTCCCGTGACAGCTGAAACAGGGCTCCACGATCAAGATCCGGAGCGGATGTTGTTCGCTCGGTGGTTTTTCTTCGGTAGCTGTTGCGATTCGAAGCCGTCTTACGGCCCGGGAGGTGGGGTCGGGTGCCCCTCCGAACGTAATGCGGAGGAGGAGGGGCGCTCGCTGGAGGCGCCAGCAGTCCCGGCTTCAGCGACGAGGTACCGAGAGAGGAGGGGCACCCGACCCCACCCCACCACGGCTGCGAACTACGGTTTCTTCACCAGCGTCGCGGTGTAGAGCAGGCGGGCTTTGGAGTAGTAGCAGCCGTAGGTCTTGATCTTGCCGACGCCCTGCTGGGGGTGGCCGCCCTGGACGTCTTCCCTGGAGATGCAGTGTTCGGGGAGGCGGCTGCCGCGCCAGGTGTTTTCTTCGGAGAGGTTGAGGGCGAACATCGGCGCCCAGGTCGGGACCGTCAAGGCGACGATCTGCCCCTGGAGGACCGTGAGCGGATGGTCGAGGGCGAAGACCGGGGTGCTGCCGAAGTAGGGGTTGAGGACCTCGATCGGGCTCTGCCGCACGAGGGTGTATTTCGGCGGCTTGGAGCCTTCGACCGGGCGCAGGATCCCGATCCGGGCCTCGGACGGGGCGCCGAAGAAGTCGTTGAAGAAGCCCACCTCGTCGGTGGTGGTTTTCGTTTCCGCCGCCGACGGCTTGGCCAGGGTGATCGACCAGGCGACGACCTTCCCTTCGAAGGGCGCCTCGAAGGGTCGGGCGACGCCGTCGGCGATCGACTGGAAGCCGGTGATGTGGCCCTCGACCCGGCATTCGCTGACCGGGACGTTGTTGACGGTTTTGCCCGGGCAGGAGGCCGGTGGCGTTTCCGAGGTCTGGCCGAGGATGACGACGCGCAGCGGCGCCGAGTCGGCCTGGCGCGGGGCGGCGATCGCGACCAGCGCCGCGAGCAGGCAGGCGCCGGCGGCCAGGGCCCAGATGCGGCGGAACGGGGTTTTGGCTTCTGCTTGTGGCATCGATCAGGCAAACACCGGGCCTCGAGCCCAGTTGCGGCGCCAATCTTGCCTTCCGCCGCGGCGGGATGCGGCGCTGCGGGGGCCGTTGCACGATCCCGGCCAAAGGCCAAGGTAGGGTTCGCGGCGCACGATGGAGGCCTCCGAGCAAACCAGCGAGTTCATTCCGGCGGCCCTCGCCGCCTACGGAATCGAGGCCGACGAGATCGAGCTGGCGGTGATCGGCGCCGCCCATCAGACGCTCTGGCCGCCGATCCTCGAGCTGCTCGACCTCGATACCAGCGAGGTTCCGCTCGAGCGCGACCCCGACCTCTCGCAGCCGCCGCCGAGCCGATGAGCGACGGTCTCGACCTCTCGCTGCGGGAGCAGGCGGCGACGATCGCCGCCGGCGAGCTCGACCCGTCCGAGCTGCTCGAGGCGACCCTGGGCCGGATCGAGGAGCGGAACCCGGCCCTCAACGCCGTCGTCGAGACCTTCCCCGAGCGCTCGCGCGAGATGCTCGCCAACGCGCCCCGCGGACCCCTCTACGGCGTTCCGATCGTGATCAAGGACGAGTGGCCGCTGCCCTGGCGGGCGCAGCGATTCGGCGCCGCCGAGATGCTGGCCCCGGCGGCGCCGGGCGAGTCCGGCCCCTACCGCGCCCTGCGCGACGCCGGGGCGGTGATCGTCGGCGTCGGCAACATGCACGAGCTCGGCGCCAGCAGCACCGGCAACGTCTCCGTCTACGGGCCGGCCCACAACCCATGGAAGACCGACCGCTGCCCTGGCGGCTCCTCCAGCGGCCCCGCCGCCTCCGTCGCCGCGCGCCTGGTCGCCGGCGCGGTCGGCGCCGACGGTGTCGGCTCGATCCGCTACCCGGCCGCCTACTGCGGCCTCACCGGGCTGAAGCCGACCTTCGGCCGCTCGGCGATGGCCGGCCACCACATGGCCGCGGTCTCGACCACGATCGTCTCCGGCGCCCTCTGCGCCGACGCCGCCGACTGCCGCGCGCTCGACTCGGCCCTATTCGGCGAAGACCTGGCCGCGGCCGAGCCGCAGGGGCTGCGGATCGGCGTCATCGCCGGCGAGGTCTCCGAGGACGTCGCGCCGGACGTGCGGGAAGCCTGCGAGGCTGCGATCGAGGACCTGCGGGTGAAGACCGGCGGCGAGGTGCGGGAGATCGAGCTGCCCGAACTTGCCGCGGCGACCCTGGCGACGGTCCTGATCGCCAACAGCGAGAGCCTCGGCGGCATCACCCCCGAGCGGCTCAACCACCTCGACCCGGAGCTGAGCCCGCTCGGCCGCGGCCTGCTCAAGTACCGGCTGCTGGTGCCGGCGATCGCGACGATCAAGGCCGGTCGGGTGCGGACGATGGCGCGCCAGACGCTGGCCAGGGTCTTCGAGGAAGTCGACGTGCTCGCCTGCCCGACCGTCCCGGCCGTGGCGCCGCCGCTGGAGGCGCCGATGGTCGAGCTGCCGAGCGGCTGGCTCACCGCCGACGAAGCCAACGTCCGCGGCGGCGCCCTCGCCAACCTCACCGGCATCCCGGCGATCAGCGTCCCGGTCGGCTCCTCCGAGGGGCTGCCGGTCGCCCTGCAGTTGCAGGCCGCCTGGGGGCGTGACGAGCTGCTGCTCGACGCCGCCGAGGCGATCGAGCGGGCCAACGGCCGCCGCTGGGTCGAGGCGGTCCCGCCCGCGCTCGGCGCCGAGCCGTTGGAGGCCTAGCGTGCAGGCGATCACGGTCGCGGGCCTCGAGCGCGCCTTCGGCGAGGTCCTCGCCGTCCAGGGCATCGACCTCGTCGTCGAGGAGGGCGAGATCTACGGCTTCCTCGGCCCCAACGGCGCTGGCAAGACGACGACGGTGCGGATGCTGACGACGCTGCTGCTGCCGACCGGCGGCCGGGCCACCGTCGCCGGGCACGACGTAGTCGCCGGGGCCCGCCAGGTCCGTGGCTCGATCGGCGTCGCCCTGCAGGAAGCGGCGCTCGACCCGCTGATGACCGGCCGCGAGCTGATCCGGCTGCAGGCGACGCTCCAGGGCCTGCCGCCGGCCGCCGGGCGCGAGCGCGCCGACGCCCTGCTGGAACGGGTCGACCTGGCCGGGGCGGCCGACCGCCGGGTCGGCACCTACTCGGGTGGGATGAAACGCCGCCTCGATCTGGCCGCCGCCCTCGTCCACGAACCGAGCGTCCTCTTCCTCGACGAGCCGACCACCGGCCTCGATCCGGTCAGCCGCAAGACGATCTGGGAGGAGGTGCGGGCGCTGAACGAAGACGGGACCACCGTCTTCCTCACCACCCAGTACCTCGAGGAGGCCGACCAGCTGGCCGACAACGTCGGGATCATCGACAGCGGCCGGATCGTCGCCGAGGGCACCCCGGAGTCGCTGAAGGACGAAATCGGCGACCCCCACGTCGAGCTGCTGATCAGCGAAGGCGAGGTCGCCGAGGCCGAGCGGGTCTGCGCCGAGATCGGCCGGCTGCTGCCGCCGAAGGACGGCAAGCGGGTCCTGGTCGAGGTCGAAAACGGGGCCGCCGACATCCCCCGCGTGGTCCGCGCCCTCGACGAGGCCGGGATCGCGGTCGAGTCGCTGGAGCTGGTGCGCCCGACCCTCGACGACGTCTTCGTCGACAAGACCGGCCATCACCTCGAAAAGGAGGAGAGCGAGGACGGCGGCGAGGAGCCGGTGCCGGCGTGAACGACCTGGCAGCGAGCGCGAGGGTGGTACGGGCGCTGGGCGGGCGCTCGATCCGCCAGACCTTCCGCCGGCCGCAGCTGCTGGCGCCGATCGTCGTCTTCCCCACCCTGCTGCTGGCGATCCAGACCGGCGGCGCCGGCGCCAGCATCGAACTGCCGGGCTTCCCGCCGGTTCAGAGCTTCCTCCAGTTCATGCTCGCCGGGGCGATGATGCAGTCGATGATGCTGGCCGGCAACAGCGGCGGCATCGCCTTCGCGGTCGACATCGAGATGGGCTTCACCGACCGCCTCTTCACGGCCCCGATCCCCCGCTTCGCGATCGTCCTCGGGCGGCTGGCGGGGACGGCGGCGCTGGGGCTGTTCGCCTCGCTCTGGTTCCTGGCGATCGGCCTGATCTTCGGCGCTCACATCGAGGGCGGCGTGCCGGGCGCGCTGCTGGCGATCTTGCTGGTGACGGCCTCGGCGCTGGCGGTCGGCGGCATTGGGGCGGCGATAGCCCTGCGGACCGGCAGCGCCAGCGTCGTCCAGGGTCTCTTCCCGCTGGTGCTCGTCGTCCTCTTCCTCTCCACGGCCTTCTTCCCCCAGGAACTGATGATCGAGCCGGCGAAGACGATCGCCCAGTACAACCCGCTGAGCTTCATCGTCGAAGGCGTGCGCGAACCGATCATCTCCGGGATCGACGCCACCGTGACCCTGGAGGCGGTGGCGGCGATCGCCGGCATCGTCGTCCTCGGGCTGGTGCTGAGCGCCCGCGCCCTGCGACACCGGCTGCGGGTCGGCTGATGGAGCTCGCCGCGACGCAGGGATGGCGCACCAACCTGGCGACGATCGGCGCCCTGATGGCGCGGGCGAAGAACGAGCTGGTGCGGGTGCCGGGGGCGGCGATCCCCGGAGTGCTGGCGCCGACGATCTTCTTCCTCGGGCTGAACGGCGTCTTCGGCGCCCTGACCCAGCTGCAGGGGTTCGAAACCGGCTCGTATGAGAGCTTCATCGTCCCGGTCAGCATGCTGCAGGGGGCCGGCTTCACCGGCGCCGCGGCGGGGGTCAACCTCGCCCGCGACTACGAACAGGGTTGGGTCGACCGCCTGCTCGTCTCCCCCGCCCCGCGCTGGGTCCTGCTCGCCGGGAACGTGCTGGCGGCAAGCGCCCGGGCGCTGATCCCGGCGACCTTCGTGCTGGCGATCGCCTTCGCGATCGGCGCCGAATGGCCGGGCCTCGACGGCCTGGCGATCTGTTACCTGATGGTCGCCGCGACGGCCGCGGTCGCCGCCTGCTGGGGATCGATGCTGGCGCTCCGTTACCGGAGCCAGTCAGCGGCGCCGCTGATGCAGGCGGGGACGATGGCGCTGATCCTCTTCACGCCCGCCTACGCACCGCTGGCGCTGCTGCAGCCCTGGCTGGAGAAGGTCGCCAACGTCAACCCGATGACCGATGTGCTGGAAGCGGCCCGGCAGGGATTCGTCGGCAGCGTCACCTGGGCCGACACCTGGCCGGGCATCGTCGCCCTGGCGGGGCTGCTCGTGGTTCTGGGTTCGCTGGCGCTGCGCGAGATGCGCCGCACCAATGTCTGAGCGGGAGACCGTCCTCGCCGAGGCCGAGCGGGTCCTGCGGCAAAACTGGGTGACGGGCAGCCGCGGCGAGAAGCGCTTCAGCTACACCGAGCCGAGCCCCGGCCGCTACCCGTGGCAGTGGTACTGGGACTCCTGCTTCGCGGCGATCGCCTGGCGCCGCTTCGAGCCGGCGCGAGCGCGAGCCGAGCTGGAGAGCCTGCTGGCGGCGCAGCGGCCCGACGGCTTCATCGGCCACACGATCTTCTGGCGCAGCCACGTCTCCTGGCTGCGGCTGCTCTTCTACAACGTCGTCAACCGGCAAGCGGAGCAGACCGAGACGATCCAGCCGCCGCTGCTGGCCTGGGCCTGGCGGATCGCCGTCGGCGATCCGAGCGAGGAGCCGCGGATCGCCCGGCACATCGACTGGCTCGCCCGCAACCGCGACCTCGAGGGCGACGGCCTGCTCTGGATCGTCCAGCCCGACGAGTCCGGGCTCGACGCCTCGCCGAAGTTCGAAGAGGTCTGGCGGCGGCGGGCGAACGGCCGCATCGGCTTCCCGCTGCTGGTCCACCGCAACCGCCGGCTGGGCTGGGACGCGCGGCGTGTCCGCGACGCCGGCGGTCCCGTCCTCTGCGAACCGCTCGTCAACACCCTCTGGTCGCTCTCGCTGCAGGCGATGGGACGGCCCTCGGCGACGCCGGCGCTGGTCGACCGGCTCTGGGACGAGCGCCGCGGCCTCTTCCTCGACGAGGCGCAGCCGGGCGGAGTCCGGCCGCAGACGCTGACCTGGGCCTCGCTGGCGCCGCTGGCGCTGCCCGACCTGCCGGAGGAGATCGGCCGGCGACTGGTCGAGGAGCACCTGCTGAACGAGCGCGAGTTCCTCACCCCGGTCGCCCCGCCCTCGGTCGCGGTCGGCGAGCGCGGCTACGAACCCGACGGCGGCCGCGGCCCGATCCGCCGCTACTGGCGCGGCCCGACCTGGGTCAACTCGGCCTGGATGGTCTGGCTCGGGCTGCGGCGCCTCGGCTACGAGGCCGAGGCGGAGCGGCTGGCGACCGGCGTCATCGGCGCCGCGGCGCGCGAAGGCCTGCGCGAGTACTACGACCCCCGCAACGGCAAAGGACTAGGCGCAAAGGACTTCGCCTGGTCGACCCTGGTCGCCGAGCTGGCGGATCCGAAACCGCTTTGAGACCGCCCTATTTGTAGCGGTAAGTAATCCGGCCGCGATCGAGGTCGTAAGGGGAGAGCTCGATCTTGACGCGGTCGCCGGGGAGGATGCGGATGTAGTGGCGGCGCATCTTTCCCGAGATGTGGCCGAGCACGTCATGCCCGTTGTCGAGTTTGACGCGGAACATCGTGTTGGGGAGAGCCTCGGTGATCTCCCCCTCCATTTCGATCTTTTCCTCTTTGGCCATGCGGGCGGAGCGTATCTAACGGCGCAGGTGTTCGAGCGCCCCTATGCGGTCAGTGACTTCCCCCGCATACTGCGCTGCCTCGAGCTCGGCGAGGGCGGCGCCCAGCTCGGGCCCCGGCTCGATCCCCAGCTCGGCGGCGATCTCGTCCCCGCGCAGCAACGGCTGCGGCGGTCCCTGCTGGCGCCAGTCGAGCCCGGCGGCGATCATCTCCCGCGCCAGGGTGAGGTGGGCGGCGACCATCTCCGGGCTGGCGATCGGCCCGTTGCCGCGGGCCGAGAGGCGGTCGGCGACGGTCAGCAGGGTGACGTCGACGGTGACCGGGTCGGTGGCTCGCAGGTAGCCGTGGACCCGGCGCGGCGGCAGCGGCATCTCCGGGATCAGGAAGCCGAGCCGCAGGTGGTGCCGGGCCAGACCCTGCAGGTGCTGGGTGAGCTTGCGACTGGCGCGCAGGCGGCCGCAGATCGAGCCGATCGTCTCCGCCCCGACCTCGTCATGCCCCTTGAAGCCGACGAAGCCGTTGAACTCCGCCTTCGTCGCCGGCTTGGCGATGTCGTGAAAGAGGGCGCCGAAGCGGAGCGCGGTGCGGCGGGTCAGCTCGTCGGCGAGCGGCTCCTCGAGCAGCGCGGCGACCTCGGCGGCGCGCTCGCCGGCGAAGCGCTCGAGGTCGGCCTCGACTTCGAGCGTGTGCTCGAGCACGGCGATGGTGTGGTCGTAGACGTCGAGGTGGTGGTTCGGCCCCTGCTCGACTCCGCGCAGCGTCTCCAGCTCCGGCAGGACGGCGGGCGTGATCCCGAGGTCGCCGAGCAGGCGCAGGGCGAGGAGGGGGTCGCGGCCGCCGACCAGCTGGCGCAGCTCCGCCAGCTGGCGCTCGCCGGCCGGGTCGGCGGCGCGCCCGGCGGCGGCCCGGGCCAGGGCGACGGTCCGCTCGTCGATCTCGAGGCCAAGCTCGGCGGCGAGTCGCGGCGCCCGCAGCAGGCGCAGCGGGTCGTCGAGGAAGCTCCTCTCGCCGACGGCGCGGAGGCGCTTCGCGGCGAGATCGGTGAGCCCGGCGTAGGGGTCGATCGGCTCGCCGCCGGCCAGCGGTACCGCGACGGCGCCGATCGTGAAGTCGCGCTCCGCCAGGTCGGCCTCGATCGTCTCGCCCCGCAGGGCGGTGAGGTCGATCTGCCAGCCCTGCCCGCGGGCGACCACGCGCCAGGTGCCGAACTCGGCCGAGAGCTCGAAGGCGTGCTCGCCGAAGGCGGCGCCGATCGCCTTTGCAACGGCTCCCGGGTCGCCCTGGACCGCGAGGTCGAGATCGAGGATCTCGCGCCCCAGCGCCGCGTCGCGGACGGCACCGCCGACGACCCACACGCCATCCGCGCTCCCCAGCGCATCGCGGACCGCCACCACGATCGGCGCCCCGTCGAGTCGCTCCGCGCGATTGGCGCTTTTGTCAACCATGGGGATACAAAAGCGCCCCGGTCAAGCCGAGCGCCTGGGCACCCGCGGCGAGATCGCGCAGGTGACCTCGTAGTTGATCGTCTCCAGCCGGCGGGCAACCTCCTCGGCGAGGATCTCCTCCTCCCCCTGGCGCCCGATCAGCACCGCCTCGTCCCCGGGCTCGACCTCGGTCTCCGGCCCGAGGTCGATCGTGACGTTGTCCATCGAGACGGTCCCGACCAGCGGCCGCCGTCGGCCGCGGACGAGGACCTCGGCGTTGTTGGTCAGGGCGCGGCGGACGCCGTCGCCGTAGCCGAGCGGGATCACCCCCACCCAGGTCTCGGCGGGGGCGGTCCACTTGCGCCCGTAGCCGGCGCTGGCGCCGGCGGGGAAGCGCTTGACGTCGGCGACGTAGGAGCGCAGCGACAGCGCCGGCCGCAGCCCGTGCTCCGCCGGATCTCCCTGGAAGGGATCGAGGCCGTAGACGGCCACCCCGCAGCGCGCCATGTCGTGGTGGGAGCGCTTGTCGCGCAGGACGGCGGCGCTGTTGGCGGCGTGGGCGACCACGGCCGGGTGCTCGGCCTTGACCGCGGCGGCGACCTCGTCGAAGCGGTCGAGCTGCTCGTCGAAGTAGGCGGAGTCGAGTTCGTCGGCGGTGGCGAGGTGGGTCCAGATCCCGGCCAGCTCGAGGTTCGGGTCCTCGGCGCAGGCCCGGCACAGCTCCAGCACCTCCCCGGCGTCGGCGTTCCCCAGCCGTCCCATGCCGGTGTCGTACTTGACGTGGACGCGCGCCCGGTGCCCGTGGGCCCGCGCCCGCGCCGCGACGACGCGCCGGAAGTCCTCCCGCCAAAGCGCCAGCTCCGAACCCGCGGAGATCACGGCGTCGACCTCCTCCTCGGTCAGCGCCCCCATCGTCAGGAGCTTCACGTGCTGGAGGCGCCGCCCGATCTGCTCGGCCTCGCCCGCCGTCGCCACCGCCAGCCGGGTGGCGCCGCCGGCCAGGGCGGCCTCGGCACAGATGTCGGCGCCGTGCCCGTAGCCGTCGGCCTTGACCACCGCGCAGAGCTCCGAGCCATCGGCCAGCTCCGCCTTCAGCCGTTCGCAGTTGGCGCGCACGGCCTCGGAATTGATCCGGGCGACCGCCCGCTCCACGATTACTCCGGCTCGGCGACCAGGGCGGCGAGGGCGTCTGCCCTGGTGACCATGCCGACCAGGTAGCCGTCGCCGTCCACGACCGGCAGGTGATTGTGGTGCTTGTCGGCGATTTTCTTCGCCACCCGGTCGGCCGACTCGTAGTCGTGGGCGACGATCGGGTCCGCGGTCATCAGCTCGGAGACCTCGGTGGCGAACGCTTTCTCGAGCCGCTCCTCGAACCCCTTCATCGAGCCGACGAAGACGATCCCGCCCATGATGTTGAGGTAGTGCGGCAGGTGCAGGTCGGACTCCTCCTCGCTGAGGATGAGGTCGGACTCGCTGACGATCCCGACGAGCTTGTTGTCGTTGTCGACCACCGGGATCGCGCCGAGATCCGACTTCGAGAGCAGGTCGATCGCGGTGCGGGCCTCGTCGCTGGGATGGACGCTGGGCCCGTCGCTGGCCATGATCTCTCCGGCGGTCTTCATGGGCGCGAGGTTATTCGACCGGCCCGTCGGGACGTATCCCCACGGGGATCGAGTCGACCACGTCGGTCGCGATCACCGACTCGGCGGCGCCGACCCGCGCGGCCGCGTCCAGCCCGGCGCGGGCGTGGGCAACCACGGCCGCGCAGGCGGCCGCGAAGGGCTCGAGGCCGCGTGCGAGCAGGGCCGCGGCGAGGCCGGAGAGGACGTCGCCACTGCCGGCGGTGGCGAGCGCCGGCGCCGAGATCGCGTTGACCGCGAGGCGGGTGCCGTCGGTGACGATCGTGTCGTCGCCCTTGAGGACGACGAAGGCGCCGGCCTCCGCCGCCGCCTCCCGCGCGCAGGCGACCCGGTGCTGATCGACCTCGGCCGAGTCGCGCTCGAGCAGCCGGCCAAGCTCGCCGGCGTGCGGGGTGAGGATCGTCGGCGAGGTGCGGGCGCGAAGCTCACCGAGGCGCCCGGCGAAGGCGTTCAACCCGTCGGCGTCGATCAGCAGCGGCGCCTCGATCCTGCCGGCGACCGCGCGGGCCAGCTCGAAGGAGCCGGGGTCCTTGCCGAGGCCGGGACCGAGCACCCCGGCCGCCGCGCGCTCGAAGGCGCGCAGCAGCGCCTTTTCCGAGGCCGGAACCAGGCAGCCGTCGCCGCCCGGACAGCCGACCGACATCACCTCCGGCTGGGAGAGCTCGAAGACCATCTCCAGGTCCGCCGGGACGGCGACGGTGGCGTAGCCGGCGCCGGCCCGGATCGCCGCCAGCGAGGTCATCCGCACCGCCCCCGTCAGCCCGCGCGAGCCGCCGGCGATCGCCACCTGGCCGGAGCTGAACTTGGTCGAACGGGGACCGCGGCGCGGCGCCAGGACCAGTACCGCCGGATCGATCTCGCCCGCGATCGCCTCCCCGGGCGCGCCGGCGGGGATCCCGATCGGGGCAACGCGCAGCTCCCCGGTGCACCCCTTGCCGGGCGCGACCCGCTGGCCGAGCTTGGCGGCGTGGAAGCTGACGGTGACGTCGGCCTCGACCGCTTCGCCGGCCACCTCGCCGCTGGAGGCGTCGACCCCGGAGGCGATGTCACAGGCGACGACCGGCACGCCAACACCGTTGATCGCCCGAATCGCAGCGGCAGCAGGCTCCCGCGGCGCACCTTCGAACCCGGTCCCAAAGATCGCATCCACGATCGCCCCCGACCCAGCCAGCCGCCCAGTCGGATCGCCCTCCAGCAGCTCCCCCCCAAACCGCTCGAAGTTGACCTTCGCATCCCCTCGCAGCTCCTCTCCCGGCCAAAGCAACAGCGCCTCAACCCCAAACCCCATCTCCCGCAACAGCCGGGCAGCAACAAACCCATCCCCCCCGTTGTTCCCCTTCCCACAAACCACCCGCACCGGCCCCTCAGGCGCAAGCTCAGCCACAACCTCAGCCACAGCCCGCCCAGCAGCCTCCATCAACTCCAGGGAAGGAACCCCCCGCTCCTCAATAGCCCGACGATCAACTTCTCGCATGCCGCTCGCGTCATATAGCGGCTTGAGCCATGAACGCATGGCTTTCACCTTATGGGACCGCCAGTCACCAGATGATTCATTGATATTTACTTAATGTCATTGACCTGAGACAATGCTAGTTTGTAAATATCATGGTCTTCCAGTCCCCTGAACTCCAAGAAGAAGAGCTTGAGGTCATCGACCTCCTCGCTCAGCAGAGAGAGCAGCTCCGCGATCGCGTGGCGGAGCCGCGACGCTGGTCGGGAACGCTACGCCGAATGGCATTTGCCCGAGCGGTTCAAGGCTCCAACAGCATCGAGGGGTACAACGCCTCCCTGGACGATGTCTTCGCCGCCGTGGAGGAAGAACCGACGCTCGGCGCCGGGGAGGAGACCCAGCTGGCGCTCGCGGGCTATCGGGACGCAATGACGTACGTCCTGCAGATCGCCGACGACGAGAGCCTCGAGGTCGACGAGGGGCTACTCAAGAGCCTCCACTTCATGATGCTCAGGTACGACCTGAAGAAAAACCCCGGCCGTTGGCGACCAGGGCCGATCTTCATCCATCGAGAAACGACGAACGAGATCGTCTACGAGGGGCCACCCAGCTCAGAGATCCCTTCGCTCATTACTGAAATGCTCGATGAGCTGGATGGCGGAGATGAGCCGGTGATCATCAAGGCAGCCATGGCCCACCTCAATCTGACGATGGTCCACCCGTTCAGTGACGGGAACGGCCGGATGGCGAGATGCCTCCAAACGCTGGTCCTCGCTCGAGATCGGGTTATCGCACCTGTCTTCTCCGGCGTTGAGGAGTTCCTGGGTCGCAACACCGAGGCCTATTACGGGGTCCTCGAAGACGTGGGTGCCGGTGCCTGGCACCCCGAGCGAAATGCGAGACCGTGGGTCCGTTTCTGCATGAGAGCGCACTACCTCCAGGCGACGACCACCATGCGGCGGCGAGAAGAGATAGAGGGTCTGTGGAACAACTGCGTGGGGCTGACCGAGAAAGAGAACCTGCCCGAAAGATGCGCAGCGGGCTTGATGGACGCGTCAATCGGAGTCCGAATCCGACGAAAGATCTATCGCTCCTCTGCCGAAGCCGCAATGGGAGAAGAGATCAGCGATCTCACCGCCTCCCGCGATTTGAAAGCGATGGTCGATACGGGCCTTCTCGACGCTGTCGGCGAGCGACGTGGGCGCTATTACCTGGCAGGCGCAACGCTGACGCGGCTGCGCGAACAGGTTCGATCAGATCGTCCGCCGAAATCCTCGGATGACCCCTTCGCCATCGTCCGGGAGCGCCGCCAGTTGAAGCTGACCTGAAGTTCCCAACCGGCTTTCACCGTCAGCTGAAACCGGTCGTAGGAGGGTGCCGGTGTCCCTCGGAGGAATGTTCGGCGACATGCAATCTGTCTCTTGCGCGGCGGAGCCGCGCAGCATGTTCTCCCCGGAGCGCAGCGGAGGGGAGGTCAATTCCGGAGAGGGACACCGGCACCCTCCCCCGCGAGGAACGCTACTTGAGCCCGACGATCAGCTTGGCAGTAGCCAAACCGTCAGATGCTTCAGAGCCAAGCGCCAAATATTCGATCTTCCCCAGATAAGGCGTGGCTTCTTCGAAGCCCTCTTCGCCGGAGGGAACCAGCGCGGTTGCGAGATTGAGGGCGGAAGGCCCGTCGACGTACATCGTGATCGGCGTGTCCCCGAGGGAGGCCAGCGCGTCCTGGTAGGCGGGGGCGTCGGCGAGGGTCTTGTTCGCTTCCTGGAAGCTGGAGAGAGTCGCCGCCAGGCCGTAGCCGACCGCGATCTTGCTGTCCTTGGCGACGACGACGATCGGCTGGCGACCGAGGTCCGGGCTGCGGACGGAGAAGCCGCTCGCGCCTTCGCTGATCCTGGTGACGCCAGGGGTCCCGGTCGAGCGCAGGAGGAGGCCGATGTTGGAGACCGTGGCCGTCGCTTCCTTGGCGCTCTCGCTTTCGAGCACCATCGCGCCGCCCAGGGTCTTTTCGCTGTTGCCGGTCACGTAGACGCCGACGTCGCCGATCGAGGAGGCGATCGATTCGAGGTCGATGCCACCCTCCTTCAAGCCCTTCTTCAGCTGGTTCGGTTCGATCCCCTCGCTCGGAATCCCCTCTTTGTCGATCCGGTCGATCGCTTCGTCGAAGCGCTTGCCGAATTCGGCCGAGGCCAGGGCCGCGACCGAGGTGGCGGGCAGCGAGCCGAGCAGCTCCGAGGCGTCGCCGGAGGGCGGGTTGTCGCCGCTGAGGTCGGAGCTGAGGTCGACCTCGATCTGCTTGGAGCCGGGGATGAGGCTGGCGACCGCGGTCGCTTCCTTCGGTTCGATCCCGGCGCTGTCGAGGAAGGTTTCGGTTTCGGGGTCGATCTCGCCACCCGATTCTTCGATCAGGGCGCCGATGTCGAGGTATACGTTCGCGGCGCTCTCGCCGGGGACGTTGGCGACGGCGTCGGTGTAGTTGGCTTCTGCGCCGAGGTTTTCGCCGCTGGAGGCATCGACCATCGTCTTGAAGATGTCTTCGTCTTCGGCGATGACGACGAGCCCGTCGAAGACGCCGATCGTGGTGCCATCGTCGGCTTGGACGTTGAAGTCGACGCCTTCGTAGGAGCCTTTCTTCGGCGCTTCGTCCTCGGAGGCGAGCTGCTTGTCGAGGAAGCTCTGGGTCGCCTCTTCGTCGCTGGTCTGGAAAGCGACGCCATAGCCTTCGAAGTCTTCGCCTTCGTATTCCTTCAGGAAGAGGCCGCCGCGGTCACCCAGCCACGGTTCGACTTCCTTTCCGAAGTCGAGTTCTTCGCCTTCGGCGCTGGCGGAGCTTTCGAGTTCTTCGACGATCAGCTCGCCGAGGTTGTCGACCCCGGCGATTTCCTTGGCCAGAGCGTCGATGTTTTCCTTCGTTTCGCCTTCCGGCCGCACGGTGAAGTCGATGAAGATCGGCGTCTGCGGAGGCGCGACGCCAACCGGGTCGGTGCCGCTGCCGCCGCTGTCGCCACCGCCGCCGCAGCCGGCGACGAAGAGCGCAGCGAGGGCCGCGAGAAGGGCAGGTAGGACGAGACGGAGCTTCACGGAGGCGGGCACTCTAGCTGGCGCTTTGGACAACTTCAGCCGACCGGGAGCGGCCCGGACGAATTGTCACTCGACGGTGACGGTCTTCGCCAGGTTCCGCGGCTGGTCGACGTTGAGGCCGCGCTTGCGGGCGATGTCGTAGGCGAGCAGCTGCAGCGGCAGGATCGCCAGGATCGGCTGCAGGAGCCAGTCGCTGGCGGCGACCTCGATCGTCTCCTCGGTGACCTCGGCCACCCGGCCGTTGCCGGCGGTGGCGATCCCGATCGTCTGCGCGCCGCGGGCGCGCACCTCCTCGACGTTGGAGAGGACTTTCTCCAGGATCGGGCTGTCGGTGGCGACGCAGATCACCGGCGTCGACTCGTCGAGCAGGGCGATCGGGCCGTGCTTCATCTCGCCGGCGGCGTAGGCGTCGGTCGGGATGTAGCTGATCTCCTTCAGCTTCAGCGCTCCCTCGAGGCAGACCGGCAGGCCTATGTGGCGGCCCAGGTAGAGGAAGAACTCCTGCTCGCTGTGGCGCGCGGCGACCTCGGTCACGATCCCTTCGGTCGCCGTCAGCGTCTCCTCCATCTTCGAGGGCAGCGCCTTCAGCTCGGCGACCAGCTCGGCGATCCGCTCCGGCGGCAGCGTCCCCCGCAGCTCGGCCAGCCGCAGGCCCAGAAGGTACATCGCCGCCACCTGGGCGACGAAGGTCTTGGTCGCGGCGACGCTGATCTCCATCCCGGCGCGGATGTAGAGGACGGCGTCGGCGTCGCGGGTCGCCTGGCTGCCCATGATGTTGGTGATCGCCAGCACCGTGGCGCCGGCCTCGCGGGCGAGGCGCATCGCCGCCAGGGTGTCGGCGGTCTCCCCCGACTGGGTCATCCCGATCACCAGGTCGTCGGAGCCGACCACCGGGTTGCGGTAGCGGTACTCGGAGGCGACGTCCATCTCGACCGGCACCCGCGCCCACTCCTCGATCGCGTAGCGGCCAACCAGGCCGGCGTGGTAGGAGGTGCCGCAGGCGACGATCACGATCCGCCGCACGCCGCGCAGCAGCTCGTCGGAGAGCTCGACGTCGGAGAGGTCGACCCCGTCGGCGCCGGGCAGGCGGTCGGTGATCGTCTCGGCGACCGCGTCGGCCTGTTCGTGGATCTCCTTCAGCATGAAGGTCTCATAGCCGCCCTTCTCGGCGGCGTCGGCGTCCCAGGTGACCTCTTCGGCCTCCCGCGCGACGGGGTTTCCCTCGAGGTCGGTGACGCGCACGGCACCGGCTTCGATCTCGACGATCTCGCCGTTCTCGATCGCCATCGCGGTGCGGGTGTCGGCGAGGAAGGCGGGGATCGCGGAGGCGAGGAAGGTCTCACCCTCGCCGACGCCGGCGACCAGCGGGCACTCCTTGCGGGCGCCGAGCAGGCGCTGCGGCTCGTCGGCGTGCATCGCGACGAAGGCGTAGTGGCCGCGGAGGTCGGCGTAGGCGGCGCGGACGGCGGCGGCGAGGTCGCCGTCGTAGTGGCGGGCGATCAGGTGGGCGACGACCTCGGCGTCGGTCTCGGAGGTGAAGACCTGCCCTTCCTCCTGCAGCGCTCGGCGCAGCTCGGTGTGGTTCTCGACGATCCCGTTGAGGACGATGTGGACCTGGCCGGAGCTGTCGTCGTGGGGGTGGGCGTTCTCCTCGGTGACCCGGCCGTGGGTCGCCCAGCGGGTGTGGGCGATCCCGGTCGCCGAGGGCGGCAGCGCCCCGGCGCCGTTGCTGGCGCGCTCGTCGACCGCGGCCCGCAGGTTGGCGAGGTTGCCGACCGCGTGGACGCTCTCGACCTCTCCGTCGGCGAGCACGGAGAGACCGGCCGAGTCATAGCCCCGGTATTCGAGCTTTTCCAGACCGGAGAGGAGCAGCTCCTCGCAGGGCCTGGCGCCCACGTATCCGACGATGCCGCACATGAAGGCGAGTAAGGGTAGAGGGCGGGACCCGCGGGGGCCGGGATCAGCCCAGCTCTGACCGGACGAGTGCGGCCAGCCGCTCGGCGACCGTCTCGGCCTCCTCGTCGGTCGGCGCCTCGACCATCACCCGGACCAGCGGCTCGGTCCCGGAGGGGCGCAGGAGGACGCGGCCGCGGCCGTCGAGGCTCTCGCTCTCGCCCTCGACCGCCTTCCAAACTGCGGCGGCGTCCTCGATCGCCTCGCGGTCGGCGACCTTGACGTTGATCAGGACCTGGGGCAGCTTCCCCATCGGCACCGCGTCCTCGAGCCGGGCGCCCCCCAGCTCGCGCATGGTCATCAGCGCCGCGGCGATCCCGTCGCCGGTGGAGACGAAGTCCGAGGCGATGATGTGGCCCGACTGCTCGCCGCCGAGCTGCCACTCGCGTCGCCGCATCTCGTCGATCACGTAGCGGTCGCCGACCTGGGTCACGGCCACCTCGATCCCCGCCTCCTCCATCGCCTGGTGGAAGCCGAAGTTGCTCATCACGGTGACGACGACACCGCCCTCGAGCTCTCCCCGCGCGGCCATCCCGCGGGCGGTGAGGGCGATCAGCTCGTCGCCGTCGTGGACCCGGCCCGAGGCGTCGACCGCGAGGACGCGGTCGCCGTCGCCGTCGAAGGCGAACCCGATCTCGGCCTCGGAGGCCGCGACCCGCTCGGAGAGGCTCTCCATGTGGGTCGAGCCGCAGCCGGCGTTGATGTTGCGCCCGTCGGGCTCGATCCCGATCGTCTCGACCTCGGCGCCGAGCCGCTCGAAGATCGCCGGCGCGGCGCGGTGGGTGGCGCCGTTGGCGCAGTCGAGGACGACCTTGCGCCCGGCGAGGTCGAGCGGGAAGGCGGAGGAGAGCTCCCGCAGGTAG
Source organism: Solirubrobacterales bacterium (assembly GCA_036260485.1). Taxonomy (GTDB): domain Bacteria; phylum Actinomycetota; class Thermoleophilia; order Solirubrobacterales; family 70-9; genus VAYN01. The sequence continues at coordinate 21,585 of DATAMR010000014.1, read as the reverse complement.
TCCTCGAGGCCGCCGTTCAGCTCGCGCACGTGGCCGGCCCGCTCGGCCGCCGGCGCCTCCTCGATCAGCGCCTCGATCTCGGCCTCGACCTCGTCGGCGAGCTTGACGCCCTGGCCGTCGAAGAACTTGATCCCGTTGTCGTGGAAGGGGTTGTGGGAGGCGGAGACGACGGCGGCGAGATCCAGCCCGAGGCGCTTGACGAGGATCGCCGCCGCCGGAGTCGGCAGCACGCCGCCCAGCAGCGCATCCCCGCCGGCCGCGGCGATGCCGGCGGCCAGCGCCGCCTCCAGCATCGGGCCCGACTCGCGGGTGTCGCGGACGATCAGGACCTGCGGCCGCTCGGCTTCGAGCGAAGCGGTGGTGGCGCGGCCCAGGGCCGTCGCCAGCTCGGCGGTGAGGAAGGTGCCAGCCTCTCCCCGGACCCCGTCGGTGCCGAAGAGCTTGCGCGCGGTCGTCAACCCGCTCCCGTCAGCGCTTGCTGAACTGCGGCCGCTTACGGGCCTTCTTCAACCCGGCCTTGCGGCGCTCCTTGACGCGGGCGTCGCGGGTGAGGAAGCCCCTGCGCTTGAGGTCGCCGCGAAGCTCGGCGTCGATCTCGGTCAGCGCCCGGGCGACCCCGTGGCGGACCGCGCCGGCCTGGCCGCTGATGCCGCCGCCGTGGACGCGGACGCGGACGTCGACGTTGCCCTCGTAGCCGGAGACGGCAAGTGGCTGCTTGACCATCGTCTGGTGGAGGGGCCGCGGGAAGAACTCCTCGATGCTGCGCTTATTGATCTCGATCTTGCCGTTGCCCGGCATCACGGTGACGCGAGCGATCGCGCTCTTGCGTTTGCCGGTGGCGAGGAAGCGGGCGCCTTTCTCCATTTTCGCCGGGGCGCGGCTGGCGGCGGCGTCGGTCTCCTGGGCGGCGGCAAGCTCGGCTTCGCGACGAGCTTTCTCTTCTTCCTCAGCTTCCAGCCGAGCTTTCTCCTCGGCACTGAGTTCCGGCCCCTCGGGCTCGACCAGGATCGGCTCCAGGTCGGCCCCGGGAATGACGTCTTTCTTCTTCTCCTCGGCCTTAGGCTCGGGAGCGGACTCCGGCAGAGCCTCCTCAGTCGTCTCCTCAACATCCTCCTCGGACGGCTCCTGCTCAGCTACCTCCTCGGACGGCTCCTCCTCGGCGGCGTCTGCCGCGGGTGGCGTGGATGAGGGCTCCTCGCCCGCAGCTTGCGAGGACGAGGAGTCCTCGTCCGCGACAGGACCCGCGGCCTCAGCGGCCTCGTCCTGAGGAGTCTCGTCCTGCTCCGGCGTTTTCTCGTCGTCCATCATCAGTTCGTCTCCATCTTCTTGGGCTGCTGCGCCGCATGCGGATGATCCGGCCCGGCGTAAACCTTCAGCTTGGTCAGCTGCTGGCGGGCGAGGCGGTTGCGCGGCAGCATCCCCTTGACGGCCTTACGGATCACTTCCTCGGGCTTGCGCTCGAGCATCTCGCCGAGCGTGCGGGACTTGATCCCACCGGGGTAGCCACTGTGGCGGTAATAGGTCTTCTGCGCCAGCTTGTCGCCGGTGACGCGGATCTTCTCCGCGTTGACGACGACGACGAAGTCGCCGGTGTCGATGTGCGGCGTGTACTCCGGCTTGCGCTTGCCACGCAGCGTGTCGGCGATCTGGGTCGCGAGACGGCCCAGGGTCTTACCCTCGGCGTCGACGACGTACCAGTCGCGCTGGCGGTTGGCTGGAGTGGCTACAAAGGTCTTCATCGCGCAAAAACCGCGCGGTCGGTCCCACGCGGCCGGGGGATGATAGCCGCATCGCGGCCTGCGGGGGTCTCCGGACTGTCGCCTATACTGCCGCCCGAGCAATAGCCGAATCCCGTGCAGGCCACTGTGCGGGAGCGGAGGAACCGAAGAGACCGATGCAGGTCTCAGGGGCGAATCGGACGAAAACGTCCGTAGCGCGACTCTTTCAGCGCGAGCCCGTCAGCTAACTCCGCAGGCGATGGAAAGAGAGGGCTTAGCGGTTTGAACAGCAAAGGGTTCGTCCGATCCGCGCGGGTCGGCCAGATAGGCATAGCGGCGATGGTCGCCCTGCTCGCCTGCTTCGCCGGCAGCGCCGTCGCGGCTTCCGGTGGCGCCGGCACCCCCGAGGCCTCGCCGAGCGCCAAGGGCAGCCCCTCCGGCGCCCCCGCCAGCGCCCCGAGCGCGGGCACGATCTCCCTCCTCGCCGCGACGACCACCCCGCGCAAGTCCTTCTACTTCGGCTACCGCTACCCCCGCCTCAGCTACACGATCGGCAGCACCCAGCCCGAAAACGACCTGCAGATCGACGTCGTCGACGAGGCCGGCGAAGTCGTCAAGACCTTCTACCGGGAAGACGTCGCCCCCGACGTCGAAAGCAAGGTCCGCTGGGACGGGACCACCAACGAAGGCCGCCCCGCCCGCAACGGCCGCTACAGCTTCCGGATCAGCCCGCAGTCGACGACCTCGCCGCCGCCGGCCGCCCGCAAGGCGACCAGCTCCACCACCCTCAGTCTCGGCTTCTCCTTCTACGGCTATGCCTTCCCGATCCTCGGTGCCCACGAATACGGGATGAGCGCCGGCCGCTTCGGCGCCGGCCGCACCGGCCACACCCACCAGGGCCAGGACGTGATGGCCGCCTGTGGCACGCCGCTGGTCGCCGCCCGCGGCGGGATCGTCCAGTACTCCGGCTACCAGGGCGCCGCCGGCAACTACGTCGTCATCGACGGCCGCGGCACCGGCAACGACTTCATGTACGCCCACCTGGCCGAACCCTCGCCGCTGGCGACCGGCGACACCGTCCGCACCGGCCAGCCGATCGGTGTCGTCGGCGAAACCGGCGACGCCCAGGGCTGCCACCTCCACTTCGAGATGTGGGGCGCACCCGGCTGGTACGAGGGCGGATCGCCATTCGACCCATTGCCCTATCTCGAAAAGTGGGACGCATATAGCTGAGACATCGTTCTCGGGTTAACGAGAATGAGTCTCATTTTCATGTAGCCTGCTCCCATGAGCTGGAGCGAGCGGGCCCGCGGGCGGCTCAACGAGGCGGGGTTCCGGGCCGGCGCCGCCCGGCGGCAGGTGATCGAGCTGCTCGAGGGCGAGCACTGCGCCGTCACCGCCCTGGAGATCGACCGCCGCCTGCCGTCGGTCGGCAGGGCATCCGTCTACCGCACCCTCGAGAAGCTGGAGCAGCTCGACCTCGTCCACCGGGTGGAGGTCGGCGGCGAGAGCGCCGCCTATGAGCGCAACGACCCCGGCGAGCACCATCACCACATGGTCTGCGTGCGCTGCGGCCGCCTCGTCCCCTTCGAGGACGCCTCGCTGGAGCGGGCGATCCACCGGGTCGGCGAGGGCGCCGAGTTCGAGGTGATCTCCCACGACGTCCTCCTGCGTGGGGTCTGCCCCCGCTGCCAGGGAGGCAGCTGAGATGTCGATCGCGATCCCCCTGGCGGGGCTGACCGTTGTCGCGACGCTGATCGGCGGCCGCGTCGGGCTGCGTTTCTCCGACCGCCTGCCGACCCTCCTGGCGCTGACCGGCGGCGTCGTCGTCGCCGTCGCCCTGCTCGACGTCCTGCCCGAGGGGCTGGAAGGGGTCGGGGACGTCGACCTCGCCACCGCGCTCGTCGCGGCGGGCTTCCTCGGGTTCTTCTTCGCCGAGCGGATGCTGGTCCTGCACGACCGCAACGACGCGATGGAGACGCTCTCCTCCGAACGGGTCGGGATCCTCGGCGCCGCCGGCCTCTCCGCCCACAGCTTCCTCGACGGGCTCGGGATCGGCTTCGCCTTCGGGGTCGATCCGGCCACCGGGTTTCTCGTCTTCCTCGCGGTGATCAGCCACGACTTCGCCGACGGCCTCAACACCGTCAGCTACGTCCTGCGCCGCTCGGGCAACCGCAAAGCCGCCGTCAGGTGGCTGACGATCGACGCGCTGGCACCGCTGGCGGGGGCGATCGTCGGCTCGCAGGTGGCGGTCTCCGACCACACCCTGGGCTACGTCCTCTGCGTGTACTGCGGGATCTTCCTCTACATCGGGGCCAGCGACCTGCTGCCAGAGGCCCACGCGCAGGGATCCTGGGGCCGTGTCGCGCTCACCGCTCTCGGCTTCGCGATGATCTTCGCGGTCACCCGCCTCGCCGGCATTTAGGCCGCTTGCAGCGGAAAACGCGCCTTCCGAAGAAACACCGTGTTCTGGATTAGAGAAGCTGAATGATCTATATGTACTAACTACATGGCGAACGAAGCCGTACTGACCCCGAGGTGCAAGGAGCCGATCATGAAGGAGCCATTCCCCGAAGCCATCGACCAGCGACTGGTTCGATCCCTCGCCCACCCGCTGCGAATTCAGATCCTGGAGCTGCTGACGGATCACGTGGCGAGTCCAAACGTGCTGGCCAGCCAACTCGAGGCCGGCCTCAGCGACGTCGCCTACCACACGCGCGCGCTGGATCGCTACGGGGCGCTCGAACTCGTCGACACCGCCCAGCGCCGCGGCGCGACCGAGCACTTCTACAAGGCGACGCCCGGCGCCTTCGTTGGGGGCCCGCCGTGGCGGAAAGTGCCGAAAACGATTCGCGGCGGGGTCTCGGCCGCGACCCTGCAGACCTTCCTCGACAAGGCGATCGCCGCACTCGAGGCGGGCACGCTCGACGGACGGGACGACACCGTCTTCCGCTGGATGCCGCTGCACCTCGACGAGGAGGGCTTCGCAGAGGTGGTCGCGATCCTCGAAGAGGCGACGAAACTGATGCTCGCCGCCCACGTCCGCAGCCAGGACCGGCTCAGCGAGAACGGCGGCAGGGACACCGTCTCGACCGTGGTCGGGATGGCGGCCTTCGAGACGGCGGGCTCGATGAAGGCGGCCGTCTGAGTTAGCCCTGCGCTACTCCCACTCGATCGTCGCCGGCGGCTTCGAGGAGATGTCGAGCGCGACCCTGTTGACGTCGCGGATCTCGTTGATGATCCGGTTCGAGACCCGCTCCAGCAGGTCGTACGGCAGCCTCGCCCAGTCGGCGGTCATCGCGTCGTCGGAAGTGACGGCGCGGATCACGATCGGGTACGCGTAGGTGCGGCCGTCTCCCTGGACGCCGACCGAGCGGACGACCGGCAGCACGCAGAACGACTGCCAGAGCTGGCGGTAGAGCTCCGCGGCGCGGATCTCCTCCTGCAGGATCGCGTCGGCCGCGCGGAGGATGTCGAGCCTCTCTTTGTTCACCTCGCCGCCGACGATCCTGATCCCCAGGCCCGGCCCCGGGAAGGGCTGGCGCCAGACCATCCGCTCGGGCAGCCCCAGCTCGGCGCCGACCGCCCGCACCTCGTCCTTGAACAGCATTCGCAGCGGCTCGACCAGCTCGAACTCGAGGTCGTCGGGCAGCCCGCCGACGTTGTGATGGGACTTGATCGTCGCCGCGTGGTCGGAGCCGCCGGACTCGATCACGTCTGAGTAGAGCGTGCCCTGGACCAGATAGCTGACGTCCTCGAGCTTGTCCGCCTCCTCCTCGAAGACGCGGATGAACTCGGTGCCGATGATTTTCCGCTTCTCCTCCGGGTCGTCCTTGCCGGCGAGCTTGGCGAGGAACCGCTCTTCGGCCTCGACGTGGACGAGCGGGATGCCGAACTGACCGAAGGCCTCGACCACCTGCTCGGCCTCGTTCATCCGCATCAGCCCGTGGTCGACGAAGACGCAGGTCAGCTTGTCGCCGACGGCTCTGTGGACCAGCAGAGCGGCGACCGAGGAATCGACCCCGCCGGATAGACCGCAGATCACCTTCCCCTCCCCCACCTGGGCCTTGATCTTCTCGACCTGCTCGGCGATCACCGACTGCGGCGACCATTGCTCTTTGCAGCCGGCGACGTCGCGCAGGAAGCGGGTGAGGATCTCGGTCCCGAAGGGCGTGTGGACGACCTCGGGGTGGAACTGGATCCCGTAGAGGCCGCGATCGGGGAACTCGCAGGCGGCGACCGGCGAGCTGGGGCTAGAAGCCAGCGCGGTAAAGCCCTCAGGAGCCTCGAAGACCGCATCGCGGTGGCTCATCCAGCAGCTTTGCTCCTCGGGCAAACCGCCGAGCAGCTTGCCGCCGCCATCCCGAAGGATCAGATCCGTACGCCCAAACTCCCCCGACTCTGCCGACTCAACCCGCCCGCCAAGCGCAAGCACCATTGCCTGCATCCCGTAACAAATCCCCAGCATCGGAATTCCGAGGTCAAGCAGCTGCGTAGGAAATTTAGGAGCTTCAGGCTCATAAACCGAAGCCGGCCCCCCCGAGAGCACGAGCCCTTTGGGCTTCCGCTCCCGGATCTTCTCCACAGAAGTGGTCGCCGGCAACAGCTCGGCAAACACGCCGCATTCCCGGATCCGCCTCGCAATCAACTGCGAGTACTGACCGCCAAAGTCCAGGACGAGCACCTCCTCAACCGCCGCTCCGGTGGGTGACGTCGTAGGGGGGACCACCCCCTGCGCAGTTGCAGGAGGTGGTGGGTCCCCTGCGGCGGCAGGACCCGCCGGTCGAGCGGTCCCGAGCCCCTCAGTCATCCGATACAGCGACCCCAGTCGAAACAGCGGCCCGGCCGTTGGACCCCATCCCCACGTGCTGCTCGTTCTGCAGCTTCTTCCCCTCGCTCATCAGCGCCGGAGCAACCATTACCTCGGCCCGCTGGAACGAACGAATGTCCTCGTAGCCGCAGGTGGCCATCGAGGTTTTCAGCGCCCCCATCAGGTTGAAGGTGCCGTCGTTCTCCTTGGCCGGGCCGAGGAGGATCTCCTCCAGCGTTCCGTCCTGCTTGGTCGAGACGCGGGTGCCGCGCGGCAGCGAGGGATGGAAGGTCGCCATCCCCCAGTGGAAGCCGCGGCCGGGGGCCTCCTTGGCCCGCGCCAGCGGCGAGCCGATCATCACCGAGTCGGCGCCGCAGGCGATCGCCTTGGAGACGTCGCCGCCGGTCCGCATGCCGCCGTCGGCGATCACGTTGACGTACTCGCCGGTCTCCAGCATGTGCTGGGCGCGGGCGGCCGCGACGTCGGCGATCGCCGTCGCCTGCGGGACGCCGATCCCGAGCACCCCGCGGGTCGTGCAGGCGGCGCCGGGGCCGACGCCGACGAGGACGCCGACCGCGCCGGTCCGCATCAGGTGCAGCCCGGTCGAGTAGGAGGCGCAGCCGCCGACCACGGTCGGCACCGGCACCTCGCTGATGAACTCCTTCAGGTTGAGCGGCTCGACCGTGGTCGAGACGTGTTCGGCCGAGATCACCGTGCCCTGGATGACGAGAATGTCGAGGCCGGCCTCGACCGCCACCTCGTAGTGCTCGCGCACTTTCTGCGGGGTGAGGGAGCCGCAGACGACGGCGCCGCGGGCCTTGATTTCGGCGACCCGCTTGGCGATCAGCTCGGCCTTCACCGGCTCGGTGTAGATCTGCTGCATCAGCCGCGTCGCCTCGTGCTTGGGAGCGGCGGCGATCGCCTCCAGCTTCTCCTCTGCATCCTCGAAGCGGGACCAGATCCCCTCCAGGTTGAGGACCCCGAGGCCGCCCAGCTCGTTGACGCCGACGGCCGTGTCGGGGCTGACGACCCCGTCCATCGCCGAGGCGACGAGCGGCAGCTCGAAGCGGTAGGGGCCGAGGGTCCAGCTGATGTCGATGTCGTCAGGGTCGCGCGTCCGGCGGGAAGGAACGATCGCGATGTCGTCGAATCCATAGGCGCGGCGACCCTTCTTGCCGCGGCCGATTTCGATTTCCAAGTTAGTCCTCCAGGGGCTGGCGTTGAACTAGCCAGCCTACACTTCGGCGGGGACCTCCAAATCGTGCACGGAGACCTCGCCGAGCAGGCGCTCGACCTGATTGCGGTCCACCGTGCCGGCGCCGAAGTGCTGGGTCGACTCCGCCCCGCAGGCGACGCCGTAGGCGAGGCAGTCCTCGGGCGAGCGTCCCTCGTAGCGAGCGGCGACGTAGCCGGCGAGGAAGGCGTCCCCGGAACCGACCGTGGAGACCGGCTCCAGCGGCTCGGTGTGGATCTCGAGCAGGCGCCGCGAGTGGTTCTCGCCAACGGCGGCGACGCAGCCGTCGGGGCGGGTGATCGCCGCCTCGTGCGCCCCCAGCCGGACCAGCTCCAGCAGGCCCTGGGCGAGATCGCCGGGGTCGGCGAACTCCTGCCCGACCAGCTCCTCGGCCTCGGTCTCGTTCGGGGTGACCATCGAGGCCCCGGCCCGCACCCCCGCCAGCATCGCCTCGCCCTCGGCGTCGAGGACGACCGGGACGCCGCGGCGCGAGAGGTCGTCGATCAGGCGCGCGTAGAGGTCGTCGCCGGCGCCGGGCGGGAGCGAGCCGGCAAGGACGCAGATTTTCGCGCCGCCGGCCAGGTAGCCGATCCGGTCGAAGAGCCTCTTGACCTCCTCCGGACTGACCGCCGGCCCGCGCTCGTTGATCTCGGTCTGCTCGCCGGAGGTTGGGTCGATCACCGCCAGGTTGATCCGGGTCTCGGCGGCGATCCGGGTGAAGTCGGTGAGCACCGATTCTTCGTGCAGCTGTTCGAGCACCCGCGACCCGGTCGGGCCGCCGACGAAGCCGGTCGCGATCACCGGGCGGCCGAGCAGGCTCAGGGCGCGGGCGACGTTGATTCCCTTGCCGCCGGCAACCGTACGGCTCTCCACCGCGCGGTGGCGCCGCCCGAGGCGGAAGTTGGGAACCGCGACCGTGCGGTCGATCGCCGCGTTCAAGGTCACCGTGAGGATCACTTGGGCTCCACCCGTATCAGCTCCTACCTTCGTTTCTGCGGGCCAGCCGGCGCAGCAGGATTACCACGGTCATGAGTATCACGAACGCCGCGATTCCGATAGGGATCGAGTTGTCGGCGACCGTCGCGCGGGCGCGGTCGAAGAGGCTCGCCTTCGGGACCGCGCGGCTGGCCCGGAGGGTGACCGCGCCGACCTCGAGGGCGTCGACGAGGACGACGGCCCGGCCCAGCTTGGCGCCGCGCCGGATCGGCCCCTGGACCTCGTCGGGGGCGCTCACCCGCATTTCCAGCTGCTGGCCGCGGCGGAGCCCGACCTCGAGCGAGCGCTCGGCCCGCAGCGGCAGCGCGCCGCCGGAGTAGCGGATCTCCGGTTCGGCGAACTCCTGGCCGCGGCGGATCGGGAGCCGCTGGCGGTACTGCGAGAAGCCCCATTCGAGCAGGGCGAGGCTGTCGTCGAACCGTTCTTCGTCGGTCCAGGTGCCGACCACGGCCGAGATCAGGCTGACGCCGTCACGGCTGCCGGAGCCGACGAGGACGTAGAGGGCGCCGAAGGTGTGCCCGGTCTTCACCCCGGTCACCCAGGGCGCCATCAGCAGCAGTTCGTTGATCGTCGCGATTCGCCGCTGCGGGTGGACGCTGCGCAGCACCGCGCTGCGCGAGTCGGCGATCTTGGCAAAGGCCGGCTCGTCCAGCAGGTGCCGGGTCAGCGTCATCAGGTCCAGGGCGCTGGAGTAGTTGCCCTTCTCGTCGAGGCCGACCGGGTTGGCGTAGTGGGTGTGGGATAGGCCGAGAGCCGCCGCGTAGCGGTTCATCTCGGTGACGAAGCGCCGTTCGGACCCGGCAGCGGCGATCGCCAGCGTGTGGGCGGCGTCGTTGCCGCTGCGCAGGATCAGGCCGTAGAGGAGGTCGCGGACGCTGATTCGCTCTCCCGCGCGCAGCCCCATCAGCGACTCGCCGTATTCGGCCCGGTAAGGCTCGGCGCGGACGATCTTGCCGAGCGGCATCTCCCTCATCGCCACGTAGGCGGTCATCAGCTTCGTGGTGCTGGCGATCGGCAGCTCCCTGTTGCCCGCGTGCGAGGTGAGGACGTCGCCGGTGCCGGCGTCGACGACGCCCCAGGACCGCGCCGCCAGCTGCGGACCCGGCTCCGCTCGCTGCTGGGGCTGCGGCGCCGCCGCTGCGCCGGCGGGCGCCAGCAGGCAGGCCAGCGCCGCGAGCAGCAGCAGGGCGCCTCGGCGGCTGAAGCTCACTTGAGCTGCAGCGTCTGCCCGGCGATCAAGATCTGCGGATCGACTTCGGGGTTCAGCGCCAGGATCTCGGCGACCGGGACCCCGGTCTTGTGGGCGATCGCGGTCAGGGTGTCGCCCGATTCGACGGTGTAGGTCTTGGCCTTGGTCCGGTGCTTCGCTTCCTTCTGCGGGTGGCTCTTGCCGTGGTGCTTGGAGGAGGACGAGTCGCTGCTCATCGTCGCCGAGAGGACCACGACCACGACGACGACCGCCGCGACCAGGGCGAGGGCGGCGGCGATGCGGGTGGCGGCGCTGGAGCGTTTTTCCATTGGACGGGAAGAGGCGAATCGGTGGGGCCGGCTGATCGTAGTCGCGACGGTGGTTCTCAGGCGGTCGATATCTCCCAAACCGCGAGCCGCAGCCGCTCGGCGGCGGCTGCCGGGTCGGGGTCGGCGGCGATCCCGCGGGAGGCGGCGACGAGGCCGGCGGCACGGCCGGCCGAGAAGGCGGCGCCGAGCAGCTCGGGCTTGCCGCCCTGGGCGCCGACGCCGGGGATGAGGAAGATCGCCCGCGGCATCAGCTCCCGCATGCGGGCGAAGTGGCGCGGCTCGGTGGCGCCGACGACGGCGCCCATCCCGCTCAGGCCGCACTCGCCGGGGAGGCGGTCGGCGAGCTCGGCGACGATGGCGGCGAGGCGCTCGTGCAGCGGCTCCTCGGGCGCGGGCAGGTCCTGCAGGTCGGCGGCGCCGGGGTTGCTGGTGCGGACCAGGGCGAAGACCCCCGCCCCAGCCTCGGCCGCGGCGGCGACGAGCGGCTCCAGCGCATCGCGGCCGAGCAGCGGGTTGGCGGTGAAGGCGTCGGCGCCGAGGCCCCGTACGGGGCCCCAGGGGGTTGGCGTCTCTCCGACCAGGGCCTGGGCGTAGGCGGCTGCGGTGACCGGGACATCGCCGCGCTTGCCGTCGGCGACGACCAGCAGGCCGGCTTCCTTAGCCGTCCGGCAGACCGCTTCCAGCGCGATCCACCCGGAGGATCCGAGCCGCTCGAAACAGGCGAGCTGCGGCTTGACGGCGACGCAAGATGGACCTGCCTGCTCAATCAGAATTTGGCAGTGCTTGGCGACCGCAATGGACGCGAGATCCGCGGCGGACTCCTCGGGACCGCCCGCCGTCGACGCCGACCCAACCAGTTTGGCCGGGTCGGGGTCGAGGCCGAGGCAGATCTGGCTGCGGCGCTCTTCGACGAGCGCCGCGAGCCGATCGGAAAAGCCAGTCAGCGAATCAGCCGCCCTTGACTTTGGTCTTCAGGGCCGAGCCGGCGGAGAAGCGCGGAACCTTGCCGCCCGGGATGGTGATCCTTTCGCCGGTGCGCGGGTTGACACCCTGGCGCGGGCCGCGCTCGGCGACGTGGAATTTGCCGAAGCCGGTGAAGGCGACCTCCTCGCCCTTGCTCAGGGCACCGGTGATGGCCTCGAGCACTGCGTCGACAGCATCGCTGGCAGCTTTTTTGCTGCCGAGCCGCTCGTCGCCAGAAAGTTGATCCAGAAACTCAGCCTTGGTCACGTCGTTAATCCTCCTCGGGGTTTGAAGATCGGCGCAATCTAACAGCGGCTACGGCGTAAGAACTCGCGCTATAGAGCCAAACGTCACGAGGGGCGTCAGGAGCCGCTGATCGCCATCTCCGCGACCAGCAGCGGCGGAGTGCTGACCGAGCCCCCGAAAGGAACCCAGCGGGCCTCCGCTCCGGCGGCGCTGACGGCGCTCAACATCGCCACCAGCTCGCCGGCGATCGTGAACTCGCGAACCGGCTCGGCGAGCGCGCCGCCGCGGATGATCCGGCCCGAGGCGCCGACCGAGAAAACGCCGGTCACGGGGTTGACGCCGGAGTGCAGCCCGGCGACGTCGGTGACGTAGACGCCCTCCCCCGCCTCGGCCAGCAGGCCCTCGAGCGTGAGCTCGCCGCTGGCGACGATCAGGTTCGAGGGGGCGACCGAGGGCAGCGAGCGGTACCCCTGCCGCGAGGCCGAGCCGGTCGAGGCGACCCCCTCGCGGTTGGCGGTGTAGGTGTCGTAGAGGTAGGCGCGGAGGCGGCCGCCCTCGATCAGGGCGGTGCGGCGGCGCGGCGCCCCCTCGGCGTCGAAGGGGGCCGAGGCCGGCCCCTGCGGGTCGCGGCCGTCGTCGTGGAGGGCGAAGGCCTCGCTGGCGACCACCTCCTCGAGGCGGCCGGCGAAGGGAGAGCGACCGCGCTGCACCGCTTTGGCGCCGAGGCCGGCGCCGATCAGGCCGGCGAAGCTGGCGGCGACGGTCTCGTCGAGTACGACCGGGCAGGAGCGCGAGGCGGGCTTGCCGGCGCCGATCATCGAGAGCGCCCGCTCGGCCGCTTCGGCGCCGATCGCCTCGGGGTCGAGGCCGTGGGGGCCGCGGGCGAGGCCGAAGCCGAGGCCGGTCTCGCGCGCCCCCTCCCCCTCGGCCAGCGCCGAGAGGTAGGCGTAGCAACTGGAGGACTCGTACTCGCCGGCGACGCCGGTCGAGGAGGCGATCGCCACCTGCTCGTCGGAGTCGGCGTAGACGGCGACCTCGACGCCGACCAGGCGCGGGTCGGACTCCAGCGCGGTGCGCTCGACGGCGAGGGCCAGGTCGACCACCCGCGGCGTCTCCCATTCAGCGATCGAGGGATCGCTCAGACCCGCCAGCGCCTCGACCTCGGCGGGCGCCGGCGCCGCCGCGAACTCGTCCTCGTCGGCGACCGCGGCCGCTTCCGCGGCGCGGGCCGCGATCGCCGCCACCCCGGACTCGGAGAGATCGGTTCCGTAGGCGTAGCCGACCCGGTGGCCGCTCCAGGCGCGGATCCCGACCCCGGTCTGGGTCGCCGCGGTGAGGCTCTCGACCTCGCCGCCGTGGACGCGGACCTCGCGGCCGCCCTCGCGGGAGACGTAGGCCTCGGCATCGCCGGCGCCGGCGCCGGTCGCGGCCTCGACCGCGCGGCGCGCAACCGCACTCAGATCGCTCACCGCTCGGTCCCCCCGACGGTCATCGCCCGCACCCGGACGTGGCCCTGGCCGGTCCCGACGGGCACTTTCTGGCCGCCCTTGCCGCAGATCCCGGTCTTCATGAAGAAGTCGTCGCCGACCGCGTCGATCGCGGCGAGAGCCTCGAGGCAGTTGCCGATCAGGGTCGCGCCGCGGCAGGGGCTGGTCACCTCGCCGTTCTCGATCAGGTAACCCTCCGAGACGCCGAAGACGAAGTCGCCGGTCGCGGGGTCGACCTGGCCGCCGCCGAAGGAGACCGCGTAGAAGCCGCTGCCGACCTCGGCGATCATCGCCTCGGGGGTGGCGTCGCCGGGGGCGATGTAGGTGTTGGTCATGCGCGGGATCGGCAGATCGCGGAAGCCCTCGCGGCGGCCGTTGCCGGTCGAGGCGACGCCGTCGCGCTCGGCGGTGAGGTGGTCGTAGAGGAAGGAGGTAAGGCGGCCGGCCTCGATCACCTGCGTCTTCTGCGTCGGCTGGCCCTCGTCGTCGATCGCGTCGCTCCCCCACTCGCCCGGCAGGCGACCGTCGTCGTAGGCGTTCAGCAGCGGCTCGGCGACCCGCTCGCCGAGCTTGCCGACGTAGACGCTGGCGCCCTTCTGGATGTGGTCGGCCTCGAGCCCGTGGCCGGTCATCTCGTGGAAGAGGACGCCGCCGAAGCCGCCGCCGACCACGACCGGCATCGAGCCGGAGGGGGCCGGAACCGCGTCGAGCAGGGTCAGCGCCTTGCCCGCGGCCTGCTCGGCGATCTGGCCCGGGTCGTCTTCGAGCAGCTCGAAGCCGCGGTGGGCGCCGAGGGTCTCGGCGCCGGTCTCGACCGTGGCGTCGCGGCGGGCGACGACCTGGACGCCGATCCGGACCCGGGTGCGGTCGTCGCCGGTGAAGAGCCCGTCGGAGTTGGCGATCGCGACCTCGCGGCGGGCCTCCCCGTAGGAGGCGTTCAGCTGGGCGATCTCGGCGCCCCTGGCGCGTCCCCGCTCGTCGAGCTCGCGCAGCAGCTCGGCCTTGCGCTCGGCCGGCACGTCTTCGGGCCGGCGCTCGATCGGCAGCGGAGTCGCCTCCCGCGCCTGCAGTGGCCGCGGCTCGGTGCGCTCGGCGCGGAGCGCCGCGGCGGCTTCGTCGGCGGCGCGTTCGACGTCGGCGGGGTCGAGCCCGTCGACGTGGGCGAAGTAGGTGGTGTTGCCGTCGACGACGCGGACGCCGGCGCCCTCCTCGGCGCCGGACTGGACCGACTCGATCCGCCCCTCGTCGATCGCCAGCGTCTGGCCGCGGCGGCGTTCGGCGAAGACCTCGGCGAAGCGGCCGCCGTTGGCCAGCGCCCGGGCCAGCGCCCGCTCGGCGAGCGCCTGGTCGATCAGCCCGCTCATCGCTTCGGCTTCTTCCCGGCGACCTCGATCAGGCGCCCGGCGGCGACGAACAGCTCGGCGCCGCTGCGCGAGTCCTGGGCGTGGTCGGCACTGCGGCCGTGCGGGTAGTAGAGCCGGGCGAAGGGGCGGCGGGAGACGCGGCGGCGGCGCATGAAGGCGGCGGCTTCGTCGGCGTAGACGGAGACCCGGTCGAGCAGGATCCGGTGCGGCTTGGCCGGGGTCATTTCTCGCCCTTCCGAGATTTGGTCCCCTCTGGGGTACCCAAGTCCGGAGTCGCGAGCTGGCGCAGGACCGAGCGCAGGTCGAAGAGCATCAGCGAGGCCAGGGCGAAGCGCTCGGTGACCGAAACCGCCGCCAGGCCGGCGTTGCGGATCGCGAAGACCTCCCCCTGCTCGGTGGCGATGTGGACCTGCTCGACCGGTGCGCCCTCGGCCTCGTCGGCGGCGGCGAAGAGCGCGGCGGCATCGTCCTCCCAGCGCCCCTCGTCCCCCTCGGTCGCGGCCAGCACCTCGCCCTCGGGGCCGAGGATCGCGGCCCCGCGCAGGTCGGGGGACATCTCGGCGAGGAACTCGAGCGCGGCCGCGGCGGACTCCCCGGACGGAGGGGCGGTTGCGGCAGCGTCAGGCATGTCGGCGAAGATACCGACAGTGACCCTTGCCCGAGCCTCCTGGATCATCACCGTCGCGATCTGCGCGATCGCCGCGATCCTCTTCGCCTTCAGCGGCTACACCGGCTACGCGATCACCCTGGTCGCGGTCGGCCTCGCGGCAAGCGTCAACCTGCTGCCGCCGCCCTGAAGGGCGCGGGGGAAGCTATTTTTCGATTTCGAGGTTGACCGGCGTGATGTCCCATGTGCCTGAGAATTTCGCTTTTTCTGACGCTGGACCGCATTGTTCCGCGCTGCCTTTGCCGCCGGTCCATTTGAACGTGGCCGAGTTCGTGCTGATGCTCAATGTGTCGGTGGCATTGGTGAATTTGGCGCCGCTCAAGCTCTGCGGGCCGTTCAGTTCGTAGATGCAGTAGTTGAAGAAAAAGGTGTAGAGGGTGTACGTAAGGGTGGACCCTTTCGGGAATTCGAACTGCGCTTCACCATCTCCACCTGCGCCTGCCAGGGTGGCGGCCATCGTCATCGGGCCGTTGATGTTCGAGATTGAAGCCGAGGCGGTGAATTCGGCGTTGACGCAGTTGCGGAAGACCCATGACGTCATCGTCATCGTCGGCGATTTGACCAACGTGACAGTGGCTTTGAATTCCGATTCGCAGGTGATCGTCTGGACCGGGCCGGGGCCGTATTGCAGTTTGGTGTCGCTCGATTTCCCGACGACTACCGCTCCAAGCGGTTTCCAACTGAGAGCCTGCGCCGGGGATGACCAGACCGCCAGCAGCGCGAGCGACGCGACGAACACGGCGAGCTTTGGCCACGCACACGCGCGATTTCCAGCTGTCTCCATGATTCTCCCTCAATCCTGTCGAAGCGTTGGGCAATGCGCGATCCGAAAATACCACATTACTTAAGAATAGTTAAGTAATTATCCCGAGCGGTACGGCCCACTTTCGCGTTCGCGGTAGGAGGTCTCGGGCTCGGCGTGGATCAGAACCTCGGCCTGCGGGATCTCGGCCTCGATCGAGTCGCGCATCTCGTGGGCGAGCTCGTGGGCGCGCTCGAGGCTGGTGCCGGAGCGGTACTGGACGTGGAAGTCGATGTGGCGGCGGCGGCCGGCGCGGCGGGCGCGGAGCTTGTGGTAGCCGGCGACCTCGGGGGTGCGGGCGGCGGCGATCGCCTGCTCGATCCGGTCCATCTCGGCCTCGGGCAGGGTCTCGTCGACCAGCACGCCGGAGGAGCGGCGGATGATGTTGATCCCGGCCGAGACGATCGCCGCGGCGACGACGAGGGCGGTGATCGAGTCGAAGGCGTCGATGCCGGTCAGCTGGACCAGGGCGAGGCCGAGGAGGACGCCGGCCGAGGTCAGCGCGTCGGTGCGCAGGTGGGCGGCGTCTCCCTCCAGGGCCGGCGATTCGTGCACCCGCGCCTGGCGGTAGAGAACGCTGGAGACGACCAGATTGGCGACGACGGAGAAGCCCATCACGGCGATGCCGACGCCGAGGCTTTCGACCGAGGAGCCGACGACGAGGCGGTGGGTCGCCTCGTAGACGATCACCGCGGCGCCGACGAGGATCAGGATTCCCTCGATCGTGGCGGCGAGGTTCTCGACCTTCTCGTGCCCGTAGGGGTGCTCCTCGTCGGCCGGCTCGTCGGCTTTGCGGACGGAGATGAAAGCGATGACGGAGGCGACGAGGTCGATCAGCGAGTGGATCGCCTCGGTCAGGATCGCGATCGAGCCGGTGATCGCGCCGGCGGCCAGCTTCAGCGCGATCAGGACCGAGTTGGAGGCGATCGAGAGCGCCGCGGCGCCGCTTTTGGTGCGGATCATGGCCCCGCCCCGGCCTCCAGGCCCAGGTGCCGGGCCAGCATCCGCGCCGCCTTGCCGCGATGGCTGATCGCGTTCTTCTCCTCGGGGCTGAGCTCGCTCATCGTGCGCTCGTCGCTGTGGCCGGTCTCGTCGGGGACGAAGGCGGGGTCGTAGCCGAAACCGCCGGTACCGCGCCCCTCCCTCACCAGCGTCCCCTCGCAGCGCGCCTCGAAAACGTACTCGTGCCCCTCCGCGTCGATCAGGGCGACCGCGCAGACGTAGGCGGCGCGGCGATCGCCGCCGGCGGCGTCGACCTCGCGCAGCAGCTTCTCGAGGTTGGTCTCGTCGCTGGCGCCCTCGCCGGCGTAGCGGGCCGAGTAGATCCCAGGGGCGCCGCCGAGGTCGGCGGCTTCGATCCCCGAGTCGTCGGCGATCGCCGCCTCGCCGGTCGCTACGTGGGCGGAGCGTGCCTTGATCAGCGCGTTGGCCTCGAAGCTCTCGCCGGTCTCCGGCGGCGAGGCGATCTCGTCGGGCAGCGGCCGCAGGGCGAGTCCCGGCAGCAGCTCGGCCATCTCCCGCACCTTGTGCTGGTTGCGGGTGGCCAAAATCATGCTGCCCGCTCCTGCACCTCCCGCAGGCGGCCGATCCCCAGCTCGGCGAGGCCGAGCAGCTCGTCGAGCGAGGCGCGCGAGAGCGGCGTACGCTCCGCCGTCGCCTGCACCTCGACCAGGCCGCCGTCGCCGGTCATCACCACGTTGGCGTCGACTTCGGCGTTGGAGTCCTCGCCGTAGTCGAGGTCGCAGAGGGCGCGGCCGTTGACCATGCCGACGCTGACCGCCGCGACCGAGCCGTTCAGCGGCAGCGCCTCGAGGGCTTTCTTGTCGACCAGCTTCTGGAAGGCCATCCGGAGGGCGACGAAGCCGCCGGTGATCGCCGCGCAGCGGGTGCCGCCGTCGGCTTCGAGCACGTCGCAGTCGACGTAGACGCTGCGCTCGCCCATCGCCCTGAAGTCGACGACGACGCGCAGCGAGCGGCCGATCAGGCGCTGGATCTCCACCCCGCGCCCGTCCTGTTTGCCCTTCGAGATGTCGCGCTGCTTGCGATCGCCAGTCGAGGCGGGCAGCATCGCGTACTCGGCCGTGACCCAGCCTTTGCCCTTGCCGGTCATCCAGCGCGGCACCTGCTCCTGGATCGAGGCGGTGCAGATCACCCTGGTTTTGCCGATCGAGATCAGCGCCGACCCGTCGGCGCTTTCCACGAACCCGGCGTCGATCGTCACCGGCCGGATGTCGGCCGGCGCCCTGTCGTAACTGCGAGAAGCTGGCATCGCGCGAGTCTCTCATGTGGGGGCAAGGCCGCGACGGGAGGCGAGTGGCGCTTTTATCCCCCACGTCGAGGACAAAAGCGCCACGCCCCTATTTGAAGGCGACTTTGTCCACCGCCTCCTTGATCTTGTCGACGATCACGTCGGCCAGCTCGGTGCCCTGTTTGCCGTTGAACCCTTTCATCGCCGCGACCATCCCGACCATCAGCAGCGAGACGAGCAGGATCAGGCCGACGTACTCGACCGTCCCCTGCCCCGCCTCCCCGCACAGCTGGCGGATCTCCTGCAGCCGCCGGGTGACGGCGGCGTGCGCGTAGCCCATCAGCGCGTAGAACATCGTTCCTCCCTTCGTTGGTTGGAGGCGGATGCTCAGCCGGACCGGCGCACGGAACAAGACGCGGGTGCGCCAACTCTCGCCCCGAATTTCAAGAAATCTGTGACGCCGGGATCGGCGATTACCTCAAACCGGGGATACGACGCCTGAATGCTGCTGACGATTCAAGCGTGGTGAACGTGCATGGGACGCTCTCGACCCTCTGGGTCAAGCTCGGGATGCTGGCCCTCAACCTCCTCGTCTGGATCGACGCCGCCGCGCGCCTGGCGCGCTAACCGCGCTGGATCTCGTCACGGTCCAGGGCTTTGACCACGGCCTCGGTCCGGGTGCGGGCGTCGAGCTTTTCCATCGCGTTGCGGACGTGGGTGCGCACGGTCTCGGGCGAGAGGACGAGGCGCCGGGCGATTTCCTCGCCGGTCAGGCCTTCGGCCAGGAAGCCGAGGATCTCCGACTCCCTGGCGCTCAGCTTCTTCTCCGTCGTGGCCCCGTTGCCGTTCTCGCGGACGAAGCTGCGGTCGAAGTAGCGGCCGCCGCGCCAGACCTCGCGCAGGGCGTCGACCAGGACCGAGAGCCCCGCCGGCTTGGCGACCAGGCCCCGGGCGCCGCTGCGATAGGCCGCCTCGAGCAGGTCGGGATCGCTGAGCCCGGTGTAGATGACGAACTTCGGGCAGGACGGGCGGTCGCTCATCCGCCGCACCAGCTCGGTGCCCCGCTCGTCGGGGAGTTCGACCCCGACGACCGCGACGTCGGGATGGCGCTCGGCGATCACCTCCTCGCCGCCGGCGGCGGTCGTCGCGCAGCCGCGGACCTCGAAGCCGCGGCGTTCGAGCAGAACCGCGAGCCCGTCCCGAAGGGCCTCGTGCTGCTCGACCAGAACTAAAGACGGACTCCCGCTCGCCTCCATCTCTCCTCCTACCTGCCTCGTGTGCCGTTCGGCGACTGGCGATCGCTCAAATACCCACGATGCAAAGGAGGGAAACCGGCGCCTCTAACGGAACGCTTGAATCCCCGTCACGGCGCCGCCGATGACCAGCGCGTGCACGTCGGCGGTCCCCTCGTAGGTGACCACCGACTCGAGGTTGTTCATGTGGCGGATCACCGGATACTCGAGCGTGACGCCGTTGGCGCCGAGCACCTGGCGGGCGTTTCGCGCCACCTCCAGCGCCCCGTTGACGTTGCCGAGCTTGCCGAGGCTGACGTGCTCGGGCCGCAGCGTGCCGGCGTCCTTCATCCGCCCCAGGTGGATCGCCACCAGCGTCGCCCGGTTCACCTCCAGCACCATCTCGGCCAGCTTCTGCTGCTGGATCTGGAAGGAGGCGATCGGGCGGTCGAACTGGACCCGCTCCAGCGCGTACTCGAGCGCCGCTTCGTAGCAGGCACGCCCCGCACCGGCCGCGCCCCAGACGATCCCGTAGCGGGCCTCGTTGAGGCAGGAGAGCGGCCCTTTCAGCGAGCTCACCTCGGGCAGGACCGCGTCGGCTGGCAGGCGCACGTCGTCGAGCAGCAGCTCGGAGGTGACCGAGGCCCGCAGCGAGAGCTTCTTGTGGATGTCCTGGGTGGTGAAGCCCTTGGTCCCCTTGGGGACGAGGAAGCCGCGGACGCCCTCGTCGCTCTGCGCCCAGACCACGGCGACCTCGGAGGCCGAGCCGTTGGTGATCCACATCTTCTGCCCGTGCAGGATCCAGTCGCTGCCGTCGCGCCGCGCCCGCGTCCGCATCGAGCCGGGGTCCGAGCCGGCGTCGGGCTCGGTCAGGCCGAAACAGCCGAGCGCCTCGCCGGCGGCCATCCGCGGCAGCCACTCCTGCTTCTGCTCCTCCGAGCCCCAGCGCCAGATCGCGTACATCGCCAGCGAGCCCTGGACCGAGACCAGGCTGCGAATGCCGCTGTCGCCGGCCTCCAGCTCCATGCAGGCCAGCCCGTAGGCGGTCGCCGAGGCGCCGGCGCAGCCGTAGCCCTGCAGGTGCATGCCGAGCACGCCGAGCTTGCCCAGCGCCGGCGCCAGCTCGGCCAGCGGCACCGTCGCCGCCTCGAACCAGTCCCCGACGTTGGGGACGACCTCGTTGCGGACGAAGGCGCGGACGGTGTCGCGGATGTCGCGCTCCTCGTCGGAGAGCAGGGCGTCGAGGGCGAGGTAGTCGCTGGGGCGGATCGGCGGCGCGGCGGCGGTGGTCGATGACATGAGCGTCCTTGGCGTCGGTGGCGGGTCCCTAGGATCGTGACCTAATGGCCGACTCGGCGCTAGGGCGATTGCGGATCCTCGACTTCTCGCGCGTCCTCGCCGGGCCGCTGGCGACGATGACGCTGGCCGACCTCGGCGCCGAGGTGACCAAGGTCGAGCGGCCGGGCAGCGGCGACGACACCCGCTCCTGGGGGCCGCCGTACGACGCCGCCGGCGAGGCGACCTACTTCCAGGCGGTCAACCGCAACAAGCGCAGCGTCGCGCTCGACCTGCGGGACCACGGGGACCTGGCCGAGGCGCGGCGCCTCGCCCTCGCCGCCGACGTCGTCGTCGAGAACTTCCGCCCCGGCCTGATGGCCGAGCTCGGCCTCGGCTACGCGCACCTTGCGCGGGAGAGCCCGGGGCTCGTCTACTGCTCGGTCACCGGCTTCGGCGGCAGCGGCGCAGGCGCCGAGCTGCCGGGATACGACCTGCTGGCGCAGGCGCTGGGCGGGCTGATGAGCGTCACCGGCGAGCCCGACGGCGAGCCGCTGAAGGTCGGCGTCGCCCTCGTCGACGTCGTCGCCGGGCTCTACGCGGCGGTCGGGATATTGGCCGCGCTGGAGTACCGGCGCGAGAGCGGCGAGGGCCAGCTGGTCGAGGTCGACCTGCTCTCGGCGCTGCTGGCCGCGCTCGTCAACCAGAGCTCCGCCTACACCGCGGCGGGAGTGGTGCCCGAGCGGATGGGCAACCGCCACCCCAGCATCGCCCCCTACGAACTACTGCACACCGCCGAGGGCGAGATCGTCCTCGCGGTCGGCAACGACCGCCAGTTCCTCGCCCTCTGCGCGGTGCTCGGGAGCGGCACCCTCGCCGGCGACGAGCGCTTCGCGACCAACGCGGCGCGGGTCGAGCATCGCGACGAGCTGCGGGCGCTGCTCGAGGAGGCGCTCGCAGGGAGGACGGCGGCGGAATGGGTCAAGTTCATGCGGGCGCGCCGGGTCCCCGCCGGCGAGGTCAAC